>CBDDRW010000001.1:0-26559 GCA_965233175.1 uncultured bacterium
AGGTGTTGGCTGGCGACCGTATACCTTGTCGGTTGAACTGATCACGGAGATGCAGTTTGGACGGTTCGTCCTGAGAAAATCCAAAATCTGCCAAGTGCTGAGTGCTGAGGATTTGAAGCATTCTAAGGGTTCATCGAGGACACGATGGACATCTGCACCATATGCCGCATGGAAGAAGTTGTCGATCGGATACCGATCAAATATGCGTTCAATCACCTTCGGGTCGTCCACACTGCCCCATTCAACCTGCGTCTGTCTATCCAACGATTCCATGAAAAACTGAGAGTGAGGCTTGTGGGAACGGATCAGGGCGACGACATGGGCACCGCTAGCGAGAAGTCGGTGCACCAACCATCCCCCCAAAAAACCAGTAGCGCCCGCCACAAGCACGGTTTTCCCGGACCAGAATGCTGAGGTCGTATCCATTTCCTTCTCCTTGTAAGCCAGACAAGACAGACCGCTACGCCATGCCCTCCTGTAAAGAAGAGCGAAAGACAGCGTATGAATTCAGCCGATTAGAAGGAAAGGAACCGGGGGATCAGTCTGCGAGGGACTCGACATGTAACGGTGATTATGATCCGACATGGGGAGAACACTATCCAAAGTGATGCAATGCGTCACTATAGTTGATTAGAAGAGCCGGGTCAGACAACTAGGACAAACCCTTGCTACTTGCTGTAACACGCGACAACGAGCGGTGTGATGATGACCTTCCTCCGTTTATCATACCACGGCTTGGGGTTGCAAACAGTCGATCCAGAATCCGGCACACCTGGTCACAACCCCCGATGGAGGTATCCATTGCAATCACCGGACATCGTCAAGCATTTGAACCGTCGCTCAGTGGCAAGCCGGTCATGGACAAAGTCCATCGCATAACACCGTTCCGGCTGGCTGGGCCGCGGCAGGGCGACCCGAGGGACGGCCGTGGCCTTCTTTCGCACCCGGCGGCGCAACGAAAGCCCTTTCTCTCGATAGAGCCGCTCGACCTTCTTGTGATACTCTGAGTTGCGTTCTATCAAAAAACGGGACGGCTTGACCGGTGTCCTTGATTTACGTCTGAGAGTCGACCAGCTGCCACCAGCAATTCGAAAGAGCAGGGTTGCGCTGGCCTCAAGCTTCCAACTGAAAAACTTCAAACCAGAGCACTTTGGAGAAACACATTTTCCTGTAACCGCCGTGTACATCAAAGGAACTCAGTATGAGCCAATGAGTGTACTGCAGTACAGCGATGACAAAAAGGTTCATGATCGGGAGGCTTGGGTTGCTTTGGTTCAGAAGCGACTCGCGACCGGCCTCAAAAAACTGGGGTTGTACCCCTCAGTTGACGAGGAGAAATCTGCCGCCACAGATGTCAAGCAGAGATTGTCTGGCTTGAATAACCAGATCGATTCCAGAATTCGCCCGCTCCATCTCATGTCCGAATGTGCTGGCTATGCAGCTCAGGTCGCACAAGGGAGAACGGACGAGATCCGTCGACAGACGCGTAAAGAGGAAAAATTTATCAGTGACGCAGATGAGATCTTAAAGGGAAGGATTTGGTGTTCGTCATAATGACAGAGGCGAATACGAATTCATCGACAGAAGCATGGAGGTTGTCATTAAATTCTACGAGACCAAGACAGGCCGAAAAGTTAATCGTGTCGATCGACCTCAAGTTGAGCAAGCCCTCCAGACCTTGAAGACTATGCAGCTGACAGAACCGAACGGAAAATTCTAAAACAGGCTTTCGCTCAGAAGTGGAGGAATCTTCCGCAATGTTTGAGCCAGCCTGGGATATGCCATCGGCTGCTCCGTCGTTCCCCGCTCTATCTTCTCCGCTACCACACAATCAAGGCGGAAACATTAGATGCTGCGATGACTCGCATGACACGCTAATAACACGGCATGGAAACCTCTCGCCAAGCCATCGAATCGCCGCACTATAAGAGTGAGGTGGTGCCGAAGGCGGGATTTGAACCCGCACACCCTTGCGGGCGCATGACCCTGAATCATGTGCGTCTGCCAGTTTCGCCACTTCGGCACATCGAGGTGGAAGCGGATTATCCTGAATTCGTGAGGCCCCGTCAAGCAAGCGGGTTTGATTACCGAGGCTCCAATTCACGTGAAGCCCACAGTCCGGCTACAGTGATGTCGCGCTGGTCGCCGCTGAGCACGATCCTCTCGTGGACAAGTCCGGCGGCGCCGAGCAATGGGGCCGCCGCGATCCACGGCGCTTCATCAGCGATCAAGACATCGAACCGGACACGACTGAATAGAGGATCGCTCAGCACTCTCGACGCCGTGGTGACGACAAGACGACGATTTTGTATGAAGGCCTGGCGGTTCGTGTCCTCTTCGGCTGCGAGCAACTCCCTGATCTGTTTCGTTCCGCCCAGCCGGACAATTTCTTCTTTGAGTTCGGCAAATTCCGGCCGCATATCTTTGGGGACCGCAGCCTCCGGCACGAGTTCAACAATACGTGCATTGGCGATATCGAGCTCTCCCTTCAGTTCAGCGCACTGACTCTCGTACAGTTCGACATATTGATGGAGCGATTCGACATTTTTCCCGACAACCTGCAGGCTGAGTCGCTTCAAAAGAGGAAGGTTTTCATACTCCGCCAGCGTGGCATTCACCTCTTTGATCTTGGCCTGGAGGTCGCCGACCTGCGTCAACAACCGCCATTCCAATAGGCGCACTTCATCGAGATCTTTTTGCTTCTGCCCCTTATAAGCCAGAACGGGTGTCAATTCGCGAAACCGATCGTATTTTCGTCGAAGTGCGGCTTTGTCTGAGCGAGACTTGGCATAAAATTGGTGCATTTGCGATTCAAACCCCAGCTCCTGAATCCCAATGCCCTCGACTTGTTGGGCCAATGCCATTTCATAGCGACTGATCCAGGTCCTATACATCAGCCCTGCCGCTTTCATGGCACGCGCAATGATCCCGACGAGTGCATCCGCCGCCTGGTGATGAGGACAGACCACCAGAATGCGCTTATTCGCGCGAATCAGTTCGATTGCCAGCACGGCCAATCGTTGTCGTCGTGCCGAAAGTTCGTCCTCCCACAGGGTTGTGAGGGTTGACGATCCGGTGCCTGACCTGGAAGGTTCCTCCGCTCTTGTCGCGAGCGTGAAGAGAGGGGCTAAGCGATCTGCTGGGCCAAGTCGATAGGCATCCGGCTGAGCCACCATGCTGCGCAATCGATGAGCTGAGGTAGCCAGAAGCCCAGCTCGATCAGGAACCACTGTTGCGTCGACGCAGGACTGGCCAAAGGTATCGAATGTTTGCACGAGAACCACACGGCCTTGCTCTCCGAGCACAATGCCTTCGACTGGATCCATGTCGTCTAAAGGGATGATCGAGATGGGTGTGTCATGTTCAATCGACGAACCCTGCGGGAGTGTCAGCTCATAGAGGTGTAATGTGCCGATTGTGCGTATAAGTCTGCCTGCGACCTGAGCAATTGGCTGGTCAAGCGTGGTTTCCCGCACTCGTGTGTGTTCGGCTTCAAGGCGGAGGGCCCATGCTTCGAGAAGGTCACGCGCGGTCATAAGGCTCTTGGGGATGTTCCCTGCGTCTCGTGCGCCATCATACGGTCGACTTCTTACACCTGTCCAGCGTTCCGGTGAGCATGTATTCTCATTCACGATCGTTCCACGACCGTGACACAGCACACATCTATCGCACATTGTGAATTGACTTTTTGCTGCCCCCCCAGTATCCTCTTTCCCTTTCCAACAGAAGGAGTTAGGGGTATGAAGGTCATTCTACAAGAAACAATGGATGGGGTCGGACATCTCGGAGATCTCCTTGATGTGAAAGCTGGGTACGCGCGGAATTTTTTGCTTCCACGAAAAAAAGCAGTCCTGGCCGACAGTCGGAGCATCAAAGAATTTGAACATATCAAGCGCGTGGCCGGCGAACGGGCGAAGAAAGAAAAACTAGAAATTGAAGCCCACGCCAAGAGCATCTCATCCGTATCCATCACAGTAGAAGCTCAGGTCGGCAAGGATGATAAGATGTTCGGGTCTGTGACGTCCAAAGATATTGCAGAACGTTTGGGAGAGCAGGGATTTACTGTGGATCGGCGAAAGATCCAACTGGACCATCCGATCAAGGAACTCGGCACCTTCACCGTGCCGATCAAGCTTCCACGAGACGTAACGGCAGCGGTGATCATCCACGTCGTGAAGAAACAGGAAGCCGAAGCGGCCTCCGCTGAAGCGTAACGGGCTGCGGAACAGTAAGTATTTCGGCGAGTCGTAGGGTAGTAGGAACGACCACGCAGGATGCTCAAAAAGGTCGTCAGCCGCAGCGAACGAAGAGGTGAGTCGTTCATAGGTCGTACGTCGAGCCTCTGAGCGATACGAGAACGACGCCTGGTGAAAGGCGCGTTTCGGCGCGGAGGGTTGGGCGGGTGAGAAAAGCAACTTTTTCAGCATCCTGCTAACGAGGGACGAGCTGTCATGAGTAATGCCGTCGGTTCTTTAGATGCACTCAAAGCCACAGATCCGGATGTCTATGCCGCAATTATTGCCGAGGAAGAGCGGCAGTGCGAGAAACTGCTGCTGATCGCCTCGGAGAACTTCGCCAGTCTCGCTGTTCTAGCCGCTCAGGGTTCCATCATGACCAATAAGTACGCCGAAGGGTATCCAGGAAAGAGGTACTACGGTGGCTGTCAGCATGTGGACACTGTAGAGAATCTCGCCATTGATCGGTGCAAACAGATTTTCGGAGCGGAACACGTAAACGTGCAGCCGCATTCAGGATCACAAGCCAATATGGCGGCCTACCTCTCAGTGCTCAAGCCAGGCGACACCATCCTAGGCATGGACCTCGCCCAAGGTGGTCACCTCACCCACGGCAGCAAGGTCAATTTTTCAGGGATCCTGTTCCGCGTGTTTTCATATGGTGTGGAGCGAGAGACCGAAACCATTAACTATGACGCGGTGCAGAAGGTGGCGGAGGAATGCCGCCCACGCATGCTCGTCGTCGGCGCCAGCGCCTATGCGCGCACTTTCGATTTTCCACGATTTCAACAGATCGCCAAGTCGGTTGGCGCGTATCTGCTGGTCGACATTGCCCATATCGCCGGGCTCATCGCCGCAGGGCTCCATCCGAACCCTGTTCCGTATGCCGACTTTGTCACGACAACCACTCACAAAACACTGCGAGGGCCACGAGGCGGCGTCGTGATGTGCAAGACTGAGCATGCCAAAGGGGTCGACAAATTGCTCTTTCCAGGAATACAAGGCGGACCTTTAATGCATGTGATCGCGGCGAAGGCCGTCGCATTCAAGGAAGTTCTCTCACCGGCGTTTACACGGTACCAACAGCAAGTGATTGCGAATGCGAAGGTGCTGGCGCAAGGGCTTCTCGACCGCGGGTACAAGATTGTGTCGGGTGGCACCGATACACATTTGATGCTGATGAATCTGACCAACAAGGGCATTACAGGCAAGGAAGCAGATGCCGCTTTGGGTGCTGCAGGCATTGTTGTGAACAAGAACGCCGTGCCCTATGACGAGAAACCACCAGCCGTCGCCAGCGGTATTCGACTGGGAACGCCTGTTGTATCGACCCGTGGGATGCGGGAGGCTGAGATGAAAGAGATTGTGGGCTTAGTCGACCGGGCTCTGCAGCATCGGCAAGACCATGCGGCTCTTGAAGAAGTCCGCGCTCAAGCCAAAGCGCTCTGCGGTCGTTTTCCAATCTTTCATACCTACTAAGCCACGTCAGTTGGGGCAGGATCACCGCCTGTGAAATGTCCGTTTTGCGATGAACTCGAAGACAAGGTGGTCGATTCGCGTATGGCGAAGGAAGGCGAGGTGATTCGCCGCCGCCGCGAATGTCTCGGCTGCAAGCGTCGCTATACCACCTATGAACGTGTTGAGGAGATCCTTCCTATGGTGGTGAAGAAGGATGGACGTCGGGAGTCGTTCGACCGTACAAAGATTCTCGCCGGCCTCAAGAAGGCGTGCGAAAAACGGCCGATCAGCACCGCCACCATCGAAGATGTGACAGATCGCATCGAGAAGCGGATTCAGGAAATGGGTGAAACCGAAATCGAAAGCCGGATCGTCGGTGAAGAATTGATGAAAGAGCTACACCAACTGGATCAGGTCGCCTATGTTCGTTTTGCCTCTGTCTACCGCGAGTTCAAAGACATCGACCAGTTCATGGACGAGTTGAAAACGTTGACTCAGCAGCGCCGCGAGCGGTGAGGGCCGCAGGATACCCCCTCTCTCCCCATCGTCTTCTCTCCGTTCTTCCGCTGTTCGTGGATGACAACATGGTGCGATTTCTCAACACCTAGGCGTCATGATGCCGACAATGACATCCAAATCTCTCAAGCGGTTCCGCAAGACCGGAGCCACGAGCAGTACGCATGTGGCGATCATTGGCGCAGGCCGAGGTGGCAAGGCCTTGATTGAAATCTTTGCGACAGACCCACTGGTTAAAATCGTATGCGTGGCTGAGATTCAGACAACCGCCCCCGGCGTGTTATTGGCGAAACGACTTGGCATCCCTGTGACCCGCGATTACCGGAGGCTGTTGGACCTCGAGCGCGTGGATCTCATTATTGACGTGTCCGGCAATCCGAAGGTCTGGGAGTTGCTTCAGGATTTCCATCAGATGGGTGTCACGATTATCGGCGGGGCCAGCGCAAAGTTCATGTGGGAACTCATCGAAGCCCGCATCCGAGCTACGGCAGAAATCGAAAAAACTTTGAATAAGTACCAATCGCTCTATCGGCTCTACGTCAAGGAAACGGGTGTGGCAGTCACGGAGGAACGGACGCGCATTGCGTGCGAGATGCACGACGGCCTCGTGCAGAATTTAGCCGGCGTGAATTTCAAGCTGGACCTGGCCCTGCAACTGATTCGAAAAGATCCGAAAGCCAGCCTTGCCACTGTGCGCGAAAGCAAAGCCCAGCTGAAGCTGGCCATTCAGGAAGCACGGCAAGTCATCTTCAATCTTCGCCCTCTCCATTACGATAAGATGGAGCTGTTCCCGGCCTTGACTAACTATCTCACCTCGTATGAGACCCAGTACCATATCAAGACGCAGTTCCGCGTCTCCGGCGATGAACAGATTTTGTTCCCGCGTACCAAGATCTTTCTCTTTCGCATTGTGCAAGAGGCGCTGAGCAACGTGGAGCGGCACGCGAAAGCGACTCGGGTCACTGTGGGCCTGGACATCGACCCCGAACGCCTCAAGGTCACCATTCGGGACAACGGTGTGGGATTCGATATGGACACCGTGCTGCGTGACCCCAATAAATGGGACCATTTCGGGATTCGCGGAATCCTTGAACGAGCTCGACTTGTGGGCGGTGAAGGTAAGATTGAGTCGAAAAGAGGGCGTGGCACGACGATCGTTGTCGATATTCCCTTGGTGAAAAAGGAGACAATATTCCATGGAGAAAATTAAGGTGCTCATCGCGGACGATCATCGCGTCGTGCGCGAAGGACTGGCCGCAATCCTCAAGACGAAAGACGACATTCATATTGTCGGCGAGGCCCAGGACGGCATGGAAGCGGTCGAGAAGGCGAGAACGCTGGTACCAGACGTTGTACTGATGGATGTGAGCATGCCCAGAATGGGTGGGGTCGAAGCGACCAGACAAATCAAGCGGGAGTTTCCTCACATCGGAGTCGTGGCCTTGACCATGTATGACGAGCAACAATATATCTTCGATTTGGTGCGCGCTGGCGCCACGGGATATCTCTTGAAAGACTCCGAGTCCTCTCAGATCGCTGCCGCGATTCGAGCAATCTACAAGGGCGAGTCATTGATTCATCCATCCGTTGCGAGTAAAATTCTGGCGGAATTCTCCTTGATGTCCCAGAAGAAGGGGAAAAAACCCGGCTGGGTCGAACATGATCTGACAGAGCGAGAAATCACCGTCTTACGCCTAGTTGCAGACGGCAAGACAAACAAAGAAATTGCCAATAGCTTGGACCTGAGCGAAAAGACCGTCAAGAATCATGTACGCAACATTTTCCATAAGTTGCAAGTCTACGACCGCACACAAGCGGCGATTTTGGCCATCCGGAAAGGACTCATCGAGTTGGATCCCCGGCCCTAGGTATTGTATTTGTCACCGCTCAGTGGAAACATGTCGTTTAGCTAACAATACAGCGACTCGTAATCAGTCGATCGACACGTTTTCTTTGTGAGCCCACAAGGGTGTGAATCAGTGTAGGTATGCTGATGCGCCATGGGCGTAGAAGGATCTCTCAAATCAGAAATATTGGGAAAAGTCACATGTGTCATTTTTTTACAACATGAGTCCATGTCGACACAAAAACATTTTAAACTTTAATATCAATAACTTACGACAAGTTGATAGCGAAACAGCGTTGGCATGATAGTTGCTGCTAGTTCTTGTGCAATAAAATTGGAGTGCGTGTGAGATTTCAACAAACCTTAGCGAATGCAGTGAATTGTACGGGCGTTGGGCTCCATTCCGGGCAGTCCGTCTCCCTCACGCTTAGGCCTGCCCCTACAAATACAGGCATCGTCTTTATCAACCGAAATGGCAAAGACGGAGCGTCCCTTGCGGCTTCTATTAAGCACGTAGTGCCTACAGAGCTCTGCACCGCAATCAGTGGTAATGGTTTTCAGGTCAAGACGATTGAGCACATTTTGGCGGCCCTAGCCGGGCTCAATGTCGATAACGCCTATGTGGAGCTTAATGCAGGTGAGGCGCCTGCCATGGATGGCAGCGCGGCACACTTCGTTCGCTTGATTCGATCAGCTGGAATTGTTCCCCAGAGCAGGCGGCAACCCTATCTGAAGATCACGCGGCCTCTCGAACTAGTGGATGGAACTCGTCGAGTTCGTATCGAGCCGTCCTCGACCGCCAAGATCACCTACTCCATTCATTACAATCATCCGTTGATTCAAACTCAGACCTACTCCTATGAACACTCTGCCCACGCGTTCGAGCATGAGATCGCGGATGCCAGAACATTCGGATTCTTGCAAGAAGTGGAGGCCCTTTGGGCTCGAGGGCTCGGCCAGGGTGGCAACTTAGAAAACACGATTGTGCTCTCTCAAGACAGTATTCTCAATGAATCAGGTCTCCGCTTTTCCAATGAATTCGTGCGACACAAAATCCTGGATCTGATCGGAGATTTTTCGCTGCTCGGTGTCCCTTTCATCGGGCATCTGATCGCCGAGCGATCAGGACACGCGATGCACACGCGCCTTGTTCAACAGGTTCTTACCCACCCCGATAGCTGGGTGCTGCTCAACACAGACGAAACGGTCACGGTGTCTGAGCCTCGTCCTGTCATAGCCGCGCCGCGATCCGCATCGTTGGTGGCTCTCCAAACTTCTTAATTCGTGTCACTTATCTCGCGCTGGTGCAAGCGTGGATACGCGCGTACAATGGGCAGATTCGCTTCTCGTCTGCGCAACAGCATGCCAGTTGCGCTCTTCTCCACTTGAAGATAAATCTCCGCACGGTTTTGTCGATTTGGGTGAAAGAGTGAGATGAGTGTATGATTATGAGGTCACTGAAGTATGATTTAACGTCGGGAGCAAGTGGCCTTACCCCCGACGCTAGAATCAAGGCGGGGACTACTTCTTCTTTTTCTTTGCTGCTTTCTTCGTCGCCAAGACTCTCACCCCCTTTCGTGTGTTTTGAGGTCCTACTTACTCAGGCACACTACACTGCGTGGATCAGGGACTCTTCCAATGCTTCGAACGTATTGGGACCAACTTTCTTGAACCGCTTATCCCGCTTTAAGGATGTCGCGACCGATGTCAACGGCGTCTTCCCCTTGATCTGAAGACCCCCCTCAACCAATCGCTGTACAAGCTCTTTTGCGTGCATCGATCGATTGGCTTCTCGGAGCATTTCGTAGGCGGCCTCCGACACGCTTTTCCCGGAATACTTACTCCGTCCCATGAGGATTTCTCGAGACTGGTCAGTGACATCCGTATTCGGTCGCTGACGAGTGCCTTTTTCGTCGGAGTAGAATTGACTGGAGAGACTGGCGAGTTTGGCTTTGTCGGCTTCAACACGATAGAGTGTTTCCGCCAATTCCAAGTATTTTTTAATCGTGGCGATTTCGTCGTCCAAGCGGCGTCGCTTCTTTTCGAGCTCTTGCAATCGGTTCTTGTAGGCGCTGATCCGCTGTTCAAGGCCAACCAATATATCGGTGAGTTCTTCCACCAACTTCCTCCCAAATGAAGCATGCTTGCTTTATAGCATTGCTTGCGAAGCAAGTCAATAGAAAAGGTTCTCATGGTGGCTTGCATGGTTTGATCGCTTTAAAACTGATCATTGTTTACCGGCAATGGCATATGCTCGCTTATAAAGCATGTCAATAAACAAGCAATACCTTGGTCTCAATAAAGATAAATCTATCCCATTTGAATCGTAGCTTCACCAGCTCACGCAGGAATTTACTGGCGGTTCTGCCGAAGGACGGCACTTCTGCATTGTCGAAATGCAGCCTCGTGCTATGATGCCACCCCATGTCCCTTATGCATGACCAAGATATTTCCTTCGACGCGCTTCTTACGGTTGCCATTGATGCCGCCCGCAAGGCCGGCGCCATTCTCATTGAATGCTCACAAAACGGGTTTCGCATAGAACATAAGCAGCTCATCAATCTTGTCACGAACGCTGACCATCAGGCAGAACAACGGATCATCGACGTGATCCATGCCGCCTTCCCGACCCATCCTGTTCTTGCCGAAGAGCGTGGACTCACCGAGCACGCTCCATCTCGTTACAAATGGGTCATCGATCCGCTTGATGGCACGACCAACTTCGCTCATGGGTTCCCCGCCTATTGTGTGTCCATTGGGGTGGAATGCGATGGATGCGGGATTATCGGGGTGGTGTACGACCCCACCAGGGATGACCTGTTCACGGCGCAAATCGGTCACGGCGCGTATCGCAATGGAGTACCCATTTCCGTGTCCAGCACAGACCATCTTGATCGTGCGCTTCTCGTGACGGGATTTTCATACGACATTCGTGAGAGCCCGAACAATAACTTGAATCACTTTGTGCGATTTGCGTTAAAAGTACAAGGGTTGCGCCGGACCGGAACAGCAGCGTTGGATCTGTGCTATGTCGCAGCAGGCCGATTCGATGGATTTTGGGAAGTCACGCTGAACCCTTGGGATATGGCGGCAGGGGCTGTCATTCTTTGCGAAGCCGGTGGCAAGCTGACCGACTTCAAAGGGGCGGCTCACTCGATTTACCGGCGAGAATTGGTCGCAAGTAACGGACTCATTCACCAGGCCATGCTCGACCTTCTTCAAGAAGACACAAACTCCTCCTAACCCCTATGATTCATCAGCCGCCTGTGAAACATAACGCGTGAAGCGCAGGACAGAATGAGTGCGTCTATCCGTGCACGCGAGATACGCTTCAGAAGGCACGTGCTTTCTGGCAATTTCACGGTGAATCGTCTCGAATCAGGCTCCTAACAGGCAGCTGAAAATCTTGGTTTATACACAGGTACCGCTGGAGGCCTTCATAGGCGACGATGTAGAAGTAGCCGCAGGGTGCTCAAAAAGACTGTCCAGCAAGGCCTCAGCGAGTGAAGATCGGAGGCGTACCCTTTGAGGTACGTTGAGGATCTGAGCGACGCGAGAACGCCGCGGGCGGACTTTTTCAGCACCCTGCGAGATATACAGACAGAATGACGATGAAGTATGATCTCTTCCTACAAGAGGGAAGGAGACAGGCTATATGGCACGCTCAACGCCTCCATCAGGAAATTCACACGAAAGTCCGTCCAAATCCTCAGGGGCCGAATCACGCGCCAAGGATGTGGAACTGCTTCGCGTGCTCGTGAACCGGAAAGGAACACACGTGGATGCTCAATGGGCAATTCATCCTCAGCTTAAACAGGATCTTCTGCCGCAGGAATGGCAAGAGGTCACCGATCTCATGGGAAAGGTGACCGGCATTGTCGGCACGCGGTTTTCTCAAGTACTCGCGCAAGCCGACCCTGAACCGCCTAGCAACGCGTAATGAGCTGTACGTTGAATGATGAATGAAGAAGCGGACCTCGCTTCGACATTCAAGAGTGAATAGTCACAATGTGGAGCTGCTTATGGAGACCTATTATCATCCGCATGATCTGAGCAAGTTTGCTGAGATGGGCAAGGGCAACAAGGATCTGTGGGAAAAGTTCATGGCCTACTACAGCGCCGTCTTCGCTGTGGGAGCGTTGACGGAGCGAGAGAAGGCCCTCATCGCCCTTGCCGTCGCCCACGCCGTCCAATGTCCCTACTGCATCGATGCCTACACGCAGGCCTCTCTTGAAAAGGGGTCGAACATTGAAGAAATGACGGAGGCCGTCCATGTAGCCTGCGCCATCCGAGGCGGTGCTTCCCTCGTGCACGGTATCCAAATGCGTAACGTCACTGAAAAACTCTCGATGTGATGAGATCAGTGTCCCGTTCCAGCTGCGCCTGAGGAAAGTCTACTGAGGTGAGCACGAACTTTGATGTTCATCACACGGAGTACAATAAACATACTTGCAGGTGGCTCAAAAAGGCGACCTTCTCACCCGCCCAACCCCGGCGCGCCGAGACGCGCCATTCCGCAGGCAAGGCCACAGCGAGTGGCTAAAGATACTCTCATCCAAACTCTCTCGTTTTCTCCTCAGGGATGGGGGCTGATTGATCTTCCACTGCGCGCGTCTTTTTTCACCCACCCACCCACTGGCACGCCAAGACGTGCCAGTGGCCCCAGCGAGGGCCTTCTGACTCCCAACTTTTCCAGAGGGAGTAGGCAGATTGTTCTTCACTGCGCGCATCGAGCGACCACCACTTTATCGTGGGGGCTCTGCGAGCAAGGAGAACAGTCTGTCTGCTCCCTCGCATCCTTCATCAGGCTCCATCCCCTCCTTTTTCAGCATCCTGCTATCTAGAGGTAGGTGTTTTCAGGAATGGCGAGAGTGAAGTATTTACCGCGCTCTTCATAGAGAATCCGTGCAGCCGTCAAGGCACCGAGCGCCTCATCGATTGCTCCATCGAGCAATGCGCCCATTTCAGGTCGGTGGGCCAGCAGCGCGCAGATTTGGTCTCTGCTCTTTGCCGCTTCGTTGCATGCCTCAATGATCCCCGCCGTAGGCCAGTCATAGCGCCGCCTCGTCGGGGTTATCGGGTTCCGACCGTCATACACGGTGACATAGTCCACGGCCTTCGAGTAATAGAGAAACGGCCGATCGCTCGACCCAGCCCGTTTCTGCCACTCCTGTACCAAGTCGACCAACTCTTGGTAGAGGTGCGGATCCACGTTCCAATTATCCAGTTCATATTCGAAGTCGTAGGCGATTTTCTTCACGTCTACCTGCCGCCCATCGTAGACATACTCGTAAGCCGTCCAGGGACCTGTGATGCGTATGCCATAGTTGTGTGGTTTGGTGTAATAAGGGCTGAATCGTTGCAGCCAGAACTTCCCGCTTGCCTCAGGCGGGTGTAGATGGAACAACGAGGGAATCAGGTCGATCTGGCGGCGATAGTCCTCGTTCGTTTCACCGGGAAACCCGAGCAAGATGTTCCAGGATACCGCGATACGATAATAGGCGCTCCACTTCAGGCAGATAATATTCTGCATCGGTGTCACACCCTTATCCATCGCGTGTAGTTGATTGACGCTCAGGCTCTCTAAGCCCGGCTGCATGCACTTGACCCCACCGGCTGCGAGCATCCGAATCTGACTTTTCTGAAGATTGCTCTTGGTTTCGATGAACACGTCGAGGTCGCAATGGTCTGCCGCAAACCGGCCGAAAAGGCCCTCGATATATTTCATGTCGATGATGTTGTCCACCAAGCGGAATCGCGCCGTATCGTAACGGTTGGAAAGGTAGGCCATCTCCCGGGCCGCTTGCTCGGACGATTTAGCCCGAAATTTCATACTTTGGGCGTTCAATCCACAGAACGTGCAGTGATGTTTCTCTCCCCACCAACAGCCTCGTGAACCTTCGTACAACAAGATTCGGTCGAGCCCTTGCGCGGCCTCGCCTAATTCCGCCAGCAGATGATAGTAGTCGTCATAATCGGGTGGGCCGGTCTTCGCGAAGTCCGAGAAGAGCGAGTGGTTCGGAGTGAACGCGATCGCCGCTCCCTCTCGATAGGTCACGCCGCTAGGAACGGTTCCTACTTTTCCCGACAGGAGGTAGCGAACCAATTCAGGGAATACTGTTTCCCCTTCCCCTACGACTACATGATCGATGAAGGGAAAAGCGCGGAAGTACTCCAGCCCCATTTCTCCATCGTAGTTCGCTCCGCCAAAGACGATGATGACGTCGGGATAGAGATCCTTAATGAGTTTCGCCATCGTCAGGCTCGCGACGTTTTGATCGAACGTGGAGGTGAAGCCGACAATCTTGTACTGCCCCCAGTCGATGGCGGTCAGTGCCCAGGTCAAAAACTGTGGCGCCGTCCTCGACGCCATCTCTTCGAAGAATGAGGCCGGATGCCCGCTCTCCCTGGCGACTTGCTCGAACACAGGCTTGAACAGCTTGGGGTACTCACCGCGTTTCGGATTGTCTCTAAACAAGAGGTAAGAAAAAATCCATTCACCGAACAGCGCCCGTTTCTCGCAGATCGATTCATAAAGAGGCACCCCGATCTTGTGTGCGAAACGCACGTTCAGATGATGGCAGTCGACGGGAAGGCCCTTCGATTTGAGCAGCGCGGAGAGTGTGCCCAATTGGATCGAAGGATACTTCGAATGGCTGAACGGCATGTTGACGAGCGCCACCTGTGCCTTGTCGCTCATCTGCTGCCTCGTAGGCTCATGATACAACCTCTGACTCGCGTCTAACCGGCTGTCGCACGAAACGGTTCAAATTCACGATCAGCTTTGGCAGCCATGTAGAAATCGCTTTCCGTCAATCCATTGATCTTGTGCGTCCAAATCTCGACCTTGCATTTGCCCCAGGCGAGATACAGATCGGGATGATGGCCTTCCGCTTCTGCCACGGCGCCGACCTTATTCACGTAGGCCAAGGCATTGGCGAAATCCTGAAACGTATACAAGCGTTCAAGATGTCCAGCTTGGTTCAGCGACCAGCCGCGTCCTAGTTCTTTCAGCAGCGCTTGCGCACGATCTGCCGGAACCGGCGGTACCCCGCCTTTGCATGGGACACATTTGTTATCTGCCAATCCCATAGTTTCTCTCCCTTCATTAATGCCCCCATGAGGGAGGGGGCAAGATCTATGAGTCCACTCCTAAGACAGACTGTATTATAGAACTGGTGGCCGGAACGAAACTAGGGTGGGTATGCCCAAGAAGGCAGTCGAGCTATGATCGATACCTCCCCAGCGTTTGTACGACGTGTGCAAGGCGGCTGAATGAAAGATTCCCCTACAGAGGACTCGCACTCATCGATGAACGAGATGCCACCTGTTGGTCACCAATTCTGTCCTTTTGCGATATCTTGGACGCAGCGAAAGCCACGGCCTGACGTCCTTTCGTCTGCCTTCCCGTACAGGCGAACCTGATAGTCGACGTCTCCATCGACTTCCCGAATATTGAGCGCACGAAGATTCCCCCGAATCGTCTTTCGTGTCGGGTCCGATGGTTCAGTGAGGCTCGACCTGGATTCCCGATAAGGACTGGCTGTCCATTCATACACCTGGTCGTTCAAGATCTTGCCCCCTGTGTCATGCGCCGCCTTCTCCCATTCGTCCTCCGTCGGCAACCGCTTACGGGCCCATCGGCAGTAAGCCACCGCGTCGTGCCACGAGACGTCCTCCACAGGCTCCTCAGGCTTGAGCAAGGCCACTTGTTCCTCCAGCACAGCAGGGGGAATCAGCCCCGTGGTCTCAACGAACCGGAGATAGCGCGCGTTGGTGACCAACGTTTTCTCGACGTACAGATCGTCAGCGAGATAGACGAATCGTGCAGGCCCTCTGATTTCTTCCACTCTCCCGCCTCCATACACTCCCACAATCTTGGTCGGGATGCGTCCAGACCGGATCAGCACCATGGGGACGCCATCCGCACCGATCGTTTCGTGAGGCACCATCGATTCGCTTGGACGCGGTTCGATGCGCCATCCCGTCAGGGCCACCGAGAGAATAGAGGCCGGTACCGCATAGCCAAGACGCTCCCGCGCATCGCTTATGACTCCGATCACCCCGCCATTGAGCAAGAGTGGACCACCCGAATGCCCTTCTTCGACCAAGGCCTGAAACGCTAGGGTTGGACCTTTTAACCCACTGAGGCTCCCTGTCGAGACCGTCCAGGGAGGAAGCGCGCGCGGAAATCCAATAAACATAACAAGTTCCCCGCCGGCGACTTTGGTTGTGTGATCCAGCGCCAGTGCGACCACACTCTCTGGAATAAGCCCGGTCACGCGCAAGGCCGCGAGCCCATGTTGGTCTCCCCCTTCAATTCCGATCACCTGGGCGGTGAGTGGCTGCTGAGACTGCGGAAGGAACGTGATCTGGGGTTTAGGATCGCCTTCGATGACATGAGCCGCCGTTACGATGTAGGCGGCGTCCTTTTCCACTCGCACGACAAACCCAGTGCCGACCTTGGGCTGCTGCCCCTCAACGTGAGCGGTAATCTTCACCACACCCTTTTTCAGATCGTCAATGTCTTGTCCCCAGAGGAAATGCGGAGGAAGCAGAAAGGCGAACAACATCCAGAGCCCTGCCGTGACGAAGGCGGTTCTCATGACGGATTTACCATGAAGCGGTAACGGCATGCCGGGAGCCTTTCACTACTCCTGCCGCTCCAACGCGAAGGAGCCAGAGTTGCCATTGTTGCAAGTGAAATTGCCCTGAATCGTGTGACCGTCGTTGCCGACTTCAGAGACGAAGTCGCAAAACACGCCTTGGAAGATCTGCGACTGTGCTCGGCCCTCGAAGACATTGTCATGCACGCGGCCATGGATCGGTCCAAAATCGCCTTCGTTGTTGGCATAGGAACCGCTGACCGTGTCGCCGCTCTGTTGATAGGTCGTTTGGAGGCCAACCCTGCCTCCCATAAGGTTGTAGCCGACACCCTGGTAATTTCCAGACACCAGCGGCGGCTTCGCCGCTGGTGCTGCGGGAATTGGCTTGGAGGCCTTTTTCACTGGGTCAGGTGGCGGAGTTCTCGCTTCTTCGGAGAGGTGCACTCCCCATCCTTCCAACGCAAAGCGCGCCAACATGGCGGGCGCCGCGGAGTTAAACTTCGCGCCCACTTGAGTCACAATACCCACCACCTTCCCTTGCAAGAGCACTGGCCCGCCCGAGTTGCCCTCGTCAGCCACACCGGCGAACGAGAGCGCACTGCCCCGGCGACCCGAAAGGGTTCCCGTCGTCACCGTCCAGAGGGAGCCTTCCAGCCTGGGAAAGCCGATCAAGGTGATGGCCTCACCGCCGCCGATGGACGTTGTCTGGTCGAGGTTCAAGGCCTGAAGATCGGGGGGAAGTTTCCCTTCAATCAACAGCGCAGCAAGCCCGGCCGGATTCCCTCCTTCCAATCCCAGCACACGGGCGCGGAAGGGGCGGTGCGGCGCCGAGAAAAACATCACGTTGGGTTGCGGGTCTCCCTCGATGACATGTGAGGCCGTCACAATGTAGGCGTGGTCCTCTTCCAATTTCACAATGATGCCGGAGCCGATTTGATTCTTGCCCTCCACCTGCGCGGTGATTTTTACGACGCCTTTTTTGACTTGGGCGATGTCTTGGGCCAGAAGTGCATGAGGAAATAGCACGGCCAGCAACAGCAGCCCACAAAGAGACAGTCTGAGGCATGAGTGAAGTGCTTGGGATTCTGACGGTGCGCGATTCAGCATGAGACCTCCAAGACGCAGACCTCAGAGAGTACAAAGATACAGACCATTTCGGACTGTCCCGGGCACAGCGGAACCCATGGTTAATGCCACGGGTCACTCTCTCAGTGATCCTCAGCGAGATCACTTATCGGTCCCACTCATCCCAACATCAAGATGAGAAAGTCGAAAACCGCCTTCCGCACCATCAACGCTTGAACTCCTTCCAGAGGCGATAGGCGCCGAGGCATGCTGAGAAGACTGTGGTAATAATGGTGAAGAGCACAGCTAGCCGCGCATTGTGCCAGAGGGCATCCAACGCGGTCAGGCGGTGTTGAACCGGAATCTGGCCATCCTTTGTTCGGATCTGCTTGGCCATGCCGTTGGCTATGAGATGCATGCCACTCGCTTTTGCAGTCAGGCCGATTTCTTGAATTGTGAATCGATCGAGATGTTCCAATCCAATCGCTTCGCTCTTCTTAATCGGCACCGTGCCAAGATGCGGATAATCTGGAAAGGTCATCGTCCCCTCACCGGTCAGCGCGCTGACTCTCACCCCTGAAGACTCTTGTCGGGTGAAATCCAGTGTGGTGACAGGAATGCGGCTGAAAATTGAAATTGTCGATTGGCCAGAAGCGAAGGTCGGCGACAGGATTGGACCGTCAGGCGAGGCCGCAACCTCAATTCCTGAGGCGTGCTCAGGCAGACGGACTCGATAGGTCAACTCGTCGTATCGCTGAAACGGAATGCCTGCAGGACCATGCATCTCACTGTGGTCCGCGATCAATTTCAGCGGCTCGCGAGATGACAGGCTGACACTGTCTTGCCCCGTGATCTTCACCGTGAGCCCTTCGTTATTCCCTCCTCTGGTTTCCAACGTGACATGCGCTCCTGGTGCGACTGCCATGGCATCGAGGTGGAAGGTTTTCTGTTCATTCCTGTTGAGTCCTTCCACAGTCACGCGTGGATGGCGCGTCGAGTCTTTGGTGGCCAGCGTGACTTTTGTTAACCCTGTGACGTTGAGGGACCTCCAGGCTGTCGATGGAAAGTCGTCCGTTTCGACCTGATATTGTGACGGGTCAGCCACTTCCAAAGTTTCCGGTCCAAACGTCATGGCTGCAAATTTTTCAATGGCGATTGAGCGGACATCGAGCGGACCAAAGACTGGCTTCCCTTGCGATGGAGTCGTCTCCACGACGAATTCGATTCGCTCCGTCGTGATGTCGACTTGGACTCGTGCCGGTATCGACCACAGCGTGAGGCCGATCACAACAACCGCTGCTAGCGCAGTCGGCAGGATCACGAACCAGAGGGGATGAACTCGTTTCCACCAAGGCTTGAGACCGATTGCAATGTGTCGCGGCGGACTCTTCACGAGTCGTTCAATGTCTTTGAGGAGTTGAGAAAATCCTGGATGATCGGTGTGTGTGTCCCAATCCACAAGAGATTGGAACGTGCGCTGAGTAAAACCGAGCGGAATGTCACTCCCATCGATTCTGATTGGGAGGTACTTCTCTTGCTTCCTGGCTTCATCGGCTTCCGCTTGGACCCACTCGGAATTGACTGATTGTTCTGACCACACGACAATCGCACATCGTGCAGCTCTGAGTTCCTGCCGAATCACCGCATTAAACGATCCGCCTGTAGGAATCTGCCGATCCCACCAAACCGACCAGCCATGCGATTCCAACGCCTTGGCGAAGGTGTCGACCCACGGGCGATTTTTGCTGGAATAGCTGATGAAGATGTCGCTCATAGGCAATGCCCGGTGGGTCTTCGTCCGTTACCTGGCTACTGGCTTGTGAAGAAACCGCACGGTCTGATCCAGGCGATTATTGGTATCGAGGAAATAGCCCGTACAGATCAAGGTATGAGGAGCTTCTTGCGCGCCTCCTGCATCCCATCGTACGGTGAATGGCCGGCCACCAGGTATTCTCCTGAACGATTGGCTCATCAACGGATCTGCCGTTCCATCGCGAAGAACCTTACAAGAGAGTCGCGCATCGCCATTGGTCTTCATGGTGAACAGATAGCCGCTGATTTTCTCCGGCGGCTTGGTGTGGTACAGGATGGCCGGTGCGACATCTTCTACCGAGCCAGGCGTCTCTTTTTTCAGGCGAATCAGCACGCCCAATTCGTAGATGTTGAGCCGTTGATCCAGTTGACGCAACACTGCGCCTGTCGGCCACATGAACTCATTGACTGCGTTCGGTTGCCACTGCTTCGTCGGTTTGATCTTATCGAGCCAATAGAATAGCCGATAGTCCTGTTCCCGGACGGTCACATGGACAGCGGGTTGGCTTTGTGAATGGAATGCAATCCGAAGTTGGTCAGGGAGTTGGGCGGCAGGCTCTTGATAGTCGACAAGCACAGAAATGAGTTCAATGTCATAGCCAGACACCGGCTTTGGTCTAATGCCTTCGAAGCGATCTCCACGGTTTTGGTAATCCAAAGTCGAGTCGGCCCACAGAGACAGGGGCAGAATGAGCAACACCAAAGTGATGAAATTTCGCGTGAGTGTGCGAGCCATGCTGGCACCCAATGAAATGGCTGCGAATCGGTTGAGGCGTTACCTAGAAATCGCCGGAGTATAGTCCAGACACGTAAGTGAGTCTAGCGATGATGGAGGGGTTTCAAGGACAATGGCAGGAAATACAGGAGTTTCTGGTGAGTCGCGCTAATTGCTCTCGTCCGGCACGCCGCCCGAGCGGGCCACGTCTTCCGTCTTGATCTTTTCGGGGTTAAATTTAGCCGCTGCGGTCGCCATTCGATCGAGAGCTTCATCGAACGACAGGGGCTCGGCATCTTTGGGTCTGAACCGAATTGGATTCACCCGGGCAACCACGAAGCTTTTGAGGTAGGGACTCGTCAGACCCTTTGCTTTCAGCGCCTCTACCAGCTTGATGATCTGATCGTCCAGCGCCAGCATGGTCTTCGCTCGCTCCTGCCGCAGCTCAATTGCCGCGCGCATCGGTGTCTGCAAAAAGTCATCCACTCGCTTCAACACAGAATGGTAGGCGCCACCGCTGAATCTGGGCCGCTCTTCATAGCAGAGACCCAGTGTAATGAAGGCCGGTTCCTCGAATTCCAACGCATAGGTGTCTTCCGTCGCGTCTCCGAGCCGGGCCAGCTCTTTATACATGCGGATGACTTCGAGGGATTTTTCGCGCAGATTGTGCGCCTTCTCGGTGTTCATTGCGAGAATCTGATAGGCTGCCGCCGCTTCCGGCACCACGATCGCGACGATGCTCTTTGCCCCCAGCGTCTTCATCGCCGAAAGCCGATGGTAGCCGTTGGGAGTCCAGTACTTCGCGGCTTGGTCAGTCGCTGGCGCGCGCACCGCAATAATCGGATCGAGAAATCGCCCGATCTTGCCGATCACGAGTTCCAATTTTCGAACATGTGTGTCTGAGAGATTGCGTTGAAAAGGGGTGGGTTCCACGAGTGCGATCGGTAAGGCAGCCAGCATGATCCAGCGCCCACCGTAGGACTCACGATAGATTGAGAGGACCTTCCCACCATCGTCCTCGATCGTTCGATGCAGTTCGGCAACATCGTGTGGAGGAGCTGCCGCTTGGAGTTCAGTCGCGGCTAATCCGATCGACACGCGAGCCGGTAGCCGGCGGCGTCGCACGACACCGGCGGCACGAGGGGCTTTAGGTTGCTTCCCAGGCATCGCGCAGTATGGTAGGGAAGGAGCGCAAGAAAAGAAAGTCCCCGATCGTCATCCAGCCTTAATACACATGAGCGATGTGTCGATCAGCGAGCCAGGTCTGAAATCAACCACGAGGAAGATCGGGTGGTTTACGGCTACCTGCGTGCTGGTGAGCAATATCATCGGTGGCGGGATCTTTACCACCACGGGATTGATGGCTCGTGATGTCGGCGATCCGATGCTAATTCTCCTCTTGTGGTTCGTCGGAGCGCTCTTTGCTCTCGGCGGCGCAATGGTCTATGGAGAGCTTGGGGCCGCTCTGCCCCACGCGGGAGGGGATTACGTCTACCTGCGAGAGGCCTATGGACCGCTGGTGGCTTTTCTCAGTGGATGGACCTCTTTTACGATCGGCTTTGGCGCGGCGGTTGCCGCCTCAGCCATCGGGTTTTCTTCCTACGTGCTACGTGTCGTTCCAATCGAAGACGAACGGGGATGGGTGGCAAAGGGGCTTTCGCTGACGCTGTTGTGGGTTGCGACGTTGTTGCATTGTCGAGGGGTGGGAGCAGGCGGCCGTATGCAATTGTTCTTGACGACCACAAATGTCGTCGCGATTGGTGGATTGATTCTCGGCGGGTTGGCAGCGGTAGCCGGCAAAGAGGGTGCGGTCTTCTCAGAGCCAACTATCCAGCAGCCGACGCTCGGGGCCTCCGCCATCGCCCTCGTGATTGTGACCTACTGCTATCTCGGCTGGAATGTCGCGGGTTACATCGCTGGCGATGTGGCTGATCCCAGGCGGACTCTCCCGAAGATTATGATCGGGGGTACCGCCTTCGTCGCCGTGTTCTATCTGTTGCTGAATGTCGTGTATCTCTCAGCGTTATCGATCACGGAGCTGGCCAGCGAACCGATTGTACCAGTTGCGGAGAAGACCGCCGCCGCTTTGTGGGGGCCGGAGAGCGGACGGCTGGTCGCCGCGATTCTTTGTCTCTCCATTGCAGGAGCGGTAAGCGCCATGACCTGGGCAGGCCCCCGTGTCTATTGGGCCATGGCGCGCGACGGCATGATTAGCCCCTGGCTTGCCCAGCTTCATCCCCGGACATCGGCTCCGGCGCGCGCGATCATTTTCCAAAGCTTCTGGGCGTCTGTGCTCATTCTGAGCGGAACCTTCGAGCAGCTCCTCGTATACAGCGGCCTCGTTCTCTCGCTATTCATGGCTCTGACTCTCTCCACGATCTTTCGGCTTCATCGTAGAATTGCAGAGAGCCCTCATCAATATCGCGCTCCACTCTATCCATTTTTACCCGCAACCCTCGTCATCGGAGCCGTCACAATGGTCATCTATAGTCTCGTCGAACGGCCGACAGAGTCTTTGTACGGCGCGGCCACCGTCCTGAGCGGCATTCCGCTCTATTACTTCTGGCGCAGACGTAATAATCGTACCCACCCCGAATCGTAACGGGGTTCGTCAAAATTCTTTACCTCACCATAGAGAAGGGTGAGAATGGTGATTTTTTCAACAGCCTGCCAAAAACAGTACGGGCGACCTTGCACTAGGTGGGGGGTCGCCCGTTTGTGGCGCTTATGACGCCAAGTCAACTATGTATGCTGTTTCGGCCCAGCGAACACTGAGGCCCGCGCGATAGCGAGAGCATTGAGCAGCTAATCGGGGGAAACGGCATCACCCCAGGCGCTTGTGTTCCTCGCGCCAGCATCGAGTTCTCCCTATAGATTGGCTAAGTACCTATTGGTCTTTAGTGTCGGGACGACACAGCCAGTGGAGAACCGGCTAGCACGACCGATCAGCAGCCCACCCTCGAATCGGCGGGCCTGAGTGGCCAGGTGGAGTCAGGTCATCCATCGCTACCCTCCTCTCGTGAGAAAGCCGGCGGGGGAACCCGTTAACAGTCGCGCGACCTGTCCCGTTCCCCCTCATCGAGTGAATGAATGGGCCGTAAGTTCCTCTTACGCCCATTAGATAATTGTGTCAATGGAGAAAACAATTTTTGTGATGATGGCGCATCAGCATAAAACATACCAGCCAGCTTAAGAGTGAGAGCCTCGAATATCGGACAGTGGCTTCGCTATTTTCCCGGTTGACATCAAATTTTCTCTGGGCAATAATCCGCCCCTCTTCACCGTTTTCCCCCTAGGAATCTTCATGGCGCCTACGGCACCTGTTTTTAGCATTTTGTTGCTCAGCGGTGATCCGGACATCCAGAGTCAGTTCAGGCACACACTCAAAGATGCTTCTGTGACTATCGCGAAATACGCCGCAATACTGCCGAAAGACGTGACGAGCCGCGCATTTGATGCCGTCATCGTCGAAGTGAAATCGAGCTCACCCGCTGGAGCCGCTTCCGCCATACCCGCTCACATCGATCTCACACAGACCGTGGTCATCGTCGGCTCTCGATCGGTGTTGAAGCGTGCGTCCAAGTTTCTGCAAGTGATGGCGCGACAGAAGACCGCGGAAGCGAGTGGAAGGGACGCCCTTTCTCTTGAAGACTATCTCGAATGGAAGATGGGAGAATTTGTGAAAGGAATGCGAAACGGTTCAGGGCGGAACCTGCATCCCATGTTGATCAGCGCCATTGAACGTCCCTTGATCACCAGAGCGCTTCAGGAGACCAACGGTAATCAGATTCAGGCGGCGGAACTCCTGGGGTTGAATCGCAATACGCTGAGGAAGAAGATTCATGACTTGCACATTCCCATGAAACGGAATCGAACTGCGAAGATTCGAGAAGCGTGATGCTTCCGTGTGTGTCGCAGAAGGCCTGATTCAAGACGATGTGGTAACGACAAGCGTCGGTGACAGGGATTCGCGTAGTTTAACTCAACATGAGGAGGGGCACGATGACGAAAGAAGAGCTGATTGCAAAAATGGCATTGTCCGCGGGCATCACGAAGGTTGCCGCGGGCACCGCACTCCAGGCTTTCACTGGGGCCGTGACCACGTCTCTGAAAAAGGGGCAGCGCGTCTCGTTGGTCAACTTTGGGACCTTTACAGTAGCCAAGCGGAAAGCCCGTCTTGGACGAAACCCCAGAACTGGCGAGGCGCTGAGGATTCCTGCTGCCAAAGTCCCAAAGTTTTCGGCCGGGAAGAATTTAAAGTCAGCCGTTCGGTAACGTTGTACGACCGTCAGATCTCGCTCCTGGCAAAGACACAGTCCGGAGGACATACCCATCTCGGGGTATGTCCTCTTCGTTTTTGCGTTTCAGTATGACATTGCCTTGACCAGTGCAGTATCATGTGTATCTCTAAATAGCGTCGTTCATGACATGTGATGCGTCTCTCGATCGAAGAGAAGGACGGGGCAGCGCGCGCGTCACGAATACCGAGAGATCAACCACACACTGAAAGGGGGCGACCGGAATCGACGGGGATACTAAAGTCAGCGGTGCATGTCGAGCTCTCGGGGTCTCGTAAATCCTCCGGGAAAATGTAACTGCCAATCAAGAACTGGCACTCGCAGCTTAATCACTGCGACGTTCCTCCACCTGAGGCCCGCGGGGGTGGTTGGAGCGCGATACAGCGGGCTGGTCCGATGCTGGTGCTCAGCGGCTGAGGACGAGACAATACTGGGCTAGTGGCCAGTCTAAGCCAGCCGATGGGCGTGGGTGGCTGCGAAACTAAAACGATCGGCTACACATGTAGATCCGTTGCGCTGAAGGTCTTCGGACCCGGGTTCAACTCCCGGCGCCTCCACCATACAGAGCTCGCTCGACCCGGAGCCATATGATGGTTCCGGGTGACGGGATAAAATACCAGTAAATCTCAATATGCGCGTGCGTACCGGCGGCTCATCAGGCGAAGCCTCTCTTCCTTGATGCCGCCGGATAAACACCTCCAATGAGCATATAGGTCAAGCTCAATCGTCCCACCTCCCCCTAGATTTGTCGCTCTCTTTTTCGGTACGCTGAGAGGGTTGCCATGCGTGGTCGGATAGACCCCCTCTCACTCACGTTGAACTTGGAGTCATGCCCACATGTGGACTCGACGAATGCTTCCCGTAATGGTAATTGGTCTATTGGCGCTGTCCATGGTCGATGGCCAAGCTATAGCGAATGAGTCTACCCCGCCCGCAGTTGAGTCGATTCCCGTCAAGCCTGAATCAGCTCCCGTGAAGCCGGACCCTGCACCCGTCAAACCTCGCTCTACAGGAAGAGACACAAAGTCGTCGGAGAGGGCGCGATCTTCAGTAAACGGAAATTCGATCACGAAGGCAACGGCAATGCCTCATCCCCCGGCTATGTTGACAGGAAAAGACGGCGCCTCAATGGTACTTGTGCCTGCCGGGGAATTCACGATGGGGAGTGAGCAGGGCGATGACGACGAACAGCCGGTCCATCGTGTTTTTCTCGACAGTTTTTATCTGGATACGTTCGAAGTGACGAATGGGCGGTTTGCGAAATTTGTCGCGGCGATTCAGAGCGAACCGCCGTGGGGTTTTTCGGATCAAGAGACGCCCGTCATCCATGCGGAACAGCCGGTGCGTTGGGTGAACTGGCTGGAGGCGACGGGCTATTGTCTGTGGGCAGGGAAACGGTTACCGACCGAGGCCGAGTGGGAGAAGGCGGCACGAGGAACGGATGGTCGTATCTATCCGTGGGGCAACGAGCCTCCAACGCCCACGCAAGCGGTCTTTGGATTGAAAGAAGGGGCTGAGACGGTCTCACCGATTGGCAATCGGGACTCGGGGCGGAGCCCCTATGGCATCCATGACCTGGCTGGCAATCTCTATGAATGGGTGGCCGACTGGTACGACGAAACCATCTACACGCCCAATCCCTCTATCGATCCTCGGGGTCCGGTCGAGGGCACCGTGAAGGTACAACGTGGCGGGTCCTATCTCAATAATCCTTACCGGCTCCGCGTCTCATTTCGCACCAAGAGCGATCCCACGGAGCATGCGCCGAACGTCGGGTTTCGCTGTGCCCAAGACGTGCCGCCCCTGCCCTAGCGACTCTACCGTGCCGCCTTGCCTGTGCGGGGCGAGGGGCTGCTCGCCGGTGGCCCGGCCAGAAAGGGATAGACCACGCCGGCGAGGGCCCCGCCCAGGATCGGCGCCACCCAGAAAAGCCAGAGTTGTTGCAGCGCCCAGCCCTCGGCAAACACCGCGGTGGCGGTGCTGCGCGCCGGGTTCAGGGAGAGATTGG
>CBDDRW010000002.1:0-52383 GCA_965233175.1 uncultured bacterium
CACACCCTTGTCGAGCAGCGGCCCGATGGTCGGCGTCTGTTATAAATCCAGCACCGCCATCTTACGGTGGAATCGGGCGATCACGTTGGGGTCCGGTGCCAGACGGATCGGGGCTTCGTCCTTGCCGTTGTACGGCAACAAATTCGACACATACCGAAGACTTTCCAAGCGCGCCGCTTGCTTGTCGTTGGCTTTGACGATAATCCAGGGGCTGAACGTCGTGTGCGTCTTGCTGAACATTTCTTCCTTATAGCGGGTATAAGAATCCCACAATTCTTGCGCTTTCTCATCGACCGGGCTCAACTTCCATTGCTTGAGCGGATTCAGCCGGCGTGCTTCGAATCGTTTCGCCTGCTCTCCCTTCGAGATCGAGAACCACAACTTGATGATGATCACACCATCTTCGTAGAGCATATGCTCGAATTCCGGAACCTGCTGCAGAAACCGTTGATGTTCCTTCTTGGTGCAGAAGCCCATCACCGGTTCGACCACCGCGCGGTTGTACCAGCTGCGGTCGAAAAACACGATCTCACCCTTGTTGGGCAGCTGGCGGATATAGCGCTGAAAGTACCACTGTCCTCGTTCTTCATCCGATGGTTTGGGCAGCGCAACCACCCGCATGGCGCGAGGGTTCAGATGTTCGGTGAACCGACGAATCGTGCCGCCTTTTCCGGCTGCATCGCGCCCTTCGACTAGAATCGCAATCCGTTCACCGTTGTTCTGGACCCACCGTTGTAGCCTGACGAGTTCAACTTGCAATTGCCGCAACTCTTGTTCGTACAGTAACGTCTTGCGCACGTCTTCGAGATCGACGGCTTTATTATCGAGCAGCTGAATAAGTCCTTTCCTCGTATTGATCCGGCGAAGATCATCGTCGGTCAAGAGGCGGCCCAATTCGCCGATACGTCCCAGCGTCTGTCCGACAGATCCACTGACCCGCAATCGATAGCCGTCGCCTTCCCGCGGCACCATCGTTGGAATGGTCTCTAACTCGTTGACATCGACACGTCCCACTGCCCCACACGCTCATTGATGTCCGCCCCATCCCGCCGACCCGCTCGGCCTTTTGACCCTCCGGTTGATTCACCATCAACTGCCATACAGAAGTTCCTCCCTTTGATACAGCATCAAAACATCACGGTGTGATTGGCGAGAACCTTGATGTAGTCAGGCCTGCCCTTGATGCTCGGCTACCGAAGATACTAAATGTCGCTACGGTGTACAGCTCCTTCGTCGCCGCCGTCATGACTTCAAAGACGCCATCGTTTCCAACGAAGGTACGAAGAATGTTGCGCCAGTGACGGCTCGACTGAATTCCATCAGGCGATCGTGCAGCCCGTCGCCCGTCATCCCCATCATCCGGGCCAACATTACATCGAAGACATCAGGGACTTCGTGTAGGCGACGAAATAGAGCCCTGCTTCTCGAACCGTTCCCCACGGATAGCTCTGCCTGAGGATCTTCAACTCTTCGCCGTCTCGCTCGATCACGACACGGCTAATGTGTGCCGTCTCGGGCTTTTGCGATGTAGACAATTCGATGTTTCCCCGCTTCGTCCTTCCGATGATCTGTTCCTGCTCCCGGTCGCGCAACCGCCTCCATCCTTCGAGATCATGAATATAACGCTGGACTGCGACATAGCTGCCGCCCGCAAATGGTCGATCCTCTGCCCCGATTAAGGCGGCGGCGGCCCTCGCCTTTCCTTGGGGATTCTCAGCTCCGTCGATGAACCCGGTCAAGTCCTGTGAGTCTCGATACCGGAACCCATGAACCTCTTCAGTCATCGTCGCCAACGGCCGGAGTCGCCGTACGAGTTCCATGGCGACATCGAGATTCAAATCATGACGGTCGGAGGTCATTTGCAGGAACATGTCTCCTCCTGTCGCCGGAGCGGCTCGCCCATCGGCACGGATGGAGAGGAATGGCCGGAGCCCGGCAGGACGCCGCATGGGCGAGAGCCGATCCCACATGTGTGACCCGATGCCGAGCGTACAGAGAAGCCTGGCCCTTGGCATTGTCTTGGCCAGAGCCCCCGCCGACGGCAGCACATCTCGAATGGCCTTGCTCAGAGCTGCGGAGTCCGCACCGTCGTCAACCGTAAATATCAGAAAATAGACATGGGAGCCCCCAGCGGGGAGCACACCCGGCTGCGGTGTCGGCATGGTGCAGTCCTTTCCTCGCGTCGTTCATATCCCTCCTTACTTCGCCAGCGACCGGATGTACTGAATCAATTGCCATACCTGCTCATCCGCTAATCCGCTGAACGACATCATTCCTGTTTCCGGCGAGCCGTTCTTGATGATCCAGAACAGTTGGCCATCGGGAATGTCTTTCATCATGGATCCGCATGTAAAGTTGCGCGGCGGTGGCACCAAGGCCGCCCCCATGATTCCCTTCCCATCACCTTGCTCACCGTGGCACATGGCACAGGCAACAGGTTGGGCTGTTTTCAAATAGAGTGTTTTCCCTGCCTGAATGGCTCCGGCTGAGGTAGGAAGCGGACTCGCCCTGGATATGTATTCCTCCGGCGCATGTGCCGTCTTGCGCGGCTGCACACACCCTCCGCTCGGAGTTACGGCCATGTCGGGCACTCCCTTAAACGTCGCTCTCAAGTAGGCGATCACATCGGCGACGCCCTGCTGACCGATCGTCAAATTCCAATACGGCATATTCGGCGATTTCCCCATCGCCGCACCGCCATGGTTGATGACGTTGTAGAGATACTCAGTCGGGAGCTTTTCGAATGGAATACTGGCGTGAATCGCCGGCTTCGGGTTCAGGCCGGACACTGCCGGTCCGTCACCTTTGCCCGTGGCACCGTGGCATTGCGAACAATATTCTTTGTAAATCACCTTTCCACGATCCACGCTGGCCGTCCCGAACTCCGGGCTCGCCCAGGGTTCGTAATACTTAAAGTCTGGCACCCCCTGCACCATTAAGAATCCGATCACCGCGCGAAGCTGCGGCTCCGTCGCGTCAGCCAGAAACTCACCGCTATGCGGCACGAAATCCTGTGGATTCAGCCCAAAGCGGAACAACCAATCTTGGTCGTAGCGTTGCCCTGCGGTCACAAGCGATGCGCTCTGCGGACCGCCAATGAGCTTACCGTGTTCTTCGATCACGTGGCAGCCGAGGCAGGCATGTGCCTTGTAGGCTATCCCGCCGAACGCGGCCTCAAATTTCGTCACCTTCGAGAGGTCGAACGCGCCGACCTTCACGCGCGAATCCTTGTTGTGCTCAGCAACATAGTCGGCAATGGCATTGGCCTCTGACTCAGTCACCATCGGATGCTTGGACGGAACCTCCGTCAAATCCCATCGATAGCCCTTGACATACAACGGCGCTTCTTTCCCCGTGAGCCACCGGACCAACCAGGACCGCTGATACTTGCTGCCGGCCCAGATCAGGTCGGGTGCCTTGAGATTGAATCGAGAGTCGGCCTGACCTTCCAGCCGATGACATTGCACACAGGTCTGCTGAATGATCTCCTTTGCTCGCGACTGATCGCTTGCCAACACATGTTGTGGAAACGACATCAGACCCATCACCACGAGTAGTGCGCTTCCAATGACCACCCGACTTCGCATATTCATGTCGCTGCTCCCTATGGGTGATGGAAATTGAGTTCGATCGCCACGCCGGCAGGTTCCGCGAGGGATTGGTGCACGGTGCAACCATGTGCCACTTTGAGAAGCCGTTCGCTTTGTTCGGCCGAGATGCGATGCGGCAAGTGAATCGCCAGTGTGATCTGACCCACCCGATGCGGCTGTTCCGCCATGGACCACTCGGCCTCCACGCTCAACCCTTTGGTCGAGATCTGATGGCGGTCGCAGTAGCGACCCACGAAATAACTGACACAACCAGCGAGTGAGCCGACGAAGAGTTCCACTGGACTCATGCCGGCGTCCTGCCCGCCATCTTCGACCGGCTGATCGGTTATGATCCGATGCTTGCCGCTCGTGATGTCATGGCGAGTTCCCCCATGGTAGGCCACGGTGAGGTTCATCACATCCCCCCAATTTAGGCAATCGCATCGCACACCAGATACAGACGATTCCCAGGGGCATCGCAATCCAGATGCCGTGAGTGTCAAGTAATCCTGGAATCGTCACAGGACCATATTGCCCGACGGTCAGCAACAACTCTTCGACAACAGGAAACATGAAGGCAAAAACGAACGCTCCGCATAATCCTCCCATCACGGTCATCCAGGCATCCGGCTTTCCTTCTGCGCAGGCGACGAGTGCCATACCTGGGCAATAGCCCGAGAGCGCAAATCCTACCCCGAAGATCAGGCCAGCGATCATGACTCCTAGCAGATACAGATCTTTCACCTTCATATTGGCGAGACCGAACAGATCCAACAGATACACCCCCATGAGCCCAATACCGGTGGCCATCAGAATCAACTTAATGACGGTCAGATCTTTCAGCCGTAGCGCGTTGACAATTTTTGTATGACTCAACGCACCGGAGAGCTGAAGTAACGAGCCAAAGGCCGCCCCTAGCACTAGCCCCAACGCGAGAGTCAACATTGTGTCCTCCAGTCCCGAAAGAGCAGGCGCGCCGTGATAATCCCGCTGATGAAGATGGCGGACGAAAAGACAAAGGAGCTGATGGCCAATTGAGACATCCCGCTGATCATATGCCCGGAGGTACAGCCGCCACCGAAACGGGCCCCAAAGAGGAGGAGAAATCCCCCGACGAACGACCAGGCCAACCGCTTACCAGGATTCGAGCCGAATCGTTTTCCCCATTCGGCAGGCACAAATCGAGTGGTGAATCGAGCCGTGGCCATCGCTGATACCAATGCTCCGAGCGGTATCCCCATCACAAAGAAGAACTCATAAGTGGCCAGAGTCCATCCTTGCGCGGTCTTAGCCAGGTAAGGACTCTTCGCTGCCATGTCTGGAAGCACATGGTGCAGGAGCACCCCGTCCAAGACGACATCTGCGCTGACACCCCGATGGGCTGAACCAAGGGAACGGCTACGATCAGGACCAGCCCGATTCCGATCCCACCAGCCCACCACGGGATCACGGGAATGACATGCGTTGCGTCACTCGTCATGTGTCGCTCACGTTTCACGATTTACATTTACCCGTTCACGTCGCACACCTAGTAAGGCGAATCTGCCGGCTTGCCGCCTTTCGGCCAATCATTCGCTTTACCGGGAAAATCCGGTCTCGGTTGGGCATTCACATATGCCGCTACGTCAAAGGCGTCATCATCCGAGAGGGTCCAGCCCCAGCCACGCGGCATATTCGCTTTGATAAAGGCAGCGGCGGTACTCACCCGAGCCATACCCGCGGCAATGTTGTAGGACTGCGGGCCCCAAATCGGCGGCGCCGCCATCGTCCCCAGGCCGTCTGAGCCATGACAGAAGGCACATTTGCTCACAAACACTTTCTTCCCGTTGTCTGAATCGCTGGGGCGCCGTGACTGTATGCGCTGAAGACCTCGCCAGGGTAACGTCGCGCCATTTGGTACTCCATGCGAGAGCCAGGTGATATAGGCCACGACGGCCCGCAGCTTCGAACTGTTCGGCGGGAGCGCTCTCCCATTGAGGCTCCGTTCAAAACACTCGTTGACGCGATCGGCGAGCGTGTTCATCCTCGCGTTGCGCGTCCGATATTCAGGATAGACTGCGGCAAGACCGACGAAGGACGCCGCGTTCGGATTGAGTCCCCCGTCGAGGTGACAGTTGGTGCAATTGAGGCGATTCCCGACATAGGGTCGGGCATACTCCTGTGTGTTGACGACAATCTCATACCCAAGCCGGATTTGTTCACCCAGTTGATTCCCGGGAATGAGTTCCGGGGAGGGCGGGGCAAATTCTATCGCGGGGGTGTCTGCATACTTAGCCTCCCCAAGAGCTTCGGGCTTGATCCGCGCACTCTCGCTCGAACAGCTCAGGAGCACAGCGATCATGAGGAGTGCCAACAACAGCTGATTCATGCCTCTCGCTAGTGCCAAGACCGTGCCACAAACAGAGCTCATCAGCTTAGAGTTTGACCCCTATCAAATCAGGCGATGAGCCATGAACATCGATCGATCTGGAGCTTAACGCCACACCGCTGGCTGTATAATTGTTGCGAGATGCCACAGGAGAAGATTGAGGTCACGAGATATCAATCGAAGTTCCGTTCATTCAACCTCAGCCTATTAGGCTCACTTGAGGCTCAGTAAAGCGATTTCCGAGCACCCCCCTGTGAACGGGACTTCGCCTGCAATCCCTAGGACAAAACACAACTAGCGTGTGGTGTCGTGTCGTGTCGGATTTTCTCATCGGCTTCTAACGTTTTTTCAATAATGCCTGAAACTCTTCCGGTATGGGCATGGGTCTAAAAGGATGAACATGCGCACCACCGGTATTCCCGATCGGCACCCAAATTCGTGAAAATAACAGCGCCCCAATAATCCTTACAAATTGGCCTCTCACCTCTATTGAGTCTCGGCGTTTCCAGCCCACTTTCAGCATCCACCAGTGCGCATTCGCATGAGCGAATGTGAACGATTGGCCCAAGATATGCGCGCGCTCTAAGTGATAGAAAGCCTTGTCCAGGCTATTGCCATCGTAGTGCTCGGCTGCAGCATGCATCTCCCTGTAGTAGGCTTGTCTTTGTTCTGCGTGCATTCTCCTGCCCCTCTCAATTTCAACCAGGCCGTTATCCAGAGCAGACTTCGAAGACTGTGGTGACGAGGCACCCTCTCACGTCCTGGCCCTATATCGTTCACGGCTGGTAAGGGGAGACTCGCTATGGCCTACGATTCATGGTTTGTTCATTTTATCGTCGTCTCCACACCTTATGTCTGACGCCTTACGGATTACGGTCCGGCGCGAATCGATACATGTCATGGCATCCTGTGCAACGGGCCGTCATGTTCGACAGCCGTTGGAGAATTTGTTGAGGGGTCGCTTTCTGGACAATCGCATCCGCGAGGGCATCCATGTCCTTGTGGATCGACATGCCCATCTGCTTGAACGGAAGCGGCAGCTTTGCCATGAGCGCCGGATTCACGTCCGCAGCCATATCCATTCCAGCCGAGCGAACCGCCTGTTCAATCTGCGCTCGATTTACCTCCTGATCCTGACCCGCCAAGCCAGTGACCACGGTATGAGCCGCCTTCAGGAGCATCCTCATCTCGCCCAAAATCAGGTCTCGCTCTGACTGCGCCAACACGATTTGAATCCGTCCATCTGTGCCCTGCGTCGTCCATCCCCTCACGAAGAACCAGCCGAGAACCACAATCGTCACGACCCACAACCCTAACGCGATCCGGCAGAACGTCGATCTCATCGAAGCCCGCTGCCCATGCCGCCGGCTTGTTCAGGAGCCAGGGTTCTCACATAGGCGAGCACATCCCAAATCTCATCGTCTGTGAGTGCTTCTCGCCAAGCCCCCATTGCGGTATTCGACTTGCCATCATGCACGCTCTTAAATAGCCTCGCGTCCAGCTTTTCTTGCACCGCCGGAGACGTGAGGTCAGCGACCGGAGGAGTAAACTTCATCTGCCCATTTCCCTTCCCCTCGACCCCATGACAGCGGATACAGGTCGTCGAATAGATGACTCTGCCGCTGACCGCATCACGCTCCGGCTGAGACACATTCAAATCCTTTAAGCTTGCGCCTCCGGCAAACGCCAACAGCGCAATTCCGACCAGTACAACTCTCATCCCATTGCCTCCCTAGAAAGGCCCTTTGGTTTAACGTCTGATGAACCTTTGCGAGTCTTATGCCAGCCAGGTAGAAACGAGCGGTATTACGCATTCGTACAACCAAATCAGTGAGGAGCGAGACTAGAATTAGACCAAGAACGCACATTAAGTGATGGAGAAACTCCCGCTCAGGTCTCCTCGGTGACGCATGGCGCCACAGAACATAGCGACAGCCGACAGGATTCTGCATCCCGTCAGCTATTTGGTCTATTGAGCGCACGCATCACTGACATCAAGAATGAACTTAGATTGTTCCACTCCATCGCCAGTTGCGGATTTCCGGCATATCTTGGCCATATTGGGCGATGTATTGTTTGTGCTCAAAGCGCTTGTCGCGGAGTGCCTGTTTGGCATAGTCCGCGCGGGATCCATGCAGGGGGATTCGATCGATAACGTCGGCAACCAAATGAAAGCGATCGAGATCGTTCATCACCACCATATCGAACGGGGTTGAGGTCGTCCCTTCTTCTTTGTACCCGCGCACATGCAGGTTCTTATGATTCGTCCGCCGGTAGGTCAATCGGTGGATCAACCAGGGGTAGCCATGAAACGCAAAGATGATCGGCTTGTCCGTCGTGAATAGCGCATCGAAGTCCTTGTCGGGCAATCCATTCGGATGCTCGCTGGGCGGTTGCAGCTTCATGAGATCCAGGACGTTGACCACGCGTACCTTGACATCGGGCAGATAGGTTCGCATCAACGACACGGCCGCCAGCGTTTCCAGCGTGGGCACATCGCCGCAGCATGCCATCACAACATCCGGCTCGCTGTTTCTATCGTTGCTCGCCCATTCCCAGATGCCGATGCCAGCGGCGCAGTGCTTGAGCGCCTCGTCCATGCTGAGCCACTGAGGCGCGGACTGCTTACCCGCCACGATGACGTTCACGTAGTTGCGGCTACGCAAGCAATGATCGGTGACGGATAGGAGGGTGTTCGCATCGGGTGGGAGAAAGACCCGTATCACCTTGGCCTTCTTATTGACGACGTGGTCGATGAAGCCGGGATCTTGATGACTGAATCCATTGTGATCCTGCCGCCACACATGCGAACTCAGCAGATAATTCAGCGAAGCGATCGGTCTCCGCCAGGGGATGTGGCCGCAGACCTTCAGCCATTTGGCATGTTGATTGAACATCGAGTCGATGATGTGAATGAACGCCTCATAGCAGGAGAAGAACCCGTGCCGACCGGTCAAAAGATACCCTTCCAGCCAGCCCTGGCACTGGTGCTCACTGAGCATCTCCATCACCCGGCCGTCCGGCGCGAGGTGGTCGTCGTAGGGATCGCGATCCGCCATCCATGCGCGGTTGGTCACCTCCAACACATCCTGCCAGCGGTTTGAATTGTTCTCGTCGGGGCTGAAGAGGCGGAAGTTCCGGCTCTCCATATTCAGCGTCATCGTATCTCGCAGGAATGTCCCCATGAGGCGGGTAGACTCGACGTCAATAGCACCTGGTTTCGTGACCTTGACGGCATAATCGCGGAAATCAGGCAGGCGCAAGTCTCTGAGAAGGAGGCCGCCGTTCGCGTGGGGATTCGCACTCATGCGGCGCGCTCCCTTCGGTGCCAATTCGGCCAATGCAGGCTTGAATCCTCCCGTCTTGGTAAACAACTCCCCAGGCTTGTAACTCTTCATCCACTGTTCGAGGATCTTGATATGCGCCGGTTTGTCCATATCGCCCATGGGGACCTGGTGAGAGCGCCAGTAATCTTCTGTCCGCTTACCATCAATCTGCTTCGGACAGGTCCAGCCCTTGGGTGTTCGGAGCACAATCATGGGCCAGCGTGGCCGCTCCTTTGCGCCGATCCGGCGTGCCGCGGCTTTGATACGGTGAATATCCCGGATCACGGCATCGAGTGTTACGGCCATGAGCCGATGCATCTTCTGGGGATCGTGGCCTTCGACGAAATAGGGAATGTAGCCGTAGCCTCGGAAAAGGTGATCCAGCTCGTCGTGACTAATACGGGCGAGGACCGTGGGACTCGCAATCTTGTAGCCGTTCAGATGGAGAATAGGGAGGACGACGCCGTCGGTGACAGGGTTGAGAAATTTATTGGAATGCCAACTCGTCGCGAGCGGACCGGTTTCTGCTTCACCATCGCCGACCACGCAGGCCGCGATCAGATCGGGATTGTCGAATACCGCCCCGTACGCATGCGAGAGTGAATACCCCAATTCACCGCCTTCGTGAATCGAGCCCGGAGTTTCCGGAGCCACGTGACTGGGAATGCCGCCTGGGAAGGAAAATTGTTTGAAGAGCCGTTTCAGGCCTCGTTCGTCCTGCGAGACGGTCGGATAGACTTCGGTGTAGGTGCCTTCGAGATAGGCGTTCGCCACAATTCCAGGTCCGCCATGGCCGGGCCCGGCGATATAGATCATATTGAGATGATGCGCCGTGATGACACGGTTCAAATGCACGTAGATGAAGTTCAATCCCGGCGTCGTGCCCCAATGACCAAGCAGCCTCGGCTTGATGTGGGCACGCGTCAGCGGCTTCTTCAGCAAGGGATTGTCATAAAGATAAATCTGCCCAATGGACAAGTAATTAGCCGCCCGCCAATAGGCATCGATCAACGTCAATTCGTTTTTGACTAACATAGACTTCTTCATGGGCGTTTCTCCTCCAGGCAGAATCGTAAAAGGTAAGAACGTGAAAGGTAAAACATGGAGGCTGCCGAATGCTTTTCTTCAAAAACCTTTCACATGTAAGGATTCACGTCTCACGGATTGTTGGACGGACTGTTTAGTATACATTCGAACGTGGCGCGAGCGATCTCCATCCCTTCATCACCTCCCGCCACGTAACACACCAACCGTGCCCCATCTTCGCTGATCTTTATCGCGTCGCCGGGAGCGATCCCCCTCGCCGCCTCATTGCGCATAGGATCGAGACGAAGCCCGCACCAGTCCATCCCCTCGCAGATCCGCGCACGGATGACCGCAGATCGCTCACCGATACCACCGCCGAAGACGAGCGCATCAGCCCCTCCCAGCACGGCCAGGTATGCGCCGATGTATTTGCGCACGCGATAACAAAACATGTCCAACGCCAGCGCAGCGCGTGAATCCGGATTGCCTTGCGCTGCGCTCAGGAGTTCACGCATGTCGCGCGACAGACCCGATACTCCCAGAAGACCTGAACGCTCATTTAAGAGACGATCGACCTCATCGACCGACAGACCTTCCCTCCGAACAAGATGCCCGATGACTGCTGGATCCAGGTCGCCCGATCGGGTTCCCATCATCAGACCTTCGAGCGGGGTAAAACCCATCGACGTATCCACCGAGCGTCCTCCATCGATTGCTGTCGCGGAGCAGCCATTGCCGAGTTGCAGCGTGATGAGTCGAAGTTGGGCGAGCGGTCGGTTGACCGCTGCCGCACAGGTGCCGGCCAACGACGCATGGGCAATGCCGTGAAATCCGTAGCGATGGATGCCGTGCTTGCGGGCCAGATCGAGATCGATGGCATAGGTGGCTGCCCGAGGCGGGATCAAGCGGTGAAAGGCCGTATCGAACACGGCGACCATCGGAATGTGCGATCCCATCACAGCACGCGCGCCCTCAATCCCGGCGATCGATCCTGGATTGTGCAGCGGTGCGAATTCGGTCAGACGATCGAGTGCGGCCACCACGTCGTCGTTGATCACAACCGGCTCTCGAAATTGCTCCCCTCCATGCACCACTCGGTGCCCAACCGCGTCAATCCGGAGATCTTGTCCCTCAAGGCGGTTCGATTCCTCCAACATCTGCATCATGCGCCGGACCGCCTCAGCATGAGTCGAGACAGGGCCTGTCGTCTGGACCGCCGTTTTTCCAGCGGGACGGAGTGTCATCTTCGCCGCTGGCCCGATGTCTTCTATGAATCCTTCGTACCGACTGCTCGCGGTGAAGCGGGCGGCTGTCCTCGGAGATTCGTCGAACTCAACGACCTTGAACTTCAAGGATGAACTTCCACTATTGATCGCTAACACCTTCTTCATCGTCGTCGCAGAGCCTTCACCAGTTCCATCAGGAGGAATGGTAACACTCCCATCCCCCCCATTAATGCCCAATTTTCGATCGGCAGCGGGACAACCTTGAAGATCGTCGCGACCGCTGGGACGGTGAGCACCGCCACCTGCACAACAAGCGAGAGAAGGAACGCCCACACCAGCACACGATTCGTCCCCACGCCTAGCTGGAAGAGCGATAGCCGTTCGCTCCGGCAGTTAAAGACATGCACTAGTTGAGCCACCACCAACACCGTAAAGGCCACCGTCCTCGCCTGATCGAGCTCTTGATGCAACCCATAGAGGCTATAGCTGAACGCTCCTAACGCGATCACCCCCAGCATCAACCCTTCTCCGCCGATCGCTAGTAATCGTCCGCCGTCCAGCAGGCGAGCCTCCGGCCGGCGAGGCGGACGCGTCATCAGATCGGGCGCCTTGGGATCGACCGCCAGCGCCAAGGCCGGAATGCCGTCCGTCACGAGATTCATCCAGAGAATCTGAATCGGCAGGAGCGGCAAGGGAAGGCCCAGCAACGCCGCAAACAGCATGACCAGCACTTCGCTCAGGTTGCACGACAGGAGGAAATGAACGGTCTTCCGAATGTTATCGAAGATCCCCCGGCCTTCTTCCACCGCCGCCGCGATTGAGGCAAAGTGGTCATCCGTCACCACCATGTCGGCGGCTTCTTTTGTCACATCGGTTCCGGTGATCCCCATCGCGATGCCGATATCCGCTGCCTTAATCGCAGGCGCATCGTTCACGCCGTCGCCTGTCATGGCCACGATCGCCCCTTGACGCTTCCAGGCTTGGATGATTCGCAGTTTGTGTTCCGCCGAGACCCTGGCATAGACAGCGATATGTTTCACACGCTGGACCAGTTGTGCTTCAGTGAGATTGTTGATCTCGTGGCCTGTCAGTGCCGAGCCGTCAGCGTCATGCAAACCCAAGTCCCTAGCAATGGCGAGGGCCGTCTCTTTGTGATCCCCGGTAATCATCACGGTATTGATGCCGGCTTCACGGCAGAGACGAACGGCCTCCACGGCTTCTGGCCGCAACGGATCCCTCATAGCACACAGGCCGAGAAACACGAGATCCTTCTCTACCGCCTCGGTCGATAGATTCATACCAGAGGTGTCGAGGCGCCGATGCGCCACCGCAAGCACGCGAAGAGTCTGCTGTGCCAGGAACACGTTGGTTTCGCCGATGATCTGCTGTTGTTGATCGTTTATGGGCTCGATGAGACCGTCGAAGGCCAGACGATGCGTGCAACGGGAAAGCAAGACATCTGGCGCCCCTTTCACATAGGCCATGTTCCCGTCCGCCGTACGGCGGATGACCGTCATCATTTTCCGTTCAGCATCAAAGGGAATTTCTGCTTCGAATGGCGCGGTGTCCTCCAGGCCTTCCTTCGACACTCCAACCTTTGCCGCCGCGACGAGCAGGGCGCCTTCCGTCGGGTCGCCAATCGCCTGCCACGTTCCATTCTCCTCTCGTAACGTCGCCCCGTTGCACAGCACGGCAGCCGTCAGGAGTTCGCACAGGGCTGGCGGAAGATCTGAGAGGTGAAGGATAGGTCGTACGGCGTCAGGAGCAATCACCGCACCCCTCACCCCTGACACCTCACTAATTTGCCCGACCGGCTCATAGCCTTCGCCCGTGACCTCGAACATCCGGCCTCCGGCGAACAGCCTCGTCACCGTCATTTCGTTCTTAGTGAGAGTGCCGGTTTTGTCTGTGCAGATAACTGTTGCCGATCCGAGCGTTTCAACAGCGGGTAATTTGCGAATCAGCGCATGCCGCTTCACCATGCGGGTCACCCCCAGCGCCAATGTAATCGTCACCACGGTGGGAAGACCTTCCGGCACGGCCGCCACAGCGAGACTCACCGACGTCATGAACATCGCCACCAACGGCTCGCCGCGCAGATAGCCCAAGACGAACACGACGGTGACCACAGCTAGCGCCAGCCACAAGAGGGTATAGCCGAATTGTTCGAGCCGGCGTTGCAGCGGGGTTTCTGCCCGTTCAGCCTCCGACTCCTTCTGAATCATCGAGGCGATCCGGCCCAGTTCCGTTCTGAGCGCCGTCGCGACGACTATTGCGCGGGCCTTACCTGAGACCGCAATGGTGCCCATGAATGCCATGTTGGTCCGGTCGGCCAAGGACACGTCGGGCTTGTCGAGGACGGTCGACGCTTTCTGAACCGGTGTTGATTCGCCTGTAAGCGAGGCTTCTTGAGACTGGAAATTCGTCGCACAGATGAGCCGCGCATCGGCAGGTATACGGTCTCCGCCTTCCAGGAGAATGACATCTCCCGGCACCAATTCGCGCGCGGGGATAGACCGAAGAATGCCGGCACGGATTACTCGCGCCGTCGCCACCGACATCTTTCGGAGCGCGGCCAAAGACCGCTCAGCCCGGAACTCTTGCACGAAGCCGAGTACACCATTAAGAATCACGATGACCAAGATCGCCGCAGCATCGAGCCAGTCTTCCAAGAGCCCGGATATGATCGCCGCCCCAATCAATACCCAGACAATGACATTCGTGAACTGGGAGAGAAAAAGTCTCAGGAGGGAGGGGGGTTGAGCTTCCGGTAGTTCGTTGGGGCCCTCCACGGCAAAGCGTCCTTGAACATTCTCGTCAGATAGACCTCTCTCGGGATGGGTGTTCAGTCTTGTGGCGCAAAGTTCAGACGAAAACGTATACCAGGGCACGACTGGTGCCTGCGTACCGTGCTTGGTGATAGACGGTGTGATCTTCATTGAAAGCGCGAACCAAAGCGGAGGGGGTAGCAGACAATGATCAAGAAGCTCTCAGACTCGATCACCAAATCCTGCCACCACGGGTGGCACACGCTACCACACCCATCCCCTTCTGGTGGTTCTGCTGACCGCCTGGTTCGGTCAGGGCTTGTGCTGGTCTTTGCGTTCCCGCTTGTGTTCGGACTTCATGTTGTCTCATGCGTTTCCTCTTCCACCGCGAGCACGGCTCCCGACTCCGCATCGATGTGAATCTCCATCACTTTGTTCTCTTCCGTGACGACCTCGACTTCCCACACGGGTTTCTCGTGTTTCTTCTCCAACTCAGCTTCGACCACCTTGCCTGCCACTTTCCCCAAAGCCGTTTTGATCGCCTGGTCGATCGTCACCTTGGCCGTTGCCGCCATTTCAACGGTCTCTTTCGATTCATCCTTGTTCCCCTTGCCTTTGTCCTCACTCCACACAGGCAATATGATTTTTCTCATGCGGTGTTCGGAGGTGTGCCTAATGTGTTTGCCTGAAAAGCCGGAAGAGCGGAAGCATAAACAGTTACAGTTTGTCCTATTGTACTGGCGTGGCCCACATCATTCCATCCTGCAGCTACGATCTTATCGTGACGGCGAGTAGTCCACAGGGAGAAGTGATCACGGCCAAGTTACGCCTCGAGTAACAAGACGATGGACCGCCAAAACTCACGATGGAAGCTTGCGATAGGACGCGAGAAACTCTTCCAACTTCGCTGATTTTGGGCAAGGAGATAGAAGCGATTCGGGCCCTAATTGGAGAACATAGAATTGAATACCTTTCTCAATCGCTAACGAAGTCACTTCAGAGAATACCTGAAGAGCCGTTCTTGTCTCGAATATCCATGCAGTATAATTTATGCAAAAGACTCCTGCCGATTCTTTTAGTACGTCCAGGTTTGCAAGGGATCGAAAAACGCCCCAGGCACCCATAGCAGGAGTATCTGTTATGTCTGGTGTCACAACAATTAGGAGAATGAATGACATAGTTGCTTCTCTTAGAACGCTACGTGTTATTTCTGCTCGGTGGACGCTTCTTTGCACACCTCAGCATCGTGCTATAGCGGCCCACAAATATGTCTTTGTTCATGTGGTTGTTGTATCGGAGCTCAAATTCCACCACGGAGAGTGGCAGATGCTTCTTGCTGATCTTCTGAAACGTACTTACGACGCCACGCTTGAAGATAGACCAAAAGCCCTTGATGGCGCCGCTCGATCGTGACGACTACAGACTTGCCTACAACACAGGCTTCCATTGTGCAAGACACGGACCCCTTGAAATCTAGATAGGAATCCGTTCCGAGGTGCTAATCTGGCCTATTTCGCAACAGAACGGCAGCTTCGGTGGGGCATTTTGCGTCAAGCGGATAAGGCTCCTCAGTGCGGTTTGAACGATTCAATGTCCCCCAAAGTTTTTGCCACATCGAACCAGACTTTTTCTGCATCCATCCAATTCGTTAGCCCCCATGATTCATCGCTGGGGCGAGGGCTGCTCGTCTCGCGCGTCTCATTTGACGGAGCGATCTGGAAAGATCTTCTCCGGCAAGAGGAAGTGCGGTGCCGAAAAGGAAGATGGTTTGGAATATTCCCGTGAGCCATCGCTCACTTCACATCGAATCGCACATTGAGCGTGGTGGTATGACTCGGCTCGACCCTCAACTCCCATTCCTGGAGGCCAAGAATCGGATGCCAGGCTTTCAAGCGGTAGGCGCCGGGAGGAAGATCATTGATTGAAAATGAGCCGTTCGAGTCTGTAATGGCATAATACGGGTTGTCGATCGCATATCCCCAATTCTGCATGTAGGGATGCATGCCACACTGCATGGTGAAGACTTTCCTCCCTTTGACCAGATGAACGATATCGGTGGTGCCGGTAGCTTTCAGCGAAGGCCGATGGAGAACAATATCCACCCCTGCCTGATCATAAGCGTAGCCCTGAATATCGTGCGACACAGGGTCCCGATTGGTCACCGTCAGTTGCCGCTTATCGTTCACCACGGTGACGAAGGGAAGAAACTGGCAGACGTTGGCTTCCACCTGGGCATTCGTAAAGTTGAACGGCTTCCCGCTCCGCACCCCTTCCACGACGACAACTACATCCTTGAGGCCGCCATCCTGCCCAACATTTACTTCCTTAAGAAACCGATGTCCGTCACCATCGGAAAGCGCGCCGCAAAACATGCGGTCCGGGTATCGACGCAACTCGAATTCTTTGGACTCTGGTACAGTCCCTTGAAACGTCACGGTACCCCGTAGCACTGCCCCATTAGTCACGACAACCGTGTCATACGCGCCTGCCGGCGAAAGGACTCCGACTCCCGTGCTCACGTGAATAACTGCACCAAGACACAGGCCCATCATGATTGACCGTTTCACTAATGTCCCTCTCCCCAAGTCTTGCGTCGTCCCTATTTGCCGGAAAAATAAACGGGGGAAACCCTTATTTGACTCCGTCGGATTCCCCGCACGGTTTCCTTGTATCCAATCCAGATTAGTTCGCCTTCATGGATACCGGTGTGGACTGAGCCGGGCCCTGCTCCTCCGCTTGCTGTGTGGCCGGCACCTGGCCGCTCAACGGCAGGATCGCCCGACTGTCGCGGTCGAGCACCGTCAGCGTCCCCCAGTGACCGGCGTCGAGATACCCTGGTCTCTGGTTTAGCCACAGGTAGCTGCCAGGGATCCCGTTCGGACCTCCGGCCCCGCCATGCAGCCACGCATTGATGACCTCCGTGCCACCGAACTCCATGGTGCTCACAAGGTCCGCCCCGCTCATGTAGGGCTCGTGCTTCCACTCATGGCCTGACACGCTGAACAGCTGGATCTGCTCGCTAAACGCGCCGAGTACATGAATCACAACCGGGTCACCCACATGCGCCGCAATGCTCGGGGTCACCGGCTGGTCGCCAGCCTTGACGCAGACAAGCACTTCGCTGTAGGCACAGCCCTTTTCGATCCGGTAATCGGTGGGCTCGGACCGGTAGTTCACCGCCGTCACACCTGCCACTTTTTGGATGTAGGGCATGAAGCTGGTGCCGATAATGTTGTCTTCATCCTGGAACAGGAGGGCAAAGGACCGATAATTCTGTCGAGCCTCATTGCCCGGCTGGTTTCGATCCACAATCACGTCGGCTCGCCAGGCACTCTTCTGGGCCAGATCGTCGCCGGTCACCGGATCGCGATACTGCGATCCCCTCGGGCCGATGACGATCGCGCCGAAGAGTCCGTTCCGCGGGTTCTCAATCACGTTGCCCCAATCCTGAATCAGGGCTGCGTTTTCTCCGAACTCCGGATGGGCGAAAAAAGTATAGGTTCTGCTTTGCCCCGGCGCCACTGTCTGGTCACCGGGATTATTTCCGGCATTGATCCCCATCGATTCCTTGGGGTCGAATGCCACATGGTCCACATGGAACCCTGCCCGGTCCTTCGCCATGTCGTTTCTAAGATTGACCTTGATGCAATCACCCACATTCACGTGCAGGGTCAATGGACTCGGTTCAATGCTACCCGCGGCGACTTTGATCTTCTCGCCTTCGAGCACGTACATCTTGCCGCTCTCATTGCCCAACACCATCTTCCGCTCCATGTCCACTTCCATCACACCGGGCGTTCCCTTGTTGTAGCGAATCGCTTTGTCGATCGCGGCGACATTGAAGCTCTTCACCGGCGCGCTGGCCGGGCAGACGGACTTCGCCGACTGCGGAATCTCTTCCCGTCCCGGCAGCGCCTTCAATGTCGCATCCGCTTTGTCCAGCACCCGGAAGAGGCCCCAGCTGCCTTCCACAAAGTGGGACGCGCGACCGCTATAGTACGGATAGTCGCCCGCCATCTGTTGCGGTCCTCCTGCGGCCGGAATGGCCGCATCGTACCGTTCTCCGATGACCACGTGCAGTGAACTCCTGGGGATGGAGTTCGCGCTGTACCGCTCCATCGGGAACCAGTGTCCGCTGATGTGCCAGGAATGCACTTCATTGGCCGATCCTTCGATCAACCGGACCACGATCGGATCGCCCAGGTACGCCCGCAACATCGGCGTCTCAGGATCTCCGTGGACCAAGCTGCTGAACAGTTGTGACGGATCTGGATTATTCGCCAGCCGCACCGACAAGGGCTCCACACGCATGTTGTAGCCGCCACCCGTCGTCGCTTCGCCGCCGTTTAAAAACTTCAACGGCGACAGGTTGAGTGGGGCCGGATAGACTGCGGACGGAGTCCCGTCCACCGAGACAGCCCCTACTCTCGCCTGTGGGTTGTCGGTCGTGACGAGTTCCGACGTACGAGGATTGGAATCCATGACCTGGGTCACGATTTCACGGAAAGAACCTTTGATATGCGCGGATACCGGTTCCATGGTGTGGATGTCGGCCACCGGTCCGCTGCGGACCTCTTTGCCGGTCATCGGATCATGATAGGTAGACCGCGGCGGTTCGGCGATGAACGTGGAGTAGAAGCCGTGACCCCACCCATCCAAGCCAAACACATGGTCGTGCCAGAAGGTCGTGCCAAAGTCGGCATCCACATACCACCGTTCTCGGATCCACTCCACCGAGACGATCTCGCCCTTCTTATGGGCATACTTCAACGGCCGCTCGAACGTAATCGTGTTGCCTTCGATCTTGCTGATCCGGGCCGACTCGAATCGGCCGACTTCGTCCATGCCCACACCCAACTCGGTCTTGACGTGATAGCGTGAGGCATCCTTCACCTTGATGCTGGTCACGCCCTGGGCCGCAGTGGCCTCCATCGTCGTATTCATCGGTACGGGCATGCCCTTGCCAGGATGCTCGTCGTTCAGAATCGTGAACGGGCGCAACGACATCTCATACGAGAAACCGATGATCGGACCGTCCGAGGCCTGCGTGTCGAACTGGAACATATGCGGATGCAGATTCGTTTTGCTGGAGAACCCTTGCCGCACATCGTCTTTCAACTCGCTCTTGTACACCACGTCGATGCAATCCTGGACGTTGCCGCGGATCACCAGCGGCATCTGTTTGGCGGGATTCTTCCGGACTTCCTGCTCCTCTTCATGCAGCACGTAGAGCAGTCCACCCGGATCGACGATCGCCGGCGTTTTGGCCGTCGCCTTTTTCAGCGTGATCGGCAATGCAATCGCGTGGATATTGAAGTACTTCTGCGGCGCTCCTTCCGGACAGAGGCTCCATGGCCCCTGCTCGCCAGGTTTTGGCGGTTCAGTGGAGTTGCTGCCGTCGTCGCGGCGATGGATTGGCTCCAGCCAGGGTGCACCGCTGTGGCTTGGAGAGAACGGCACGCGCCGGCCCAGATGCGGACGCAACCACGGCCAGGCGATCTTGCCGGATTGCGGATCAAAGAGAATCTCCTGCCGTTTGCCCGGCGTTGCTGATTTGTAATTCACCCACTCATACGTCGTCTCAAGCTCAGTCATGGCCTTCTGCCCGTCCCATGCCCAGTCGTTGACGGTCGAGTCGTAGGCCAAGGTCTGCTCTTTCTCGGTGTTCTTATTACCCGGCTTCCCTTGCGGCGTGAGCATCATCTCCACCCAATCCTTGATGGAGACCTTGACCGGATCGGCTTTCCAATCGGTTTTGTCCTGGGTGATCTCGTACTTCTTGCCGCCGTACCAATCCACTGTGGTTCCGACAAGCTTGTCCGATGGAGTGCCTGTTTTGATCTTGCCGAGGCGATCAGGCAGCTCGACGAGCGGCTTCATCACGTCGGTCTGGGAACCGGGCGCTTGCAGCGTGTTATACACACGCCAGAAGCCCCACATACCCGTCACATAGTGTTGTGGGATGTGGCAATGGAACACGAACTCGCCGGCTAGGGCTTGCAGGCCTCCTGAGCCACCCTCGATCACCTGATCGTAGACCTCCGTCGGACCGATGGACTGCACGTCCAGACGGTCTGAGGGATCGCTGATTGCCGGGAACTTCACCGGCCCGTTCTTCGACAGCGCGAAGTCGAGATTGCTGTTCCCCGGCTGGCGCGCCCACCGGATGGACCCGCCGTGCAGGTGGTGCGAGTGCACGATTTCCGACCCGCCCGCCATCCGGAACTTGGCGGGATCGCCGAGATAGGATCGAGGAATGGTCGTGGCCGGGTCGCCAAAGGTATAGGACCCATAGGCCATCGACTCGTCACCATAGAAGCCCATATGGGCCTGAAGCTCAATGCGCGTGCCGTGCGGTTCACTACGGTAATTCAGCAACCGCGCACCCGGCCGATAGGAATCGGTATGCGGATCGCGCTGGGGCAACATTTCGCCTTTCTTGTTCAAGAGACGAAACGCTTCATCACCGGCCTCATGATAGAAAATCGCGAATTCCCGGAAGTCGGCTCCCTTCGGATCTTCGATCATGGCTTCCCACCCGCTCGCCATCGGCTTGCCGTCGAACGGGCTGAGATAGCGCGAGCCACGCGGCTCCACGACAAGCATGCCAATCAAGCCCTGATTGAACTGTTCGCGCGATGCATGCGACCGAAAAAATCGCGCCCCCTCCTGAGTATCCGGCTTAATGTACCACTCGAAACTTTTCTGACCTCCCGATGCGACCGTGCCTTCTGGATTCGAGGGGGTCGCCGGCTTTCCGGTCGCCGCCACCACCATGGATGAACCGTTGATCACCAAGCTTGTCGGGTCATCGGGAATTTCGTTGTGGAGGGTGAGCTTGAGGCAGTCGCCCTGGTTGGCCCGAATCACGAGCGGCTGAATGACATCGCCCTGCAAGCCGTTTGACACGGCGCCGGGATCATTTTCCTTCTCCCGCGCTTCCCTGTTCGCGGCTTCTTCGCCGCGGACCTTCTCGACATTCTCTTTCAGCACATACATGTACCCGGGGAAATAGTCGAGAAACCGGCTCAATGTGATTTCGACGTTGATCGCCGAGACGTGATACTCCTTGATCGGAGCATTCGCCGGACAACGCTGCCCAGCCGTGACAGCGATCTTTGTCGGATCCTCCGCGACCAGCAGCACGCCCTGTTGTAACATGTGACTGTTCGCGCCGGTGCTATACCCGCCTTTCTGTCCGATGGCTTCCTGTTGGCGCTTCACCTCCTCCATCATGCGGTCGTGAAGCATCGCTCCGCCTTCGCGATAAATCACTTTCTCCGCCGATGCTCCTCCTACGTCATCATGATGGCTGTGCAGGTCTGCGGCCAGTCCCATCGGGGCTGTCAGCAAGCTGCCGACCAGCGAGATAATTTGCAAGACTAGCGCAACGCCGGAACGCGTCAGCTCGCGTCTCGGTTGAGTATGACAAGATCTCATGACACGGCCTCCTCGGATGTGCCCGCCATCATGGGCGGGCTGTTTGAATAGCTTGAACACCACGCCTAAACCCATCGCCCGACTCACGGCCCGCTGTTTCTCACGTAAAGAGGAGAACCGGCCTCCGACACGTACTCGGCCTCATTTCTGAGCGGGACTAAGAGCTGGTGAAGGTTTCCTCCTTGCGGAGAAGAGGGTCATTCGGAGGCCGGTCCTAATCACCCAGACCTCCACCAGCAATCATGTTCCAGCGCAATCCCTGTGCCGCAATGATCCACTCCTCGTAGAAACACAGGAATCCCTTGAGGAAGGCGACGATTGTGAGTCGGAACACGACAACATGGCGTGATACTAGTGGGGCAGAAATCCAATCGATTAGACAGCTCCGACAGAAGTAATTGCTCGGCATGCACAATTTCAACGCGTTAGGTTGTCCAAACTCTTAGACATGAGAAACGGAGGAGTGGGGCAAAGAAGGGCAAACGAAGAGCTAGTGGATGTGATAACTGCGCAGCTTGTTATAGAGGCTGGCACGGCTGATCTTCAGCCGCTTCGCCGCTTGCGACCGGTTTCCACCGGTCTTCTCGAGGGCGTCGACGATACGGACACGCTCAGCGTGAGTCACGGCTCCACGCGTCGCCGATCGCAAGCCTCCATCCTTGGCCATGGAGTCGAGCGCCACAAGATCGTTGCATGCGAGTATCGGACCGGCGGTCGTGACGATGGCGCGCTCAATGTAGTGCTGCAGCTCCCGCACATTCCCGGCCCAGGAGGTTTCGATCAGCGCCTGCATGACCTCCGGCGAGATGGTTCGAATCGGCTGACGATGCCGCTTGCACGACGCGGTCATGAAATGTTCCACCAACAGCGGAATATCCTCTCGCCGTTCCCGGAGCGGCGACACATACAGCGGCAAGACCGCCAATCGATAGTAGAGATCCTGACGAAACGTCTTGGCCTTCACCAGCTCAGTCAGATCCTTGTTCGTCGCCGAAATGACCCGAGCATCGATCTTGATCGGCTGAGTCCCACCGAGAGGCTTCACCTCGCCCTCCTGGAGGACGCGAAGCAACTTGGCTTGAAACGTCGCAGTCGTGTCGGCAATCTCGTCCAGGAAAATCGTTCCTCCATCTGCCTCCTCAAAGAGTCCACGCTTGGTGACATGCGCGCCGGTAAAAGCTCCCTTCACATGGCCGAACAACTCGCTCTCCAACAACGTTTCCGCCAGCGAACCGCAATCGACCACGACGAACGGCTTGTCCCTCCGATAGCTGGTCTGGTGAATCGTCTTGGCTACCAGTTCCTTGCCGGTGCCGCTCTCTCCCTGAATCAACACGGTCGCGGAACTGTCCGCCACAAGCCGGATCATATCGAGAAGTTCTCGCATCGGCGCGCTCGAGCCGATCAGCTCACCCAGCTTTGATTCTTGTTTCGCCTCCACGCCCTCACCGCTCGTCTGCTTCGCAAGCTTCGGCGGCGCTTTGAGTAACACCAGCACCGTCTCGACCTTGCCGCTGCTCGAGACAAGCGGAAACGCCTGATGCATGCCACAGGCTGTACCGTCCCCTGCAGAGGAACAGTCTACAGATTGAACCTCAGGCGATTCGTATATCTTCATCGCCGGACAGGTGCTGCAGGGATTACTCCGGTGAGCGAAAGCCTCGTAGCACTTCGCCTGACGTCCAGGCCTCCGGGATGGGTCTTCAGACCATACGGATTCATTCGCATAGATCACGTTGAAACCGCGATCCATGACCGCCACCCGCTCGGAGAGTCCCCCGGCTAACTGAGTGATGGCTTCCAGTCGAGCTGCAAGGATGGGATCTTTGAGCAGGTGAACGGTCGAAGACTCATGTTGAGATCCAGCCATCTCATCCCTCTAAGAGACGCTGGATGGCTCCTCTGAGCTCGCTGAGCCTCACCGGCTTATCGAAGTACGCTTTGACGCCGAGGGCCAATGCATCGGCTTTCGTTTTGGCATCCCCGAACGACGTCAGCAGAATAATCGGCACCTCGGGAGCAAATGTCCGGAGCCTGGAGAGATAATCTAAGCCCCCGGCCGGCATCCGAAGGTCCGTAAGGATCAGTGACGGGCGAACATCAAGCACCATCTGCAGGGCCTCGTCCCCGTCAGCCGCTTCTCGGATAGATACCCCCAGATCATAGAGTGCATCGCACAGGAGACTCCGCATCTCCTTATCATCTTCGGCGATGAGGACCACCGACGGTTTCCTGTCCTGTTTCATCATTGCCCCCAATCTGGCGCTCTTCATTCTCTAGAGCCTGTTGAATTCATGTGGACTTCCGTTCGGGCTATCGAAGTCCTCGCATGCCGATCAGTTATTTCGCTAGAGGGAGATTATGCATAACCCATGCAAGTTGATCCCTCTCCTCCTACAGATTGCCGAACTGAGCAAACTTCCTTGGATATTCTGGCAATGTGCGGGGATGAGAAGGAGAACCCGCCACGGACTGATGAGAATTGCAACAGATGGCACGCAGAGATGTCGCAGATTGCGACACAGCGAGCCAGTCTGACAATCGAACTTCTTGGGAGAACGCGTCTTGGTGTTGGTTAGGTAATAAGGGGGATCTATGGGGTGTCAAGGGGGAGCCGGATCCAAAACGTCGTACCCTTGTCAACCATACTCTCGATAGCGATCGTCCCACCATGGGCTTCGATGATACCTTTCACAACCGTGAGGCCGAGGCCGGTCCCCTTCCCAAAATCCTTCGTTGTGAAGAAGGGCTCGAAGACCTTCGCGCGGATCTCCTCCGGCATCCCATGGCCGGTATCGGACACCCCCAGGCAAACGTGGCTGCCTTCTCGAGCGAGGCTCAGGGTGAGCCGTCCCCCCCCTGGCATGGCATGGAGACTATTCACAATCAGATTGATCAGCACCTGGATGATCTGGTCTCGATCGGCATGGACAGCGGGTAAATTCGCTTCGATCGATTTTTCCACCGTCACGCCACTGTGAGCGACCCGTTCCTGGAACATGTCCAGGCTATCCTCCACGATCTCAGCGAGATCGACAACCCGCCGCTCCGGCGGCTGTCGTCTCGCAAAGGCAAGGAGTTGGTTCATCACCTTCGTGATACGCTCGATCTGCGTGACGATCGTAGCGAGGCCCTTTTTCATCCCTTCGTCAGCTGTGCGTTGGATCATATATTCCGCACGTCCCAGGATCACATTCATCGGCGTGCCGATCTCATGCGCCATGCCGGAAGCCAATGTGCCCAATTCCGCCAACCGTTCAGCTTTCTGTATGTGCGCCTGGATGCGCTTTCGTTCGCTGATATCCACGACTGACGCCAAGACTCTCATCCCGTTCGGTGTCCGAATCGGATTGAGGCCGATCTCCAACGGAAACTCTTGGCCGTCCTTGCGCACACCATACAGATCCCGTCCTTTTCCCATGGCACGCGACTCGGAATGGACAAAAAATTTGGCCCGATCACCGACGTGATGTGAGCGCATCTGCTTGGGCACTAGTATCTCAACAGGCTGCCCGATCAACTCAGTGCGTTCAAAGCCGAAGAGCTGCTCAACCTGCCGATTCACCATACGGATGGTCCCCAGCTCATCCACCATCAACAGGCCGTTCGGGGACGATTCGACCACGAGGCGAAATTGTTCCTCCGCGTACTTGTGCTCTGTGAGATCGCGAACGATGGCCGCAAGCCCGGTCGACTTTGCGTCCTCTCTCTTCACCACAAACACGGTGATCGCCACCGGAACCTGAGACCCATTCTTCCGGAGATAGTCGATTTCATATTCGGCTGACTCGCCGGTCTTGAGGACCTGAGCCACTACGTGATCCCGATGTTTTCTGTGGTGTTCGGGGATTAAGTTCCGCACATTCATCGTGAGCAGCTCTTCCTTCGAGAACCCAGTCAGCTCCGAAAACGCCCGATTGACCAGGAGGATGGTCCCATCAGGTGCGCCAAAGCCAATGGCGTCCTTCGAGGCTTCGAAAATATGTTCAAAAAATATCTTCACAATGGTTCTCAATCCTGCGTGGGCTGGAATTGAGCGACGTCAAACTTGCTGGTGATCAGAAGATGAGGCTTACTCTTCGGCCTGGGGCTTGCCTTCGATTTCTGCAAGCTTACGATACAGTGTTTTTCGGTCGATACCAAGCGCCTGGGCCGCTTGATATTTGTTTCCGCCTGTCTTCTCGAGAATCTTACGAATGTATTCTTTCTCTACCTCGTCCAAGGATAGTGTCCGTTCCGCGGCATCGTCGATCACGCGCCGATCGCCACGAGCACCTTGAATCGTGAGTGGGAGATCGTCTGGAACGATCTGTTCGCTTCGACTGAGCGTGACAGCCCGCTCAATCGCATTCTCCAATTCACGCACATTGCCCGGCCACGCGTAATCCACCAACATCGCCAGTGCGGATTCACTCACCCCCTGTATTTCTTTTCCGCGAGCCGCTCCACACTTCTTCATGAACGCGGCCACTAGCAGTAGAATATCTTCGCGGCGCTCACGCAAGGGGGGCAGGCGTAGTTCGATCACATTGAGCCGGTAAAATAAATCTTCCCGGAACCGCTTCGCCTTCACCTCATCCGTGAGGTTGAGATTGGTCGCTGCAATGATGCGCACCTCGACGGCGGTTGATCGATTGGCTCCTACTCGTCGAATCTCCTTTTCCTGAATGGCGCGTAAGATCTTGGCCTGCAGCAGCAGCGGCAATTCACTGATCTCGTCGAGGAACAGCGTGCCCTTCTGCGCCTCTTCAAAGAGGCCCCGCTTGTCCGCCTTCGCATCCGTGAACGCGCCTCGCACATGGCCGAACAGCTCGCTTTCGAGCAGCTGTTCTGGAATCGCCGCACAATTGACGGGAACAAACGGTGCGTTTCGGCGGTCGCTGTTGTAATGGATCGCCTTCGCCACCAACTCCTTCCCGGTGCCGCTTTCCCCGGTGATCAGCAGATTCGTCGGACTGTCAGCCACGCGCCTGATGAGGTCGAAGATTACCTGCATCGGTTTGCTCTTCCCGATGATCTGATGAAAACTGTACTCCTTGTGGACCTCGCGCCGGAGCCTGTTCACTTCACGTCGTAACGCCGCTTCGCACATGGACCGTTCCACCACGCGAATCAGCTCATCGTTTTTCACCGGTTTGGTCAAGTAGTCGCTGGCGCCTCGCTTCATGGCCTCGACTGCGGTGTCCACCGACCCGAAGGCGGTCATGAGAATGACCCCGATGTCCGGATACAGATGTTTGATCTCCGCCAACAGCTCCGTCCCCTCCATCCCTTTCATTCGCAAATCCGTCAATACGACGGCATAGTCGTGCTCGGCCAGCAACTTCAGGGCTTCTTGCCCACCCACTGCAACTGAGACCTGATGTCCGCGATCCTTGAGCACATCGTGCACAAGCTCCCGCATTTCTGCATCGTCATCGACGACGAGAATGGAACCCCCCTCTTCCCTCAATCTGTACTCCTTGGTTTGTCTCGAGCGACAGAGGGTAGCCGGTTGCTGTAGAAAGGGTCAAGTCGATTGACGGACCTCGTGGTGAGTTTCATTAAGGTGGGAATGAAATCGTTTCAGTTGCGTGCTACCACTCTGCTACCGGAACCCCCTAACCCTCGCTCATCTAGTACGATCTCGATTACTCAGATTATTTGCGTTTCTGACCATATACGTTCTCCTGGGTCCGCTGAGTTTGGTCAATCGTGCATCTCTTAATCAGCGGGCCGCTATTAGTACCAGTTCCGAGACAATGAATTGAAAATGAGTTGGTTAGGCAGGCAACAGCAGACATTAAGCTGCTGTTGCCCGTTATGTCCCTCCACAATTGTGTTGAGTTTTCATCCTGCGTGTTTAAGTTGTATCTGTGAATGCACTTTTAAAAATAATCTAACTTATTGGAAACGTTGGCGAACACATGGGCGTGATTCAAACACGGGTTCAAATCCCGTTGGGACCACCACATCAAGCTCGTTCATCTCGTGCAAGCCTCGCCGATGACAGCAGGCAGATGAAGCGATCATGTTAGACCTATCCCTTCTACGCTTACGCAACCGAGAATCGTCATACTGATCACGACTTCGGGAATACCGCTCCGGTAGATCTTCTGGTCAACTCTCGCGGTTCGTTAAATAGTTTATGCGTACTCCCCTCAACAGGACGCGGCGAGGAATATCTCGGAATGCAACTTCGTTGACGCCTCTATCGTTGGTTGTGTATAAAGAATGCGCCGTATCTCCTTTCATTTTTACTGATGGGTAGCCTAATCCATGGGTGCACGGGAATTTCACGATGGGGCGCAAGATGGACTCGAAGCGCTTGAGCCTCTCGACCCGGAACAAATCGGATCGTTCGACGGTCTGTTGACCGCCATGCGCAAGACCGCCTTTGGGGGTCGCAGAGTAGGCGAAGCCTATGAAGTGCTCTGGGCGATGATCGAAGACCCCGACTGTTCCGTCGTGCTGACGCTGTCAGGGGCGATGACCATTGCCAAGATGGGCAAAATCATCAGCGCGATGATTGATTATGGGATGGTGCAATGTATCGTCTCGACCGGAGCATTGATGGCCCACGGGCTGAGTGAGTCGGTTGGAAAAACACACTATCGGCACCACCCATCGATGTCCGATCAAGAGCTGTTCCTGAAGGGCTATAATCGGGTCTACGACACGCTGGAGATGGAGTCGAACCTCAACTATGTTGAGCAAGTTGTTGCTCGAACCATGAAGCGGATGGATCAGGATCAATCTCTTTCCTCTGAAATCTTCACTCGCGAGCTGGGCAGGACACTCGCGGAAGAATATGACGGAACGGGTATTCTCAAAAGCGCGTATCTCAAACATGTTCCGGTCTTCATCCCTGCGTTTACCGATTCCGAGATGGGGCTGGATATTGGGACCTGGGCCATGAATCGTAACCTCGATCAGGCTCGTGCACAGAAACAGGAACACGGGGATCTTGAGGTACTCCGCACCATTCTCCGTTCCTATCCTTCGTTCAATCCCTACCTCGACCTCAACAGTTATGCGAGCCATGTCATTACGGCCAAGCGGCGTGGGATCTTTACGATCGGCGGGGGAGTTCCTCGCAACTGGGCACAACAAGTCGGCCCGTACATTGAAGTCTGCAATACCAGGCTCGGGCTCAATGTGGAGCCGCCTCGATTTCAGTATGGGGTGCGCATCTGTCCGGAACCAGATCATTTTGGCGGATTGAGTGGTTGCACCTATCAAGAAGGACTTTCCTGGGGAAAGTTTGTTCTGCCGGAAGCAGGAGGGCGTTTTGCTGAAGTGTTGAGCGATGCCACCATTGTCTGGCCTCTCCTGATGGTCGGGTTGCTGGAGCGCATGAAAGCAAAGGGGACTCCCCACCCATGACGAGTCCATCTCTCCTTCGCACAATTGCCGCAGCGGGATTGCTGTTGCTCGTACAGCTGACTCAAACGGACGCGGGGACGGTCACGGACGACGGACGAATCAGAGGGAGCGTGGACGCACCGCTCACCTTGATCGAGTATTCTGACTTCACATGTGGGTACTGTGCGAAGTTCTTTCAGGAGACCTTGCCTCGATTGCAGGCCAAATATATCGATACGGGCAAAGTGCGGTTTCTCTATCGCGACTACCCTCGAGCAGACCAAGGGGTCGGCGTTGAGGCGGCGGTGGGGGCGCGCTGCGCCGGAGCTCAGGGGCAATATTGGCCGATGCACGATCGGCTCTTCAGTGAACGAGGCCGATTAGACTCGGGAGCCTTCAAAGGGTACGCCAAGGTGATCGGCTTGGACCAAATGTCGTTTGCCAAGTGTTTCGACGAACGGCAATACCTCGAATCCATTTTCAAGGATCGCCAAGAGGCGAACCGGTGGGGTTTTCATGGGACTCCTGGTTTTATTCTGATGCGAACGGTTGGCGGGCCCACTGAAAAAGAGCCGGCGATCGCGATTCCCGGCGCGGTTCCATTCAACGAGTTCGCCGAGGAGATTGATCGCCTGTTGGCTACAGCCCCGCGCTCCCAAGGAGAACTCCCCGAGCCTCATGACTCGACGACAGTGGCACAGAACTATCCCTTCATCATTCACTAAGGATTACCTATGTCTGCAACACAATCGTTTTGGTCTGTTCCGCAACGCGATGGGGAACCACCGTTTTGGATGTGCATGTCGTGCTTGTCAGAAGTGTTCTACCGCAAGGTGCCCATGCCCGATTGCCCGACGTGCCATGGCGTCTCAACGTATGAAGCCTTCGCGCTGGAGGCGATTCGCGATTGGGGCACAGAAGATTTGGTCGCCAAAGCCGATCTCGCCCAACAGGCTGCCAACCTTGAGCCGGCTTCTGCGGCACCGGCTCATTCCGTCGACTGAGCTTTACCATTCGCGGGGCGTCTCTCGTGCAGGAACCACGTCCATTCTTGGTTGGAGGTCTGTGGCGGCAGGGAGAGACCGTTATACCCGTCCACAACCCATTTACAGGACGGCTACTTGCCGAGGTGTCGAGTGCGAACTCTGCAGATGCCGAGTCGGCAATTCGATCGACGGTCGATGCCGCCTCCGCAATGGGGTCGTTGCCATCCCACGCGCGCTATAAGGCATTGCAAAAGATTGCGGGTGGGCTCTATGACCGGCGTGAAGAATTTGCCCACCTGATGACAGCTGAATCCGGCAAACCGATCACCGATGCGAAGCGAGAAGTCAATCGTGCTGTTCAAACATTTACCATAGCGGCTGAAGAAGCCAAGCGCATTCCAGGCGAAGTCATCCCGCTTGACTGGACGCCGGGGACCGATTCCCACCTCGGCATTCTCCGTCGAGTCCCGATCGGTCCGGTGCTTGGAATCACTCCCTTTAATTTTCCCCTGAATCTTGTGGCCCACAAGGTCGCACCGGCTTTGGCCGCCGGCAACCCTATTCTCATCAAGCCGGCGCCACAGACACCCTTGACCGCGCTACTTCTTGGCGAAGTGGTCTTGGAAGCCGGGCTTCCTCCGGGAGCACTCAACATCCTGCCTTGCGACAATTTAGTGGCGGAACAGCTTGTCGTCGATCCCCGCTTTAAACTCTTGAGTTTTACCGGCAGCGCTGCCGTAGGATGGATGTTAAAGGCCACATGTGGGAAAAAGAAGGTGGTACTGGAACTCGGCGGAAACGCCGGCGTCATCGTGGAAGCCGATGCCGATCTGGATGTTGCCGCACAACGCTGTGCGCTCGGTGGGTTTGGATATGCCGGTCAGACCTGTATCTCCGTGCAACGAATCTTTGCTCATCACTCCGTTGCAGACCTCTTCACCACGAAGCTTCTGTTGCAAGTCGCACGTCTGAAGGCTGGCGATCCGAGTGACGAGTCGACCGTGGTCGGGCCATTGATCAACACAGACGCCGTTCACCGTGTGGAAGCATGGGTTGAGGAGGCGGTAGCGCAAGGAGCACGTGTCCTTCTCGGGGGCAAACGCATGGGCTCGGTGATAGAAGCGACCGTGCTCTCGCATGTCACACCAACGATGAAAGTCTCTTATCAGGAAGTGTTTGGACCGGTGGTGACGGTAACTCCGTATCGACACTTCGGTGAGGCGATCATGGCGCTCAACCAATCTGACTATGGACTCCAAGCTGGTGTCTTTACCCAAGATGTGAATAAAATTTTTCATGCCTTCCGGCACCTTGAAGTCGGAGCCGTGCTGGCTAACGAGATTCCGACATTTCGCTCCGACCATATGCCGTATGGTGGCGTGAAGGACTCCGGGATCGGACGTGAAGGCCTGAGGGCCGCGATCGAGGATATGACCGAGCCTCGCATGCTGGTATTGAACCTCAAACCGCCTACAGGGAACTAGCCTGCACGATTCATGAATACCTCTGTTCCAATCGCCAATACTATTTGTTTGAGAGAGAGGCGTGGGACCTGAGGCTTGAATAGATGAGAGGAATCGCTTTTCTGTCGCTTTGCCTCTGTACGATTTCTCTATGAACTGCCGGTGTCGGCTGAAGTCGTAATCAAGGTTGAATAAAATCGAACCTCCATTCTCAGTCTTCACTCAGTCTTAACCCAGCCGTAACATTCCCGAAAGCCAGCTGACTTTTCAGTCGCCAGCTAGAGAAAAAATATCTAGGATATTGCGAAGCGGCGCCAATCTTGGTACAACAGCGATTCTGTGACAATGAGGCATGTCGAGGGGATGCCTTTCAGCTCACGAGGCCCCCGTCACCTGATTGGTTTGATGAACTAAGGAGAAGATACGATGGTACCTACGCAGATGTTTCTGACGCGAGGCGTCGGAGTCCATAAAGAAAAGCTGGCCTCTTTCGAGCAAGCTTTGCGCAGCGCCGGCGTCGCCTATTGCAACCTCGTCACGGTGTCGTCGATTCTTCCGCCGAATTGCAAAATTGTTCCGCGTGCGCGCGGAGAGAAATTATTGGGTCCCGGTGAAATCACGTTCTGTGTGATGGCACGGTCGGAAACGAATGAACGAAATCGTCTGATCTCCGCATCGATTGGGGTGGCGGTCCCGACCGATCGTCGAACCTACGGCTATCTGTCCGAACACCATGCGCATGGCGAAACAGATGAGGAAACCGGTGAGTATACAGAAGACTTGGCGGCGCAAATGTTGGCGACGACACTCGGCGTCGAATTCGATCCGGACATCGCGTGGAAAGAACGGGAGCAAGTCTTCAAAATGGCCGGGAAGATCGTTCGGACCCAAAACATCACCCAGTCCGCTATTGGAAAACCCAATCGCTGGACGACGGTGATCGCATTGGCCGTGTTCATCCCAGAGGAAAATATTCCGAAGCGGCGTCGATAGCCCGACTGCGTGAGTATACGCCCATGACACTTCCCGCCGGTTGGGAGGGCATCGACCAAAACTTCCTCGGTCTCGATGAACCCTGGTGCCACCCCGATCAGGCGGGTGTCTACATCCTGCCCGCACCCTACGAACATACATCGAGTTATGTGCCGGGGTCAGATCAAGGCCCGTCAGCCATCATTGAGGCATCTCAGCAAGTCGAGCTCTATGACGAAACACTCCGGTGTGAGCCATATCGCGAGTGGGGAGGAGTGGCCACCGTTCGCTCCCTCGATCTTGACGGCAAAGTCGATCGGCAGGCTGTGGATGCGATCGATGCATTTGTCGCTCCCCACGTCGGCACCGGGCGGTTCATCGTCACCTTGACCGGTGAACATACGGGAGCGCTCGGAGCCATCCGAGCCCATGCCCGGTGCTATCCCGATCTGTGCGTGGTGCAAATCGACGCGCATGGCGACTTGCGAGAGGCCTATCAAGGGAACCCCTATAGCCACGCCAGCGTCATGGCTCGAGTGGTCGACGACGGATTGCCGCTTGTCCAAGTCGGCATTCGTTCCATTTCTCCCGAGGAAATTGATCGCATTCAGAGCACCGACCGAATTGCCACCTTCTTTGCCGCCGAGATTCTTGACCCATCAGGCCCCTATGAAGGCAAGGCCTCACGCTGGGTTCCCAACATCGTGAAGGCCTGTCGCGGCCCAGTCTATCTCACATTCGATTGTGATGGGCTTGACGCGTCGTTAGTCCCTGCACTCGGCACGCCCGAGCCAGGCGGATTGGGGTGGTACGATACGCTGAATCTCATTACAGCCTTGGCCGATGGGCCTGGTATCCTTGGGATGGATATCAGTGAGATCGCCCCGATCAAAGGGTTTGTCGCTCCCCAGTTTTGTATCGCCCGCTTGATCTATCGTATGTTGGGTCGGATCAAAGCGGGCCGTCGCGTCCACTAAAACGGTTGGATCCACCTGTGACCGACCAGCTTCGCATCAATAAATTTTTCACCCAGCACGGCATCTGTTCACGGCGCGAAGCCGATCGCCTGATTGAGTCCGGTCGCGTGACTGTCAATCAGCGAGTCGCCTGCTTGGGAGATCAGGTCGGCCCTGGCGACGTTATTGCGCGAGATGGACAGGTGATTCCCTGGGGAACGGTCCCACTCTATATCAAGTACTACAAGCCTGTGGGTGTGACGACGACCAGTGAGTCGCACGTGCCTCGTAACATCATTGCAGAGATCGGCCATCCGGAACGGATTTTTCCGATCGGTCGACTCGACAAGGACTCATCCGGTCTCATCCTGCTCACGAACGACGGGGATATTGTCAATGAGATTTTACGAACTGAGCACGGGCATGAGCGGGAATATGAGGTGTCGGTCGATCATTCGTTCGATCAGATGTTCATCGATCGCATGGCTCAGGGAATTGTCATTCTCGACCGGCCAACCAAACCCTGCCGGATTGAACGACTTAGCCCCACGCGGTTTCGGATTATTCTGACCGAGGGGCGCAATCGACAGATCAGGCGCATGTGCCAAGCACTGGGATATCGAGTGCTCACCCTGCATCGCATTCGCATGATGCATGTCACGCTCGATGGATTGGCCCCGGGAAAATGGAAGCCTCTGACCGCAGAGGAACGTGCGCAGCTCTTTCAAGCGATCGGACGAGGCAGCCGCCAAGATGACTGCCACGTAGGATGACCCGGAAACGAAGGACTCACGATGCGGCATCAAATCTAGTATGTCACTGGCGAGCGAAGCAAGGATGGCGCGGCAAGAAGTACAAGACTGCGCAGCAAGAGCGTCAGACATATGAGCAACAGATACCTCCATTGACAACCATGCCGTCGGAACTCACACTAACCCACGCCTCGCACTTGGAGAGAGATTTCTAGCATGGTGACTACGTGGTGGAGCCCTCAGCTGAATGCCCTGCTTGGCAGCCTCGTTGTCGCGGCTGGAGCGTGGCTTGCGTGGGACTCGCTTCCAGCCTGGGGAGTCTTTCTCATTACAGGAGTCGTCGCAGGATTTCTGGTGTGGCAGGGTCGAACGGTTGGATTGGTGTGGGCTTGGGCAACCCTCTTGCTCGGCCTGGAGAGTCTTGCCTGGCCCATCGTCACAATGATTCAGATCCGCTCTATCACGACCGAGCCGACCGACGAACAGTTGGGAACCATGCTCTCAGCCGTTCTGACAGGACTCGTCTCCGCGGTTTTTTGGATCACATTTTCCTATGGGTTCTTCAAACGAGCCCGCCAGCCTCTCGACGCTACATCGGTCGATGCAACCGCAACCCATCCACCTACGCCGCAGTCAAGGCGCTCCCGTAGAACCAAGTAATACCTACCACATCTCGATAGGATCGACGTCGATATCGAACTTCATTGCCCGTCGCTGATACGTTCGTTCCATCTCCTTCACCGTGGCCCGCACCGCTTCGAGCCCAGCATCCCTTTCGGACGATTTCACGAGAATCTGCCATCGATATCGCCCTCGGAGTCTGGGCACCGGTGAGGGGACCGGCCCCAGAACAATGAGGCCGTCCGGACGATTGATCGATTGACTTGCCGAGAATGTCTTCGCCGTAGCTACCTGCCCAACCGCAGTTGGCGAAGAGCGGGCGATAAGCCGAGTGACCCAGGCCACTGCTGCATCATGAACCATTTCATCATTGGTCCCTGACACAAGGAGGGCGATCAGATGCACCGAAGGCGGATATCCCAATGCGCGCCGATGTGACAGTTCCTCCGATAGAAAAATGGATTCGTCGTTCCTGGCTACGGCCTGAATTGCATGATGCGACGACAGATGGGTCTGCACGATAACCTGTCCGCCATCCCCTGCCGGATCGGCGAGACTGATTGCATCGAGCAACGCATGATAGGTACGTTCGGCGGATTGGAAGTTGGGCACCGTAAGCCCTGCGTCTGCCTGCACGATCCCAACGAGGCCTATAGCCGGCAGGGACCCTCGTCGTAGCAGCATCTGTGTCCCGACGATGATATCCCATTCCCTTTGCTCGACTCTCCTCCAGAGGGCTTCAGCCTGCGCCGGACGTCGCATGGTATCTCCATCGAGCCGAATGACCGTCGCCTGAGGAAACCATCGCTTCGCATCCTCTTCCACGCGCTCAGTGCCCTCCCCAATCAATTGCATACGAGGACCAGAGCAGGAGGCGCAGGTTTCGGGAAGGGGTGTCGCATTCCCGCAGTAGGAACAACGCAGGCGACTCGTGTGCCGAGAGTACATCAGGGCGACACGACAGTCGGGGCAGCGGGGCGCCTGGCCACAGTCACGACAGACAAGGGCTCCGGCATAGCCCTTCCGATTGAGAAACAACAGAACGCCAGCCCGGCGACTGATGGCTTGCCCCATAGCTAGAATAAGCGGTCGGCTCAGTACTGTGCCCCGACCGTGCTCACGTAAATCAAAGATTTGCACGTTCGGTCGTGCCTCAGGAGGCATGAGCTTCTGTATCACGATCCCTCGCTGCTCCACTGCCGTTCTGCTCTCAAGAGAGGGATGGGCAGAGCTCAGGATCAACACCGCCTGTTCATTCTGTGCTCTCAACCACGCCACATCTCGCGCATGGTAGCGAGGCTCTTGTGGTTCCTTGAGCGCTGCATCATCTTCTCCCTCGACCCAAATTGCCCCGATCTCAGTCAATGGGAGAAAGATGGCCGATCGCGTTCCCACAACGACGTGAACAATCTTTTGATGAATCTGATTCCACATCTCGGCTTTTAGCTGGTCGGGAAGGCCGCTATGGAAACAGATGGGAGAAATGCCCGCCTCGTCATCACGAAGTAAGCCGGCAACCCATTCGGCCCGTTCTGCTTCTCCAACGATGAGGAGGATCGTCTGTCCTCGCTTGAATATGAGGCGAATGACCCGTTGCAACAGCCTCAGTCGATCGGTCCAAGAAGCCTGTACCAGCACCCGCGTTGGTCCTTGGCCTTTCATGACTTCGAACAGTGGTTCTGCCCACAACATTGCAGGCTCAGAAGTATGGGGTGCGGTGATGCCCACATTGCCCTGGTTCACCTGTTTGATCGATTGAGTGAAAGGTGCGACCGAAGTCGGTGGTATTTCCTGAGCTTCCACCACCAACCCGCGAGCTTTCAGATCGCGCAACAGGACGGCAGAAGCAGAGCGACGAGATGACTGGCGGAACGTCACTGGTTTATTCCTAAGACGTGTGAGCAACGCGCGCTCCTTCACCGAACGGGGTTTGCGAGATTCACATGCAGCCCGTCCTTGTTCCGTCAGTTCGAAGCGAACAACCGGTGCCCGTGGTTTGGGCATTGGAGGCAATACCAACCTGAGACATTGGCCCCATGGGGCAACATACGCTTCAGCCACTTGCCGCGAGAGCTGAAACAGGTTTGCGGACACCTCTGCTGTAGCCCCCTCAGATTGCAACGAGCGAATCTCTTTGAGGCGTGCCCGGTCGAGACCTTGAGGTGGAACGTAGGAGAGGGCGACCACAGCTCCTTCGAGAATCGACCGTCCGAAGGGCACAAGGACTCGATGGCCGATGCGTAGTGTGTGTCGGAGCGACGAGGGTACGGTATAGGTGAAGGGACCTGCCAGATGTCGCGGCACAATGACATCTGCAAAGAGGGTCTCCGGCTCTGTGCGGGAAGGGGCTGCCTGCGCCGACATCATGCGGCATTGTAGCAGTACAAGAAAAGGAGGAACAACGACTGAGAAATGATGGAAAGGTTCTTGAGTGGAATGGGGGAAGGTTGACGATCCAACGTCAACCCTCCGCACAACATTCGATGAACTTACTGCGAGGGGGCGGCAGGAGGAGCGGGAGTCTGGTCTGAATTGCCCTGGCCGACGGATGCCAGACTCGTTACCGAAGCAGGGCTTGCAGGGACAGATGAGAGCACTTCTTTGGACGAACCAGATGGAACTGCCGGAACTTTCTGATCCAATGCGGGGCTCGGAGTTCCATTTTCAGCTGAACTGAGACGAGATACGCTATAGCTGGTACCACCAATCTCAGTCGGCTTCACAGCCTGCTCAGGCTGTTCACCCGCTGATTCTGGTGAATACAGCACGATATCCACACGACGGTTCTTCTGCCGACCCGCTTCAGTGGCATTGCTTGTTATCGGTTTCGTATCGCCGTGTCCGACAGACGAAAGCTTCTCCGAATCGATCCCGCCCTTCTCGATTAAATAACGGAGAACCCCACCAGCTCGAGCTTTCGATAAATCCCAGTTCGTTTGATAGCGCGACTTCAGCGCAGGACCAATTTCCATGTTATCCGCATGGCCCTCGACTCGAATCAACCGATCGCCAGCATCGGCCTTGAGATGCGCAATCAATTCGTCGAGCACCTGATAGCCTTCGGACGTAATGGTGGCTTCGCCAGATTCAAATCGAAGTTGCTTCATTACATCACTGAGACTGATTCGAGTTTCGCCGGCGACATTCTTGACCTGAAACTTGCTCTGAGAAGAAACGGCCGCAGGGGAGACATTCTGAGCAGGGGATCCGCCCAGTGATTCCAAAGGGGATTGAGAGATTGGCATGGCCTCAGGAATATGAGCCTTCATTCTGAAGCGATCACCCTTGAGAATGCGAGAGATCGATTTTGTGACCAGTGCCGTGGCCGTTCGGTCTTCCAGCGATAAGACTTTCAACTCGCCCACGACCCGTTGAGGGAGGTTTCCTCCGGATCGAACAATTTCTATTCGATCCCCAGGCCTTACCCCGTCTTCTCGTCCTCGGTCCAGGTATACGACATTCCTTTGCGCCACCATGTTCATGATGCCCAGGTTGGACTGGAACTCCACAACCCTTCCCTCCACATCACTGACGGAAGGTTGGCCAGCAGTTGCTCCCTCCTCAGTCGGAAGTATGAATTTCATAACCGGGTCGCCAGGCGAGACAGCTGCATAGGCCCGCACGACTTGAACAGTGGTGAGGGTCTTGTCGACTTCATTTACTTGAACCACCGCGAGCCGATTGACCAAATGCCCCATGTATTGACCAGTCACGGGATGGAATACTTTGTGCGGACGTTTATAGACCGTGAAAAGATCACCGGGCGCGACATCTCCGGGATTCTTTAGCCGGAGATACAGCACATCCCGGCTTCCCAATATCATATGGTCTCCGGTGGTCTGATTGTCGCCGGTAATCACATTCACAAACCCATCTTGTGGCGTCGATTGCTGGATAGAGCCGGACGAATAGGCCAACGCCGCTTCTCCGAACCGGATCGCATTGACGTCGTCGGTTGCCCAGGCTACCGAAAGGAACGGTGTAGCCAACGTCCAGACCATGAGAGAGACGGCTGATTTGATCGAATGGTTCACCATGGTAATTGTCCTTCATGTAAGGCAAGCATTGCTGTGTCAACCATAGCAAATAGTCCTGTATTGTCAAGAATTTGAGCCTTGCCATCATTGACCAGCCAATTCACCCGATGTTATGGTGACAAGTAGAATACATTCTCAGAAAGGAGAAATCACATGCGTCCCGATCAGCCTCAGACCTGCGATACTCAAGGCCAAGATCGTCATCGCATCGAGACCCAGATTCACCGACGCAAAAAAGCCAAGGCTTTCTCGGCCCTGGAACCTGAATGGGATTCCGTTGATCAAGCGTTGCCCTCCCATTTGCGAATGCCGCCAGACCGCATGGCGCCGACTCCGCCAAACAGACCAACAGGATCATAGAAGTCTAGGCGTGAACAGGTTCATGCATCGGTCGGACTTACCCATGCCGCCTGTTGGGCTTTCGACAAGCGTCCGATCGACGACTCGTGGCAAATCTCGCGCGCGACAGATTCCATTCCACTACTCTTGCAGCGACGCAGCATAGGATTGCCTAACTGCGCCCGTCGAGCGAGGCCCTTCCGAGGGCGCGCGCTCCGGGAGCACGGGGCGATCCTATGCTGTCTCGCTGCTCATTTTCTCTCTTTCATCGCCCGCTCCACTTCGCGGCTGGCCTCGCGGCTCTTGATAGCAGCTCGTCGGTCATGCTGCTTCTTGCCTTTGGCCAACCCGAGTTCGACCTTGGCAAGGCCTCGCTTGGAGAAATAGATACGGAGCGGAATAAGTGTGAGTCCTTGCTGCTGCGTCTTGCCGAGGAGTTTATTGATCTCCTTACGGTGGAGGAGCAGTTTCCGAGTACGGAGAGGTTCGTGATTCATGATGTTGCCATGGCTGTATGGACTGATATGGCAATGGTGGAGAAAGGCTTCGCCGCCCTTTACGCTGGCATAACTATCTTGCAGGTTTACCCGCCCATCTCGTAGCGATTTGACTTCGGTGCCCTGAAGCATGATGCCCGCTTCGAATTTCTCTTCGATGAAATAGTCATGATAGGCCTTGCGATTCGTGGCCACCGCTTTTTCGAAACTGTCCTTTTCTTTCCCCATCAGTCGTCACGCTTCCATTTTCCAGAGGCAACAGGATTATGCCTCGCAGGATGCTCAAAAAGTCCGTCCAACAAGGCCGCAGCGAGCGAAGAGGCGAGGCGTACGCTTCGGTACGTTGAGCCTCTGAGCGATGGGAGAACGCCGCTGGCGGACTTTTTCAGCATCCTGCTGATTGCCCAAACAGTTTTTGCTATGATACCGCCATGCGTGGAATCGGCTCCATTGACTCTCTCTCCAGCATCCTTGAAGGATTGGCTCGTCGCCTAGGGATCGAGTCCAAGTTGCTCGAAAACCGCTTGTGTCGGGACTGGGTCTCCATCGTCGGGGAGCCCATTGCGTCGAATACCTGGCCCGACCAGATTCGCTACAAGAAACTGTATCTCCTGGTCCACAACAGTGTCTGGCTACATCAACTCACGTTCCTCAAGCCGACACTGCTTCATAAGCTCAATACGGTAACTGGCGGGGAATTCCTTACCGATATCGTGTTGCGCGTAGGCGAAATCCCATCGCGTGTGGTCGTTTCTTCTGCAGCGACACCTGCCATTGAGATCGATTTCACCGCGGTCGAAACCTTACGAGCTGAGACGTTGCCCCACGTTTCAGCAATACAAGACCCGGATCTCCGCCAGCAGCTTACATCGGTGATATCGAGAAATCTTCGAACTCTAACTCCGCCGGGACAGGGTCCGTCACAAACCCCCTGAAAAGAATACGCGTGGCATCGGAAACCTCACTGCCGGCCTTGGGTATCGGGCCGAGACCTCCTTCCTCTTCCTGGTCCTGCAGCCGATAGTACCCCCGCATCTCTTTCTCATAATTTTTGACCACCGACGCGTCTCCAGCCAAAAATTTATTGAGCATCTCTGGCTCAGCCCACCCGTCGTCAGCGAACACATACACCACGACTTTCCTGTACCAACCGTTCGGATCTCCTGGCGTCGTGGGCTGAATCTTCATCTTGGCGAAGTGGTGTGTCTGGCGTCCGACTTTGCGAAAACGCTTCACCAAAGTTTCAACCCCCAGGTCGGTCGTGTCATGAGGCACGTGCGCCGCAACGATGTGCCCGACTTGAGAACCGATACTATAAGGAGGGATGCTTCGATCAGGACGAGTGAGATACATCCCTCCCCAGATCAAGGTAAAGGACATGACAACCACGCCGAGGGCTAGCTTGACGACAGTATCCAGGCGCTTTTTAGGCTTCTTGGATCCGGGAAGGGGCGTTGGAGAAGAATCCTGCTCTTGCATGGACGGCCTAGTCGGCATTATTGATGTTGGTATCGTCGCGAGACCGGCACGCGGAGCCCCGGGTACTGGCTCCGCCGTTTGCGGCGGTGCCTGTCCCGCTGCTCCTCGGACAGGGACAGGCGCCAAAAAGAAAGGCGCCGGTCCCCTACAGTACGGTGAGGGGCCGAGAGGCGAGCCCGTCGGCCGAAGGCTCGTCGCAGGAGCGGATCGGCGATTGCAGAAGAAGCGGTCATGAATAATGCGGGCCAAGATCAACGGACGAGATGTAGGAGATCGTGCGTATCCATTACCCGCCGCCTTCCTCGGGGAGCGCCTCGGCGCTTTCCGCCAAACGCGCAACGGCCACGACCCGGTCGCCCGCTCCTTCGAGCTCAAGGATCCGGACCCCCTGGGTGTTCCTGCCGATCTCACGGAACTCATCGACCTTACACCGAAGCACCTTGCCTTGAGCCGCCATCAGCATGATTTCGTCGCCGTCTCTGACTTGAAGAAAACCGACTGCAAGCCCGTTGCGCTCATTGGTCTTCACACTGATGATGCCCTTCCCACCGCGCCCTTGGACGCGATACTCATTTACCGGCGTGCGCTTTCCATAGCCGCCCTCCGTCACCGTGAGGATCTGTGTGGTAGAGTCGGGAGTGATGGTTTCCATGCCGATGACTTCGTTGCCTTCTTCCAGTGTAATGCCGCGCACCCCATGCGCCGTGCGGCCCATCGAGCGGACATCGTCTTCCTTGAAACGGATGGTGATACCCTTTTTCGTACCCAACAAGATTTCCCGATGACCGTCCGTGACATGCACGCTGATGAGCCGATCTCCCTTGTCCAATGACAAGGCGATGATGCCACCCTGACGAGGATTGCCGTAGGCCGAGAGTTCGGTCTTCTTGATGATGCCCTGCGCGGTCGCCATGACCACGAACCGGTCTTCACGGAACTCTTTGACCGGCACCGTCGCGGTCACTTTCTCATCGCCGGACAGTGCCAATAGATTCACAAGCGCTTTGCCCTTGGCGGCCCGCCCTGCGTCTGGGATTTCATGAACCTTCAGCCAAAAGACCTTTCCGGCATCTGTAAAGAACAGAAGCGATTCATGTGTTGAGGCAGTGAACAGGGTTACGACAAAATCCTCTTCTTTGACCCCCATCCCTATCTTGCCCTTACCACCTCTCCGTTGCGCCCGGTAGAGCGTCACTGGGTTGCGCTTGATGTAGCCGGCGTGCGAGATCGTCACGACCACTTCTTCGTTTACGATCATGTCTTCCAGAGTGATCTCCGCCTCTTCTTTCACGATCTGTGTCCGGCGGTCGTCTTTGTAGGCTTCACGCACTTCGATGAGTTCATCCTTGACGATGGCACGAACCAGCGCGTCGCTGCCCAGAATCGACTTGAGGCGCTCGATCTGCTTCAAGACCTCTGTATATTCCTCGATAAGTTTATTGCGCTCCAATTGCGTGAGCCGCTGGAGCCGCATCTCCAAAATCGCATTCGCCTGGATGTCGCTCAGCGCAAACCTCCGCATGAGACCGACGCGAGCTTCATCGGGCGAGTGCGCCTGCCTGATCAAGGTGATCACCGCATCCAGATTATCGAGTGCAATCTTGAGTCCTTCGAGGACATGGGCGCGCGCCTCCGCCTTGCGCAGCTCGAAGGCGGTCCGACGGACCACGACCTCGCGCCGGTGCTCGATGAAATGATGCAGGATCTGCTTGAGATTCAACACTTCCGGCCGGTTATTCACCAACGCCAGCATGATGACGCCGAAGGTCGTCTGAAGTTGCGTCAGCTTATAGAGATTATTCAGCGTAATGAGCGGGATCTCTCCGCGCTTAAGCTCAATGACGACGCGGATGCCTTCCCGATCGGACTCGTCGCGCAGATCGGAAATCCCTTTGATTCGTTCGTCTCGAATCAATTCGGCGATCTTTTCGATCAGCTTGGATTTATTCACCTGATACGGCAGCTCTGTGACGATCAACCGCTCACGATCCGTGCGTTCATCCGACTCGACCTTCACTTTCCCGCGCAACGTGAGAAGGCCTCGTCCGCTTTCGTAGGCATCTTTGATGCCGGCTGTCCCATAAATGAACCCGGCCGTTGGGAAGTCGGGACCTGGAATTTTTTTCATCAGCTGGGCGATCGTAATGTTCGGATTCTCCAAGAATACGAGCAATGCCTCGATCACCTCACCGAGGTTGTGGGTCGGGATGTTGGTGGCATAGCCCACGGCAATGCCGCCGGCGCCGTTGACGAGAAGATTCGGGATCTTCGAGGGGAGCACCAGCGGTTCAACCAGCGACTCGTCGTAGTTCGGGCCGAAATCGACCGTCTCCTTGTCGATATCGGCAAGCATATCCTCGGCGACTTTGGTCAGTCTGGCTTCGGTATAGCGCATGGCTGCCGGCGGATCGCCATCGACCGATCCATAATTACCCTGCCCGTCCACGAGCATATAGCGCATGTTGAAGGGCTGCGCCATCCGGACGAGCGTGTCGTAGATCGCGCTGTCCCCGTGGGGATGGTAATTCCCCATGATCTCGCCGACAATCTTGGCGGACTTACGGTAGGACCGATTCGAGGCCAGACCCATTTCGTTCATGCCGTGGAGAATACGGCGATGCACCGGTTTGAGGCCATCACGTACGTCGGGAAGCGCCCGGCCCACGATGACGCTCATCGCGTAACTCAGGTACGACGAGCGCATCTCGTCTTCAATGGCGATGTGTCCTAGTCTTTCATCAGGTGGCATCAAATTTCTCCACGGATGCTGAAAATGATTCGGTTTTTACCCGGCCCTGCCCCGGCGCGCCCTTCCCGCCTTCGTTCTCGGTTCGCCAAACAACATCCTCAATGTACCCCGGAGGGCACAGTCTTGGCGTCGCCTGCGGCCTCGCTGCTGACCATTTGAGCATCCTCATCTAAGACATCTTTGCTAATCTGAATCCGAGCTTCACAGGCTTCATTGTAGGAGACTCACTAGGGCGGGAAAAGGAATCATCTCGGATAACCGCGTACGGGTCCCATCCGCTGTTCTTCTGTCTTAGGCGGGTCAACTTTTCTTGGCGGAGTTTTTCTAGTTCATCCCGTGTTCCGTTCCCCAATAGTTTAAACATAGAAGTCTCATACCATTGGTACTCATAGTTCGTCTTGTCTTCAGTGGGTGGAGTTTCGTATGAAAAATACATCTGGTCATCAAACATATTTTTCACGGCCAACCTCTCCTCAAGCTGTGCCGAAGCTGACAGCTTCGCCGCTAGACGTCTAGATTTCTGACTTCAAGTGCGTGGGCTTGGATGAAGTTTCGTCGAGGCTCGACCTCGTCACCCATCAGAATGGTGAAGATTTCGTCGACGCCCGGCACATCTTCTAGTTTAACCTTCAACAGCGTCCGGACTTCCGGATTCATCGTCGTTTCCCAAAGCTGATTCGGATTCATTTCGCCAAGGCCTTTGTAGCGTTGGATGCTGAGCCCTTGCTTACCTTTTTCGAGGATCGCCTTGACCAGCTCCGAGGTCTCGGGCTGGAGCTGTTCCTGATCACCGGTTTTCATCTTGTACGGCGCACGGCCCAAGCCGATCGCCGATGGTGAAAGTTTCTGCAGCTCGCGGAACTCGGCGGAACCGACCAGCTCGTGCGTCACGTCGAAACTCATGGTAGTCCCGTTGGCATGCACCCGGCTGGAAACTTTGTTCGATCGATGTTCTTCGTCCTCAATGATGTCCAGCGTTGCGGTGAGTTTCGGATAGGCCACTGCGAGAGTTTTCTTCACATTGACCACAACCTTCGTGAGCGCCTCTCGATTCTTAAGGAGTTCGCGATCGAGCCCCGGTTCGTCCACAAATGCCCGCACCATGCTGGCCTCGTGGGGTTTCTTGTTCAGCCGGCTGAGCAGCGTCTCGAAGGCAATCAACTTCTTGAGAATGGGCAGGAGGCGGCGCCCGGTGACATACTCCTGGACCCCTTCCATGTACACGTCGACTTCATCGACAGCAATATCGGCCAAGTGCTCGTTCAGCGCCATTTCATCTTTGAGATACCGTTCCGTCTTGCCCTTCTTCACTTTGAAGAGCGGCGGCTGCGCAATATAGACATACCCCCGCTCGAGTAACTCCGGCATCTGCCGGAAAAAGAAGGTGAGTAAGAGAGTTCTGATATGACTGCCGTCCACATCGGCGTCCGTCATGAGGATGATCTTATGATACCGGGCCTTGTTGATATCGAACGCGTCTTTGTCGGTCTTGTCGCTCTCTTCGCGTTTGCGGCCGATACCCGTGCCGAGCGCCATAATCAGCGTTCGGATCTCGTCGCTGGAGAGCATTTTGTCAAAACGCGCCTTCTCGACGTTGAGAATCTTGCCCTTGAGCGGCAGAATCGCTTGAAACTTTCGGTCGCGTCCTTGCTTGGCAGAACCGCCGGCTGAATCACCCTCGACGATATACAACTCGCTCAAGGCCGGATCTTTCTCCGCACAGTCGGCCAGTTTGCCTGGCAGTGAGCCTCCATCGAGCGCGCTCTTTCTCCGAATGAGCTCTTTCGCTTTTCTAGCCGCCTCACGCGCACGAGCCGCGTCGATCGCTTTCCCGATGACCTTGCGGGCTACTGGCGGATTCTCTTCGAAATAGGTCCCGAGCGCGTCGTTGACCGCGGCTTCGACAATGCCTTTCACCTCGCTATTGCCTAACTTGGCTTTTGTCTGCCCTTCGAACTGCGGGTTTCGGACTTTGACACTGACAACCGCGGTAAGCCCTTCACGAACATCGTCTCCCGTGAGCGATTCGGTGTCTTTCTTGAGCAGGTCGTTCGCGTTCGCGTACGTGTTAATTGTGCGGGTCAGCGCGGCCTTGAAGCCCACCAAGTGGGTGCCGCCTTCCTTCGTATTGATGTTGTTCGCAAAAGAAAACAGGTTTTCGGCGTAGCCGTCGTTGTATTGAAGCGCAACCTCCAGCACCATTTCAGGTTTTTCAACCTGCACATAAATTGGCTTGTGCAGCGGCATCTTGGCTTCGTTCAGATGCTCGACGAACGAGACAATTCCGCCCTTGTATTTGAATACTTGCTCTTTGACCGGTTCTTTCCGCTCGTCCTTGAGCGTGATCTCAAGCCCTTTGTTCAAAAAGGCGAGCTCTCGAAGCCGCTGTGCCAGGACATCGAAGCTGAAGTCGAGTGTTTCGAAGATCTGCTCATCTGACTTGAATGTGACTGTGGTCCCACGGCGCTTGGTTTTACCAGTCATCTTGAGCGGGGCCGTCGCCTTGCCGCGCTCGTAACGCTGTTCGAACACCTGGCCGTCTTGCCAAATTTCCAATTCGAGCCATTCCGAAAGGGCATTGACCACCGAGATCCCGACTCCGTGGAGTCCACCGGACACCGTATACGCCCCCTGCTCGAACTTGCCGCCTGCATGCAAGACTGTCAGCGCGACTTCAGCGGCAGATTTTTTTTGTGTGGAATGCATCCCGGTAGGAATACCGCGACCATTGTCTGAAACCGTGACGCTGTTATCGATGTGGATCGTCACCTCGATGGTCTCACCGAATCCCGCCATATGTTCGTCGACGCTGTTGTCGACGACTTCATACACGAGGTGATGGAGGCCGTCCACACCGGTGCTGCCGATATACATTGCAGGACGCTTCCGCACGGCGTCCAGGCCTTCCAATACTTTGATTTGATCCGCGCCGTAACTCTCGGTCTTGGATGTGGTCTCGGCGTCGTTACTGGCCATCGATCTCCTACTCCTAACAGGATGCTGAAAAGGACGTCTTTCTTACCCGCCCGATCCCGGCGCGCCGAGACGCGTCTTTTCCCAAGCGGCGTTCTCGCATGCTCAGAGGCTCAACGTGTAGAGCTGAACCTCTCGGATATCGGAATACTGGAGGCGCTTATCCGTTCGCTAAGACCCAATACAAGGGGGAACGGCCCACACGAAGTGCAGTACGTACCTCCTCGCCTCTTCGCTCACTGCGGCCTTGCTGGACGGCCTTTTTTGAGCATCCTGTGTGGCGTGCTCCTGCTGTCTCAGACGTACAGACCAGTGCATCAGGCCTGCCACAGAGTTTTTTCGCGGCCCTCTAAACCGTCGTTGGTCGTTCGGTCATTCGCAACGGACAACCAAGGCCCGATTGTAGCTTCCATTGAACGATGATAATTGACTTGTGACTCTCAGATCTTGATTGGCATGACCACGCACTTGAACCCTGGGCTGTCCGGCTCTTGGATCAAACAGGGGCTCAGCGGATTATCCATTTGCAAGGAGATGGTTTCTCCGTCCATTACCCCGAGGACATCCAATAAGTAGCGGGCATTGAAGCCCGTGTTCAACGCCTCTCCTTCATACCGAGCCGCAAGCTCCTCAGTCGCCTCTCCAAAGTCAGGATTGCTGGAGAACAGCGTCATCTGCCCCGAAACAAACGATACCTTTGCCGCACTTGCCTTATCGCGGGACAGCACAGAGACGCGCCGAAGCGCGCTCTCAAGGTCAGTGCGATTGACCCCGATCTTTCTGCTGCCTTCTTTCGGAATCACTTGCTGGTAATTCGGGTAGTTCCCTTCCATGAGCCGTGAAGTCAGCAGCAGTCCGCTCTTCCGGAAAATCATGAGATTTTTCGTGAATCCGATCAGGGGCTCTCCCTCACCGCCTTCTTCCAGCAGACGCTGCATTTCATGCGCCGCTTTCTTTGGAATAATGGCTTTGATCTCTTGCGGAGCGCCTTTGGCTCCGGCATGTCCGACTTCCTGTTCGGCAACTGCCAACCGGTGTCCATCGGTGCCGACCAGCCGCAAAATCGTTTTTTTCTCCGACGTGATAAGGGTCACCAGCAAACCGTTGAGGATGTAGCGCGCGTCATTGTCTCCTGCCGCAAAGAGGGTTTTCCGGATCAGCTCAAGGAAGCCCGCCCCGGCGAGGGGAATGAGCCCTTCCCGCTCAATCGTAGGCAACGCGGGATAGTCGGTGCTGGGGAGACCGACGATCTTAAACTGGCTCTTGCCGGCTTGAATCGTCGTCCAGTTGTTGTCGCTCGAGGTGATGTCGATTTCACTGACCGTCAGTTCTTTGATGATCTCATACAGCTTTCTGGCTGAGACTGTGATCCCTCCAGGCTTCTCCACAGTCGCCTTGTAGAGCCCGCGCATGCCAATTTCGAGATCGGTGGCGACGATTTCCACCCCCTCCTGCTTCGCCTCAATCAAGATGTTCGAGAGGATCGGCATCGTGTTGCGTTTCTCGACGACACCTTGGACCCGCTGAAGGCCCGTCAAGAGTTCCACTCGTCCCATACGTAATTTCATGATCTCTTCCCCTTGTCGCAGCCTTACGCTCGCAGGATCTGCTCCTTCAAACTCTCTAATGTGGCGCTGAATGCGCTGTCACTGTCTTTTGCTTTGATGATCTGTTTACAGGCGTGGATGATCGTCGTGTGATCTTTACCTCCGAACTGCCGTCCGATCTCAGGGTATGAGGAGTCCGTGAGTTCACGACAGAGATACATGGCGATCTGTCGAGGGTGCACGAGTGTCTTGCTGCGTCGACGGGATTTCAAATCGGCAATCTTCACATGGTAGCGCGCCCCCACCGTTTCCTGAATATCATCCATCGACACAATCTTTTTCTTGGTGCCGATGAGATCCCGGAGCACGCTCTTTGCCATTTCCAGTGTGATGGTCTGACCGGTGAGCGAGGCATAGGCGCCGAGGCGGACCAATGAGCCCTCAAGCTCACGGATATTACTCTTCATCGTCGTGGCAAGAAACTGGATGACGTCTTCCGGTAATGTCACGCCCTCGTCTTCTGATTTTTTCCGTAAGATGGCAATCCGTGTTTCAACGTCCGGTGGTTGGAGATCTGCGATCAACCCCCATTCGAATCGCGACCTCAATCGTTCTTCGATATCGGGCATATCTTTGGGAAAGCGATCGCTCGAGAGGACGAGTTGCTTATGCGCTTCATAGAGAGCATTGAACGTGTGGAAGAATTCCTCCTGCGTGCGCTCCTTACCCGCCAAGAATTGAATGTCGTCGATCATCAACATGTCGATATGACGATACCGCTTCCTCAAATCCATCATTTTATCGTACCGAATGGAGTTGATGACTTCGTTCGTAAACTGCTCGGTCGTCAAATAGGCAATCCGGAGATCGGTCCGTTCCGCCACATAGTTTCCAATCGCATTCAGGAGGTGTGTCTTTCCTAAACCCGTATCCCCATAGATAAACAGCGGGTTATACGCTTTTGCCGGTTGCTCGGCGACCGCCATACAGGCAGCATGGGCAAACTGGTTTCCCGCGCCGACAACGAAATTTTTGAACGTATACTTTGGGTTGAGCTGTATGCCTCGTTTTGTCCGTGGCCCGGTGTTTTGACGGACGGTCGGCACAGTACTTCCACCGGCATCAGGCTGCTTTTTCGGCTGCTTGAAGATGACAAACGTAATGGCAGTCTCTACTCCACCTCGTGCAGCGGAGACGGCTTCGGATAAAAGAGGGCCGTAATGTTGGTGTAACCAATCGCCAAAGAACTTATTCGGGACACCAAGTTGCGCAGTGGAATCGTCGATTCGTTCAAGGTAAATCGGCGTAAACCATGTGTCGTAGACCTGTTTTGGCACTCTTCCTTGGATATATGCCAAGGCATCTTGCCATTCGTTCTCGATAGCCATATTTCCTGTATTATCCTGCATACACAGACTTATTCACATCTGTTGATAACCTGTTCTTCACCAAACCATTCCTCTATCCACTATCTGTTATCAGACCCTATTAACGCTCACGCCCATAATTTTTCCATTATATGACCACACATTACCAACTGGTCATGCAAGGGTTACTCAGAGGTACTACCCAACTGATTTCACAAAGACATTGTCACATTTTAATCATAAATTCATTGACTTACATTATATTCACACTATCCACACTGCTACTCCTATCCCTACTCCTACGACTATCTTAATTCTTTAGAAAACACATCAGAAGAAGAGCAATCGATATCTCTAGACAACGACGACACGTTCTGATGAAAATATTTTCTCAATAAGATCATCATACGTCAAAGTCCGACGCGAACCACCGCCCATTGCACCGCCCTCACCAACGGTAACTCCCTCTATACCGGAAGGGGTGAGAGATGTACCTTGCTCCGTAAAAATGACGTCGATATTTGTATCACTCATTTGAAAAACAGATGGAGAAATATGATCAGGCAGTTGTCGAAGAATATAGAGTGTTATGCCCATAGGATTAAAGCTAGAAAATCAGACTTCTGTCGGCCGAGCGAATGAACTGTCTAATTTCATCTGTTGTTCGAGTGGTCACAGTAAAATCATCAGACCACAAGTGCATTGCCGTCCCGGATTCGACCATAAAGGGAACAGACAAGTGTTTAAAAGAAGGAAGATATTTTTCAAGAACATCGATATCGACAATCTCTTCTGTGTCTTTCATGAGGAGTGTAGTGGCGCGCCCTAAGAGAACGACAGTCGTCAGATGATCCCCAGAACAAAGCCCTAGCGCTATGCGAAGCGCTTCAACAGGGCGAGCTGTTAAAGACGGATCTTCTGAAATCACCACCGCGATACATTTCGGCATAGACAGCTACCCGCAGTAACAATTCTGGCTTATGTAAAAGCAAGAAAGCGATCACACCCATCAATAATTCCAGACAGCACCACCAGCCCGGATAGAGATACCCTCGAATCAACTGTCACTGTTTGAACACCATGTTGCTGGCAGCCATACGCACAAACAGACATCTTGACTCCTGCATCGATCAAACCAAGATAGCGGCGATCCGTCACGGTCTTTACCCCTTCATCGATGAGATAAAGATAGACATCGACTCCTTTTCTCAATGCAGACTGAGTCAACTGGACAACAGTCTCGACACTTGGATGAGAAGGGGGTGTGGATAACAGGAGACCTAACTTTCTATTCGCCATGATTTTAAATAAAAGATATCAATACAATCAATCTCTTATGAGAAAATACCGTGTGAGACTACGAGCTTTTCAACACAAAGTCAATATCAAAAAATGAGTGTATTAGAGGGAGGAGATGCGGGCTTTTAGGAGTGAGGATAGACCGGTTAGAGGGAGCTCCTCTTGGGCTTTTGACTCTAGGTTACGAAGAATAACAGAGCCACGTACAGCCTCATCGTCACCGAGGAGAATGGCATACCGGCACTGCAATCGATCGGCTTGGCGAAGATGGGCTTTCAGTGTGGTGGCACGATAGTCACAGTGGGATGAAAGTCCTACTCTACGGAGTTCGTCTAGTAGCACAAGCCCGAGTCTGGTTCCGCTTTCTCCAAAAGCCGCAACATAATAGAGATATTCTCTCAGTACGAGCGACGATGCCTCAGGAAGCATCAACGACACACGTTCAAGGCCGACCGCAAATCCTACGGCTGGAACAGAGGGACCTCCGAGCGTTTCCACAAGACCGTCGTAGCGGCCACCGGCACCCACGGCATTCTGAGCTCCTAAGTGAGTCGAGGTAATTTCAAAGCTCGTCAGACAATAATAATCGAGCCCCCTCACTAAACGATGATTGAGTTGGTAGGGGACGCCGACAGCCGTGAGACCTGCGAGGACTTGGTCAAAATGTCCACGGGCCTCGGGAGAGAGATGGTCGGTCAGCTTCGGCGCCGCCTCGGTCACGGCCCGACAGTCCGGCACTTTACAATCCAACACGCGCAAGGTATTGGTGTTCATACGGCGCCGGCAGTTTGTGCAGAGATGTGATTCCCGCTGAGAGAGAAACGAGAGCAAAATGGGTTGATACGCAGCGCGGTCGCCTGAGCTTCCTAGGCTATTCATCTCCAGCGTCAGATCCGGCAGTGCCAGATCAGACAGCAGACGCCATAGCAGTGCGATGACCTCGATATCAGCACGGGGGTCTGAGGTGCCGAACGATTCAACACCGAATTGATGGAACTGACGGAGCCGCCCTGCCTGCGGCCGCTCATGACGGAACATCGGACCGATATAAAAATACTTTTGTGGTAGCGGGTTAGCGGCCCGATTGTGCTCAATGAATGCGCGGACTGTGCCGGCGGTACCTTCAGGGCGCAAGGTCAACGAGGTTCCGTCTCGGTCAGGAAAGGTGTACATCTCCTTCTCGACGATGTCGGTCGCGGCGCCGATGCTTCTCGCGAAGAGCGTCGTGAGCTCGAAGATGGGGATACGGATCTCCTGG
>CBDDRW010000003.1:0-9171 GCA_965233175.1 uncultured bacterium
TGCCGTTCCGCGAGCAAGGCCGCAGCGGTTTTTCACACTACCTCTAAAGGGTGGCGTGGTCGATCTTCGATTGCGCGCGTCGAACGAGGGCCTTCTGAGGCCGCGCGTTGCGCGAGCACAGAAGATCATCGGCTCTCATCCCGTCCTCACCTTTTTCAGCAGCCTGGCAGCCCGCATTATTCATGAGCACTTCTGCTGCAATCGCCGATCCGCTGTTGCGACGAGCCTTCGGCCTGCGGGCTCGCCCCTCGGACCCTCAACGTACTGCACGAGTACGCCTCGGGTCCTCACGGCTTCGCGCGCAGGTCTCACGACGCGGCTTAGCGATTTCGCGACGAACCGTCATGAATAATGCGGGCTAAGATTTTTTCTTGCTTGCTGAGGGAGGAGGAGCCGGAGGGCTTTTCTGCGGTGAAGCACTTGCCGGAGCTGCCGGCGTCGAGGGGGGCGTTGATTCTAGCGATTTCTTCGTCTCCAAAATCTTCGTCCGAATCGTCGCCTCGCTGATGAAGGGAGAATTCGAATAGGCCTTGATCAGTTCCTGATAGCGAGCCAACGCCGCATCGGGCCGGGATTGAGACTCTTCCAGTCGCGCCAGCTCAAATAATGCCTGATCGCGATTCAATGTACCGGGAGTCTCCAAAATGCCGGTGAGCGCCTTCACCGCCTGATCCCGGTCTCCCTTGTGCAAGTACACGTAAGCCAGGCGTTGCTGCACTAACCCGGCCATAGAAGGATTCGAGCCGTATAATGAAAGAAAGCGCTGATAGGCCTCAATCGCCGGGCCCAACTCATTGGCCTGGACCAATGTATTTCCCAAATGGTACAAGGCGAGTGGCGCGGAAGCAGTTTGTGGATATTGATCGACGATTTGCCGGTATCTCGTGATCGCTTCCTTGCGCGCGTGATCGGCTTTCTGAGGGTCATTGGCAGAGGGAGCCGTTAAGAAACGCATGGCCTCTTGGTCAAGGTCTTGGGCTTTTTGTGTCGTCTGGCGGTCGACATAAAACACTCCGCCGACCACAGCTGCTGCAAGCACCACGACTCCTATGCCAATCAGCACGGGGCGTCGATAATCTCGTGACCCATGGAGTGTATGGTCAACCCAGCTCGATAGGTGGGCTTCATCGACTGCAAGAGTTTTCGCTGGAACCTTGATACGATAGCTCATGGATGGATCGTCGGAGAGAGCGAAAACGGTTTCCTCACATTGTGCGCGCACCGTATACTTACTCAGGATATCACGATTTTGTCAATGAGGCGGCTGCCGCTCGGCTATGAGAACGTGTGCTCTCTCTTATCTTGTATCTTGGCAGACAGACTACGACACATGTTTGAACAACAGCTCAACGAATTAGCTGCGCGACATTTGACCAGGCGCCTGACTCCGCTCCATTCCGGTGTCGGTCCAACGGTTGACATCGCAGGGCGCCAGGTCCTCCTCCTCGCCTCGAACGACTATTTGGGGCTGGCGCGGCATCCGGGCGTCATTCAGTCTGCTGTTGAGGCAACACAACGGTTTGGCGCCGGCACGGGAGCCTCTCGATTAATCTCAGGTTCATTGCCGCCGCATCAGGAGCTCGAGTCGGCCCTGGCGCAGTTCAAAGGCACCGAAGCCGCACTGACGTTTAGCTCAGGCTACCTTGCGAACATTGGCACCATCCCTGCGCTGGCCGGACAAGGCGGGTTGATCGTCGCCGACCGCTTGTGCCATGCCAGCCTCATCGACGGTTGCCGCCTCAGCGCAGCCGACTTCCGCATCTACCGCCACAACGATACCGATCACCTACGGTCCCTTCTGGCCAAAAAACGCCGGGCACGACGCGCACTGATTGTGACCGACGGCCTATTCAGTATGGATGGAGACCTCGCTCCGTTGCCTGAGCTCAGCCGGTTAGCCCAGGACTATGACGCCGACCTCTATATCGACGATGCTCATGGCACAGGCGTGATGGGACCGCACGGACGCGGAACGGCCGAACATTTCGGCATCGAAGCGCAGATCCCGTTTCAAATGGGAACCTTGGGCAAAGCCTTCGGCAGCAGTGGCGCCTATCTTGCTGGATCCTCGATGTTGATCCGCTATCTCATGAACACAAGCCGGTCTTTCATGTTTACGACGGCGCCTCCACCGAGCTCAGCGGCTGCCGCCATGGCGGCGTTACACGTCATACAACGAGAGCCCGAACGACGTGCACGCTTGTGGGCAAACCGTGAACAGTTGTTCTCAGGATTGACCCATATGGGATTCAGTCTGTCACCCAGCATCGGTCCGATCATGCCGATCCTCGTCGGCAATGCCGACACGGCACTCTCGTTTGCTGAATACCTGTTCGCGGAAGGCGTGTATGCCCCGGCGATTCGGCCACCGACCGTTCCGGACGCCACGAGCCGCATCCGCGTGACGGTGACCTCCGAGCATACATCCAGCCATATCGACCAAGCCCTCGTGGCGTTTCAACGCGCAGGCCAATCGGCAGGACTGATCTGATCGAAGATCTCGCATCGTCACACCTGTCCGCCGGAGAATTTACGCGCCGCTTCCGCCTATTTCCTTGCTTTCCCATCACCCTGTGGCATGATGCTCCCAAGTAGTCTTGAGGCTCGACAGGCTCGCATCTCACCATCTCTCTTATCGAGGAGTCCCCTTCATGGATATTTCCAAACTCCTGACCTTCACGGCTAAGGAGGGCGCGTCAGATTGTCACATCAGCGCCGGTGAGCCACCGATGATCCGGATGAACGGCGATCTAAAGAAACTCGATCATCCTGTATTGACCACAGAAGAAACACATTCGCTGATCTATGACATGATGAGTGATACCCAGCGGAAGAATTTTGAGGAAAAACGCGAATGCGATTTTTCCTTTGAATTGGGTGACATCGCCCGATTCCGCGTCAATGTCTTTGTTCAAAGCCGTGGGCTTGGCGCCGTCTTCCGCAACATTCCCACCGAGATCATTCCGATGGAAAAGCTCGGCATGCCTCCGATCGTGCGACAGCTCTGCGATCGCGAGAAGGGACTGATCCTCGTGACCGGCCCAACCGGATCGGGCAAATCGACGACGCTGGCCTCCATGGTCGACTATTTGAACAACACGTTCGAAGGACACATTCTCACAATCGAAGATCCGGTCGAATTCGTCCACAAGTCGAAGAAATGTCTGGTCAATCAGCGGGAGCTGGGTGTCCATACCCTCTCCTTTGCGAATGCGCTGAGGGCGGCGCTCCGCGAAGACCCCGACATCATCCTTGTGGGAGAAATGCGCGACCTCGAAACGATTCAGCTCGCGCTGACGGCTGCGGAAACGGGTCACTTGGTGTTTGGCACACTCCATACTTCCAGTGCGCCGAAAACCATCGACCGCATTATCGACGCCTTTCCTCCAAACCAACAGTCCCAGATTCGCACACAGTTGGCTGAAGCCTTGGAAGCGGTCATCACCCAAACCCTCCTGAAGAAAAAAGCGGGCGGGCGAGTCGCCGCTCTCGAAATCATGGTCGCTACGACCGCCGTCAGAAATCTGATTCGCGAAGGTAAGTTGCACCAAATTCCCGGCATCATGCAGGCCAGCCAGAAAGACGGCATGCAAACGATGGACATGGCGCTGTCCGAGTTGGCAACCCGTGGAATCGTCACAAAAGGCGAAGCCCAGTCGCGCAGCATGAACCCCAATCTGTTTGGATCCGCCATGAGTGGTGCGGCATAACACACCTGCAAGATGCACGGGGGTAGCGATGGATGTTCGCAGTCTCTTAAAAGTCATGGTGGATCAAGAAGCCTCAGACCTATACCTCACCGTCGATTCAGCTCCCGCCTATCGCGTCCACGGCTCGACACAGCAAACCGATACGCCTCCGTTTACCAACGAACAGCTCGAAGCTCTCGCGCTCGCGCTGATGCGCGGCCAACAGCGCGGAGAATTCGAAGAGAAAATGGAAATGAACCTGGCTCTCTACTACAAGGAGCTCGGCCGTTTCCGTGTCAATATTTTTCGGCAGCGAGGGAACGTCGGCTTGGTCTTTCGACATATCAAAGCCGAGATCCAAACCCCCGAACAGTTGGGCTTGCCTCCGATTGTCAAAGAGATCGCCATGACGAAGCGCGGGCTCGTGTTGGTCGTCGGCGCCACTGGTTCCGGAAAATCTACCACGCTCGCAGCCATGATCGACCACCGGAATACCGTCCATCCCGGTCATATTGTGACCGTGGAAGATCCGATCGAGTTCGTCCACAATCATAAGCGATCGCTCATCACTCAGCGAGAAGTGGGATTCGACACACTCTCATTTCAAAATGCGCTGAAGAATACCCTCCGGCAGGCGCCGGATGTGATTCTGATCGGCGAAGTCCGTGACACTGAAACGATGGAAGCTGCGATCACCTTTGCCGAAACCGGACACTTGTGTATCGCCACCCTCCACTCGAACAACGCAAACCAGGCCATCGAACGCATCATGAATTTTTTCCCAGTTGAACGACATGCGCAGATCTATCTCCAATTGTCGCTCAATCTTCGCGCCATCATCTCGCAGCGGCTTGTGCCATCCGTGGACGGAAAGCGGGCTCCAGCACTGGAAATCCTGCTCGACACGCCTCGCATTAAGGATCTCATCAAGAAAGCTGAGGTCGATTTACTCAAAGAAGCGATGGAACAAGGAGTAGAGGAAGGCTGTCAGACGTTCGACCATGTCTTATTCCAACTCTATAAAGCAGAGCGGATTTCGCTCGAACAAGCCTTGATCAATGCCGACAGCGCCAATAATCTCCGGCTCAAGATCAAGCTTGAAGGCCTCAAAGGGGACGATGCGATCAGCGCACTCCTCGACAAGAAATCAGGCGAATCCAGCACCGGAGCCTTCAAGATCCAAGGAGGTTCACCGGGCAAGGTCACCCCCCTGCACAAACGATAGCCGCCCACCGCACGACCTACGTGCTTCGTGACCGATCCGACGCGGATCACCGCGCAGCCTGAACCGGAATATCTCCTTGCCGTTCAAGATACGATGCAATCTTCTCCAGCGCGAGAGCGCTGAGTTTTGCGCCGTACCAGGTCGGCATCGTGCCGGCTGGATAGCCCGGCACGACGAACAGCCCCGGTTCGATGACCGATTCGACCACATACTCGTGCACTGTTTTCGCGTGACCTCGATAGGTTGGATCGGCCAATCTCGCAGGCGCTGTGGATCCTAGTAAGAGCGGCGGACCTACGCGCCCATCGGCCCCGGAAATACCAGGAACCATGTGACACACCGGACAGCCGGCCCTTGTAAAGATCTCTGTAATCGGCTCATCTCCGGTAACCAACGACACCATATCAGGCGTCAGCGCGACGGGCGGTACAACAGGCACCGGCGTGACTGAAGGGGGATTAAGAGAACGGAGAGCGAACAATGTTCCCAGTAGCAGTGCGACCACGATGAGGGGTGTGATAGATCGTTCAGGCATAGAACCGGTCGGGGGAACAGTCCGGCAGAATTGTCATGCGAGGCACGACCTGAGCCTGATTTTCTATCATAGCCTTTGATCTGTGCCGACGGCCGGCGTCACTCACTTCGGCATATCCATCGCACAGCGAAATCCGACTGTCCGATCCTCGAAATTCGGCTCCGCTGAGAACCGTGCCGTCGCGCGCAGTGCAGACGGAACATCCGCCCACGACCCTCCTCGCATGACGCGCTTCTCGCCAGCCATAGGGCCCGATGGGTTCCTCCCTGGACTCTTATGATAATAGTCGCGCTCATACCAGTCAGCCACCCACTCTGCCGCATTCCCCGCCATATGAGAGACGCCAAACGGACTTTTCCCGCCCTCTTTCAATCCATGCCGCACACTCATTCCCTCAAGACCACCGGTGACCGCCATTAACGTGACCGCTTCACTCACCCACATGCCTCGATTATAGTTGGCAATGTCGACGAACGGCTGCATCTCTCCCCACGGATACCGGCGCCCATCGGTCCCCCTAGCCGCCTTTTCCCACTCAGCCTCCGTCGGAAGACGTTTCCCGGCCCATCGACAATAGGCGACTGCCGATTCCCATCTCATCCCGATTGCCGGTCGATCTCCCACCGACGTCGCGGCCTCAGCGTCCCATGTCGGAGGGGCGTCATGGTTTCCTTCTTCCAGAAATTTCCGATAGAGGCTGAGGGTGACTTCATACCGGTCGATGTAAAAGGCATCAAGCGTCACGGTATGTGCAGGTCGCTCGTTATGGGGTACTCCCCATAGTGAAAAGACCAGCGGGGATCATCACCATCGGCGCGCCATCCAAGCCTTGACTCGCATCGACCGACAACACACTCGGCCCTACTTTCGAGTGCTGTGGCTCCGCCGCCCCAAGACAGATTACCCCTGCTATCACGCTGATCCCGGTCCACAGAATCATCTGTCGTACCCATGTGGCGCTTTCCATTGCTGGCCAGTGTATCCATCATAGAGGACAAACTCAATGGAATGAGAAGACTGAAGAAAGAGCTTGGACTGGGGAATGGGGTACGGAGATAGATCTCACGTAAACAGGTCCTGGTGCGTCAGGTAAGGACGGTACGGGAGGGAGGGCATTTCAGGGTAAGTGATGCTCTACGGTTTGGTTGCCGATCCGCGTGCTCGCTCAGAGCCATTTCCACACATTCGGGCTACCGTCGTCTATGAACTTTGGTATACTTTTCCATAGCATGGCATCGCCGACTCCGAAACCGTCCCCACGAGACCGTCGCACATATTTTCGCGTCAATACCGTCCTACCTATCAGCATTCAGACCGAGACCGACACCACAGAGGGGGAGTTCATCGAAAGATCCGTCAACATCAGCGGCGGCGGCATTGGCGTGATCGTAAATGTGGCCTACCGCCCTGACGATGTGCTGTCGCTCAGTCTGATCCTTCCCGATCAGGTCATCTTCAAAACCTACGCCGAAGTGTTGTGGCTGGACCCGCTCCCGCATCAGGTCAGTACCTATCGCTTACACGCCCGCTTCATCAGGATGAGCACACAGAATCAAGAATTATTGATCCGACACGTCCTACATTTTCAACGCAGCCGTCTCGAAAAACATTATTCCGCATAATACGCAGGCAGCACCATTCGCATCGAAGAAGTCCCCTCCGCCACCACACCTAAATCCTAACGTTCCACGCCAGCACTTATGCTACGGTTCCGGCCACCTTATTCACCCACGGCTCCATTCTTCTGGCCGACTGACTACGCAGCCTGGAGCAGAAATTCAACCTTTACGGCCTCGTAGGGAAACTCAATGGTGCCTGCCTCTGTACGGTTTAGCAGGCCTGCAGACAATAGAGCCGTCACGTCACTGTGAACGGCCTTCACGTCGCGTTGGGCGCGACGTGCCGCTTCGCGTATGGAGACCGGTCCGGCGCCACACAGTATCTTTAGCAGCTCCCATCGTTTAGCCGATAGAACCTTCCAAAGGAGTTCAGGTGTCGCAAAGCCAATGCGCGCCGACCGCTGGGCCTTCCCAGACCTCCAGGTTTGCACAAACTCATCCATACCTTCCCTGGGTGAGCGGACCTCAAGTGTGACTGTTTTCATTGTTCCACCTCGCAATATCGCGTTGAAAGTCAGCGATCAGCTTTTCAGGTGTGGAGAAGGCGTAGTCGCCTTCCTTGCCGCCAAAGTGCCGATGATCGCCTTTGCCTGCCTCATTATCAAACCTCAGAACGCACTCGCCATCTATGATATAGGCGAGCCGGTACTTAAACGAGTGGCTCGAGCCGGCAAGGGGCTTCGGTATTCGCCAGAGAACCAACTCGGCAAAGGAACTTTCCGAGTAAACAATTCTTCGCCGGAAAAGCTCCACTGCTTTCATGTTGGTGACTATGCCAACACATGGGCATTGTTGTCAATAGGTCCAACGCGAGCGAACATTCTCTACAGAACCCAGCGTAAAGCCAAGCAGCACGCCGCCGCTTGGAAAACCGAAGAACATTCTTCAACCGAACGCTATAACAGTATCCTATTCTGAACACATGCATCCGGTGAGCGGAGCCGTGGCGATATAGGTCAGATTGTTCCTGTACCGAGTAAAGCCCTTCTGCCGGCTGAACAGCCGCAGCACACAATCCGAAGACTTCTGCTCCACAAAAAATCCGTAGTCCGCTCCTGATGGCGAAGCCACCAGAAAAGGGCGCGGCCCGAGTGAACGGGTTAAGAGCACTGTCGTGGTGGAACTGGCAAGTTTGTCTGCCACCTCTTGCTTCTCCCCCTGCTCAACAAGGATTGAACTCATCCGATCCACGAACTTGTGACGGCAATTCTGATCCGATAGCGTGGTAACCTGAGCCACCGTCGCACAGCCGCCGATAAAAATGATAGCAACAGCGGCTAGGACCTTCTCAATTGCAGAACCGCCAATATTCCTCATTATGGAATCCCCCACTGCCTCAGCACTTAACAGCTAGCGCTCCGCACCATTGCACAAGAAAACGGTCTTTGCCATCTTATTCCTATCAGAATCGCAGCTTTTGCACGGGACGGTTGACGAACGAATTAGACGTATTCGGCATAAAGGCGATAGAGAATCATCTCATCTTGTGTCGGCGAACACGGGATGCTCAGTAAGGCCAGATAGAATCCTCTTGATCTCGTTCTGATCTTGCTCTAGCCGCCAGTAGACAACTGTATAATAGCACTGGCAACTCTTTCCGCAGATTTCTAACTGCGGCTGAGAACGCGTGCTGATAATGTTCGTCCGCGACGATAGCAATGCCCGAGCGATTGTCAGGCTCGCACTCAAAGTCTAGTTTAAGGAATGAATGCTTGAAGCTGCCGTCGGGGCTTTGTCATCGATGATCTTGTTCTCGGTGTCCGTCAACAGGTACAGTTCAGGAAAGGCGGTTCCTGGAGCACTGGCTTGCGCGCCTTGTTCTGGCTAGGAATCACTCTTTACAAGCGGCTCAGAACATTTTTAGCGATCTGTATTGCCGACGTATTTACGCGAGACGAGCGGAGTTCAGGCACGTTGTAATCATCTAATCCCCAACTCCACTGCAAACTCCCCGTCGCAAATACCTGCGCGCCGCTTGGCCATGTGTAAATAACCATGTGGGAGATCGCGCTCTCGATCGTCGGATTCCTTGAATTCGGTATTTCCGTCGCTACTGATGTGCACAAAATTTCTGTGGTCACCGGCTGATGCCCTAACGTGCCA
>CBDDRW010000004.1:0-9232 GCA_965233175.1 uncultured bacterium
GGTTCGGCATCAAGCTTGCTGAGTACTCATAGTGAGTGCCGATAGACGGCACAATATTTCAAACATTAACGGAGGGTGATTGATTATGAAGAGCATGTTGATGGCAATCATGGCAGTTGCAGTGGCAGTGACGTTCAGCGCCCCAGCTTTCGCGGGCGAGGAGAAGAAGGACGAGAAGAAGGGCGGCCACGTCGTTGTGTACGGCGAAGAGAAAGATAAGAAGAAGGACGGCAAGTACACCGATACCTTCGGCGAAGAGAAGGATAAGAAGGGCGGCAAGTTCACTGATACCTTCGGTGAAGAGAAGAAGAAAGACGAGAAGGGCAAGTAATCCCTTTTCTTGGGCGAGGCTAGTTAGCTTGAGGGGTCTCCTGCCTAAAGCGGGCGGCCCCTTCGGCGCTTTTTCTACCTGCTACGATTTTGAAGATAGACCGCTTGTAATCCTACAATCGACTTTGCATCCCTGATCGTGCCAGCTTCAATCATCCTGATCGCTTCTGCTAGCGGCATCTCGATCACTTCGAGGACCTCGTCACGGTCGAGCTGTTGTCGCCCTGTTGTAAGCCCAGTCGCCTTGTAGATGTGGATCACTTCGTCGGTGAATCCGGGCGCGGTAAAGATACTGGAAAGAAGTTCAAGACTGCCGGCTCGGTATCCCACTTCTTCTTCAAGCTCTCGTACCGCGCAGACCTTGGGATCCTCGCCAGGATGAAGTTTTCCCGCCGGGATTTCGTAAATGAATCCTCCTGCCGCATGGCGGAACTGCTTGATCAAGATGACGATGCCGTCGTCTTTCAGAGGCACCACCGCGGCGGCTCCGGGATGCCGTACGACCTCCAAGTCGACTGTGATACCGTTGGGCAGCATGACAGTATCGACATTCAAGTTTACGACGATGCCTGTATAAATGTTTTTGGTCATGGAATTCGATAGCCTCACGCAGGTGTATCGCACGAAAGGGAACAGGCGAGACCTTTGTTCCTGTTTGAGTCGAGCGCCATTAATGTTTTGGCTTCTTGTAGAACGGCGGTTTTACCACGATCGCTGGAACCGTCTTCTCTCGAATTTCTATGGCGAGAGACGTTCCAGGATCGGCATGGGACAAAGGAACGTAGCCTAATCCAATGCCCTTTTGTAGGAGCGGCGAGAGATTGCCGCTTGTGATGTGGCCGATGGGTTGGGAGTTCGTAGGGTCAAGGATTCTGAATCCATGGCGAGGCACAGCTTTCTCAACGAGTTCAAAGGCGATGAATCGGCGGGCGACTCCGGCTTGTTTCTGTGCCAGAAGTGCCTGGCTGCCAATAAATGTGCCCTTCTGAAAACTGACAGTCCAGTCCGCATTGGCTTCAAGCGGCGTCGTGTCTTCGTCCATGTCGTTGCCATAGAGCAGATAGCCCATCTCCAACCGGAGGAGATCCCTCGCGCCGAGCCCGGCCGGTTTAAGTCCCAAGGCTCGTCCCTTGTTGATAAGCAGATCCCAGAGGCGCCCGACCTTATCCGCGTCGATATAAATCTCATAACCTAGTTCACCGGTATAGCCAGTCCTGGCCAGCAAGCAGGGCAGATCACCGATCGTGGCTTCACAGGTGTGATGGAGTTTGAGTCTTTCCAGCGCTTTCGCACCAAGACCCATGAGCAGCTCGCGCGACTGCGGACCTTGAACAGCTACCTGAGACAATTCGACTGACCGGTCTTCAAGATGCACCACCTTGCCCGGGGTAGGCTGGGATTGTAGCCACGACAGGATCTTCTCACGGTTCGACGCATTCACGCACAAGAGGAACTCGTCCGGAGAAAGCCGATAGATAAACACGTCGTCTTTGATGCCGCCGGCTTCGTTACAGACCATGGAGTACTGGGCTTGAGAAACGCCGAGTTTGCCGACGTCGTTGGTCGTGACGTGCTGGAGGAATGAGACGGCGCCGGTTCCGGCGATTCGCATCCTTCCCATATGGCTCACGTCGAAGAGCCCGACGTGGGAACGAACAGTATGGTACTCGTCTACAACACCGCTATACTGGATAGGCATTTCCCATCCAGCGAAATCGACAAGTTTAGCGCAACTTGCACGATGTTGCTGGATGAGAGGAGTCTGTCGCATCATGATCGGGCTGATATTTGGGTCGGCTCAGTCATCGGACGCCCAGCAATTCAACATCGAAAATCAAGGTGGCATTCGGTGGAATGACGCCGCCGGCGCCCTGTGCGCCATAGCCGAGCTTGGAAGGAATGGTCAGCTTTCGCTTCCCGCCAATTTTCATCCCCTTCACGCCCTCGTCCCATCCCTTGATGACCCGGCCAGCACCCAGTGGAAATGAGAACGGCTGGCCTCGGTCTACGGAGCTGTCGAATTTCTTTCCATTTTCGAGCCAGCCTGTGTAATGCACGCTGACAGTCTGCCCCGTCTCTGCCGTTGCTCCGGTCCCGATGGTGAGATCGACATACTGCAGTCCCGATGAGGTCGTGATTTCATTGCCTTCACTACTCGATTTTTGAAACGGCATGACGGTTCCTTTCCTAAGAATGAATTATTCAACTACAAATACCGATTATAAGAAATTCATGACCATTCACAGAAATACCCGCCGACATCAGAGCCGGTATTCTGCTTTAACGCCGTGCCATCATATATTACGTGTGGGAATCAGGCTTGGAGAAAATGACCACACTCGCTGTGTAACCATGAAGAAAATTGCGCCCTCCGACGGGGCCAAGCTCACCTTGCGCGAAGAATCCCGCTGTGGGGATGGGGCCAAGGCGTTCTTGCACCGCTCCGCTGTCGTGATGGGGCTGGTCGAAGAGTCCCTCTCCACGCCCGCAACAGCTGAACAAGAGAGCCCCAAGAGGAGGACTGTTGTGCTTCGTGCGATCCGCAGCTAGGAGCACGTGAAGATCGTCGCTTGCAGACTTCGCATCGCGAAGGTGGAATTGCACGGTTTGGCCTTCCTGGACAACGTCTCCAATCGCAACGGCTCCGGCCTGCTGATCCGCCCCAATGAGGTTCCGAACGAGAAAATCTCCCCGTTCGAAATGACTCCCATGCTCATCGATTACGATGCCTAGATGTAACGCGCGGTGGGCATTGCGGCGTTGTGATCCTCCCATCGATTCGAAGACGTCCTGGAGCCGTTTCAGGGCCGAGACGCCACCCAGTTCATAGATGAGGTTTTGTTCTGCTCTTGTCACGACAAACCGTTCACCGATCGGACGGCAACCTTGCGAAGTGACGGTCCGTACGGTGATTGCCCCAGTGAGTTGCACCCCCACCACGCCCCCGTCGAAGACGTGACCATTGAGGAACAGCCTATTTTCTCCTGATTCCTGGCCTCCCCCGACAAGGCCCCCGACGACTTTCCCGTTGGGGTACCGGTCGGTCATGAGGGACAGAACTTCCTGCATTGGCGTCGAAAATGGATCGGCAAAGAGGAGAAAGGTCGAATCTTCAAGTCCGGGCTCTGGCCACTCGGGCATCCGGATTTGATCCTGAAGCTGAGAGACGGAGAGCTGCAAGGGGGTCAGTTTGACATTGGGTAGGCATGCCGCCAAGACCGTCATGGCGGCTGAGGTTTCGATCTCTTCGGCTCCGGCGATGATACCTTCACCGGAACAGCCCAGACATACTTTCGCTTGCAGCTCTTTCTGCAGCATGACAGAAATCATTGAGGCGTTGGCCGCATGGTGGACGGAAAAGAAGACAAGGACCAGATCGAGGGGAGCCGTGCCGAGCTGCATGGTGACGGCATCCACAAGATCGCGGGTCGCAGCTTCTGAATCAGTCTTGCGTGAGAGCGCGGTTGCGAATTGAAGTGTGGCAGGAGTAGTTATCCCTGTGGAATGAGTGGTCATGGTAGACGTACTACGCGTCGGTTGCCAATGCGTTAGACCCCTGGATCCATCCGCTCGGGCCTATCCTTCGCCAGCTTCTTATAGTAGCGCCATAAGTAGGAATGGTAGTCATCGAGTTGCGCCAGGAGATAGTGCAGCTCAGCGGGGTCTTGTGTCTCCACGGCATGGGCCATGCGGGTTTGTAAAAACTCAGCGAACGCATTGGTTTTCCCTAGCGCGGTGATCAGACTCAAGCTACCGCCGAGTTGGTACTCGTTCATGTTCGTACTCCTGCTGCGAGAGAGCCACGAAAGGATAGCGAGGTATGAGAGAGAAATGCAAGTGAGGGGTCCTCTGGTCTACAGGGGCCGATTCTCCATAGTTACTTTGCCTGATGATCGAGGACGGCACGGAGTCTGGAAAGGGAGATAGCCTCGATTCGATGGCTATCGCGCCCCACTACCGTCGTTGCCATGGTCAGCGCATTGAGAATGGCTTCTTCTGTGGCTTCGACCGTGGCGGTGATCAGAGGATTCAGATGTGTGTCGGCCAGGTGCGTCTGCTGAAACGTCGGCTCTTTCGGATAATGTGGAATAGTGTTGGCCGTGGAGAATGCGAGCATAAAATCTCCACTTCCATGGCGCGCAGTGGAGCCTGTGCGCGCGAGGCCCAACGAGGCCCGTTTCGCCAATCGTGTGAGCTGCCGACTATCGAGGGGGGCATCGGTGGCAATAATCACGATGATCGAGCCTTCGCTTTGTCCGGGGGAGAGAGCCTGCGAGGAGGAAGCGACAGGCTCATAGAGTCTGCCGACCGGTATACCACTCACGACGAGCTCAGGCCGCCGTCCATGGTTCGCATTGACGAGCACGCCAATCGTATACCCGCCTTCCGTCTCGGGCAGTCGCCGTGATGCTGTGCCGATACCGCCCTTGAAGCCGTAGGACACCATCCCTGTTCCTGCGCCGACGGTCCCTTCCTGTACCACCCCAGAGGAGGCACTGTCGAGTGCCTGCGCCACGTCCGCCTCCGAGACATGCCGCCCTTGAATATCATTGAGCCGTCCATCGTCGCATTCAGCCACCACGGGCGTCAGCGTATCGTCGGTAATGCCGATCTCCGGATAGCGCGCGATCATCCAGCTCATCACTCCGTTGGCTACACGCGGCACGTTTAATGTATTTGTGAGAACAATCGGATACTCCAGAAATCCAGATTCGGCAACCCAGGCGAGGCCTGTCATTTCGCCGGTCCCATTGAGGACGAATGATCCAGCCGGTACTTTCTTGTGCCACACATCGTCGCGAGGGATTACAACGGTCACGCCAGTTCGCACTGGGCCAATCCCTGGTTTGAGAGGCCCTTCGCCGGATATGAGAGTTGTCTGGCCCACAGAGACGCCGGCTACGTCGGTGATCGCGTTGAACGGTCCAGGCTCATAGGAGCCGACGACAATCCCAAGAGCACGAGCTCGTGCTCTGTGTTCATCCGAGCCTGCATGGGCAAGTACGACGGAAGCGATGCAGATATAGCCGGTCAGGACCAGCAGCAATATTACGAGAAGAGCCGTGCTGTTATATTTCAAGGGTCGAACCGACATGGGGAACTGTGACCTCAATCCTGGGATGTTCCGCTTGAATGGCCAGAGCCAGGGAGAGCGCTTGTTTCTCTTCCCCATGGACGAGGATCACCTTACTCGGGCTTGGCTGGATTGCACGTACGTAGGCCAAAAGATCCTGGCGATCCGCATGACCAGTTCCTGGGTCCGTCCAACGGCGAACGCAGGGACGATAATCTTGCTCTTGTGAGTCTTGGCATGGATGAGGAGTTCCAGCGCCTTCTGCTTCATGATTTCCCCATCGGCTTCGTGCAAGCGATCGCCATAGGTCGACTCAAGAAGTAATACATCGCAGGGTGGCGGGGTTTCAGGGTCTCGAAGGATCGGCATGTGAGCGCGGCCAAGATCACAACTGAAGAGCACGGTAGTGGTGTTGCCGCGCGCGGTGTATTTTACCCGAATGGCCGAAGATCCCAAGATATGGCCGGCATCGTGAAAAGACGTCGTCACGCGCGGGGCAATCTTGAGCAGATCTCCGTATCGTGCCCCTTCGAATCGTCGAACAAGCTTACGGACATCCTCCGTATTGTAGAGTGACTGGATGCATGCCTTTCCCCTCCGGGCTTCCCGTTTATTGACGTAGCCACAATCACTCATCTGGACACGCGCCGAATCTTCGAGCATGAGTTCCGTCAAATCGCCAGTGGCTCTAGTGAGGTATACCTTTCCTGAAAAACCGTGTTTCTGAAGGACCGGTAAGGCACCGGAGTGGTCGATGTGGGCATGGGAGAGCAAGACGGCGTTGAGCGATTGGAGGTCGAAGCCCAGATCTCGGTTTTTCCGATAGGCTTCGTCTCGGCGGCCTTGAAAGAGCCCGCAATCCAGCAAGAGGTTGAATCCTGGAACTTGAAGCATATGGCGGCTTCCCGTCACCGAACGCGCAGCTCCATGGAAAGAGAGTTTCATGATGAAGGTATTCCATTATGGCGGCTGATCAGGTCCCAGGCTTCCTGAGCAGTTTCGGCATACTGGAACAGTTGAAGGTCATTTTTGGTAATAAGCCCGTTTTCGACGAGCCATTGCCAGTTGATCAGGCGCTCCCAGAAGTCCCGTCCCACCAACACGACCATGATGTTTTTGGTCTTACCTGTCTGGAGGAGCGTCAGCGTCTCGAACAGCTCGTCGAGCGTGCCGAATCCTCCAGGAAAAGCGACCAGTGCTTTCGCGCGGATTAGGAAGTGCATTTTTCTGATAGCAAAATAGCGAAACTGAAAGCAGAGCTCAGGTGTGATGTATGGGTTCGGGTGTTGTTCGTGAGGCAAGGTGATGTTGAGACCAATCGATTTTGTGTTGACGTCCGCTGCCCCGCGGTTGGCGGCTTCCATGATGCCAGGTCCTCCGCCAGTGACGATGACATAGTCGCAGCGGCCATCGACCTGGCAAGTCAATGACACCAGCCTGCTGAACTCGCGCGCGATGTCATAGTACTTCGAAAGGGCCAGCTGTCGCTGCGCAATCATTACCTGTTGTCGGCGCGTTGGATCCTGTGGCAATTGAGCTGCCTCCAGCTCTGCTGCGTGGAGCGCCTGCTTCGCTATAGCGGGTTCTTGCAGTCTCGCGCTGCCGAATACGACGATGGTCGACCGGATTCCCTGTTCACTCTGAATCAACTCGGGCTTCAAGAGCTCGAGCCCGAGGCGAATAGAACGGAGTTCTTCTCGCTGGAGAAACTTCAAGTCGCGGTCGGCTGGAACATACGATGGGGATATGACGTCGCTGTGAAGGCGCACCGTTTGATCGGATGGATCAGTCTCCATGGGGTCGCATTATAGCGGGACGGCCGAACAACAACCAACTATCATGCGTACTGGCGTCGTATGTTTTGGAAGGATTGGGCAGGGTTTCAGAGATATTCCTGTGTCAGAATGGCCAATAGACATAGCGACTGGAATTGGCATGTTTGGAAAAAGTGTAAGACTTGGCCATCCAACGTTCGTCGAATGCCACCTGGAACATATCGATGCCAAGACCGCCTCCTGCCAGGATAATATCGGGACTCTGCCCATATGACTGGGGGATGAACTGAAGGGCCCAGCCGTAATTAACCCGAGAGTACTTGATATCAAGAAACTCATAAACGGCAATAACCCCACCACCTTTGGTTCCGATGAGTCGGCTCGGTGCCCCGAGTTCCTCGACGACATCCTTGAATGTCGTACGGCCCTCCTGAATGAATGCGGCCGTCTCCTGATTGATGGGATCGTTGATCGTCACGTGACTGATTAGGATGCAGGCAGACGTGGGCAATACACAGGTCGCAATGACGAGCGCGAGCCCCAATCTACGGATGAAGAGATTGACGCGGGTTTGCATACATTGACACCACGAAGTCAACATTAGCCCGACACAAGGTCAGGCTATGGTTTTATCTGCTTCTTGAACTCCTCCGAGGAGACCATGGCAATGATCTGATTCAAATTGACTTTCAAGTCGCTCTGGACCCGCATTTCGAATCCGCTCATGTAGAATAACGAAGCCATGAGTCCCCAATGTCCTTCCGTCGCACTTGTCCACAGTTCTTTGCCATCGGGAGTCAGCACATGTACGCTCAATCGCATCTTGCCCCAGCCCACACCCAGGGGATAGACCACAGTATGCAAATAATTGCGCAAGTCATCGATCTGAACGACTACCACAGGGCCGGTTGCGTCCCGCAGCCTATCGACAATGGTCACTGCATAGCCGGAGACCTCCAAGGCGGTCTTCACGCCCTTGGGAATGGCTCGATCCAGCCGCTCTTCATCTGGTTTAACCTGTGGGCCAGGCATGAACATGAAAAAATGCCTCCCGACCTGATCTCGTGGTTTGTCTCGGATATCTCTAGCCTTCGACAGCAAAGTCATCTTGAGATTGGCCGGAGCCATGGGTCTCTCCAAGTCTTGAGCCTCAACTTGAACTGAGACCGATGTCTGACACCCACTGAGAGGAAGCATGAGAAACAATAACCCGACAAGAAATAGTTTCACGATGGCATATCTCCTTGCATAAGATGCGGTCCGACTCATGTCAATTGCCCCACGGCCAAAATTGGTACTCCTGTCTGTTTGTCCGTTTCCCGAATACCAAATCTTCGACCAGAGCGTCTTTGTTGAGAAAGACATAAAGGTCGTCGCTCACAATATACGTCCTGGCCATCGCGACAAAGGGAGCGAACGCCATCACACGGACCTCATATCGGTAATATTGCAGAACTTCACGGCCGTTGATTTCAACGATGCGATCAGGCGCTCCAAGAGTTTCGATGACCTCGGCTCGCCTGTCGCCTTTCTTGATCAGTTGAATGTCTTCGTTGCGAAACTCGTCTCCCCATGTCCCTCGGCTAAACGAACAGCCGTTGAGCAAGGCTAAACCTAGAACCAGGATGCCAAGAACCGCTTTTATCCCAATGACTCTAGTTATGCTCTGTCGCCTCATCGCTGCTCCCCTTTCCCTGACCGGAATAACCGTCTATAACTTGCTCGCCCTCGCCCCTTTAGCTAGCACAAAGTCCTCTTCAAATACCCGATAAGATGACGGCGATAGCCCCACCCGGTGATACACCTGCTGCGCCTTCTGGTTGTCCTGCTCCACATACAGCCGGACGCCGCAGACATCCTTCCGCGCTTTGGCCTCCCGGACCACATGTTGGTGCATAGTCCGATAGACTCCCTGCCGACGCCAAGCTGGGTCGACGTACACACTCTGAATCCACCAAAATACACCGTTGCGCCAATCGCTCCATTCATAGGTGATCATCAGCTGTCCCAGCAGCCGACGATCATCGGCCTGTTCTAGTTCCGCGACCAGAAA
>CBDDRW010000005.1:0-97149 GCA_965233175.1 uncultured bacterium
CTCCGGTTCACACTTCACACGTGACAGTATTCTTATTTCGCTTGCACGGAAGCCACAGACGCTGATTCAGGAGCAGCTGAGGAGACAATGGGTGAGGTAAACTGAACAACATGTCCGTCGGATTTCGCGCGCTTGACAGCATGCGTGGCCTGTTCGATCAACCCCTCGTGCTCCACAGCATCCTGCGGATACATCGCGACGCCGATACGGCACGTCAGAAACAACTCATGCCCCTCCAAGGTGAGAGGAAGCCCCATCGTCGTCTGCAGCTTTTGGACAATATCCATGACCTCCTGATGGGAGGTGAAATTGTCGAGAATCATCGCGAATTGGTCCTGCGCCAGCCGCGCGACCGTTTCTGTGGAACGCAAGACGCCCTTGACTCTGGCTGCCTGGACACGCACGAGCACATTTCCATTCGCCCGGCCTTGAGTTTCTGCCACCATCCGGAAGTGTTCCAACTCCACCACGAGCAGCGCGACGGATCGACCAGTCTTTGCGGCCCGGGTTACCGCCTGCTCAAGCATCGTCCCGAACAACCGTCTGGTGGGCAGCCCTGTCACATAGTCATAGATTGAGGGCTGCTCTTTAGATTTCTCCATGTATCTGGCGCGCTGGTATCCAGGGTCGAGATAGCGGTTCTTCAGCCATAGAAATCCAAGGACTATTAGACTGACCAGGCAGAGCCCTATGATCCCCATGAGGGGGGACATGACACTGGTAGAAAGTGTCCCGCCAGCCATCCCGCCATTCAGAGGAGGGATGGAGGTGTCACCATATACCGACAGACGGATTATGCTGAACGTCATGGGTTGCAACGCCCGATCAAGGGGAAATGATCCGTAGAGCATTTCGGTTGATTTCAGCGAAGACTTGAGAACATGCAGGACGAAGAGAAACCGACATCAGCGGTGTCGAATGAGTAAGAGCGACGGCCCTCACCAGCCATGTTGCAGGAAAACTCGGCTCGCATTTTCTTGAATGGCTCTACGGCAATCGCAATGTTCTGCAAACGTTCCCAACATAGGGCCACACAGCATGCAAGGCAATACCGGTCAATGTAGAGAGTCGAGCTTACCCTTGAGCCGAATGACCGCTTTGGTATGGATCTGACAGACACGAGACTCTGTGACTTTAAGAATGCCTCCGATTTCTTTCATCGTCAATTCTTCATAGTAATACAGGGTAAGCACGAGCCGCTCCTTCTCCGGCAATTGCTGAATCGCATCGGCCACCCGCTCACGCTCCTGATCGTTGAGGATGATGGCCAGTGGGTCGGGATGTTGTCTATCGGCAAGCATGTCGAGAATTTTTGGCCCGTCCGGCTCATGCAGATTGAAATCGTCCAAGCTCACCAGGACAGCCCCCTGGGATCGCACAAGGAAATCATCGAGCTCGGCTGGAGACAATTTCATCTCCGCCGCGACCTCTTCATCTGTTGGAGGATGCCCGAGTCTGTTCAGCAACTTGGCATAGGTGCGCTGCAACAACGAGACGCGCTCGTGAACTGACCGAGGAATCCAATCCATTGTACGGATTTCGTCCAACATGGCGCCTCGAATACGAAACTCCGCATAGGTTTTGAACTTCGCTTCGCGGCTTGGATCATACTTGTCCATTGCGTCCATCAAGCCGATGATGCCGACCGATACGAGATCATCCGCATCCATATAGGCCGGAAGACGATAGGCCAGACGGTAGGCCATCGCCTTCACAACATGAGCAAACTCCTTGATGATCAGTTCGCGATGTGAGTCGGATACAGGATCTGTCAACCGGGTTCGCTGCGCCGCGATATTGCTCATAATCAATACACCTTCTACATTCGCATGATCGTGTTGCCCCGCTGGGAGCCTATTCGTTATGGCCTGCCTGACGCCGGAACACCCTGACACCCTGCTCTGGTCAAGTACGAAGCAGATGGCCACATCTCATTTACTCCAGCGGAATAGTCACTGTCGGCTGCGCTCCTAGGACATCGGAATCAGTTGCTGCCACAGAAACTGCATCGTACTCTTCGGGAGTTGAGGATCCGGCCACTCTGCAACTTTTTTCGCCAACTGAACAAACGCTTGGCTGGCAGGGGCACAAGGAAACAGCTCTGTCACTGCCTTTTGCTCGATGACGGCCATCGGGAGGTAATCATCGAGGGGAATGCATCCCAGATACTCAAGCTTGATATTCAAAAACCGCTCTGCGGCTCTATCGAGCTTACAAAATGTCTGACTCGCCTCTCGCTGACTTTTGACCAAGTTCACCAACACCTTGAATCGCCGCTCACGATGCTGCCGGCACAACACCTTCATCAGCGCATAGGCATCGGTCAAGGACGTAGGTTCCGGCGAGATAAGCACGATCGTCTCTTGGGCTGCTGAGGCAAAATAGGTGACGTTGGGAGACACACCGGCTCCGGTGTCGATCAACAGCACATCCACGGAGTCGGTGGTATGTTCCAACTCACTGTGAAGAATCAATTGCTGAGAGTCGGTCAAGGACGTGAGCTGAGGCAGACCAGAACCTGCCGGCAATACCTGAATTCCGGCGGGGCCTGGGATGATAATGTCGGATAGGCGATGTGACCCGCAGAGCACATCCTCCAATGTATATCGGGGCACCAATCCCAACAGCACGTCGATGTTGCCTAATCCCAAGTCCGCATCCAACACCAGAACTCGTTTACCGGCGCGAGCCAGCTCCACTGCCAGGTTCACGACCACATTTGTTTTCCCCACCCCGCCTTTCCCGCTGGTCACGGCAATGACACGGGTGCACGGCTTCCCTTGAGCCGCAGTCGGCATCGTCATGGCCTGTTCGTTGAGCATATTGTTCATGCGTCCCCCTACTGCATGTGTTGTGGCATCGCTCTATCCATGGACACGATCGAATCGCGTCCGGCGGATGACGAGAGGCCTGATGGTGTAACACGGACGGAGCCCCTGTCTAATAACAAATCTGCCAACCGCGCTGAATCCGCTTGCTCGAAGTCTTCCGGTACTCGCTGGCCATTGCTCCAATATGAGAGAGGCAGTGACATCTGGTGCGCCAGCTCGAGGAGATTGCCGTATTCTTCCGTCTCATCCAGCTTGGTAAAGAGCAGCCGTGACGGAGCACAGGCCTCGTACCGCGTCATGGTGCGCCGTAAGTCTTGTAGTCGAGTCGTGGCGGACAAGACCAGATGCGTCTCGATCGACCCGACCGAATCTTTGATGCCGCCAAGGTCCAGGAGCTGCGCCGTCTCATGGGGACCCAACCCCGGCGTGTCGATCATGATCAGATTGGCTCGCCGATGACGGCGTACGGCTTCAAGCACGTCAGCCGTGGTCTGAGCCATTTCGAGAGGAACGCCAAGAACCTTCGCATACAGACGTAGATGTTCGACGGCCGCCAAACGGCAGGTGTCGAGCGTGATCAGCGCAACCGATCGATTTTCCTGAAGCCGGTAGTGCGCCACCAGCTTGACGATTGCGGTGGTCTTGCCCACCCCGCTCGGGCCTACAAACATGGCAACCTTGTAGTCGGTCTCGGCTTCCAACAAGGGACCACTGACTCGAATCAGCTCAACACAGAGATGATGCAACGCATCATGAATTTCTCGATCCGATTGAAGCGCCCCTGCAGAGAGACGATTACGAAGCGCCAAACAGAGCCGTTCGGCAGTGGAAGGACGCAACCCCTGTGCAACGAGAAAACGGCAGGCTCGCCCCAACGGTGCAGAGAAGTCCAATCCTGCCTGGTGCGATTCGGCAGGCAACCAGGAGACAAGGCGCTGCTGCAGATCGAGACATTCATTCATGAGATGAAGGAAACGACCAGAGGGAATCGGCTCGGGTCCTGACTGCGTGGCCGGTGGTGGAATTCGAACGTGTGTTCCCCCCAATTTCGCCGGCGTATCGGCACGGAGTGTTGCGTTCAAGGTGTCCTGAAAGGCATGCGTGGAGTCTCGTGGATTCATGGCAGAGAGATCAGTGTCCTGTGTAGCCAGCGAAGTCGTCTGCCGGTCCAGGACGTCTTGGCCTGAGATCGAATCGACCGCAGCGGTTACTTCTAACAGCGATCGTCCGAACAGCGAGAACGGCAAACTCCCTCGCCGAACTCGCTTCGTGGAGAGGATGAGGGCATCCGGGCCCAACTCTTCCTTGATGGCACGGATGGCATCGTGCATCGTCTCGGCATGAAAGACTTTCATCTTCATCGTTTACCTCACGGTAGGAGACCTTCTCCGTCCAGTCGAATGGTATCCAGCGGTTGCAACCTGACCATCGAATCAAGTTCGTTGACTCCCACCACCGGCACAGCATGGAGGATCCGATCCGTCAAGCGTCGAATATGGCGCCGGAGCAGCGGTGAGCACAGCAATACCGGTTGATGCCCGCGTGCGGCGACACGTTCCACAGCTTGTTTCAACGCCGCCAATAATGTGTGACTCAAACCTGGATCCAGGTTCAGCATGCCTCCTTGAGGAACCGCAGCCGCCTGATCACTCAATGATCGATCGAGTCTGGGATCGAGTGTGATGACGGGTAACGTCCCGTCCGGAGCTTGATACTGACGCGTAATCGTTCGCCCCAACGCCTGCCGAGCCATTTCTGTGAGCATCTCAGGATCTTTGGTCATCCCAGCATGGTCGGCCAATGCTTCGATGATCGATCGAAGATCGCGGATCGGAATACCTTCGCGCAGCAAGTTGCCAAGGACACGGACCACGGTGCCAAGCGGCAATAAGGTGGGAATCAGTTCTTCAACCAGTTTGGGGTGAACCTTCGCCAATTCGTCGAGCAGCGATTGCACCTCTTGCCGGCCTAATAATTCATGTCCATGACGTTTAATGATTTCAGACAAATGTGTGGCGATGGCTGAACTAGCATCCACCACGGTATAGCCGGCCAATTGCGCTTGCTCCCGCGTGGCCTCAGGCACCCACAGTGCTGGCAATCCAAACGCCGGTTCCTTGGTGGCCACACCATGAATGAGCCCGCGTTGAGCGGTCCCAGGATCGATGGCCAGCACATGCGACGGCAACACATCTGCCTTTGTCAGCTCTACCCCTTTGAGCATGACGGCATACTCGTTGGGGCGCAGTTGGAGGTTGTCGCGAATATGAATGGGCGGCAGGAGAAAACCCATCGTATCGGCAAACTGTTTCCTCAGCCCTTTGATCCGATCGAGCAACGCCGTGCCATGTTTGCCCTCCACTAACCCAATGAGCCCGTATCCGACCTGCACTTCCATCAAATCAAGTGGAACGAGTTGCGGAGCGGTGCTTTCTGTTTGTGGCGCTGTGGAAACGGGAGCCGGCTCGGAAGGTGTGTTGGCTTCCTGTGACAATCGATAGGCAAACCAGGCCGCGACTCCTCCCAACCCGAGGAACACCAGGTGGGGTAAGCCGGGGACAACGCCGAGGGCCAACAAGATTCCCGCAGCTGTGCCGATGGCTTTAGGCGACAGCAACATTTGCCGGGTAATTTGGAGCCCGAGATCGGCGTCTGCCGCAGCTCGCGTCACGACAATGCCGGCGGCTGTCGAGATAAATAACGCGGGAATCTGCGCCACCAGTCCTTCTCCGACCGTCAAGAGCGTGTAGGTTTGCGCAGCCAATCCGGGGCTCATGCCCTGCTGCAAGATACCGATCGTCAGCCCCCCGACGATGTTCACCAGGACGATGATGATCGCCGCAATAGCGTCACCTCGAACAAACTTGCTCGCGCCGTCCATGGAACCGTAGAAATCAGCTTCTTCCGCAATCTCCCGCCGTCGCCGTCTCGCCTCTGTCTCGTTAATCAGCCCAGCGTTCAAATCGGCATCAATACTCATCTGTTTGCCTGGCATGGCATCCAACGTGAACCGAGCTGCGACTTCGGCGACTCGACCGGCGCCTTTAGTCACCACCACGAAGTTGATGACGACCAGGATCGAAAACACGACAAGGCCGACCGTGTAATTCCCGCCGACGACGAAATTTCCAAATGACCGAATCACCTCGCCCGCTGCGGCTGCGCCTTCATTGCCGTGCAGCAAAATCAGACGTGTCGACGCGATGTTGAGCGCCAAACGGAACAACGTCACGATGAGGAGAATGGAGGGAAACGCAGAGAACTCGATCGGACGTCGAACTTGCAACCCCACGAGTAAGATGATCACTGACACCGTAATATTGAAGGCCAGCAGAAGGTCCAAAACAAACCGTGGCAGCGGCAGGATCATGAGCATGATGACGCCCACCACGCTGAGCGATACGAGAATGTCCGGGTGCTTAATGAACGACGAAGGGGAGAATGCTTTGATATCAGACGCCATACGTTCCTTGCCCTTTACCGTGTGACTCGCTCAGACGTGACCCCTCGCGCGCGAAACACAAATGCAAGAATCTCCGCCACGGCGCGGTACAGATCGGCGGGAATCTCCTTGCCGATCTCGACCAGTTTATAGAGTGTCCTGGCGACAAATTTGTTCTCGACGACCACGACCCCGTGCTGCCTGGCCACCGCGCGAATCCGCTCCGCGAGATGCCCGGCACCCTTCGCCACGACGATAGGCGCAGACATGCGCGCCGTATCGTATTTGAGCGCGACGGCAAGATGTGTTGGATTGGTCACCACCACGTCAGCGGTTGGTACGGCCGCCATCATGCGTTTTCTCATCATGTCGCGCTGAACACTTCGTACTCGGCTCTTGATCATCGGGTCGCCTTCTGCGTCACGATGTTCTTCTTTCACCTCTTGAACGGTCATTCGCAGGGAACGTTCCCACTCATACCGCTGATAGAGAAAATCTGCCCCTGCGACGACGGTGATCGCCCCTGCGATAATGGCTGCGGCCTTTAATGCCAGCCACCCCATCACGGTCAGAAGACCCCATATGTCATAGTGGACAAGCTCGGGAAGACGTGGAAGATCCTGTCCGAGGACGAAGGCGCCGATGCCACCGATGATGGCAATTTTGATCAACGCCTTGATCAACTCCGAAACAGACCGGAGGGAAAACAGACGGCCCAGACCCTTGATCGGGTTCAATCGATCGATGTCGAACGGAAGGGCGGGCTTCCATAGCAGACCGGTCTGAACGAGAGTCCCGGCGATCCCCACGAGCGCCAGCCCGCCCATGAACGGCAGCATAAGCACCAGACTCCTCAGACCGACTTCAAGAAATAGCGAATGAATCTGCTCGATCGTCAGGCTGGCATGGACCACACGGTCGAACGACATCGTCAGGCCCATACGAATGACATCCGTCAGCTGATGAACGCCAGGACTGGCAAAGAGAGCCAGGAGTCCGATGCCACCGAAGAGGAGCGCCGCAGTGGTCACATCGCGACTCACCGCCACGTTGCCTTCCCGGCGGGCGTCTGCTTTCCGTTTTTCAGTCGCCGGTTCTGTCTTGTTATTCTGATCTTCAGCCATGTCCAAGCGCCCTCAAAAGCCCTTCGATCGTGTCACGTAATCCCGTAAACTCCTGTTCAAACAATGAGACGGAATAGGGTAATGATAGGCCTAAGACCAGGAGGCCCCCCGCTATCGTCAGAGGAAAACTCAACACAAAGACATTGATCTGCACGACAGCTCGGCCCAGCATGGCCAACAACACGTTCAAGAGAATCATGGCGACGAGCACCGGCGCAGACAGCTTCAGCGCCACCAGAAACATGTGTGTGGACAGATGAATCACCTCTTCGCCGAGAGCCGAAGTGAGCCTGGCGCCGAACGGCGGAATGGCGTCATAGCTTGATACGATGGCCGCCACGACCATCATGTGCGCATTGACCGACAGAAACACCAGCGAGGCGATGATTCGAAAATACTCACTGAGCAGCGACGACTGTTGTGACGTCATCGGATCCAACAACTGCACTGCACCGAATCCTATCTGCGTGCCAAGCAGATCGCCGGCTACTTCAAGCGCACCGAACAGTAATCGGACAGCCAGCCCGATCACCAGTCCAATGAGCAATTCACTCACCAGTCCAGCTGTCATTTCCATGGCGTCTCGTGACAGCGGTGGCAGCCGTATCAGCGGCGAGAGGGCGATCCCCAGCATCACGACAAGTGCGATCTTGATTTGAACCGGCACCGTCCGCCCGCCTAACATCGGAAACGCCGCGACAATACCACCGATGCGGGACACTAAGACCAGAAACGACTGGAATTCCGGCAAGAGAAGATGAAGTGATGGAGCCGTCGTCATGCTTCTCCTATGATCGATCGCATCAAGGCCGAATCACTGTGCATAGTTGGGAATATTCAGGAACAACTGCGTCATAAACGATGTGAGCACGCCCAACATCCAGGGGAGGAACACTACAATCGCAGCGAACACGGCCAACACTTTCGGCACGAAGGTCAGCGTCGCTTCATTCAATTGCGTCATGGCCTGCAGAACACTGACAGCGAGCCCCACCGCGAGAGCGAGCCCCAGGATGGGGCCGGACACGATCAGCGTGGTTTCAATCGCTTGACGGCCGATCTCTGTCACCATCTCAGGGGTCATCTCGATTGCTCCGTTTGGATTTCGCTCATTGGAAACTTTTCACCAACGACCCAACGACCAGATTCCACCCGTCGGCCAGCACAAAGAGAATGAGTTTGAATGGAAGGGAAATCACGGCTGGAGGCAACAGCATCATGCCCATGGACATCAATACGCTGGCGACCACCATGTCGACGATCAGGAACGGAATGTAGATGAGAAATCCGATCTGAAAAGCGACTCGAAGTTCGCTCAGGATATAGGCTGGAATCACCACATGGATGGGGACCTGATCGACCGTTTCAGGTTTTGGGCGCTTGCTCAGTTCGATAAAAAGTTCGAGATCTTTGTCGCGTACCTGCTTGAGCATGAAGGTGCGAATCGGCTGAATACCTTTGGCCCAGGCCTCTTCGTATGAAATCTGCTCCGCAAGCAAAGGCTGTATGGCTTGGCCATACACGGCCTCCCCTACTGGAGCCATCACAAAAACCGTAATGAACAAGGCTAAGCTGATGATAATCTGATTGGGCGGCACTGATTGCGTCCCTAAGGCCTGGCGGAGAAATGAAAGGACGATCACGACTCTCGTGAAGGACGTCACCATGATGAAGAATGCCGGGGCCAGGGAGAGCACCGTCAGCAATGCAAGAATTTGAAGGACCACGGCGGTCTGTTTGGGACCTGTCTGGCCGAGATCGATTGTCACAGAAGGGTTGGCCCCGCCGATCGCGTCTTGGGTCATTCCAAAAAACAGGCCTATCAGGATCATTACCATGAAAACGGCACGCAGGCCCTGTGCTCGTCGCATGAGAGAGGTCAGCGGCGGACAGACGTTGCTATCAGCCGGCATAGCCACCTCTGATCTCTCCTGTCATGTCGCGGACTGGAGCCTGGGCCTCATTGTGAGAAGATGTTTTACCGGCCACGATCGGGCTGGCGGGCGATGCTACGGACAGAAACTGTTGGACTCGTTCCCGGTCCGTGATATGGCCAAGCGGCACCAGATCTGTCGGGGTCATGCCGACAACGAGGAACTCTCCTGCGACCGACACCAGGGAAATAGTCTTGCGAGGACCGATGTACCCGCTGCCGAGCACCTGAACGATCTGCGTCGACGAAGGAGCACCCAACCTCGTTCCAGAAAATCGGCGAACCAAGTAGACAAGTCCGCCCATCAGTGCGAGCACGAGGGCCAACGCTGACGACATACGTATAAAACTATCCCAAAAATCGAACACCATATCTCCGTTCCTCAGTACCGAGTGGGCCCTGAATGAGTCCACCAGATTTCTTGACGATCGCGGCTCAGGGTAAGATGAACCTGTCAGCCTTTCGTTCAATCTTCACCGTGGCCACAGCCTATTCTCCACACCTCTGACGCGCGATATTCACTTCTAGGCGAGTTGCTGAACGCGCTCAGCCGCGCTGATCACGTCGGTGAGGCGGATACCGAATTTCTCATTCACCACGACCACTTCACCACGCGCCACCAGCTTGTTATTGACCAACACTTCCATCGGTTCTCCAGCAAGCTTGTCGAGCTCGATCACCGACCCTTGTCCGAGCTGCAAGAGATCTCGAATCACCATCTTGGTCGATCCGACTTGCACGGTCACCTGCATCGGAATATCCAAGATGAAATCTATGTTCTTAGGCGCGGGGGCCGCTCCTCCTCCATCAAGTGGAGGAAATGACGCCGGCACCGGTGAAGGAGAGGACGCAGGTGGAGGGCTGAAAGCATTCCCTCCGACATTCGTTACTTCGTTGTCAGCCATAGTAGACGATTCTCCTCGGATGTGGGGGCCACTTACGAAATCACCTTCTCAACGCGGCAAGCGTGGTTTCCTTTGGACACACCAGGACTCCCTTGAAACTTCAAGTATCCTTCAACAAAGCAATCGAGCGGATCGCCAGGCCGTTGATCTAACAGGATCAGATCTCCTGGAGCGAAATCCACCACGTCTCGCACTGTGACTGAGGCGGTTCCGAGCCGGACTGTCACAGCAAGCGAGCATTCCTGTAGTTTTTCATGAAATCGGATCGCCCAGCTTCCGTCTTGCTCCACTTGATCCGAGACGATACCCGAATAGAGCTTCTCTTTAATGGGCTCGAGCATCGAATAGGGATACACGATGAAGAAGTCGCTGGTAGTTTCGCCGAATTGCACTTGAAGAGTGGTGACAAAGACGATTTCTGATGCGGAGACCACCATGGCAAACTGCGGGTTGACTTCCGAACGGACCAGATCAGTCTTGACGACGAGCGCCGCGCTCCACGCTTTTTCCATATCCTCAAATGCCATCAGCACAAGTTTTTTGATGATCCGCAGCTGAATCGGCGTAAAATCTCGGCCTTCAGGTTTGACATGCGTCTGCCCCTTGCCACCATAGAAATAGTCCACAATGAGGTAGACTAAGAATGCGTTCAGGACAAAGAGACCATTCCCCCGTAGCGGGTCCATTCGAAACACATTCAGCGAAGCGGGGATCGGAACAGTTTTTAAGAACGCACCGAACTTCATAATTTGCGTCCCGACAATATTGAACTCCACCTTCGTGTTTAGGAGTGCGCTCCAGGACAAGGACTGGTGTCGTGTAAACCGGTCGGTAATCAACTCGAGCGTCGGCATGCGCCCGCGAACAATGCGCTCCTGATTGTACAAATCGTACGGCTTGACCCCTCCGGCTGATTGCGTCTCTTCCCCCGCTTGAGTTTCAACCTCTCCGGAGACGACACCTTTCAACAAGGCATCGATTTCGTCTTGCGAGAGTATTTTTTCCATAGTGACGACGTGATCCAGACTATTGCACGACGAAGTCTGTGAAGTAGGCGGCCCGCACACTCGGTTTGGGAAGCAGGCTATTGACACGCTGAGTGATCTCATCCCGCAATTGGAATTTGCCCTGAGGAGTCCGAATTGACGCCGCATCCTTGCTGGTCAGCAAGACAAGGATCGTGTCACGCAACTGCGGAATACGGCTAGCGAGTTCGGTTGATGCCTCTTGATTCTCGAGTTCCAATTTGACGGTCAATTTCAAATACCGAACCTCGGGTGTATCAGCCAAGTTTACGATGAAGGGCTCCACATCGTAGATCGCGCCTGGGCTACTGACTTTAACGGCATTAGGTTTCGCGTCCTTCTCCCCATTCCCTGCCGCCTTCGCCGCTGACTCTTCTACTTTGTGATCATCCCCGCCGGCCATGAGCTTAAAGAGCGCGAACGCCCCTCCCATGCCAAGCACGAGTGTTCCGGCAACGATGATGATGACCATTTTCATCGAAATTCCTGCTGCCACCGGCGCCGGCTCCGGTGGCTTGTTTTCTGGCTCTGCCATAGGACCCTCCTCTAGTCGAAACCCTAACGACGAACTGGAAGTTTGCAATGGCTATGCCATCGCTCTAACCGTGACAAGGAAGACGCATCACCCGGAACAGCCCATCTGGCGTAGGATTCCCATGGCGGGTTGGCAAAGACGCATACGCGACCCTGCCAGAGGCTTGACGATGTCAAATTAATGACGCAGACACCGGAATCGCAGGGGAAGAAGGAACGATGATCGGAGCGCCGCTTCGCGGCGCTCCGATCATCCCTGAGGAGGGAACGTGTGAGTGGTGCTACCGTTTGAGATTCACGAGCTCCTGCAACATCTCATCGCTCGTGGTGATAGCACGGGAGTTGGCCTGAAATGCCCGCTGCGTGATGATCATATCGACAAATTCTTTGCCAAGATCGACATTGGATTGCTCAATGGTTTGGGAGATGAGCCGCCCCAATCCATTGTTCGTCGGAGCTCCGTCCAGCGGCGCACCGGAGTCCACCGTTTCAGCGAACCCATTCTCACCGGAACGTGTCAGTCCATTCGGATTTGTAAATCGGCTCAGCACGATCTGGGCAAGAGTTCTGGTTTGGCCGTTGGAAAACTGCGCCACGACCCGCCCGACCGAATCGATCGCCAAATTTTGAAACGACCCGGGAGTAAACCCATCTTGAGTCTGGTTGGTCAAATTCGATGCAGCCCCGAATTGGGTGATGGCTGAAAAGTCCATCGCCACACTCTGTGGAGTCGCCGCCCCGCCGGTGATGGGCAATGAAAATGTCTGGGCGCCGCCACTTGTCAAGACACCGCTTGAAGTAAATACCAAATCAGTTCGTGCTGTCGCGGCACCACCGTCGATTTGAGAATAGAGATCCCAAGTATTTGCGGTTGAGGTTTTCACATAATACAACCTGAGTTCATGTTGCGCTCCAAGCGAGTCGTAGATGGTGATACCGTTTGAGAAATTGTATGTCGTGGCATCGGTCACATCGAACGCGGTTGCCGGAACGGTGGCTGCCGAATTGAGATTGGCCTCAATGGCCGAAGTGGTAGTGGCTTGCGGAGCAATGGTGGCAGTGGACAAGGTAATATTACCGATTGTTCCCAAGATAATTCCGGTCGTCGATGCTTGATAGCCCTGCAAGAATCGACCGCTCGGGTCCACAATCTCTCCGAGGTTATTCAGTTCGAATTGTCCGGCGCGAGAATAGGAGAGCGATCCCGTGTTGTCGCGCATTTGGAAAAACCCCGTTCCATCAATCGCTAAATCCAAGGTATTCCCCGTATTCGAGAGGGAGCCCTGGGTAAAGCTCGTCTGTACGTCGTTCAGAAACACGCCCAATCCGACTTGGCCGGTGCTGGATCCCCCGCCTAGGGATGCCGAAACCAGATCGGCAAATGACGCCCGGCTCGATTTGAACCCCGCTGTCCCAACGTTCGCAATATTGTTCCCGATCACAGACATGGCGTTTCCATACGTATTGAGTCCGCTGACCGCCGAAAACAGAGAGGTCAAAATCCCCATGATTCGTCTCCTTTGCTAAAATGATAGTGTCACGATCGATGCGTACCGACCTCTTCACGCCTGTTGCACATGAGGTTTCTGACTTGCTGCCTGGGCTGCCTCCTGTAATTCCACACTCCGTTTCATCAGCTTGACGAGGTCAGTCATCTGGTTCAGCTGACTGAACTGCGCCGTCTGGGCAATAAAATCCTGGTTTTCAAGAGGCTTGAGCGGGTCCTGATATTGGAGCTGAGTGATAAGGAGTTTCAAGAATTCGTCCTGGCCGAGTTCTTTTGGTCCAGTCACCGGCGTAGGAGGCGGGGCGGTCGAATTGTTTATCGCAGCGATGTCGATCATGATTCCGTCCTTTCTTTAGAAGAGGTACCCGTGGTCATGGCTATGCAAACAGGCTTAACGTACGCGCAGGCCCATGATTGGACCGTTCTCGATTCGGGGTTTCATGTTTATGATCCTGTGATGCCGTCTGCTGCTCGGATGCTTCGCCGTTTCGTCGCGACTGCCGATCGGGAAGGGCCTCTTGCTTGTCCTGCTGATCGATGTGTACCTGGAACTGACCCAGTTCAAAACCGGATTTCATCAGCGTGTGCTGAAGCTGATCCTGGCGCGTGAGCAAAAGCGCCCCAAGGTCATTTCGATCGGTGGTGAACTGCGTATGCACCATCTGGTCCGTCATGGAGATCCGCACACTAAGCGGGCCTGAGTCATGAGCCGGCAGTTCCACATGGACGGCCTGGGTTTTTCCAGATGTCATCATCACTGAATGATCTTCCTCAAGAAGAGCCGAAGGTGTCACGGCAGATGAGTTCTGCCCCTCTGCCGGCGACTGTGCCTGCCGCGCTGATGCGAATTGGCCATTGAAAAAAGAGGACTGATTGTCCTGCCTCACCGAACCAGGAGCCTTGCTTTCTCCGGAGTCAACCATCGTCCACTCTCCTGCTCCCTGTGCATCAGCCCCGAATGGGTCTTGTCCCCTCCCCTCGCTGGCTCCAACCACAGGGACAGTGAGAACTTCGCCTAGCAACGTAGTCTCTTCACTCTCCTGCTCTTGGGCAACCATCGATGGCTGAATAACGGTCCCCGGCCGCTCAAGCGGCTGTCCTCCTCCATTCATATACACAGCGCCAAGGACATTCCTCGCTCCTTGGTGTTCCATGAAATACGTTGCCCCTTGATCGGAAGTCAGCGAGTCCTGCGGCAATGCGCTGGGAGCTAGCGAGTGACTGGACGGTGGATTGAGAGGAGTAGAAGACAGGCCGGCATGAGCAACACGATCATTCCAGACGAGTGACTCATCCGTGGTTTGTGAGACCGTTTGCTTCGGCATCATCACAGATACCTCGCTCGACTGCCCAGGAATGACAGGCGACTGCAGAGCCGAACGACTAAGCCCATCTGTGCTCGTTGGCGATACGGCCTCGGACGCAGCGCCCTCTTGTCCGTCAGTCCCAGCTCCTTGAATCTCGACCTGGCTCACGTTCTGGGATTGAGGAAGAACCGACTCAACACCAGGCAAAGGAGAACGTTGATCATTCTGTGCGAGCTCGGCGTGGCCGGCTTCTGGGGTAGAAACCGGCTGATGGTCGAATACGAGGGGAGCAGACATCAGCGCAGCCTCCACCACCAAGGCGATGACGGACTGCTTCTCGGCGTCTGATGATGGGATTGGCTCAATCGGCTCGCCTGATTCGGAGGGCCTAGGAGACTCTTCCATGGAAATATTCTGCGCGGCATCCTTGAGAGTCGCGGAAAAGGTTCCGCTCTGCGCAGGTTGTTGGAGCTGACCTTTCTCGCTTAATGCGCTCGCATGTATTGAATCGCCGGAAAGGTCGGCTGATGAAAAACGTATCCCAATATCCATAGTGAGGGGGGAGCCCGTTAATGTGTACGAATACGATCTGAATACTGATCACAGCATGTTCAAGCTCTATGCCAACTCAAGAATCACTGAATATGTCATCCGGCGTAGGGTTAGCCAAGGGGATCAAGAGGTGATGCATGGAAACAGGGAAGAAGATGCAGGGTGGGCAGGAAAAATTTTCCGCGCCGACGGAAGGAAGAGGGCCTATCAAGGTCGAGAATACCCAAAACGGCTGCACGTCGTTCTTCGGAATAGAACGGTCTATTGTGCAGCTCCTATCAGGATGCTGAAAAAGTCCGCCAGCATCGTTCTCGCATCGCTCAGAGGCTCAACGTACCGAAGCGTACGCCTCGCCTCTTCGCTCGCTGCGGCCTTGCTGACGGCCTTTTTGAGCATCCTGTAACCATTTTGATATCGACGCTATATGAAAGATTCCACCGGCTTCTGTGCATAAACTGAGTTTTCCGCAGCCCGCTATGGAGTGGTGAGAAACTCCTCGCTCAATTTAGCCGCGCGATCGACTTTTACCTGTGCCAAAATTGCTCCAGCCGCTTTGCTTTTCAGGAGACGGAGAATCTCCAACGCTTTCCGATTGTTCATTCGCTCGATGCGCTCAGCAGCCTCCTCTGCAGGCATACTTTCATACATCTTGACGAGCTGCCCTAGCTGTTGCGTGCGTGTATCGAGAGGGAGTTTACCCTGTGCAACCTGGGACACAGCAGGTTTTCCCCGCGCAAGACGTCGTTGTTCTACGGCTTCGACTTTGCTCAAAATCTTCTCAACTTCCGTCTTGAGAATCGCGAGCTGCGCCTCGGCCGCTCTCACCGCGTTTTCGCGTCGATCCAGGTCCTGTTTCCGCTGCTGGAACATGGCGACCATTTCTTCCGGCACAGTGAGTGCTGGTCCTTGCACCGGTTCTGCTTCACGCGTAGAGGGTTCGCTTCCTGATCTCTTGATCTGTTCTGCTGGTACAGATCCCACCAACCCACCTTCCCCAACCGCAGAAACCGGCAAGCCCGTCGAGGACCGCTGAGGATCCTGTCCTTGATCAGCCGGGGCCTGGAGAACAAACACCATCGTCCAGGACAGCGCCATAATCACACCAAGCGCGGCACCAGCAGCCGACAACCAGCCGCTCCACCCAGGAGAATTCGCTCCCCTACTCTCATGACCCCAGGGACCGGTGCGATTACCATGACGCGTATGAGCGCCATGCCTGTGCCTGGCAGGCTGCGGAGAAAATATATGTCTATCGAGGAAATTCATAGATCTGCCCGTCTGAGACAATAGGAGCACTCCGTGCAGGATACTCAAACAGACCGGCCTTCTCACCCGCCCAACCCTGGCAGCAACTTCACCCGCCTGCCCTGAGTCTGCCAGGACAGCCTCTTTGCCCAAGAACGCGCCTCATCCCATGCACCCTCAGGGGCGCACGGTGCAACGAATTAGGAGTACCACATCTGTGCGCACCGACAAGTCGGCGAGCTGGCCGGGTCCCCGTTGAGAGTCTGAACGACGCGAGAACGCAGCACGGGAAAAGGTACGTCCCGGGGTGAAGAGTCTGTCTCGGCAGACTCAGAGCGGGAGGGTGAAATAATCGCCGGAGTCGGGCGGGTGAGATCAGCGACTTTTTCAGCATCCTCCTAGAAGTTCGTGTATTCACATCACACTCCGACGACGTGCAGCTTCATCCATTTCCATTTGCTCGACTCTGCCCTGGACACCACGATGTTGTTGCCGTGCGCGTTCCGCCAGACGATCGAGTGTGCGACGATCTTGCATGGCTTCTCGCAATTCTTCCTGCTTCAGATTCCATGCCTCACGGAGCCGCCCTTCCATTTGCATCGCTACCGACAGATTTGACGCCTCGGCGGTCAGCATCGACTGCCGCACCAGAAATTCTTCCAACCCGACCCCTCCACCGGTTTTCGCCAGAGACGCCTCTGTCGTGCGTTTCATCTGATCATCGAGCAGACGAGTTTGCGCTTCTGCATCCTGAAGCTCCTGCCGCAGGCGAAACAGGTCCATCCGCGCGACCTCTTCCAGCTGTGCACGATACCGTCGCAACACATCGAGTTTCATCCTATCGACTTCATCAGAGCGAGCAAGTCTTTGATCGAGGCGCCGATGCTCACGGATTGCTCAATATCCTGTCGAAGAAACGCATTGATCCCATCTTGAGCCCTTACGGCCTTGTCCAGCTCACCGTTAGTGCCCGCCTTATAGGCCCCAAGCAAAATGAGATCCTCAGATTGTTGGTACCGTGCCTGGAGCTCGATCACGGACCTGATCGCTGCATAGTGATCGCGCGCCACGATATCTTTCATGACGCGGCTGGTGCTGTTCAAGAGATCGATGGCCGGGAAATGGTTGCGCGCGGCCAATTGCTTCGAGAGCACAATGTGGCCGTCCAGGATCGAACGGACCGACTCAGCGATGGGGTCGGAAAGTTCCTCACTTTCCATGAGCACCGTATACAGCCCTGTGATCGCGCCAGAACCGGAACCAGTTCCTACTCGTTCCAACAGCTTGGGTAACATGGTAAAGACAGAGGGAGTATACCCCTTCGTGGTCGGCGGTTCTCCGATCGCGAGCCCGACTTCGCGTTGGCTATGAGCCAGGCGCGTCAATGAATCCATCATCAGCAGGACCTGTCGGCCGCAGTCGCGAAAATATTCGGCAATCGTTGTCGCAATCAGCGCTCCGCGTAATCGTACTAGGGGTGGCTGGTCTGACGTCGCGACGATAACCACCGAGCGGTTGAGCGCCTCAGGGGTCAAATCACGCTCCAGGAATTCGTTGACTTCACGTCCCCGTTCGCCAATGAGGGCAATGACATTCACGTCTGCCTTCGTGTAGCGGCTGATCATCCCAAGCAACACGCTTTTCCCGACACCGGAGCTGGCAAAAATGCCGACCTTCTGCCCACGGCCGCACGTCAGGCAGGCGTTGATCGCCCGGATACCCAGATCAAGCGGCTTCACGATACGCGCGCGTTTCAAAGGATTGATGGGCACAGCATGCAACGGGTATCGCTGTTCAGTCATGAGGGGGCCGCGACCATCCAATGGTTCTCCAAGTCCATTGAGCACACGGCCGAGCAGCTGCGGGCCAACCGAGACCGAAGCACAATGCCCCTTCATGAGCAGCCGGCTACCGGGACCAATCCCTCGCATCTCACCAAGCGGCATCAACAGCACACGATCGCCTCGAAACCCGACCACTTCCGCAGGCACGGTTCCCTCTCCATCCTCGCGCGTGACGTCGCACAATTCTCCGACCGAGGTCATGGGCCCATACCCTTCGATCACAATGCCTACAGCCTGCGCCACACGGCCTGAGACAACAAGAGGATCTGTCTGTTCGATCAGGTCAACGAGACTCACGGCGCCCTCGCTTCTGTAGCACCTCTCCAAGTCGCAACAATTGCTGGTCCAACGAGGCATCGATCAGTCGATTTGTGGTTTGAACGATACAACTTCCTCGGGAAAGCGATGAATCGCCTTCGACATGCACGGTAAAACCAGGAGCCCGATCGCGACATAACCCCGCACAAGCCGATTCAAGGACCGGAGCATCGGACGGATGTGTTCGCACGGTGACAATCCCCGCTTCCCGAACCGTCGCCAAAGCCGACTTCAACAAGGTGATCACAGCATCCTGGCGCTCCGTAATTGAGTCGCGTAGAATACGCGTCGCCAAGCTGAAGGCCAGCGCCGTGACGTCATCTTCGACGGTCTGATACAGCGATGCTCGTGCGTCATCGAAGCGCCGAACAGCATTGGCCCACAATATCTGCTCCTGCTGCCTGGCTGTCGCGACTCGTGCATCGGCTCGCCGCTCACCCTCGGCAATGCCTTGATCATAGTCCGCAGGGCCTTGGTCGCCGACAAACCGATCCCCGGTATCGAAATCGGTCAGCGCAAGACTGCGGCAGCGCACGCCGGATGCGCGAATCACCGCCTGTTTAAGTACCGTATTCTCCGAACGCAGGTGATAGAGATCGAGAAGACGATTCACCGCTAACTGTAATGCCGTATTCTCGAACGGCTTCATCAGAAACTCCGCCGCCCCTGCCTTCATTGCCTGGACCGCGAGGTCAACCGTGCCATATCCAGTCATCACCAGCCCCATCATACGATGATCCCGTTCACAGGCTTGCTGAAGCAACGCGATGCCGTCTTGGTCCGGCAATTTGACGTCAGTGATCAGAAGCGAAACAGGAGACTGTTTCAATGCGGCATGAGCTTCCCCTGCAGAGCCCACCGCACGCACACGATGCCCCGCCGACTGTAATAATCTCACCAATAGTTCCCGAACAGTCTCTTCATCGTCGACGACCAGGATCGAACTATCTCGTCGATGGCTTTGGCTTATGTGCGGATGAGCAAGCGTCGCCTGACCGTTCACATCGCGTGTCATTTACAGCATCGCCTCCTGCCCACCTCCGCCGGCGATGACGATGCGTCCTTCTTCCTCAAGTTTGCGGCACACTTTGAGTATATTCTGCTGTGCTCTCTCGACATCCGCCACCTTCATCGGCCCCCTCGCTTCCATGTCATCTTTCAACATCTCTGCCGCTCTGCTCGACATGTTCTTCAGGAATTTATCTTTGGTTTCAGGACTCGCCCCCCGCAATGCCACAGGAAGATCTTCCTTACTGACCTCTTTCATCAGCTCTTGCATCCCACGGTCGTCTAGTTTGATCAGATCGTCGAAGACGAACATCAATCCACGGATCGTGTCGGCCAGTTGCTGGTCGCGTTCGGCGATTTTCGACATGATGCTCCCCTCTGTGGCTTTATCGAGGGTCGTCAGAATATCGGCTATCGCCTCAGCCCCCCCTACACTTGTTGCGCGAGCGCCAGTGCTGGCGACGAGTGAATTCTGCAATGCGTCACTGAGTTCTTCGAGCACGCTTGGCTGCAAGTCTTCCATCGTCGCGAGGCGCAAGGCGACATCAGCTCGAAGGGCCTCGGGTAAGTCTGCCATGACCACACCAGCCTGATCCGCTTCCATGTGCGCCAGGATCACGGAGATCGTTTGGGGATGCTCGGTCTTGATCATCTGTGAGGCGGCCTTGGCATCGACCCATTTCATCGCGTCGAGTCCCGGATACACTTTGCTGGTCATGGACTCAAGCAACCGGTTAGCTTTTTCAGGGCCGAGCGCCTTCGACAAAATAGTTTTGATGTATTCTTTTCCGTGAAACGTGACCTGACCGCCGGCACTGGCTTTCTCAAACTCATCGATGACAATCGATTCCTCTTCCCTCGAGATATTCGCCGTCGCATGCATGGAAGCTCCCAGCCGGCGGATCTCCTTCGGGTCAAGACCCTTCATCACTAACGCCGCAGCCTCTTCCCCAATGGCTTTCAGGAGAATGGCCGCCTTTAGTTCACCGCTGAGTTGGCTTACCATCGCAACACACGCCTCACGAACTCGTCTTCAACCATTGCTTGACGACCATCGTCGTTGCATCAGGATTGCCGCGCGCCATGTCGACAATCTGCGAACGGGGCTTCCCTCCCGCTATCGACGCTTCGACCTGACTCACCGAAGCGGGAAGCTGCGGTGTGGACGCGTCAGCCGATGCCCCAATCGTTCCCAGCATGGCCATCAGAGGACGCACGACCATAAAGAGGATGAGAAGAAAGAGCCCTCCTCCAACCGCATAACGAATATACGGTGTGAAGGAATTTGCCGGCTCTGCCGCAACCTCGACACCCTGCGCGGGAGGTTCTTCCGTCGCAATGTCGAATTGCACATTGGTCACTTGGACTTGATCCTGCCGCTCCGCCGAATAGCCCATGGCTTTTTTGACGATCTCTTCGATGCGTTTCATGTCTTCTTCAGATCGTGCCACATACTTCTTCGCCGCATCGGATGATTCGGACCCCTTGCCGCCTTCGTACATCCCATCCACCAACACCGCCACCGAAAGTTGTTTGATACTGCCGGTAGATTCAACGACTCGAGAGACTGTCCGGCTGATTTCATAATTCACGGTTTCGTTCTTCGTCTGGTTCGCGCTCGAACTCGTTTGAGTCGGCTCTTGGCTTGTCCCGTCAGGGACATTTGACTGGACACCTGGTACACCGCCGGATACACCGTTGACCCCAGTAGCTTTTTCCTGGCCCCGCTGTTCGCTTCGAACGACTTGACTGTTCGGGTCATATTTTTCTTCAGTCGTTTCCACCTTGCGAAAGTCAAGAATACTGGACACCCGCACCACGGCTTTATTGACTCCGACGATTCGTTCCAACATCGTTTGAATGCGGGTCTCGATATCCTTTTCAACCGTTCGCTGGTATTCCAGTTGAGAGCCAGTCAGTCCCGCGGCATCGTCGCCTCCAGCGGCCGATGAAAGGAGCCGTCCATGTCCATCCACTACCGTGACATCCTTGACTTGGAGACCCTCCACACTGCTCGACACGAGATGAACGATCCCATTGACTTGGGTCTTCGCGAGTGCTTGCCCATTCCTCAACGACACGACAACCGAGGCTCGCGCCCGATTTTCATCGTTTGAGAACAAGCGTCGTTCCGGAGTGGCGAGATGGACACGGGCTCGTTCAATCTCCGGCATTTGAGCGATCGTCCTCGCCAATTCCCCTTGCAGTGCGCGACGATAATTGAGTTTCTGAACGAAATCAGACATGCCGATCGACGAGCGATCGAATATTTCAAAGCCGACTCCACCCCCATGAGGGAGCCCCTCAGTCGCCAACTGCAACCGCAACTCATGAACCTGTGCGCTAGGAACAAGCACCGTGGTGCCGCCACCGGTCGTTTCATATGGGACTTTCGTTTCTTTCAACTTATCCACGATCCCCGCAGCATCCTCGGGATTGAGGTTCGTGAACAGCACTTGCATGTCGGGCTGTTGCGTCCATAGTGCAATAGCAATGAGGCCGGCAATAGAGCCGGCAAGTGCAACCAGAATGATCATGCGCTGATTAATGGAAAACTTAGACAGCATAGGCGCCCCTACTCCTCGCAATTAGAAAGCGGCCTATCAGGCCATGGAAAAACTACTCACGTGTGCTCCTCAAGCAGGATGCTCAAAAAGGCGACCTTCTCACCCGCCCAACCCTGGCGCGCCAAGACGCGCCTTGTCCCAAGCAAGGCCGCAGGGGAATCGAAACCGGAGGCGTACCCTCAGGGGTACGTTGAGGATTTCGATGAGCCGAGAACGATGCTGGCGGGCTTTTTCAGCCTCCTGCTATATCTGCATACGTTGAATTTCTTCGTATGCCGACACCAGCTTGTTTCTGATTTGCATCATCAGCTGAAACGACACATCAGCTTCCTGTAAGGCGACCATCGTTTGATGGATGTTCTGTGTCTGACCTGTCATTAACGCCTCAGTGGCCTGATCGGCCCCCAGTTGAATATCATTGGCTTTACTGATCGCCTGCTGCAACGAATCCATAAACCCGCTTGACCGCACACCGCTCTCTGCAGAGGAACCAGCGGCGTGCTCCACCATGGACACAGTTGGAAAGGTGATCGCCTTGATCTGATCCACGCTACCTCCCAATCTCCAGCGCCTTATTCCACATAGCGCGAGTCGCATTAATCGCTTGCACGTTCGCTTCATACGAACGGGATGCCCCGATCATATTCACCATTTCCTCCATGACGTTGATGTTCGGCATCTTCACGAACCCTTTCTTGTCGGCGTCAGGGTGGCGCGGATCATAGACCACTTGGCCGGGCCTCGGGTCTTCCTGCACGCGTAACACTTTGACGCCATCGAGCGCGTGCGCCCCTGGCCCCGTCGATACTTGCCGAAACGTGCGTTGGAACGGGCTGGCCACCGGCGTAGATTGAAAGACCACATCCCGGCGCTTATACGGACCGCCTCCTGGCGTATGGGTCGATTGCGCATTTGCGAGATTGCTTGAGATCACGTTCAGCCGTTGACGTTGTGCATCTAATGCGGTCACGGACACCGCCATGCTGTCGGTCATGTCCATACATCCCCTCCTTGCTTTTCGCAATCAGCCATCAGCGTCTTACTGATCGTTGATCTTGAACACTATTGGTTATCGCCCCTCGCGGATTGCCCCCATCAGATGTCGAAATCGGATCGCCATGATCGACGCGGCGCTATTGTATTGCATGGCGTTATCCGACATTTTCGCCATCTCCAGTTCGATGTTGACTGAGTTCGCATCCAAGGGCAGATCCCCTGCGGGCACGGCACCAAGCTTTCCCGTGATCTGCTGGAACGAATCTCCGCGAGGACCGATATGGTGGCCCTGAGTCACAGCGAGCGTGACAAGACTTCTCCCGCGTTGTGCGGCTTGCATGGAATCCTGAAAGTTGAGCTCGGTGGCGCGATAACCCGGCGTTTCTTCGTTTGCGATGTTCGAAGCAATCACTCGCTGTCTGGCCTGTCGCAAATCCAGTGTACGATGGAGCAATTGCATGGTGCGATCAAAAATCGTCATGTGGCTCCTCGTCAGGTTGTTTCGTCTACCGATACCGTTGCAATCGTAATGCCATTGTCGACATCCATAACAACACTGGGCAGTAAAAACTTCCGGTGACCTCGCATGACTCACATCTGCCCATCGGCAACATATACCCCGATACTTTCTACCCACGCCTGAGAGACAGCCCGATCATACAGAGGCCCGGCAATTGGTTTCCCGATACTCTCGAAGCTTATTCCGCAAGGTGCGAATGCTGATGCCCAGTTCCTTTGCGGCGTGAGTGCGATTCTCCCTCACTCGCGCCAGAGTTTGGAATATCAGGTCTCGCTCCATTTCCCACAACGACCCATTTCCCGATGGTTGTGGGACCGTGGAGACTGACGGGGTCATCACCGGCTGGCTACCGGACTCCACCAACAAGTGGCTTGGAAGGATCGGGCCATTTCCGGCCAACAGCACAGCCCGCTCCATGACGTTCTCCAGTTCGCGCACGTTTCCTTTCCACCGCCTGTCCTGAAGCATCGCGTATGACTCCGCCGATACCATCGGCAATGGGACGCCATTGCGTGCCGCGGAGGTCGTCACAAAATGCCTCGCAAGTAACGAAATATCGGCGGGCCGCTCCCGCAAAGGAGGCACGGTGATAGGAAACACGTTCAGGCGATAATACAAATCCTCACGAAACCGTCCTTGCTCCACTTCGTGGTAGAGCGACCGGTTCGTCATGGCAATGACCCGGATATTGACCGAGACAGGTTCTCGGCCTCCCACTCGATCCACTTCTCGCTCCTGAATCACACGGAGCAACTTGGCCTGCAGCCCCATGTTCATTTCGCTGATTTCATCGAGAAGCAATGTGCCGGTATGAGCCATCTCGAACTTTCCGATTTTCTTCATGATGGCGCCGGTAAACGCACCCCGCTCATGCCCGAACAATTCGCTTTCCAAAAGCCCATCCGGCAAGGCCGCGCAATTCACTGCGATAAATGGACGGTGCGCACGGGGGCTTCTGCTATGGATGAACCGGGCCAGCAATTCTTTCCCTGTGCCGCTTTCTCCATTGATGAGAACAGTCGCTTGACTCGCCGCGACCCCCTCGACCGTACTGAGCAAGCGCACCATGCCAGGGTCTTGTGTCAGGATAGATCGCTGGTCGATCGGCCCAGACGACGGCGTTGAGGCATCCACATCGCGAGCTCTCAGATTGGCAATCACCCGCTCAAGCAAATCGGTAGAAAATGGTTTGAGAATATAATCGCTCGCCCCATATTTCATCGCCTCCACCGCCGTCTCCACGGTCCCGTACGCGGTCATTAACACCATCAACGTGTGCGGCGAACGACACTTGATCTCTTTGATCAAATCCAGCCCGCTAAGACGCGGCATCTTCAGATCGGTTACCACCAACCAGGGTTTGTAGCGACCGACGCGTTCCACGGCATCGGCGCCGTCGATCGCACCTTGCACGTCAAAGCCCATACGACGAACAGACTCCATGAGGGCCGTCCTCATGGATGCATCGTCATCGACGATCAAAATTCGATCGGCTTGCTCAGGGATATCCAACGCATGACCTCCTGTATCGTATTCGCTCATGCAGAGGTCTCCTCTTCAATAAAATGGTGCGCCTCGATCATGATGGGGCGATCGGCCTCGTTCCCACAATGATGTGGAAACACCATCGTAAACGTTGTACTGCGCCCTTCCACGCTTTCTACGTCGATCCGTCCTCGATGCGCTTCAACAATCGCGTGGACGATGGCCAGCCCTAGCCCCGTCCCTTCATCTCTGGTGGTGAAAAATGGATCGAAAATCCTTGATCGCTGCGCCGCAGCAATGCCCACGCCGGTATCTGAGACCGAAAGACGGAATGCCGGCCTTCCGGACGCCTGCTCCTCTGTGAGGGTTGCCGATAGCGTCAGCGTGCCACCGCCTGGCATGGCATGGATGCTGTTCAGAATCAAGTTCAAGAGTACTTGTTTCATTTGCCCCGCGTCGCACCACATTCGCGATGCATGAGGATTGACGTCCAGACGAATATCGATGTTGGTGTGTGCAACGGCATGGGCAGCCAGCGTCAACGCATCGAGCATGAGGACTTCGGTCTCATGCCACTCCCCATGCGAGCAATCGGGTTTGGTATAGAGTAGAAGATTAGTCAAAAGACGATTCATCATGTGGACAGACGATGAAATATGTTCAGCGTATCCTCGCAGTGAGGGAAGGCCGTGCAAATCACGGCGCAACATTGATGCAAATAGTTCGATGCTGCCGAGGGGATTCCGAATTTCGTGGGCAATCCGCCCGACCATTTCACCCATGGCCGCCAGCCGATTGCGACGCTGTAGCCGATCCTCCAGTTCTCGAACCGCCGTGACGTCCTGAATCAGCAAGAGACTTCCCGCGTGACGCCCTTCGCTCGTGTGCAAGGCACGTTGGGAGAGTGCCACGGCCGCGCCCTGTCGCGTCGTCAAGGGGTAGACGTCACCATCCAGCTGCGCCTCCTTGAGACAGGTGACTAAAGAGCGGCCGACAATGTGCTCAGGCGGCAGTCCAAGTAGTTGCTCCCCTGCCTGGTTACACCGTGTGATCATTTCCTCCGTATCCATGACGAGCAGGCCCGTCGAAAGAGACTCTACAATCGCCGTCAAGTGCTCCCGCAATTCTTCATTCGCGCGCAAATTTCGACCAAGCGCTTCATTGCGGTCGGCCAGTTCTACATCAAGTTGCTCCAATCTCGTTGTCAGCGTCTGATAGGACTGTTGCAAGGTCACCGCCGCATCGTCGAAGCTCCGAAATGCCTGTTGCAATAAATCGCTATCAGTGGGCGTTGAGACAGGGTGTGCGTTCATCACGTTATCTTCCTTCCTTCCCGATGGCCGATTTGAGACCTATCTGCATGGCACCGGCTGCTCGATGGAATAGCGGATCATGAAGCTCTACCTCCTTAAGCACACCTGCCGGACGCCCTTCCTTTCGATTCTTGCCCCCACCATTCAGGACGATCTGGACCTGTGCCCATTCGGCCTCTATGGAATCAGGTCTGGACTTCAATACCTGTCGGTAAAGATCCTCGGCACGTTCAGGCTTATTCAGTTTTAACAACAAGTCGGCATACTGCAGAAGATCCTGCGGCGCACGGAGTGCATTGTTTTTCAAAGCCTCCTCGAACGCCGCCGCGGCTTCCTCCAGCTTCTGATGCGCCACCAATGCTCGCGCAAGGCTCACATACATCCAACGATGCGCGGTATCATGAGGGTGTGTCTTCGTCCAGCGCCGCATGACCCTGATGGCGCTCCTGCGGTCTCCCTGCTCCAGCATGGCAGTCATCAATTCGCGCGAGACTCGCGTAGACCGTGCGCTCTCCGGATATTGAAGGCGGAAACTTTCGAATACGTCCCTCGCAGCCGCAGGATCATACTGGTCCAAATAACTCTCTCCCAAGCCGACGAGCGCCGCTTCATGGAGTGAGGCGACCTTCCGATTCCGCACCAACACTTGATAAAGTCGTACGGCTTCAGATGAGAAACCCAGCCGGCGATGTGTGTCGGCCACCTCCAATAATGTCTCTGTGCCGACATAATATTGCTCCGGAACCCTCCCGTGACTATGAAAGAGCATGAGCGTCTGAACATCGTTCTTTTCCTTGAGGGCGGCTTCCAGCTGAGGCTTCAAGATAGCGGCCAGATGGCCCCCCGCCGCAGATGGCCAGGGATCATGCGAAACAACATCCGCCCGACGAGTGACGTCCTGATAGACCTGGATAGCTCGTGTTGGGTCACCGCGCAATTCATAGTGTTCCGCCAAGCGAAAGAGCGCCTCGCTGCCGAGCCTGTTACCCTGGTGCTTGAGAGCGACGGCCTTATACAGCTCTTCGCTTTCTGATGACTCCAAATAGGATAGGCTGCTCCCGCGAATGATGCCTTCGACTTTTTTACGCAAAAAGCTCTCTCCTGCTGACGCCGCAATTTCCTGTTCCTTCCGTGCGAGGCGCATGCGGGCAACGATCCCCGCTGCCGTATCTCCATAGTTCGCCTGAGCGACGGTGTAAAAAAGTTCTGCCGGTGTTCGCAAACCAAGTCGGCTATGACTATCTCCAAGACGGACGAGAACTGTCCCGGCATGTCGGTGCGAAGGAAAGAGGTTATACAGAAGCAGATCGATCTCGCGGCCTCTCTTCACATCCTGATTGTCAAAAAGGGCATCGCCATACTGCTCCAACGCATCAGGATTGTATTTCAGTATATTCGGCCAGCGCAGATACAAAAAATCGTACAGTGGTAATGTGTCTCGCTTGCGCTGTTGGGCATAGAGGACGTTGGCCTGATCCAACGTGGCCCTCACGACAAGACGATCATCAATCGCGCGTTCCCGCACCATATCGTAAACCCGTTCTGCTTCTGCCAATCGTCCCAGCGCCCCAAGCGCGCCACCCAACGCGAGGAATGTCCGATCCGAATCATGACGGGGCAGCTCGCGGGAAAGTGCATATTCATACGCGGCAACGGCGTCCTGGAACCATCCCATATCCATATACAAGTCACCAACCCGCCAGTGCGCCCGGAACGCATTGGGATTCTTCGGATATGAGCCAATTATGCCGCGATAGAGCGTGAGCGCCTCTCTTCTCGCATGGTCTGAGGGGTGTTCGAGCAGAGTGAGTTCAGCTAAGAATGCCTTCATGGGCGGGATCAGCGCACTGGAAGAATCGAGTGTCTCGAGCGCAGAAAATCCTGCGCGAGCCGCTGCATACTGCCCGCGGGAGAACGCCTTCACCGCTTCTTGGAATTGCGCGACTCCCGGCCCCTCCATGTTTCGATCATAGATAGGGCCATCATCAGGCAATGCGATTTGTGAAGAGAGCGTCCGCAAACTCACCGGTTGAGTGATCGCATGGCTGGATAATGGAGGGATCCCCTGTGACCTGTGCGGCTCAGCCGCACCTGCGACATGCCATGCGAAACTCTGCGCGCACACACACAGGATCAACCAAATATATGACGCGTTTCTTCTCATAGACACAATCAGGTTCAGCAATTTCCGTGCCCTTTGAACGGTGTGAATAACTGTTGTCTTATGAGAACACTTTCAACAAGCCGCGCGAAAACATACTCAAACTAGTCAAACATCCGACGCGTCGCCGCTGCGTTCGTCAATCGATTGACGGGGCGAAGCATCGGGATCACATGATTCATCACGGTCCGTGGGGGCAATCGTCTGAATGCGTGGCAAGGGGCGAGAAGCGCGAGGGGAGAAAGACGATAGATCGATACCTTGCCTTATACCCTGAGCATCAGGAAATAAGACCTATCCAGGCCATTCGGCTAGAAGGCTGGGCATCCCTGATTCTTCGAAGCAAACCCTTTTCGCTTCATCTTCTCAACCAAGGTTGTGCGGTTGACGTGGAGCAACTGCGCCGCCTTACTCGTAATGCCGTTCGCTTGTCGAAGCGCACCGACGATTAACCGATTCTCGAACTGTTCAATCTCTTGCGACAAATTCACTCCTCGATCGCTGAAACTGATCACATGTGGTGCAAGCGGTTCCGTCGTTGCTGAACGACGCTGGAGGCGCTCCGGTAGATCTGACACTTCGATTTTCCCCGATTGACTCAACACAGCAAGACGTTCAATCATGTTCTCCAGTTCTCGAATATTTCCGGGCCAATGATAGTCCATCAACCGAGCCATCGCATCCAGAGAACAGCCCGTCGCAGCCATCTGCTTGCCGTGATTCAATCTCTCCAAGAAATGGTTCACTAATTGTGGAATATCGCTTCGTCTTTCTCGCAGCGGTGGAACGGTGACCGGGATAACGTTCAAGCGATAATACAAATCTTCCCGGAAACGTTTCTCCTGCACGGCCAGCTCTAGATCCTGATTGGTGGCCGCAACGACCCGGACATCTACATCGATCGTCCTCGTACCTCCCACCCGTTCAAACGACCGTTCTTGCAGCACCCGAAGCAACTTTACTTGTAACCCGAGACTTAATTCACCAATTTCATCGAGGAAGATTGTTCCGCCATGCGCCAACTCGAAGCGGCCAATTCGTGCATGCGCGGCTCCGGTAAACGCCCCCTTCTCATGCCCAAATAGCTCAGATTCGAGCAGATTTTCAGGAATCGCGCCACAATTGACCGGGACGAGCGGGCGGTCTTTAGACTCACCATGGAAATGCAGCATCCGCGCGACCAACTCCTTCCCCGTTCCACTTTCTCCTTGAATCAAGACGGTGCTGTCGCAGTCTGCGACCTTCTCGACAAACTCGATGACGCGACGGATTGGTTCACTCGTACCAACGAACTGCTTCAACCGATAGTGTTCACGGACAGCCTTCCGCGACAATTGGACGGTAAGACGACGGCGTTGCACCTCCAACGCTTTGTTGATCGAGGCGACAACGACTTCGTTGTCGAATGGTTTTGTCAGGAAGTCGACGGCTCCGGCTTTCATGGCCTTGACGGCACAGTCGATTGAGCCATAGCCGCTCATCATAATCCCGATCACCTTGGAATCGATCTGGAGGATGCGCTCCAGGACAGTCACACCATCCATATCAGGCAGCTTCAAATCCGTCATCAGCACATGAACGGGAATCTCTTGGACCACACGAATAGCCTCCTGCCCACTCCCGACAATCGTGACCCGATGGCCTTCCCCAGTAAGGAGTCTCCGAAGTAGATTTTGCAGGGCCTCATCGTCCTCGACCACAAGAATAGACAACACATTCATGCTGAATCCCCTCTATAAAGTTTCTGGATTATGAGTCCGATAACAAGACGAGATGAAAGAATCGGTACGATTGCAGGATCGCCATATGCCTACATACATCTCGCCATCCTGAGCATACGCATCGCATCACTCCTAAGCGTAGTGGAGATTCCCATATCGGAAAGTGCCAAATGGATCTATCATGTATGATATTTCAGACCTCATTATATAGGGTATTAATACTCTGATATATTGACCATATGGCTACGTATAGCTCTAATATAATAGAGCTATATGGCTCTGTTATGGCTGAAATTAACTCCTAGGCAATGCATGCATAGGCGCCCTCCATGGCGACCATGCATGTTCTGCTACTGCCACGATTGCGGCACGGGAAACGCGAGGGCCAGTGGGACAAATGAGGGAAGCGAAGATTTGGTTAAACGTTTCGGTTTCCGGAATAATTCATGATGGGCGAGCACAAGACTTTATGGATCCTTGCGGTAATCGACTGATCGTTTTCCAGAAGCGGAATCGCGAATGAACAGCGCCGCAGCCTGACCGCGCCTGGTTACTTTCATCTTCTGAAAGATGAATCGAACGTAGTTCTTCACCGTCTTATCGCTCAATTCGAGCGATGAGCCAATCTCCTTATTCGTTTTCCCCTCCGCGATGAGCGCAAGGACACGCTGTTGCTGGGCAGAGAGGGTCGTCCGCTGAGGCTCTGATGCCTGCTCTTTCTGCAACCGAATGCGGGTCAAGACAGGCTGGGTAATGGCCGGATCGAGAATCGACTGTCCCCCCGCCACAGCATGAATGGCTCGTATTAGCCCCTCGGCGTTTACATCTTTCAACAGGTAGCCGGATGCCCCTCCAAACACCGCGGCGAGGACCGCTTCCTCATCTTCATAGGAGGAGAGAAACAGTACGTGCGTGGAAGGACAGGAATCCATGATCGCGCGGCAGGCATCCACTCCACTCCCGCCTGATAAGCGGACGTCCATTAAGACAACATCCGGTTTAAGGCGGCAGGATTCGACTATCGCGTCTTTCATGGTACAGGCCTCACCGACCACAGTGATATCATCATATCGACTCAGCATCGTTCGCAATCCTTCTCGAACCACTTCATGATCGTCCACGATCACGATGCTGATTGATTTCTTATTACGCTTGCTCAAGACCTTTCTCTTTCATCAAGGTTATACCTGGAACAAACACAACACCGGTCGCGCCTGTTCTCCATGAGCCAATTACTCATCTCTGTGTGGTCAGTTTGGATCCGGAGATATAGATACGAGGACGCATTCAGCAATGGACAGGGAAGAGAGAGGGAGCGAGCCGTCATAAAGGTGGTGCCCTCATATTCGACTGCCACTTCAATGCGCTTTGTCGCGTTAAATGTATACTGAAAGAGGTAACAAATATACTAGGCATCTCCCTAGGAATACAATGTATATTCCTAAGCCAATCAATACCCATTCTTTACCTAACGGAACTAATGCTACTATAAATTCTGACATTTTATAGCCTACATAAAGCTTCCCTCTCACCGCATGCCAATCGAAAGATAGATTATCTTACCTCCGTGCACCTGGACACCAAGTCAATCGGAGAAGCGTTACTGACTCCTGCACGTTAAGATTTCGAGACATTCTGCCGACAAGAGAGTGTACTGACCTACAGTGAACACCAATCGGCATCAGGGAATGAGCGCATCATGGACACAGCAATACATCACCCTCACAACGTGGAAATGCCTGAGCCGCTTGAAAAGGCCCTAGTCGAACGGATCGATAAGGATAGAATCGAGCTTCCTGTCCTGCCGCAAGTTGCTGGCCGGGTCATGGCACTGGCCCATGATCCCTCAGCGGATGCAGCCCGTTTGTCGGCCTTGATTCACCAAGACCAGGCCCTGGCGGCACATGTGTTAAGAATAGCCAACTCGCCTGCATATATGCCCCGGACTCCGATTGCCTCACTCCAACATGCCGTCGCCATGCTTGGCGTGAATCAGCTGTCAGAAATCGCCGTCACGGTTTCCCTGAAGAGCGGGGCCGTCAAGATTCTTGGACATGAAGCGGACATCCGGCAGCTCTGGAGGCACGCGCTCGCCAGCGGAGCCTATGCGAAAGAGATCGCGCGCATGCGCCGCTATAATGTAGAAAGCGCCTATCTTTGCGGACTGTTGCATGCAGTCGGAAAACCGGTCGTACTCAAAACCGTCGCGACTATTGCCGCAGACCTGCATATCCCACTCGATCCCGCCATAGTACGCGCCTTCCTCGATGGCTATCATTCCCGCGTAGGCTGCTTGATCGCAGTTGAATGGGCATTACCCCCACAGGTCGCTGCGGCCATCACCTATTATTATATCTATGAGCAGGCCACCTCACATCAGCAGGAAGCGATGATGACCTGTCTGGCCGACCGGCTGGCGACCTACATACTCATTCCCGACTCTTTTGATGACAGCACGCTTCGCGATCATAGCGTCTTTGCCGATCTCAATCTCTACCCCAACGATATAGATACGTTGCTCGGTCTCAAAGAGAAAGTCCTCAGTCTCGTGGACACGATGGCACAATGAGTACAGTGCTGCACTATGACATTGTGGTAATCGGAAGTGGCCCAGCCGGCCAAAAGGCTGCCATCCAGGGCGCCAAAGCAGGCAAACGGGTTGCAGTGATCGAGCGTGAGCCGGGTGTGGGTGGCAGCTGTGTCTACAGAGGAACTATTCCGAGTAAAACGCTTCGTGAAAGCGCGGTGCACATGGACCGGATGAAACGGTCGTCGGAGATACTGAACACGACTGTCCCTTCGAACCTCATGGTCTCCATGCTGATGCGTCGTTTGGACGAGGTTGTCACGTCACACGGCGACTATATGATGAACCAGCTGACGCGTAACGGCATCACCTTATTTCACGGCCGAGCCCAGTTTTGCTCCGACAGCCTGATCGAAATGCTGACGGTTGACGGTGTAAAACAATCGCTCACGGCTGACACAATCGTCATCGCCACAGGATCGCGGCCTCGCGCCCCGGTCGACATTCCAATCGACCACGAGCATATTCTCGACAGTGACTCGATTCTTTCAATGATCTACTTGCCACGCTCCCTCACAGTATTGGGCGGGGGCATCATTGCGTTGGAATATGCGTCAATCTTTTCTGCGCTCGGTGTACAGGTCACCGTCATCGATCGAGCTGATCGCCCCCTTCAGTTTTTCGATGCGGAACTTGTGCGCACGTTTGTGCAAAGCTTTGAGCAAACAGGCGGTCGCTACTGCGGTGGGCAGGCAATGAGAGAGGTCCGGTGGGATGGGATCTCACAGGTCGTCACGACTCTGCAGGACGGACAAGTATTCACAAGCGACAAGATGCTTGTAGCCGTGGGGCGACAGGCAAATATTGAAGAGCTCAATCTCAGCGCCACCGGCTTGATCATCACTGAAAAGGGTACGCTGGCTGTCAATGAACATGGCCAAACGGCCATTCCACATATCTATGGTGTCGGCGATCTTATCGGCCCTCCGGGCCTAGCCTCCTCTGCCATGGAGCAAGGCCGACGCGCCGTGTGCCATGCTCTGGGTCTCCCGGAAGGGCAGTCAGCCAACACCATTCCAATCGGGGTCTACACGATTCCCGAGATGGCGAGTATCGGATTAGATGAAACGGCTAGCCGAAAACGATATCGAGAGGTCATGATCGGCCGGGCAAAGTTTAATGAAATCGCCCGCGGCCAGATCTCAGATATCCGCGACGGCTTACTGAAGATGGTGGCCGATCCAACAGGTGAATATCTCCTTGGTGTTCAGATTATTGGAGAAGGCGCGACGGAATTGATTCATCTCGGGCAGATGGCACTTCAGCATGGGGCTACCGTTGACTCATTTGTTGAAAACATCTTCAACTTCCCTACACTCGCTGAAACCTACCGCGTCGCAGCCTTGGACATCGTTGGTCAGCGCCAAAGACGCCTCAAATCAACTGCCGCATAAACCTAGGCACAGAGCCGCGCTCCCACGAGCAGATAGCCCGCTGTGTCACTGATCTCACACGCTGGCATAGCGCCTCGTCCAATACTCGAGTTCCTGTGCCACCTAGGCGCCACCGTCCAGCCTCACTTTCTCAGTAGGGGTGCCGCTGTGACTGTACCTCGGTCGACTCACAGCGCCTCGTTGCTGTCCTGATAGCCTCATGTGTGAGGACTCTTTCAGAATCTCATCTATTCATTCCATTTATTGATTGGACAACATAGAATTGTCGATGATCGGTTGTCGTCGTTGACTTCCCTCGAATCATAAAGGACATCCTAATTCTATGCGCTATTTAGCTTCCGTCTCATTCCTTAGCATATTAATTACCCTTACCTTGGGCGGCTGTGATGGGTTTTCTCCTGACTCAAAAAAAGCTAAGCATCTCCAACAGGGCCAGACGTACTTCGATAAGCAGCAATACCGCGAGGCCTTAATTGAATTCCAAAACGTGGTGCAACTCGACCCGAAAGATGCCAATACTCATTACCGCTTGGCCTTAACATACCTCAAGTTGGGTGGGACAACAAATCTGCAGGGGGCATTCGCGGAATTCACAAGAACTGTAGAACTGGACAAGACGAATCGAGATGCCCACCTCAAGCTGGGCGAACTCTTCTTGCTCGGCAACGAACCGGTGAAAGCGCGCGAACAAGCTGACATGGTCTTACTATTGGCGCCACATAACACTGAAGGGCTCATTCTCAAAGGGAGAAGTCTGATCAATGAGCGGCAGTATGCCGAGGGAATCGCAGTGCTCAAGAAAACCATCGAGATCGACCCCAAGAACATGCACGCCTACATCGAACTGGCGCGAACCTATGTGTTTGCTAAAGACACCGCTTCGGCTGAAGCGGCACTCAATCAGGCGTTGACGATCGATTCGCGCTCTGTGGAAATCTTGCTCGCACTCGGAGACTTTCAACTCACAAGCGGAAAACCTGACCAAGCAGAGAGCGCGTACAAACACGCGCTCGACATCGCTCCCGACAACGGAGAGATGTATTTACGACTTGCCAACTTCTATCAACGCTACGGTAAATGGGCCGAGGTGGAAGCTGTGCTTCAAAAGTCGGCGGCACTGAAACCCCAGGACGAGAAACCGCACATCCACCTGGGCGATCTTTTCACTGGACTTGGGCAGCGCGACAAGGCACTCGCGAGCTACCAACGCGCAACAGTAGTAAATCCCGGTTCGATTGTCGCTCGGGACAAGTTGATTTCAAGCTATCTCGATAGTGGAAAAGTGGGAGAAGCAGAGGCCCGCACGATGGGGATTCTGAAAATGAATGCCAATGATTTGAGTGGGCGCTTCTTTGACGCGAGAATACGGCTGGTGAACGGCCAGGTGGATGAGGCCATTTCTCTCCTCCAGGGAGTTGTAAAAGATGAGCCACAGCTCGCAGCGGCTCATCACTTCCTTGGTGTGGGATTTATGAAAAAAGGCCAGACTGTTCAGGCTCGCGGGGCATTCACTGAAGCGGTGAAATTCAACCCAACCATGTCTGAAGCCCGCACCGCACTAGCGGAGACCTATTTAGCTGAAGGCTCAATGGACTTGGCCATCGAACAGGCCCAAGCGGCCATCCAGCTCAACCCACGAAATGTCCAAGCCGCCATCATTTCCGGCGATGCCTACCTTCGCAAGGGAGACCTTATCAAAAGCAAGCAGGTCTTCGAGGCTGTCGCACAGGCTCTGCCAGAAGAAGCCGTCGGTCCTTATCGCCTCGGCCTCGTGACACATGCCGAAAAAAACGATTCCAAAGCTCTTGCTTACTTCGAAGATGCACTTACCAGAAAACCTATGGCGATTGAGCCGTTAACCCAAATTGCCATCATCAAAATCGAACAAGGCAAAGCGAATGAAGCCCTAGACCGGGTGCATAAGCAAATTGCGGCTTCTCCGAACAACCCGCAGCTCTATACCCTTCTGGGCCAACTCTTGATGAAAGGCAAGGACCCTGGGCAAGCAGAAACAGCCTTCAAGAAAGCACTCGAACTCGACGATTCCCTCCTGACGGCCTACATGAACCTCGGTCTGGTCTATCATATAGAGGGCAAAACAGATCAAGCGGCCAAGAAATATGAAGCCGTTCTTGCAAAGGACCCTAAAGTCCTACGAGCCCATATGATGCTGGGGATTATTCATGATGCCAGCAATGAATACGAAAAGGCGCAGGCCCATTATGAGGCAATCCTGAGACTCGCCCCTCGGTTTGCTCCAGCAGCAAATAACCTAGCCTGGATCCTAGCCGAACATGGAGGCAATCTTGACGTAGCGCTCTCACATGCCCAGATGGCGCGTGAGCAACAACCGAATGATTCTCACATCGCCGATACACTCGGATGGATCTATTATAAGAAGAATGCCAATCTTCTCGCCACGAACCTCCTCAAGGAATCGGTGGGGAAATTACCCCACGAGCCGGCCATCCACTTTCACTACGGGATGGCCCAGCGAAAGAATGGCGATCGGACGGGAGCAAAAAAATCTTTCCAAACGGCCCTGGAACTCAGCCAAACCTTTAACGGATCTGAAGAAGCGAGGAAAATGCTGGCAGAACTATGAGGCAGAGAAAGAACCAAACCAGACTGCGGGGCCATGCTTGCACCTCCTCAGGGCCGCCTATACTCGACATTTTGGAACCAGAATTTTTGACTGCGATTCCATCTCAATGGCAACTTTATGCGCCACCATCGATAAACTATTACCGACACAAGACAATGTTCCCGACTTTCATTGTCATACGGAACCATTTGGAAGGAGCAAGGGAGCACAAGTTCCTATCGTCACCGCCTTGTGACACGCTGCCCCCCCCAAAAAACAACGGGCCAGTCCCCTTGTGAGAGAACTGGCCCTGATTGTTGTTTCTACGCGTTAAAGAAGGCGAGGAATTAGATCTTCGTTGACTTTCGTCTCCAGATTCCGATTCCAGCCAAACCAGCACCGAGCAGCATCAAAGACGCCGGCTCAGGAACAGACTGCGGGACAGTCTGCGACAACAGGTTACCGTGGCCATTGCCTTGGTCGGCGCCGTTGAACAGTACCTTCAGGTGAGGCGCAGTCAAATCGAGCGTACCAGTATAGTCTATATTGAAAAGCAAGTTGTTCGTCAAAGCTAATGGGCCCGCATTACGAGTGAAACAGCCACCACTGGTGTTGCCGTTCAGGCAGCCATTTGCACTAAGTGCATTATCGGTGTTGGTCCAACCGGTCAGCGTGAGGTTCGATACACTGCCGAGAGTTTTTACTTCGAAAGAGGCTAAGCTTTCAATGCCAGTCCAGTCACCGTTTGCATTCAGCGCATTGGTAATGTTCAAGGAAAACGTGTTGCTGTCCACAGACAATATCTCGAAGGTAACATTTTGAAATGTCAGCGAATTGGCCCACGAGGCAGGCACCGCAGCAACTGTGGTTGCCACAAAGGCCAGAGCGGTCAAAGCAGTCTTTAGTTTCATCGTGTGTTCCCTTTCATAAGAACCAACAATAATTGAAAGCGATCTTATCTGCCTTCACACATCTGCATGTTACCTGCCAAGTGGATTGGCCGTTATAAGCTATTGATACATAATGAAAAATAAAGAATATGGTTACGCACTCTCTGCTTTTGTGGAAAAAGCATTTACAGTTTTCGTGTAATACTCACATCAGGACCATTGAAACATATTACTTTTTAACCACTTACAATATTAAGCATCTATAAATTCTTTTTCCACTCCATTGGCGTGGCTTTTAAAGTGAACCAGAAAAAATACAGTTCTATATAATCAAACCCTTACGGTGCTTGTTGTGAGTAGTATGAGTATGGCGGACGGATGGAAGGGAGATTTCATTCAGTACAGCAACTTACTGGCAGGAGCGCCGTGGGGTCGTAGCGGAACAGCTGGCAGGGGGGAACACTAGGCATCTTCTTTCTGGCTCTCGGATTTCATCTTCTTCAATCCATACCGGGCAAGCAACTGATAGAGAGTGGGACGACTAATCCCGAGGTCGGCTGCAGCTCGCGAAACATTTCCTTCAGCTCTTTCCATCGCCAATCGCACGATATCTTTTTCACGACTGTCACGTGAAGCTCTGAGGGTGGGCGCTTCCTCTTCGGTTGAAGACGAATCTTTCAATTCCAAATTTGCAGGGGACACGTATGTTCCTTCCGCCATAACGACGGCTCGCTTGATCTTATTTTCCAATTCCCGGACGTTCCCCGGCCAACTGTGTGTCCTCATGGCTTCAACCGCTTGAGGCGTAAATCCCTTCAACGGTTTTTTTTGCTCTTCCGCGAACTTCCCCAAAAACGTCCGAGCCAACAGCGTGACATCCGAACCCCGTTCACGCAATGCAGGCATCGCAATCGTGACGACGCACAGTCTGTAATACAGATCTTCTCGAAAGCGCCCTTCGTTAATGGCCTGTTTCAGATCGACGTTAGTTGCCGCAAGAATACGCGCATCGACGGTCAGAGCGCCTTTTGCGCCCAACCGTTGTATCGTGTGTTCTTGCAAGAACCGGAGCAGCTTGACCTGTAACGCGAGTGGAACGTCTCCGATTTCATCCAGGAATAGCGTGCCACTCTGCGCACTTTCAATTCGCCCCTTTCGCTGCTGTGCTGCTCCGGTAAAGGCCCCTTTTTCATATCCAAATAGCTCGCTCTCCAGCAAAGTTTCCGGAATCGCGCTACAAGTTATGGCTACAAATGGCTGGTCTTTGCGCGCACTCTGCCGGTGGATCGCGCGCGCCACCAACTCTTTTCCGGTACCGCTTTCACCGGTAATCAACACCGGCACGTCGGACGGTCCAACACGCCGAATCATGCGAAACACGTCATCCATTCGCGCACTATTTCCCAGCATCCCTTCGAACTCACACTGGCCAGTTTGCTGTTGGAGAGCCCAATTCTCCCTCTCCAGATTGGAGAGATACGCCGCCCGCTGTAACACGATTTTCAAGACATCCAGCTGAACAGGCTTTTCGATAAAGTCATAGGCTCCGCTTTCAATGGCAGCGATTGCCTTCTCACGATCGCTATTACCGGTGACCACAATTATCTTTGCCATCGGATTGAGCACGAGGGTTTCCTGCAAGATTGCCAAGCCCTCTGATGCCCCATCGGCGTCAGGAGGCAATCCTAAATCAAGCAGGATCAATCGAGGCATCGCCTGTCGGACATGCGCCAAGGCGGTGGACCGATCCGCCGCTTCCAGCAGCTGGTACTCCGAAGCCAAGGCCCATCTCATTTGGGCTCGAATCTCAGCATCGTCGTCGACTAGCAGCAGGGCAGGTCGCATGGTCATGAGTTTCTCAGACATATCGAGATCGTGAATGGCGGTTCAATTCAAGACGTGAAGAGGATTCCTCGTCTATATAGTAGCAGGTGCATGATAAATAGGAAGCGCAATTCGAACTTGCGTCCCTTTTCTTTCCTGACTTTGCACCAGAATGGTTCCCTGATGCGCTTCCACGATCTGCTTGCATTGATAGAGTCCAACTCCAAGCCCGCCGGGTTTACGGGATCGCAACGGTCTAAATAACGACTCAAGCATGCTATCAGGAATACCGCAACCCGTGTCGCTCACCGTGACAACAACGAAACCATTTGATTGTCCGATCGCAATTGAAATCTCCCCCTTTTCTCCGATGGCCTGCTTGGCATTGAGCACCAGATTGAGCAGCACTTGGTGAAGTTGTTCCCGAACGGCCATCACCGGAGGGACAGGTACACCGCTGATGTGCAGTCGCACGTGTTCCTTGACTCTGATCGGCGCCACCGTTTCATCTATAAGCATCGGCATATCGATCGATTCCGGCATCGCCATAGACATCGGCTCGAATGATTTGAGAGAGAGTTTGCTCATGAGCATCGCCATCTTGTTCGCCGTGTCAGCCACCGTTCTCATGGCGGAGTCCTGGAAGGCAGGATCTTTACCGTGAGCTTCGGCATTCTGAGCCACTAAAGACAGCCTCGCTGCGAGATTTTTCAGATCATGCAGACAAAACACGGAAAACCGATGGAGTGCTTCCAGTTCAGCCGACGCCCGGCGCTCTTCGGCTAAGCTCGCATGGGAGAGCAACGCGCCAACATGATGGGATATTCCACGAAGCAAGTCACAATCATCCGGTCCATAGGCTTCTCCACGAAGTTGTCGCCCCAACGCGATGAATGCGGTAACCCGCCCCTGAGCACGAATGGGAAAACAAAGTGCCACCCCAGCAGCGATCAACGGATCATCTCCAGCGCTAGACCCCGCACTTTTTTTAGACCAGGCGTCTTGAATCACAACCGCCTCATCCTTCTCTAAGAGTTGCACGATCACGGGGTGGATGAGCTCCAATGAAGCCGGCTCCTTCTCAGTCTTCATCGAACGAATCTGGCAAAACCGATTATCGGTTTCTCGAAACGACCAGAGAGAAATCTCTGTGGTATGGAACGTCTTAATAAGAAAATCGAGTAACCGATCCATGATTACCTCTCTGCTCGCCGCTTGCTCGAACGCCTCTGTGACCTGAAGCCACTGGGCGCGGTAATCGTGCTTGGACCGATAGAAATTTCGATTGAGGAAGCGCCAGACGTCTGCGCGCACCGTTTTTGAGAATGCCGCGACCACCAGTCCAACCAGGGCTCCAAATACCACGACAACGCTGAATCCAACTCCCAATGGCTGGTCTGATCGTCTAAGCCATTCACCAATCGCCCCCACCACCAGCAGATAAAGCCCACACATGATGAACGTGACCGAACCGAAGAGCGCCTGTTGGGATACGTAGGTATTAACAAGTACTTCTCGAAGGCGGGTTCGCCCCAATCCATAGGCAGTCAGACACAGCGCCATGGCTGTCCCGACGCTTCCAATCAACACATGTTGAGCTTGCCAGACTGGAAACAGAAGCATCTGGCTGGCTTGATAGATTTGTAACCCGGCCAGTCCCCCTAACCCAATCACAATGAACTTTAGCTTGTGGCGGGCTGGCTCACGGCTGGCCCGTAAGACCAATTCAAGTTGTGCTAACCCAAGAGCCATGCCGGTCAGGATAAAAGCATACGGCACGCCTCCCCAAGAGGCCAAGACGATTGCCGTCTGGCCATCTTCAAAAACCTTCCATTCAAAAACCTGGCCGGTCACTGCACAGACAGCCAACAACAGGCCAACTACCCCAATAATGCGGGCACGCCACCGTACAGAGGTATCGTGACTCCGCTCAATCGGACTCAGAAATGCCAGCCCGACATATAGCAAGAGAGCAGGTTGGGCGAGCTCTGCGACCATCGCGATCGCCCGCCACAGCAATGCATGGGAGTCGTCAAGCAATCCAGCGGCATTGGCCAAGTGGGCCATGGCAGTCGCCCCCAGCAAGACCGCGAGACTGCGGTGAGAAGCACTGGCCTTTCTCCTTACAAACAGTACGCAAGCCATTCCGCCGGCAATAGCCACGACAAGACCAGCCGCGATGGAAAACCATGTCGTGAGCGCCATGTTAGACCTGTAAAATCACGTGTACACTAAACCCAGCGATGAGAAAGAGGGAAGATGTGCAACGGAACTGCCTTGTTTGCAAGCCGTTTTCTTTCCATAATCGAACGCCTTGATGCCTGAGATGAGCCGGCTGCCTTTGAGAGTTTCTGATCCACGCATCCTTTCCGTATCCATACCACGAGATCTTGAGGCCATTCGAACGGTTGCGGGACGAATGCCGACGCAACCACGTCAACCGAATGGCTCACCATAATCAGAAGCAAACAGCGAGGCGTACCGGCTAGCGGTTATCCAGCTAGTTCCGGTGCAGAATAGAATGGCATTCGTCAGATACAGGGACGGCTTCGAATCCTGATGGGCTCAAAATATGCGCGAGCAATTTGTCGCCTGGCTTATCTTCTTGTGTGACCACGACACATTGCTTCACAATAGGATATTGAGCAAGGCATGCATCGATCTCGTCGAGTTCGATGCGGAACCCGACCTGAAAGTCGAGCTGCCCGAGACATTCAACGTTTCCATCGGGCCGGCAGCTCGCCAGGTCCCCAGTTCGATAATAGCCGGGCTTCCGCCTGATATGAATGGGCACTGAACCTCTCCGTGGTTAGCTCCGGCCTGTTGAAATATCCGCGCGTCAGCCCTGCTCAGCCAGCCTCAGCAGCACCGAGCTCTCGTTGCATAGACTGCAAGAAGTTGGCAAGGACGCGGTGCGAAATCTGCGCGGCTTTAGGTTTGCCAGCGAAGGCGGAAGTGTATATGACATAGGACAGCGCCTCGGGCTCGATCTCTAGGGTCAGATTCTCCGGGGCCTCTCGCCCCTTCTCGTGCCAGTCCTGATCGGGGATCACTGGGCCCAGTGCTTCCAACAGACTTTGCTGGGTATGCAAGATGTCAATACCGAAATCGTTCAGCATCGAGGCCATGCGCTCCGCAGGGTAGATCGGATCCAGCGGAATATGCGTCCACCTTGAGAATACCCAGAAGCCCCACTACCATGAAGAAGGACCGCTCCTGGAAGACGCCTACCCATGTGCCTGCGCCCACATCCATCCGTTGCAGGGTGGCAAGCCAAACGGTTGGCCGCCGCGTTGAGCTCCTGGTAGCTCCGTGTTGTCTCACCCTCATGTATCTGGCAATTTCTGGCGCGTTGTCTCGTGAATGGGTTCTAGTTTTGTACGTTTACATCTATCGGATTTACCTCCGATTTCATGGCTTCAACCCTGCGCTTGTGTCGGCCTTATCTGGGCTTTCGACTATTCACAAATGGACTAGATGTCCAAACGCTTTTTATGTCAACACGCTACGGTTTACAATGAGATTGCATATCGACTGCAATCAGTCCAGATTTTTCTCGAATCTGCGTAATAGCCAGGCAATGGAGAGAAGCCCTACAAGAGAGAGGAGAAAGAGAGGAATACCTCCGCTACGGTGTAGCACGCTGTCCGTTATAAAAGTAGGATCCACATAATTGGCTAAGAGTGACAATCCCACAATACGGAAAGCATTTTTGGCTATTGCGACTGGCACAGCAATCATTACCAGCCCGATCTTCGTCCAGGCTGCCCGAAGCAAGAAATGCCCGGCTACAAGACTAGTAATGAAGAGGGAAAGGGCTGATCGGATACCACTGCATTCCTCCGCCACATGAACAGTGAAATTCGAGAGACTGAACACAAACCCTTGGCGAAAAACCGGGACACTGAGAGCCGAAAACAGTACATCGGTGGCTTCAGCCGAGCTGCGTTGAAGAAATCCGACGATGGCATCCAAGAGAAAAGAAGGAAGCGGCACCATAAAAAGGAGAAAGAGCAGCCCAAACGAAACCTTGCGGCAGAGCCTGATCCCGAAGCAGGACAGAAAGATTCCCCAGCACATCAGAACCAACGCCAATATGGTCATCGTCAACTGATCTGTGGAAAAAATCGCAGCGTTGGCAGACCAGTAGCACCAAGCCCCCAGCCCTATGACAAACAATCCAAGCCATGGACTCCACTCCCTTGAAGCATTGATCGCTTTCCGGTGAAGATAGAGCACATATAAGCTCAGGCAAGGGATCAGCACAATGTGAGAGTAATGTTCTTGCTGTTGGGTAAGGGAAAATAACAAGATCAGCGGATGCCAAAACCCTACGACAGCGGTAAGCAACAAGAGAAGGGATAGCCCATTCCGAATCCACGTGCTAAACGGCAGAGGCTGACTCAATGCCTGAACAGATTCTCCACCAAAATGGTTGGTTCCTCCCCCGGTCTGGCGCTTGTCTCCAAGCAACGCCATGATACTTAGACGGTCGCTTAGATGCATATTACCTTTTCGAGCAGAGTCACAGATCCATAGCTCACTCTCGTTTCACAGCTTCCTGGGAGCGAAGCGAGAACGCCATCTAGCAGGCGCCATTACCCTTAATGACAGCCGCCGGAGTGGCGAGGAGGATCTTGATGTCGGCCCAGAGGGATTTTTTCTTGGCATAACGAAGGTCCAGCCTGACCATTTCGTCGAACGTCGTCCGGCTCCGGCCAGTCACTTGCCACAGCCCCGTAATGCCCGGCTTGGCTTCCATGACTCGGTGCCGATGCCATGGCTTATATTGTTGAACCTCATACCATAGCGGAGGCCGTGGACCCACAAGCGACATTTGGCCGACCAACACATTCCATAGTTGGGGAAGCTCATCAAGGCTCGTCCTCCTTAGAAAATGTCCTATCGGAGTGATCCGCGGATCGTTGGTCAACTTGAAGATCTTATTCTTATTCTTATCCTGCACTTTCCCCTTATCGCTCGAAGTAATAAACCAGCTTACATAATTATGATGAATCCCATGATCTGCATTGGCATACATAGTTCTAAACTTACACATCATGAATGGTTTCAACATCTGGCCGATTCGCATCTGGTGAAACAGCACTGGCCCACGGGATGATAATTTTACAAACACTGCGATAGCCAGAAGCAGTGGAGCGAGGAGAAGAAGGAGACCAAGACTACCGAGAATATCCATGCCCCGCTTCAAAACCTGAAACAGGGCGACTCGATCTTGATATCCATGCAATTCTGGATACAGAAACGGATCCACCGCCTGGAGTTCTTCATCTCCGAGTTGCGGTGGTTCAGGATAGACGCACCGCCTGATCGACAATCGATCCGTGAGATCCTCTTCAAGCCGATCCTTGAGTTCTTCTCTAAATTCTGATTCGAGCCGCTCGCAGGTGCCTGTCACATCCGCCGGATCGATCTCGGGAACAATCAGACCAATGATCGACTCTCGTTCAAACCATCCGACAATATCGATGTCCGACTTGATCGCCGACAACGCATTGGCAATCCCGGTAAACAGTACTGACGTGTTTTCGCGCCGGCTATCACATACGCCGATCAACAATATCGCCATGGCCAGCCCGGATCGATCTGCACGTTTACGCTCTCGCGTAACGATTTCTACGATCTCTTCATCAAAAATCGGTTGAATAATACCATTTCGTTCCCTTTTCATAAACGAAGACTTCATACCTCTCCCCCTTGGGCCAAACTCGACCGCGTACCCCTATAACAAAACCGAATATCGAGGCCAAGATCCTTCTAAACTCAGTCACCCAACTGAAGTATATGCAACTTCTTTATGCTGTTTGAGCGACAGTTCCGCCGCCTCAAGGATCCTCACAACTCGCAAACCAGCCTGCCCATCATTGAATGGTTTCGTACCGTTTTTGATACAATCCAGGAAATATCGGGTTTCAAGCTGAAGCGCTTCCAGCTCCTCTACTTTTGGTGCCCACATATCACCGCTTCGATAACTGACCAGAAGTTTGTGAACCCCCAGCTCCGTCTTTACATCCGCTCCCTTGTCATACACCCGAACTTTTTCAGCCGGATCTAAATCGTTCCATACCAACATCTTCTTCTGACCACCCACCAACGTCGTCCGAACCTTAACTGGTGAAAGCCAATTCACATTGATATGGGCAAGCACGTTGTTGGGGAAATACACCGTTAGGTGCGCAACGTCCTCCAGGGCATTCACATGTGCGCTTCCCGTCGCTACCACCAAATCAGGCTCCAACCCAACCAGATAATCCATGATAGACAAATCATGCGGAGCAAGGTCCCACAATACATTAACGTCATGCTGGAAAAGCCCTAAGTTAACGCGTGTCGAATCATAGTAGTAGAGCGGCCCCAGAGTCCCGTCGTCGACAAGCTGCTTGATCTTTCGAACCGCGCCGGTAAAGAGAAATGTATGGTCCACCATGATCCGTAGATTCTTGCGTTCAGCGAGTTCAACAAGTTCATCTGCTTGTGCAGAGGTCGCTGTAAAGGGTTTTTCTACAAACACATGCTTGCCATTTTCGAGTGCTTTTTTGGCCAACTCGTAGTGGTACGAAACTGGCGTCACGATGGCCACTGCGTCAATATCTGGGGACATGACAATATCATCTGCGTCGGTCATCAGACAGATATTGGGATGTTGAGTTAATACGCGAGCCAATGCCACAGGGTTCTTATCGCACACGGCCGTCACTTTGCAGTCTTGGTGGGCTGAAAAATTACGGACTATGTTTGGGCCCCAGTACCCATACCCGATGACTCCAAGTTTAACCATGGATTCGCCCCCTAAAGATATTGGGCCCGTTGATAAAAGACATCTCCTCAGAGCCTATGCACCACTATCTGAACGAACGTACCTCCAAGAGCTAGTTCACCATGAAAATCCCTTTTCCGGAGTCGATTCCCTCCAACTCATGATGTTGGCAGATTCTGATCTGCTGGCGACCACTCTTCTCACCGCTGACCTCAGATTGAATTATTTCCATCAAACGTTGCTGAATACGGGCAGACAGCTCAACCTCAGAATCTTGCCCCAGAACTGTCAAAACCGCCGCGACGATTCGTCTTTCCAGATACCAGCCGATATAGTCTGTCTCCCGAACCGTGCGGAGCAAGGCCGCAACCACTGTATCAATTACGTCGCAGTCCATATGCTGGATCAATCCATGCTTATCGATGGAATAGATAAGAAGGATATTGAAAGAATACCCTGATCGTAGCGAGCGCTTAGGTTCGCTCGCTAACAAGTACCGGAAGGCTTCCTCATTATACATATGCCCTACTATTGCATGAGAGGTGCAACATACTTTCTTAAATCTACTCTCCGCCTCAGTTCTAGAGAAAACATCTTGAAGAACATCCGGCAACGTGCATTCCACCCAAACACCTATAAAATAATGATTTTTCTCACGTAAACGACTCTCTTCGGCTTGCTACACTATCGCTCGCCGCAACTCTTCCATCAATCCTCACAATGTAGGGGTAAATGCCCTACTTTTGCACTATTGCTTGCAGACCCATCAAATAGGATGACATCTAATCAGTAATTTAAGTACATTTTGTTCTGGCATTTGTTGAGGACCTTGAGCTACTCATGACATCTATGAGCATAGGATATCCGCACGAGCTGCTGCGAGCGTTGCTGGGTTGAGGTGATAGGCGTCCAGCCATCAATAGGGTGCTGCTGAGCTGTCGGTATGACAGTCCGCGGACACTCGCGCTGGGTGACGGGAGCGGCAAATCCTGTGGCATCCGGTAGTAAACGAGGTGATGCTCCCGAGATCTGGCTCTCGATGTGACACTGACCGAGCTGGCCGGTGTGCCATGTGTACGCCAAACTGAAGTGGCTGCAGGCGGACTGTCAGCGTCTGACTCATCAGCAATCAGAGCTTCGGAGTCTAGGGTTAAGTCTTCGGGAATCCCATCATCGCCACGGCGATTCTCCATCGCCTGCTCCATCATTCTCCGACCGTCAATATTTAGGTGAATACTACGTTTGCTGGAGAAGCGGAAAGCGGACCTCTTGAAATTGACGGTGGGAGGGATGCCGGATTCAGAGGCCTAGAGGGGAAGGGACCTGCAATCAGGGATTACTGCGCGGACATCGGCCAAGATTCAACTCAGGAGAATGGCCCATCATGCCATGCCAGAATCGGGTCTCGGTTCTGAAGGTCAGACGCTAGAGGTGAGTCCGCACTCGAAACGGGGCTGAGCTTGGAATTCATGAGTGAGACGCTCTTCGATGGTGAGACTTTTGATATTCTGGAAGAAGGAGGGGGAATGATGTCCTGCTGATCGAACTGAATACGTCGATGCCTGATGGATGGATCCTACATGTGCAGGAGTAGGTGATGACTTGGCAGAACTAGCCTCAGGCAATTCGGTTCGACGATGGCCCAAAATTCTTCACCGATTGGGGTCGAATTCAGCGAGCTGACTGAACAGTATGCTTTGTGCGGAACGATTCTATCGAGCTTTCCGCCATGAGAGACTAGCCAAATATGGGATCGCAGTGTCCATCGTAACCATAGAGCGGTACCTCCAAGCTTTGGGGCTTGGGCCAGCAGGTGTCACTATCACGCGGGGGCTGGAGCATGAATACCCGGCGATTGCACGGCAGACCAGAAGGACAAGGCGGCGATTGACTAGGTAACTGGATAGGCCGCGGAGTGACCACGTCACGAGACGGCTATGCGCCACACGCTTTTCCGCCACCCATTTGGCACGACTGCGACTGATTCGTACTCCTGCCTACTGTCAGGGAACTGAAATCCGATGAATCGTCGAACCTGGAAGTTAAGACGAACGGACTCGGTAAGAGCCGACCGACCAACCGAACTCATGGCCATCGTGCGTAGTCAATCGTATCGGCGACAGAAGCAACCTCCAGTGCTCACGAACCTATTTCGTGAGCCACACACCCACTATGCTGCATGATCAATTATGCACTATTTAGTGGTCGGCTCAGTAACTTAACCGTCTGTGATAACGGGGTAGAACTCAAACTGAGTTTCCTGAGTATCCCTACCAGCGAAAACCTATATCTTCTCCAGGCAGAGCTTCAGTGATTGTGCAAGCACCCGACAGAACGGTTCAATGAGTATCCCTCGTGGGTACACCGGAAGGTCATGAATCTCCAAACCATTAGAGATAATGTTACTCCATCCGAGAGTCGGATCTGTCTCTCCCACAAAACATCCTTTTGGTCGAATAACAATCACCCGACCTTTGTACGGCTGTGGCGCATAATCAAAATTCGCCTGGTCGTTTGCCTGCTTGATTTTCAAGTGAGGATAACTAGCCGCCTCGTCTTGTTTGTCTACCCCGGAAAAGAACTGTGAAATCGCCTGAAGTCTTATACCGAACCGCGTCCATTCAGTATCCAGTTTTTCTGTGAGGAATCGATGACGATCCTTATCGGCTAATGAAGCCACATTAGCGGCGTGAAACCAGAGATTTTGCAATTTGTGCAGAGGCGATAGCAGCTTTGCCATTTTGCGAGAGACAAGACTGGGATTATATGTTTCCAACAAAATGACCAAATCCACTTTCTCTCCCACAGAGGTCAACTGCTGGGCAAGCTCCAGCGCAATAGTTCCCCCCAAGCAATATCCCCCTACGAGATAGGGTCCCTTCGGCTGAAGCGCGACAACTTCCTTGAGGTAGCGGGAAGCCATCTCCTTAATCGTACGATCAGGAGAACTCTTACCATCCAACCCATGCGATTGGAGGCCGTAGATGGGTCGGTCTGCGTCTAGATGCTGTGCCAAGTGCCGATACAGCATCACGTTGCCCTCCGCTCCGTGCACAAGAAACAACGGAGTTCTCGTTCCCTGTGAGCGAATTGGAACGAGCGACGACCAGGAGGGACTCCACCCCTCTCTCCTCAAAAGCTCAGCAAGAGCCGCAATTGTTGGAGCTTGGAACAAGGTCGCCAACGGTAAGGTCTTTCCCGTCAGTTTCTTGACATCCAAAAGCATAGAGACCGCCCCCAAAGAATGCCCTCCCAGGTCGAAGAAATTATCGTACAGCCCAACACGCGCAACCTTCAGGATTCTCGACCAAATGTTCGCCAGCGTCTGTTCCAATGGATCTCGAGGCCCAACGAACTCCACAGAGCTTTCTATCTGCTTCTCGCGAGGAGAGGGAAGGGCCTTCCGATCGATTTTTCCGTTCGGCGTCAATGGCAGCGTATCCATCGTCACAAAAATTGACGGTACCATATATTCCGGAAGTGACTTCTTCAGATGGGCTCGTAGATCACTGACAACGGGGGTTATCCCTGCGTGGGCCTGACAGTAGGCAACCAGAACTTTACTCCCGGGTGATTCTTCATAGGCGGTCACAATGCCTTGACGAATCGCTTCATGCTGTACTAAGACCGTCTCTACTTCTCCAAGCTCGATCCGGTATCCACGAATCTTCACCTGACCATCGATTCGCCCAAGACATTCAAGGGCGCCATCGGGAAGCCAGCGAGCGAGATCACCCGTGCGATACAGCCGATCATTCGTCGCGAGCGGGCTGGGGACAAATCTCTCTTCCGTCAATTCAGGGCGGCAAAGATAGCCGCGCGCGAGCCCATCCCCGCCAATATATAATTCCCCGATCACTCCATGCGGTACAAGGTTTCGATGGCCGTCCAAGACAAACACCTGTGTATTAGCGATGGGCCGGCCGATAGGGATAGGGCCATCTGCCGCCCATACCCGATAGATGGTGGACCAAATCGTTGTTTCAGTCGGCCCGTACATATTCCAGAGCTCAGCACAATGTGGGAGAAGTTCCTGGGCAAGATCACGGGGAAACGACTCACCCCCGCACAGAATCTTCAGCCGAGAAGAACCCTTCCATCCGACATGCAGAAGGGCACGCCATGTCGCCGGGGTCGCTTGCATCATGGTGCAGTCCGATTCTCGCATTCGTTCGATCAGCCGAATGGGGTCTTGAGCTTCGTCTCGGCTGGCAATAACAAGTTTTCCTCCAGTCACTAGAGGCAAATAGAGTTCCAGCCCCGCAATGTCGAACGAGAGGGTCGTCACAGCCAACATCGTGTCAGTATTCCGAAAACCGGGTTCACGTTGCATCGAATCAAGAAAATTCACCAGCGCCGAATGTTGAACTTCCACACCTTTCGGCTTGCCTGTTGAGCCCGAGGTATACAAGACATAGGCGAGGTCCTCCACCGATAATTTTGTCGCACTGATGTTATCGCCAGCCTGTCGAGCGAATGTAGGACTATCAACATCCAACCTGACAATATCAACTGACTTGACCGAGAGCTGCTGATCAAGATTCCGATGCGTGACCAGTACGCGCATCCCACTATTTTCAACCATGTAGTTAAGGCGCTCCTGAGGAAACGATGGATCCAACGGTACATATGCCCCACCTGCTTTCAGTACGGCAAGCAAAGCAACCATCATGTCCAGGGACCTTTCGACCATGAGCCCAACAAGGCTATTCGGTCCAACTCCCAGACCTTGCAAGTGACGCGCTAATTGATTGGCCCGACGATTCAGTTCTCCATATGCAAGTTGTTTCCCTTCACAGATGACGGCGCAATCATCCGGGCTCTTTCCCGCTTGAATCTCAAACCATTCGGAAACCGTATATGGTGGGAACTCCGTTCTGGGTGAATTCCCAAGAGTGATCAGGTCCTCCCGCTCTCCAGTCGTAAGCATCGACAATGTACCCAAGCTCTCCGTAGGCTTCGCGATAATAGTCTCAAGCAAGACCTGATAGCGTTCGAACCAGCGTTCAATCGTCGTTTCACCAAACAGATCGGTATTGTAGTCGCAGTCAACGAACAACCCTCGCGGACCTTCAGTGAAGTTGAAAAAGAAATCATAGTGGAGTGCTCGTTTTTGATTCCGCTCACACTCAAATGACAACTCGGCGAAGTCCGTCGTATTCAGATCACGATCTACATTGAAGATCACTTCGACCAGCGGCGGCCGGCCGGCATTACGCGGAACTTGAATATGCTGAAGAATCGTGCCGATCGTGCATTGATGATGATCATAGGCGTCCAACACGTTCTTCTTCACAGAGACCAAATTATCGAGAAAGCTCGCGTCGGGTTGCATCTGTGAGCGGACAGGAAGCAGATTCACACAGTGGCCGACCAGGCAATGGCTCCCCGTAACAGCCTGACCTGCCAACGGTAACCCGATGACCAAGTCCGTCTGTCCAGTTAATCGATGCAACAGTGTTTTCATCGCGGCCATCAGTAACACCACCATGGTGGTACGCTGTTGACCGGCCATCCGCCTCAACGATTGATGAAGCGAACAGTCAAATTTTCTCGTATAAGTTGCAGCCTTTGCGGACCTGACTCGCGGTCTAGGTCGATCGGTTGGAAGATCGAGCGGCAATGGTACCACAGAAAACTGTTGATGCCAGTATGCCAGTGCGCCTTTCGCCGCAGGGCTTTCAGGTTGAGCCAGCTGAATATACTCATAAAAAGGAACCGGCGACTCTAACGCTGGTGTAGTACCTTGCTTCAGCGCGGAATAGACCTTCGCCAACTCACTCACCAGGAGCCCACTTGACCAGCCGTCACACACGATATGATGCGCTGTCCACAATACGATATGGTGATCACTTGAAAGCTTCACCACACGTACACGCAATAGCGGGCCAGCTGAGAGATCGAACGGACCGTTCGCTTCCTGCTCCACAATTTCTGTGTACCGCCGGCCCCGCACTTGTTCATGTAAATTGCTCAGATCATCGAGCGGGATCTCGATCTTCTGCTCAGCGGGCAATCGCTGTAATAAACCGTCCTCACTGATGCTGGCCAACACAATTGGATGGCGACCGACGACTTGGTAAACTGCGGTGCGAAACAATGCAACGTCTAAGGTGCCATGGAACTTGAGCGTCAATGATTCGTTGTAGGCCACAGCGGCATCCCCACCCATCTGGGCAGCCAGCCAAATCTCCTTCTGCGCCTCCGTGAGAGGGAACCCATTCAATGAAGGTCCTGCTACCGTCATGCCAACGGGATGTTCAATCCGGCCTGAGGTCTCCACATCACCGGCTCCGGAGGATGTTCCAGCCACACCTGCTAGGCCGGGAATAAAGCCCCCTGATCGCATATCGGCCAAACTCTCTCGAAACGCATTGATCAACTTGCCAAAATCGATCTCTGTGTGGGCCGTAGTTAAGATAAAGTTTCGATTTTCCCAGATAAGAATGCCTCGCTCACGGAGCAGGTAAAACAACAATCCGGCTAGCTTCTGATCAGGTGGAAATGTCAATGTCATGAGTGAGCTAAACTGTGCGAGGTGATACGGAGCCTGGAATTCCTTGATGACCGCGCGTAATTCATCGGCAAGTTTCGCAGTTCGGTCTGCCAATCGTTTCTGTAACTGTGGCCCGCTCTGCTTTAGGTGCGTGAGGACCGATTTGGCTGCAGCAAGTGCGAGCGGATGCCTCACACATGTCCCGGCAAAAAACGTAACGCCAATCTCTGGGAATGAGGCATCGCCATACTGCCAATGCCCACCATCCAACACATCCAAGTACCGCTTGTCACCGGCGACCACTCCTATCGGAAGCCCGCCGCCAACGACCTTTCCGTAGGTAGCGATGTCGGCGCGAACACCGAAGTGGGCCTGTGCCCCGCCAGGGTGTACCCGAAATCCTGTTACCACTTCATCGAACACAAGGGCGGTGCCCGTCTCTCTTGTAATGCGTCGAAGCTCGTGGAGAAATTCCTTAGGTTGGAGATCCAATCGTCGGCTCTGAACCGGCTCCACAAATACAGCAGCGATTTCTGAGCCACGCGACCGGAGAATCTCGAGCGATTGCGGATTGCCATAGTCCAACACGATTATTTGTGCCAGCGCAGTGCCAGGAATACCTGGCGCGATGGCAGCTGTGCGCATCTCACCATTCACCGTAAGGGGCCGGAACAGTACTTCGTCAAAGATCCCATGATAGGCTCCTGCAAATACCGCGATCTTGTCACGGCCAGAAATGGTTCTGGTCATACGCATCGCGGCCAATACGCTCTCAGAGCCGGTATTGGTAAACCCAATCCGATCCATCCCTGTGAACTCTTTCATGAGCGCGGCAACTTCATAGGCAAGAGGCTGAATAGGGCCGATTTCGAATCCAAGGTCCAGTTGCTCATGAACCGCCTTCACAACAAATGGAGGGCGATGCCCAAAAAGACTGGCCCCGAATCCCATGACAAAGTCGACATATTCATTGCCATCGACGTCCCATACTTTAGATCCATCAGACCTCGTTGAGACGATCGGGTAAACCATCTCCTTCCATAGTCGGTTGAACCCTGCAACTGAACGAGGATCTGCCAGGTTCCTCCTATTTTCAGCTACGAGCTTCTTCGAGCCAGCAGTCCGCTCTATATACCTCGCAATTAACGAATCAAGCGCGCGCTTCTGCCCTTCGGGGAGTGCCGTGCTCGCGTTCTTATCAAAGGGTTTGAAGGGGCCGTGAGATTTACCTTCCGGCTTAGAAGGAAGGAGGGCACCCCCCTCTGTAACCTGAGCGGATACCGTAACAGTCGGTATGGACGCGGGGGGGGCACTCGACTCTCGCCCCATCAGCTGAAGCACTTGATTGGTTAATTGCTGCTGCTGATGCAAAATCTGCTCGAGGACGGAAAGTGGTACTGTTCCTGCGGGAGCTGAGCTCCCTTGGGCAGGTTGCGGAACTTCTGCCGGCATCATTCGGTCTTGGGGACGGACCTCGGGGGGGAGGGTCGCATCCACATGCGTTGCGATGGCGTCGAGCGAGCTCAACTCCTCCATCAATTGACGGAAGGTGATCTGAGCCCCAAATTTTCGCTGAATTAATTGAGCCGCCTGCGTCAGAAGGAGTGAATCCAAACCCAACTCCAGCAAATCGGTCGACGGATCAACCGTGGAGAGGTCATAACCAGAAAGCTCTTGCATGAGTCCACGGACTTCGACAAGTACGCGTTCCTTCCGTGGAACCGCCGACTCAACTTTGCCTAGAGAGGCAGGACCGCTCGTGGACAGTGGTTGACCTGTCGGCAGCACGATTGACGGTGGAACGGATTCTCCACATACAGGCCTCGGCGATGCTGGGGTTGGCCCTGGAGTTATTGCGCACTGGACTGCCTCAGGCCAATAACGCTTACGCTCAAATGGATAGGTCGGCAACACGGCGCGGCGACGCTGCTCATTGGCATAGAAGCCCTGCCAGTCAACACCCACCCCGGTCATCCAGAGTCGTCCCAATGTCTCGGTCAAACCGCGAAGCTCCTGATCACCGGCCAGAGGCAATGATGCAAATACCCCTTGCTCCGCTTGCTTGGCAGGATGCTGGCGCGCGAGCGTACAGAGGGTGTGGCCTGGTCCCACTTCAAGCAATACTTGGCGAGGATCCTTCATCAGCTCCGCTACGCCATCGGCAAATCGTACAGTTTGTCGCACGTGGCCAGCCCAATATTCCGGTGCCTCCGCCTCCTGTGCTGTAATCCATCGCGCCGATACATTTGAGACATAGGGAATGCTCGGCGGCGCCAACTTCACTTTACGAAGGAGCGCAGTAAATGGTTCGAGAACCGCATCCATCATGCCCGAATGGAAGGCATGCGATGTGTGCAGATGTCGAACCTTGACTTCCCTGCCCTCCAACTGTTTTTCTAATGATTTCACCGCCTCATGGGGGCCTGATGCCACACACAGATTAGGCGAATTGATTGCAGCAATCGCCACACCTTCGGGCAACAGTGGCAACACGTCTTTCTCCGACAGTCGAATCGCCAGCATGGCCCCGCTCGGTTGAGCCTGCACCAGTGCTCCACGCCGCGCCACTAAGGTTAGGGCATCATCAAGGGAGAACACACCCGCCAGGCATCCTGCTACATATTCGCCGACACTATGGCCGATCATCGCCGCAGGCTTGATACCCCACGACATCCAAAGCTTGGCTAGCGCATACTCGATGACGAACAGAGCCGGCTGGGTGAATCGCGTTTGGACCAACAACGCATCCGATTCTTTTTCGCCACCAGCAACAGGAAACATAACCTGGCGAAGATCTGTCATCAAAATCGGTTGCAGCACCTCGGCACAATAGTCCACTTCAGCACGGAAAAGAGGTTCCGTACGATAGAGTTCTGCGCCCATACCTGGATATTGCGCACCTTGACCAGGAAACATGAATACGACCGGTGGGTCCCTCAGTTCCTGACGATGTGTATACACTCGTTTCGGATCAGCAGAATCGAGCACCGCAGCCCCCTCCCCTGCATCCTGACAAGCCATAATCCGTCGATGAACAAATTCGCTTCGGCCAGTTTGCAATGTAAAGGCTGCGTCAGCCAATTCCATTTTCGCTTTGCCGCTTTCAATACTGTGCATCATGCTTCTCAAATGAGCCGATAGATTGGAGGTCCCGCGTGCCAGTGCTTCAGGAGTCTTCGCGGAAATCAGCAGCAATTGCCATGGACGCGAAGGACCAGATGGCGGTAACGTAGGCGCCTCTTCCACAACGACATGGGCATTGGTCCCACCGGACCCGAAGGAGCTCACGCCTGCGCGGCGCGGAATCCCCGCGGGCACGATCCAATCCTGACGCACAGCGTTCACATAGAACGGACTGTTCTCAATATCAAGTTTGGGATTTGGCTTGTTGAAATGGAGGGTCGCCGGAAGAATCTTATGCTTGAGTGATAGCGCAACCTTGATGAGACCAGCTACACCGGCTGCAGCATCCAGATGGCCGACATTTGTCTTGATCGACCCGAGCCCACAGAATTGTTTGGCATCCGTCCCTAGTCGAAACGCCTTCGTCAACGCCGCTATTTCAATGGGATCGCCCAGAGGTGTTGCAGTCCCGTGGGCCTCGACATAGGTAATCGTTTTCGGATCGACCTCAGCCAAGGCATGTGCCATCGAGATCACTTCGGCTTGACCCTCAACTCCGGGGGCTCCGAAACTCACGCGATGTGATCCATCGTTATTGAGCGCTGCTCCCTTGATCACCGCAAAGACCTGATCGCCATCCTTCACGGCATCTTCAAGACGCTTAAGAACGACAACTCCGACTCCATTGCTAAATACGGTGCCGGCCCCTTGCGCATCAAACGTGCGAGTATGACCATCCGGCGACCCAATATATCCTTCTTCAAAATAGTAGCCTCGCTTCTCCGGAACAGTCACCGACACGCCGCCGGCAAGTACCATGTCGGATTGATATGTGAGAAGGGAATGACAGCCCTGGCAGATTGCGACGAGTGAAGTGGAACACGCCGTGCTAATGCTCAACGCAGGCCCTTTGAGACCTAGTTTGTAGGCCACACGCGTGGTCATGTAATCCTTCTCGTTGCCGAACATGACCAATTCAGAACCAATCAACTCAATCAAATCAGGTCGCTGCTGCAATACCTGCTGGTAATACGTGTTAAACGTAGCTCCAGCAAAAACACCGACCGCCCCTACCATACGGCTTGGCGCATAACCTGCGCGTTCTAGCGCCGCCCAACACACCTCAAGAAACACGCGATGTTGAGGATCGATAATCTCGGCTTCTTTGGGATGAACTCCAAAGAAACTGGCATCAAAACAGTCTGCATCCTTGAGCAACCCTCTGGCAGGAACATAATGGCCACGGCGTTTCAATTCAGCCACGTCTAGCCCCGATTCGGAAAGCTCCTGATCGTTGAAGAACGAAATGCTCTCCTTCCCTGCAACCAGATTGGCCCAGAGCTCCTCAATGTTCTCTGCTCCAGGAACTCGTCCTGCCATGCCGACGATCGCAATGCCGCTGTACGACCCCTCGTTCATAACTCCTACCTTTTCCTTGCCATTGCCCGGGAACGATCCAAGGCTTCCTTCTGCTTCTTCGCACGGTCGCGAATTCGCTCACCATCACGAGCGCCAGAATCGATCGGCTTTTCAAAACAGGCAGAGAGAGAACGAATACTGGGATGCTGCAACAACGTCACAATGGGAAATTCAAGTTTCAGAACCTCTCGCAACCGACCATGCATCTGGACCAGCAGCATAGAGTGGCCGCCAAGATCGAAAAAATTGTCCTCTACGCTGATCTGTTCCACTCCAAACAGTTGCTGCCAGACGCTTGCAATCGTCCGTTCCATCTCACTCTGTGGGGGAATCACATGTTCCATACCTGCACGGAGTTTTTGCTTCCCTCCTACCCCTATACCCGGCACCGGAGGCAACAGTGTCTGCAAATCGGCAACCCGCTTTTCCAGCATGGCTGGCAGGCCATCCAAAAGCCGAACTAGACCCTGTCCCCACCGTTCCCAGGCCGAACGTCCAATGAATCGTCTGTCGCAGACAAGCGTCAGACGAAGCTGGGTCCCTGGCTCGGCCAGCAGCAGAACCGGATAGTTCGTATGGATCGGGCCAGAAAAATCAGAAACGGATACGTGCCCGCCAAAACGTCGCGCTGACTCATCCACCAGATAATTCTGGAATACGACCAAACTCTCGAACAATCGATACCGCCAAGGCACCTCGCTTGCCTGTTGAATCTCAACGAGCGGAGTGAATTGATATGGGTTCAACTGAAGCAAACTTCCGTGCAACTGTCGCAAAAATTCGCCGGTCGTCACATCGGGGCTCACTGCCACTCTGACTGGAAGATTATTCACAAACGGCCCGACGATCGACTCAACACCGGCAAGATCGGTCGGACGAGCAGAGAACGACGCTCCAAATACGACATCATTCTTGCGGCTCTCGTGACTCAGCAAAATCGCCCAGACACCTTCTACCAACACGTTCAATGTCACCTGCAATCGCCGAGCCGTTGAGAGCAACGTTTCTGTCGACTCAGAAGAAATTTCAACGGCATATTCCGCATAGCGATCCTCGCCGACTGATTGCTGTGTCTCTTCAGTCCGCAGCACGATCGGCTCACGAAATCCCTCTAGTGTTTTATGCCAGAAAGCCAATGCAGCATCCTGGGATTGGCCGTTCAGCCATTCAAGATAGTCACTGTAGGGACGGACTGCCTCGAACTGGGGGAACCGTCCGCCTTCGAACGCTTCATACATCCGGCTGGCATCGCGAAACACCAATGGCCATGACCATCCATCTAGAAGCAGCGCTGGAACGCTCCAGACAAACTTCCATTGCTCCTCGTCGACTTGAACGAGGGCAAACCGCATCGCCGGGGCTTTGGCTAGGCTAAGAGGCCGCGCCATGTCTTGTTTGAGAAACGCGTGCCAATGATCCTGGAGCGTACTGTTAATTTTCCCGCGCCAATCCAATATGGTCCAAGACAACTCGACGTCCCGATGAACAATCTGCATGGGCTCACGAAGCCCTTCGCCGTGAATCGTCGAACGCAGCACACTGTGACGCCGGACCGTTTCCTGCCATGCCCGCTGGAATGCCGACACATCCAATGGCCCGTTCAACGTACAATGCCATTGATCGAACGCCGTGTGGGCATCGCCTTGATTCGCCGAAAAAAACAACGTCTGTATTGGAGAAAGCGGATAGACATTCTCGAGATCTCGCTGTTCCAACAGCATACGGTCAAGGGAAGACTGGTCCAAACGAGCAAGGGAGAAGTCCGACGGTGTCCGCCCGCCTGCGTGTGGCGATTGGCAATGAGCGATTAATTGCTTAAGCGCACGCAGATACTCATCCGCTAACTTCGCGATTTCTGACTCGCGGTGGAGCGACTCGCTGTAGGTCCATCCAATCTCAAAGCAACCGTCGATCACCATGCTATTGGCTTCAAGCACATAGCGACGGCGTTGCAGGGGACTGTGCCATGGACCCGAGGATTCTTTCCCAAATCTGAACAATGTCGACCCGGCCAACGCTTGATCGAGCTGACCAAAGTAATTGAATACCAATCGGGCATCCAAACCAGCAGTCAACGTGGTATCGGTTCTAAGGTATCGCAAAATCCCGTATCCCATGCCACGTTGAGGAATAGAGCGAACTTGTTCCTTGATCGACTTGAGTGCCTCACCAGGCTGCCAATCCGTTCCAGTTTCCTGGCATTCCAGACGTATCGGAAAAATCGAGGTAAACCATCCGACGGTTCGAGACAAATCAAGATCCCCTACCACATTTTCACGCCCATGCCCTTCCAAATCGGCAAAGAGGATCGGCGTCCCCTTCCACCGAGCCCAGGCGCGAACGAGTGCCGTCAGGAGGACGTCATTGATTTGCGTATTGTAGACAGGAGGGACCTGCTTCAGCAGTGCCTCTGTCTCTTCCGTCGAAAGAGTACCTGTAAGGGTCTTCGCTGACTCTTCGCGATTGCCTGGTTCAGACAAGGCAAGAACTCGGCAGGAATCACCGGACGTTCTTGGATCAGTAACTGCCTGCCAATAGGGGAGCTCTTTTTCCCATAAGGCCGATCGAGACGCGTCAAACAGTCGTTGCGCCCATGCTTTATACGAGACGGTTTTAGCCGGCAATTGGATCTTCTGACAGGCCCTTAACTGCTTGTAGGCCAGCTCAAAGTCTTCCAGTAGTGGTCGCCACGATACGCCATCCACAGCCAGGTGATGAACGACGATCAGCAGGTGATCGGTTTCCCCTGCTCCTCCCTGGAAATATACCACTCGCCAGATTGGTCCATGTTCAAGATCGAGACTGGCCTGCGTTGCAGTGGCAATTGACTCGATTTCCTGTTTGCGTCTATCTCTTTCCACATGCGAAAGATCAATCCAGCGGAGCACCGACGATTCATCGGTAGCCGCGTAATACTGACGCCAATCCTGCTGCCCCACGCTATATCGAAGCCGAAGAGCATCGTGATGTTGACTTAATTCCTTTAGAACGGACTGCATCAATTCGTAGTCCAGCCGTCCGATAACCTCAAAGCAAAACGCTTGGTTGAAGTGATGGGGAGATTCGAGATTCTGCCCAAGAAACCATCGCTGGATCGGCGTTAATGGGACATCGCCAGCTGCGATATCCTCTATCGCCGACTCATCGTCCGCAATGGATACAACCGATGCCAATTGGGCAATCGTCGGGTTGGCAAAAAGCACCATTGGAGTGATCTTCAACCCCTCGCGCCGAGCCGATGCAATTGCTTGAATGCTGAGGATTGAATCACCCCCCAATTCAAAGAAATTGTCGTGAACACCCACGTGCTTCACATGCAAGACTCTCGACCACATCTCGGCCAATTTTCGCTCGATCACCGTACGAGGAGCCACATAGCTGTTTGCCAAAGCCTGCGCCTTCGCGGGAACCGGTAAAGCCTTGCGGTCGATCTTCCCATTGGGACTCAACGGCAACCTGTCCAGGAACATAAAAGCTGCCGGCACCATAAACCCCGGCAGGCTTGCTTTGAGATGCTCGCAGATGGTCTCGGCATCACGCTCGGACAAGGATGTCACAAGATAGGCCACCAGCCGCTTCACTCCTGGCATATCCTCACACGCCACGACTACCGCCTCGTGGATCGCCGGATGCTGACAGAGTGCGGATTCAATCTCACCGAGCTCGATGCGGAATCCGCGAATCTTCACCTGATGATCGGAACGACCGAGATACTCGATCTCTCCTCCCGAAAGGAACCTTGCCAAGTCTCCTGTCTTGTACAAGCGACTTCCGGCCCGCTCCCCCAAATGATCAGGGACGAACCGTTCTGCCGTAAGCTCTGGCCTGTTATGATAGCCCCGCCCAACCTGAACACCTCCGATGTAGAGATCGCCAGGGACACCGATCGGCACCGGCTCCAAATACCGGTCGAGAATGTAAATCTGCGTGTTGGCAACAGGACGTCCAATCGGCACGATCTTTCTGTCATCCTTGGATCGGCACATCCAAGAGGTAACATCCACTGCCGCTTCGGTTGGTCCGTACAAATTGTGCAACTGCGCCGACAACAATGAAAAAAACTCTTCCTGCAAATTGAATGGAAGCGCTTCTCCACTGCACATGACATGCTGTAACGATCGACAGCGCTCTAAACCCGGCGTGGCGAGGAATGCGCCGAGCATGGACGGCACGAAGTGCATGATGGTGACACGCTCCTGTGCAATCACATCCATAAGATAGCTGGGATCGCGATGGCCACCAGGTTTCGCCACCACCAAACGGGCCCCGACAAGGAGCGGCCAAAAAAATTCCCAGACCGACACATCGAAGCTGAAGGGGGTTTTTTGCAGTACCGCATCGGCCTCAGTCATGCCGTACTCTTTCTGCATCCACATGAGACGATTGCAGATTCCGCGATGAGAGTTCATCGCACCTTTGGGTTTCCCTGTGGACCCGGACGTATAGATCATATAAGCCAGGTCATCTGGATCAACTGTCGGGAGGAGGTTAGCCGTGCTTTCATTGACAATCTGGTCACGATCACGGTCGATTCTCACCATCGCTCCGCTAAACGCAGGCAGGTGCGCAGCCAACTGGCTCTGAACAAGCAACACGGGAAGCGCAGCATCCCGAATCATGTACTCGATTCGATCAGAGGGATATTCGGGATCGATCGGCACGTACGCCCCTCCTGCTTTAAGAACGGCCAGGATAGCCACCACCATGTCAAGCGAACGTTCGAGGAAGAGACCGACAAGTACATCCTGCCCTACGCCCAGCCTCTTCAGATAATGCGCGAGTTGATTTGCACGTTGATTCAATGCCAGATAACTCAATGAGTGCTCTTCGTATCTCACCGCCTCGGCAGTTGGTGTCAGTTCTGCCTGCGCTTCAAACCATCGGTGCAGTGTCTCGTGAGGCGGTGCGTCCGCCTGAGTCTGGTTCCATTCAACGAGCAACTGACGCCGTTCAGCCTGGCTGAGGATCGGCAACTTCAGAACGGCATGAGCTGGATTCTGAATCATGGCGTCCAATACTGTTCCGACGTGGCCAAGAAATCTTGCCACGGTGGTCCGTTCGAACAAATCAGAATCGAAGTCTGCCTGAAGCACGATCATCGAAGCAGTCGGCCTCACCGCAAGCACTATGTCGCATTGTGCGACGAATTCGCTCAAGTCTGGATCAGACATCGGCCAACTCGAAGAAGGCTGGCCGACGGTATCGGCGAGACAAAGCGCGACATTGAACAGGCGATTGCCAAAAGCAGCATCAGCCACGCCAACTCGAGCTTGAAGTTCTCGAAGCGAATAGGCTGAGTGGGATTCGGCTTCATCCAGAGATCGTGCGAGTTCCCTCACCAGTTCTTGGCCTGAACTTTCCTGTAGCACCGATGCATGCATCTGAATAGGCAACAGAGGGAAAGCCTTACGGTGAGGATCGCCGATTGCAACAGCTGACTGAGCTACAGTTCCGACCACAAGTGTCTCCTGGCCTGTGTAACGGAAGAGCACAGTATGAATTGCGGCAAGGAACACGGCATGCGGCGGCACGTTCAGATCTGCACTGAGGTCACCAAGACCGGTACAAACCGCAGAGGGCAAGGCGAGGGTAGCCATATCCCTTACGTACGAAGGAACAGGTGGCCGCGGGTAGTCAAACGGCAACGACAACAGTCCCACGGGATTAGGGAATTGGCGCCTCCAGAAATCCTGAGGTCCAACTTCTATCCCCACAACATTCTCCATCTTCCTGTCAGCGGAATATGGCACGGTCTAACCAACTCCAATCGTGATTCTCTGTGATGCAGCAGTCCGATCCGTTTCCCCAATTTCTCCAGCACGAGGCGAAACGAGAAACTCTTCGAGCACAAGTAGGTTGAGGCGAGCGAACAAGAAGGTATCGAGGGCTTCGACCGGCGTGCAAATCATCGGCTGCCCCTTCACATTAAATGAAGTGTTCAGCAAGATCGGCAGGCCAGAAATTTTTTCAAACTCGCGCAACAGCTCCCATAAGCGAGGGTAGTGCTCCTGAGAGACCGTTTGGACGCGCGCGGACCCGTCGATGTGTGTAACCGCTGGAAGTTTCTCGCGAAACTCTTCCCGAACTTGTGTGACAAAGAGCATATGAGCATAGGTGTCTTCCTCGCCTTCCTGAATCTCAAAGTATTTGGCGGCAGCCTCTTTCGTCACCACCGGCGCGAATGGGCGAAAGCCTTCGCGCTTTTTTACCAATGCGTTAATTTTGTCCCGCATGGCTGGATCGCGCGGATCAGCAAGGATACTGCGATTACCCAAGGCTCGCGGGCCATACTCCATACGCCCTTGAAACCAGCCCACAATGTCACCTCGGTCAAGACGCTTGGCCACTTCACGGCACAATGATGGGAAACACTCCGCGTGCCGTACCTGACAATCTTCTCTTGCGCTCAGCGTTTGCCGTATCTCATCCTGACTAAAACCAGGCCCCCACAGTGGAACCGTCATGCACTTGGGCTTAAATTTGTCGTTCCGAACGCTCTGCACATACAGCGCCGCTCCCAATGCAACCCCGTCATCTCCAGAAGCCGGCTGAATGAACATGCGCTTAAACTGCCTACTCCGTTTAATGACTCCGTTCGCTGAGCAGTTCAGCGCTACACCCCCAGCCATGCATAAATTCTCTATCCCAGTTTCCCTGCGGAAATGGCGAAGGACGTGCAGTTGGCAGGTTTGCACCACAGCTTGGAGGCCGGCCGCGATATCTTTATGATGTTGTGTGAATTCCACACCAGCTTCCCTACGCAAACCGAATCGGTTTTCCAATTCTTGCAAGACTCCGCTGTGCGTTTCCTTCTCGATCTGTGTTCGATTGCTGGCAAACAGAGGAATCGTGTAGGTCCCGTCATCGCGCAGATGGACCAACTCTATGATTTGACCGTAGTACTTCCGCGGATTGCCGTAGGGAGCCAGTCCCATAACCTTGTACTCGTCGACTCCGAGATAAAATCCAAGATACATGGTGAAAACACCATAGAGGATTCCCAGCGAGTGGAGTGATGAGACCTGCCGTAATACCTTGATGTCTTTCCCCTGCCCGACCGCGACCGTCATGCTATGGATTTCTCCCATGCCATCACTGACGAGAATGAGTGATTCCGAGAAACCGCTGGGGAAAAACACACTTGCGGCGTGAGCGAGATGATGGTTGACTGGGACAAGCTTTTCAGCCCAACCGTAGTTGGGAAACCATTGCTCAAGATTGCGACGCTGCGCCTCCGGGTTACATACCTCGTCATATTGCTGCTTGGCGTACTCGCTTTCGGCAAAATACTCTTTGAACGGCTCATATGAAAAACCATGGGCGATGTAATCGACTTGTGAAGGAAGAAGACGTCCCTCCTCCAAACAGTACCGCATCGCATGCACTGGGAATAGGCCGGTTGTTTTTTCGCGAGTAAATCGCTCTTCTGCTGCAGCGGCGATGATCTCCGTGTCTGTCACCAGAGCAGCCGCGGAGTCAAATCCTTGGACGATGCGATACTCTCGTGCCGATAAACCGGGGAAAGCTTTCTTCTTGAACGATACGCTCTGATGCAGACCGCTGAATCCAATGATATTCATGAAACCCTCTTTGCTATCTGAATGTCATTCCACATTCTCCCAGCCCCTTACCACAAACCACTGGATTGAGGTCACGCCATTTGCCGATAAATGCGTTGGCTCGATCTCGCCGCTAACACCACCCTATGGATACGGACGGCTCACAGCAGACATGAAAAGAATTGTGCTGATCCTTCGCTACGAAATTATCAGGTTCGTACACATTCGAGCGAGCGAGTTCAGCCTTCCAGATTTTTGTGTAACCTCAATGATAAAGATCTATCAGCCACTTAACGCTAGTAGAACTGGATCGGATGATCTCTTACGCAGATCCACACACTGCTCCACATAGCCATTTTATGCATTTATATCATCTAGCTTCCCTCTGCAGGCTCAACCGGCTTCAGCCACGCTTCCCTCCAGTAGACTAAGTCCTGTCTGGTACAACCACCCAATGCCGTCATGTAGCACAGGCATGTAGAGTCCTCTAGCGTAACAGTCCCTTGTAAGTGGATCATCTGCCCTGTTGATTCCACAATGATTTTATCTAGCCGTTCCCGCACTCGATGGCGAGTACCACACAATTCATTCAAACCGATATCGTAGCGTAGTCCACGGTTGCATCCTTTATGGTTCAATGTCGCCTGTATTTCCTCAGCAGGCTTGATCTGCACTATTTCTCCACGAGTGAAATCAAGCTTGACCAGCGGCGTCTGCTTCAATGTCCCCTGCACATATCGAGGTCTGATAAATTTTTCTACCATTTTCCAAAAGACAGGCTGCACGATCGTCTTAACCATCGCCGCGACTCCAACGTTGCCAGACCAGACATCCCGTACGCAAAGCCGAAGACGACCCTTGACAGAAAGCGGATTCGTTGCCTTAACTAATTCAGTAGATTGACAGAAGTATCGATCTGACCCATTCCTACTTTTCAATCGATGACGCAGTAGGCCGTCGGGTACCTGAGCTGGCTGAAGAACCGGATCTTCCGCTCCCACCTTTTTCAGCCACGCAGACTTCCAGTAATATAAACAGCCACGCTGGCACCCATCGTGGGCAGCGCCATCACATCGCAATCCTTCGAAGACCCACACCGCGTCTCCATGAAACTCCCGCATATCGATTAACGGTCCTTGAGGCCTCACCTCGACACATGCCTTCCGCGCCTGCTTAAGAACACGGAAGCGCTTACCGCAGAACCCGATCATCTCTGGCATGAAAGGCAAGCCGTCCAAGGTCCCATCGGCATCGAGCGTTTGCGCAATCTCCTCTGGGGTCTTCACCTCCACCCAGTTACCGGCTCGTAACTTAGTATTGACTCCGCTCATGAAGTCGCTCCTGGCACAGCATATTCGCACTTAATTAATCTTCTCATTTTGTATCTCTCGCCACTCTAACCTGACTAATTCTGACTAAGCTTATAGCCAGACTATCGTGTATTATGCCCCTTGATCTAACTGCCTGCTATTACATGAACGAGGGGGGAATAACATGGATTTGTCAGCAGGAATACACGGAAAGAACCGCACGTTTCGATAATTTTACCAAATAAGTCGTGATGTTAGCGCGATCGAGCCATTGCCATATCCCGCCGCTCCTAGATCATAACCGGCAAAATAAAACACGTGCGGGAAAGCAAGATTTTCTGTGTATCCAATCTCAAGCGTTTCAGTTGGGCACACCCAGTCGCTGTCTTCGAATTCAAAGTGCCTTCACGGTGTCGCAAGAAGCAGCATCTTCAGAAATCCATCTTGCGTCGACATCATCGCCGCTACTTTTTCGATCTTTTCTCCCCGCCGAAATATCAACTCCTCCGGAGAGATAAGAAACAATTCATCAAGGATTGTGCAGAGAGCAATTCTGAGTTGTTTGGGTGTGGGCATTCTCCCCCGCGAAGCAGGTCCACCACGAACTGGCACAGAGATCATTTTATCTATAATTCCTTGATGGAGTAAGGATTGCGCTCCCACTTGGATTAAGCGGTTTTCCCATTGGCCAACTAACGCCATCGAAAAACGAGCGTTTTCAAAAGCAAGCACCTTGTCGGCAAGCCAAGCACCAAAAATATTACCAGACATTTTCCTACTGAGCACCACCACAATTAGCGGCACTTCAAGATTCAATTGAGAGAGCACGTGTTTGGCAAAACCTGTCATTTCGTTAGGCTCAGTCATATCCTGACCAGGCAATGACCCTGAAGAACTCGTAAATATAATAATCGGACGGTTGAATTTCCTGGCCAAGCGAAAGAGATGCTGAGTTTTTTGATACCCGTTAAACCGTTTGAGAGTTGGTATAGGAGCACAGTTATGACGTCCTTGGTCATCCTCATAAAGAATTAGAATTCCTATTGATCGATGTCCCAATGTGGCAAAGCCACAGACCAGTTGGCTTCTTCCTAGAAAGGATTTTTCTCGACGAAGTTCGATAAAATCACTGCATATTCGGCGCACAAGAGTAATGACTGGGGGGGGTGATATGGATCTCTGTGTCATATGTTTGGAGCTTCCCTTTGTAGAGAGAGAGGTTCCGCGTTGGAGCATCTGGTCGCTCATCTGAGAGTGTTACTGAAGCCAGTTTCTACGTGGGAAAGACTCTGCACTACTTGTGCAAACTGTTAGAGCGTAGAGCTGGTTTGATTTCCGCAGAGAACTTTGCGACCTCACGAGGAAGGGCAAACCAGCAAGTGTCACGATACCGACTGGCGACATACTTGAGAAAGGATTCATAGAGTTCCGCTGAGAATTCCGATGAACTCCTGCTCCCACCAAAGTTGAGGTAATCGGGGTGAACGTTCATGAGGGCCATGCCACCGTGAGCAGCCACCCATTCGAGCTTCTTGGTCCACACATCAATCGTTTTCTCTTTGAACACAAGAAATAGCGTCGAGTCCTGCGGGAGAGTATAAGGAAGTTCAACATACCCTCTGGGCCCGCTACTCTGGACCCAAAACGGGAATATGGTCCCGACGCCATCCGGCTGTGGTTCAAATGGATCGGTGTCGAACGTGGACGCATCGTATGAGACATCGAGGCTGTGTAGCCACTCTAAATTATGAAACATGAATCCCGCACGGAAACCCACAGCACCCCAAGCCTTGAGATGTTGATTAATTATTTGTGCCTGAGCCATGAAGGTTCTTTCTGAGCGGTAAAGCGATCCATCGTGGTGTAGATCGTGCACTCCAATCTCAAATCCCTCTTGAACGAGGAAGGCTCGGAGCGAGTCCGGAAGCCGGTATTCCCCCTCTGGCACAAAGTTGAAGGAGGATCGGAACCCCTGCGCTTTATCCATTTCAGCTAGCCTGCGGCACTTGTCTAACCCTCGGACACCTTCGACATCATGCGTCAGAACGAAGGCGAACTTTTTCCCATTCGGCCACCCAGGCCACCCTTCAGGTGCTCGGGCAGCTGACTCTTGAATGGGCCAGGAGTTACCGTTGCGCCGCCTCAATTGGATTGCATGAACACGCCGAGCCGCCATGCGTACTTCACGAGGAATGAACGGTTTCAATCGGTAATACAAGTTACTCATAAAAAAATTTATCCCTACTCCTCGGTGAATTCGACCCCCTTGGTATCAGAAGCATCGTCTTTGATGATGGTTATGCCTGCAAAGCCTGGAAAGGCATTTTAGATGATCGTGGCACTCCGTAAATGCTGATCCGGATCGGCGAATAGACATGGTCGGGTATGAGCAGTAGGCCAGCGATAGGCAATCCGTACCTTCTTTACAAATCGGGATGCTCTTACAACACTGTAGTGCATGAAGATACCGATAGAGTGACACACCCGCTCCTGCCCAGAAGAATCGATTTGTTGGGTTACAGACAACCGAGTGGAATACCATTCTCTCTTGCCTAAACACCCATTCGAGGAATATCTGCGTTTCCCCATCTTCTCGAAGTTTACACACCTACATTATCATTCACCCGTCGCATTTGACGCTTGAAACTGCTTTTCTTCATATAATACAAGCAATTACCGTACCTCTAATTACTTGAAATTAACAGACTGAATTTTCCTAATGTGCATATATGTTTGAAAAAACCTCTATTTCAAGAGATTGCAACAGGGTTTTCAAAATTAAAAAATTGTTATAATTTAATGAGTTGCGTTCAAACCATTTAATAATAGCTCTTGGTACGCCCCTTGCTTGCCTCCATGGTTAGCAGAAAGTGTCGCCAAACTGAATCTGGAAAAGAAATCCAAGGATTGACCCTACCAGAAACACTCCATGATGATTGTTTAGATACAAAGGAGATGCTCAGATGACACCACGGTTAGGTTCGCAGATAACCCTTATCCTTGTTCATCCCGGCCACATCAAGACACAAAAAACTATCGAACCGATTAGAAAAGCCAGCTGGAATAGGGCAGAAAAGCAAGGCAGGCTACTGAAACTTCTGAGCCTACTGATTTTTCTCCTCACACTTAATGCTGGAAACCTCTGGGCAGCAACCATCACGGCATCAAGCTGCTCATTCTCACACGTGCAAGCGGCACTAAATAGTGCGGCAAACGGCGATACTGTTGTTGTCCCTCCAGGCAACTGCACTTGGACGACCAGCCTTGATCTCGACAATGTCGTCACGAACGGCAGGAATAAGTATCTTACATTACGGGGCGCGGGGATTGATCAAACCATTATCAGGGATGGTGTTTCGAAAGATAACTATCCTAACGTCCCGCATCTGATCCGATGGACAACCGTGAGCGGAGGACTCACGCGAGTCACAGGCTTCACCTTTCAAGGTGGAACCATCGTCGATGATTATAACAAAGGTATGCTTTACTTTCGTGGCAACTCCAACCAGTTTCGCTTCGACCATAATAAGGTCATTCCAACAGCAACATCCGGCATGTTTCTCTGGGGAAATATCAGGGGAGTGGTTGATCATAATACCTTCGATGTAAAAAATGGGTTCGGGCTTTATGTCCACCACGATTCGTGGAATGGCACAGGCGGGTATGGGGATTCATCCTGGGCTTCCCCCAGTTCGCTTGGCACGTCGAACGCTGTATTCGTCGAAGATAACGCCTTTACCAACAATCAATCAGATGGATATCACCAATATGCGACAGATGGCTGGAACGGAGGGCGCGTGGTATACCGCTACAATACTTTCACCGCCTGCACCTTGGCGAATCATGGGACCGACAGCGGTGGTCGTGAACGTAGCCAACGACACTTCGAGGTGTACAACAACACCTGGATCTGGAATATGCAAGGAGGTAATAACTTTGCTAGCTTGATCGGATATCGTGGGGGGTCGGGGGTCGTCTTTAACAATACCGCGACCATCACGAACGGAACAATCAATACTTTTATCGATTTTCAATATTACCGAGCAGGACAGAGTTGGTGGCCATTTGGAAAATGCCCATCTGCCTGGGACTTCTCTAGCACCCGCTGTTTGGATCAAACTGGTAATGGACAGGGCGCCATGATCTCCGGCGATACCCCTTCGCCGGCAACATGGCCGAATCAAGCCGTGGAACCGGCCTATATCTGGAACAACAAGATCAATGGCGTGGTCTCGAACGCGAGCTCGAATGTGCCGAATGTGGTGATAGCAAACCGCGACTTTTTTAATCAGGTTAAGCCTGGTTACACGCCTTATGCCTACCCACATCCACTAGCAAGTGGAACAACCGTAAACGATCCACCTCCTGGGGCCCCTGTAGGTGTTGCCGTTCACTGATCATCCATGACGTAAGCTTGTTTCTCTCTGACAGCTTGCAGTGCTGCGAAGTGACCACTCCATTAGCACTGAGCTGTCCAGTGCCACCCTATACGACTCGCGCACTTTCACTGGAAGGTCTTCTCTCCAGCAGTTTTGCATAAACATCCCAAGTTATTTGCCCAACCAAATCCCAAGAATGCCGTTGGCGAGCATATTCTTGTATTATTTGTCGATAACTATTCAAGTCCTTGAATATATTGCTACTAAAATACGTCTCGATAGCCTGAGCCAAATCAAGAGGATCCTCCGGTTTACAAACAAACCCAGTTTTACCTTCGATGATATCCTCCCTTAAGGATCCCACATCGGTCGCGATAACTGGCAATCCAAAATTGTATCCTAAGAAAAGCACCCCACTCTGGTAGATATGCCGATACGGCAACACGAACGCGTCGGCTGCCTTAAAATAGACCTCTGTCTCATCATCCGGAATGTGTTCGATCTTTTGGAGTATTCGCTCCCCGATTGTATGGTCTTTCAGCATCATCTTCTCAAGACTACGCCAATAGGCTTCACAGTTTTTGGGCTTGCCCGCGATAATCAACCTATAATTGCCACATTGCCTCACAATTTGCTCAAAGGCGGCGAGAAGGAATTCCATCCCCTTATAAGGCGCTATGTGCCCATAGAACAGAAGGACTCTGTCGTTCTCTGCAATCCCTAGTCTTTGTCTTGCCTCAGCCGAGGTAAGACTCGTGACTGGAACGGCATTATTAATACCAAAAGGAATAACAGTTATTATTCGAGCCGGCACACCAAACTCTTCTTCCAATTCTTTTTTCATGAGTTCAGTATGAACGAAGAGATGATCGGTAAGCCGATACTGAATATGTAACGTCAGGCGGTTGAACGCCGAATCGTTCAAGTCTCTAGTCTTCATATTGACGTTGTGAACAGTAAGGGCGACTTTTTTTCCCAGGAGTTTGTACAACAACATCAGCGCGACTCGGTCCACCGTCTCAAACTTGTTGTTCCATAGAATATGAAATATTTTTGGCTTTGCAATCGTTGCATACCACACGAGCTTAGCGTAGTATTTATAGATTCTGATGATCTTTCGCAGTAAACTTGCCTCTTCGCTTGCATCCCCTTTTAGATTTTTGAAGTGTACTAAGGGTGTCGCATCCCACTCCGGACAGCTCAGTGCATCGCCCCCAATGAGATCGACTTGCACCTGCTGTGAGACCAGTGCTCGTGCTACCCCAACGGCATAGTGCGGGTCACGACCAGCCGTAAGCAACGCTACTTCCATTTCCTGAGCCTCTTATGGATGTCTTAGGTTACTATCCCGCAGACTGTAGCTTTCTTGAGTACCATACCTTTCGGATCAACCTGAGCTTTGATAAGACGGATTCGGGAATATGGTCGAGCACTCGCTTATGAAGTCCGAGTGTTAGAGTCACCCGACCAAGCTGGGTCAACGGGATATAATAACGGGGAAGTTGAAACTTCTGAAATCCGTTATGTTCCTTGAAATCCATCAAGCTATCATGTTGCTTCTTCCCATCACTGAAACGTGAATACACTAAGTTTGGAATTCCATGTGCGATGCAATACCGAACTGCCTCTGCAATCAGTGCATTAGTCGGAGACTTTTCCCGATGTTGAACAAGCGAAAGGATGGATACGATGCCAGCTTGAATTCGAGCTTGATGGCAATGCAGCTTCGCAAAGCCGATTAACGTGTCGTCACAATACGCCCCTAAAAAAACGCTGCGGTCTAGGAAGGTGGCTGTTTCCTTTCGAACCGTTTCCAAATCCTTTCCATAGTGGGGAAAGCGCTTGCCCTGACGGACCTCACATTCATTGTAAATCGCCCAAACACCCCGCACAAAGGCTTCGTCTATTGGGACCTCTCGAAACGTCACACCCTTCTTTCCAGCCCGACGCGCCATATTTCTTGTCTTATCGTTGATCTGCTTCATCCACCAGTGGTCAAAGGTAGAGAGCGGCAAGACTGCGAGATTATCCCATTCCATCACATAGGGGTACTTCGGGGAAATGTCGGGAAGCCGTTGCATGAACGTAAAAAGATCAATCCGCTCCCTTGAGCGAGTCATGGCTTCCAAGACTGGATGAGGATCTTCCACAAATTCATAGGTATCAGCGGCGACTCCCGCCATACGAATTAATCGTCCTCTGACTCTTATATCCAAACCACACACATTCATGGCTGACCCACGATAGGCGGTGAACTGATGTTAATTTGTTTAGGTACAGCTCAATTTCGCGACAGCATTGACAACGCAGACTGTCCATTTTTGGCATCTAGTTGCGCGAAGATATCGTCCATGATTCTTGCTGTCAGCAGAATCTCACGATAGGAAATGGGAACCGGTGTATTCTCTTGAATGGAGCGATAGAATGAGCCGATAAGGCAGTGCATCCCCGCGTTCATGTGAAAGTCTCGTCCCAGGAACTTCCGTATATTCCCTTTGAGATTTCCAAGATACTGTCCAGACAGAGTAACTGGAGGAATGAACTTTTCAAGGTAACTCTTGAAATTTGCTCCTCGCAACTTGATCAACGTTTCTTGATCGTGGTCGAGAATCAACCCATTCCTCGGGCCGTAAAGACGAAACTGGTGAAGCGATGGACGCATCTGGGACGAGAAGGTGAAATAGGCAGTAGTCCGATTATCCTCACTGATAATGACTCGTAATTCGTCAATAATCTCATCCTCGCCCTTGTGTTTGAGGTGCGGACTGACGAACCCATGCGCAATGACGTGAGGGGAATCGGAGGTCAGAAATTCTGCGATCCTGGCAATTCCGTGGCTGATGATATTGTGCAACAACTTTCCCGGTAAGCGGCGCACCCAGTGCTGTTTGTCACTGAGCAACGCGCGTGCATAGCTAGAGTCTCCAAGCTCATAACAATAGTAACTTTCCATGTGAACTGGTGCCCCCCCCAGGTAGCCTTCCCGTACAAGTGTGCGCATACGCCTCGCCACATGACTAAATTGGCCATCATGGCCGGCCGTGAGCTTGAGTTGCATTTTATTGGCTAGGTCCACCAATCGCTGTGCGTGTTCTTCATTCAACGTGAACGGTTTTTCCACATATACGTGGCAGCCACGTTCCAGGCAAAAATGGGCGATCTTGTAGTGACTTTCAGGTGGAGTCGTGATGTGCACGACGTCAGGTCGGGCGTCCTCAAGAAGCTCTCCGAGAGCCGAATACCACCGTTTGACCTGAAACCTCTCACTCAGTTGTCTTGCCATCAACGGCTCAGTATCACACACACCGACGATTTCACAGCCCTGTATTCTTCGGATCTGAAATGCATGAGCATCGGCAATTTTTCCACACCCCACGATCGCGGCTCTAAGCATTTGACTTACTCTCCTTGCAGTATAAGAACAAACGCTTTAGCCCCTCAGCTGTAGATACTTTTGGTTCCCACCCTAACCGTACCTTCAACTTCTCATTACTATATCGTGTACACTTTATTTCGACATGCCACCTTCTACGGTTAAACGCAAGCGGCAACTGTCCTTCTGACCAGAAGGAGTATTTTTCCCACAATGTACAAAGGAGATAACTAAAAATCCGAGGAAGGTAAATCGACCGGAATCCACAAACTTGCTGCTTATAGAGACGCAAAAAAGTTCGACTGGTTGGGAGATCATTATCAACCACGTTGAAGACTTCGCCTTCAACGCCTGGTGTTACACCCGCCAGGACAATTGCATCGGCACAATTGTCTACATACGTAAAGGGGATGCGGTTTCCACCTCCTAAGTGGAGAAATACACCGAATGTATCAATCCCGATTCGCCCTGTGATCTGACTTTTCCCCGGACCGTATACGGACCCGGGCCTTACGATGACATAGGGAACCCCGTGTTTTTTTCCATATTCTTGGACTAACTCGTCTTCTTTCACTTTCGCATAGCAATATGCATCCCCCAGGATCTCAGGATGGGTTTCCACCGGACAGGACTCATCGAGAAGCCTCCACTGTGGCTTTTGTGTGTTAGTATAGACTGTAAAAGAACTGATACTGACAAATCGTCGCAGACATTGATGCTCAAGAGTTGCATCAAGCAAATTCCGCGTCGTGATGACGGTGTTCATAAATGCATCAGGGACAGACTTTTCCGATACTCCGGCAGCGAGGTGATAAATCACAGCGACCCCTTTTGTAGCCTCTATGCAGTCCTCACGGCGAAGCAAGTTCCCCTTCACGAGCTCGATACGAACTCCTTCTCTGTTTTTCGCGATACGTTCAAATCGATCGAAAGAACTGGTTGGTCTCGCAAAACAGCGCAGGTGTCGGAATCCACGCTCCAGCAGATTTTCGACGACCTTCACCCCGATAAAGCCTGTCGCCCCCGTGATAAGGATGGGATCATCAGGCCCAATGATCATTATCTTTTGTTTCATCGTGTCTTCTGACTCGTGTTGATTGGTGCCTGACAGCACCGTGTCAGTGAACTCTCAGCCACTCTTCAAATACAATCAGACTGAAGAGAATCTTATGGTTATCGCTGCGACCGGCCGAATGGTCTGTAAACAATTTCTGCACTGCTTGAGGGTTGAGATAGCGATACATGTGCGACTGATCATCCATGAATGTACTGGCCATCTTGCTGTCCATGGCGCCACGAAACCAATCGTCAACAACATTACCAGCAAATCCGCGTTTCTTCCTGTTAATGAAGGCACTGGGAAGATACGATTGACAGACCTGGCGATGAAGCCATTTCTGAGAACGGCTACGAACTTTCACATGGGCCGGCAATCTCTCTGCAAATTGGACGATGTCTTTATCCAGATAGGGCACGCGTAATTCGAGGCTGTGTGCCATAGACAACTTGTCCGCATACATGAGCAGCTCATCCGGAAGAGTCGATCGCACCTCTATATACTGAAACCCGCCAAGTTCATCCGTATCTGCCATCAACCCATTCAAATCTTCCCAACAATCCAATATCTTGTCGCCGGCATCAAGCGGCACGATCCCATTCTGAAAGAGCCCATCAATTGTAGCTTCAGGACATATCGACAACACATTCTGATATCGTCTGATACGATCGGGAATATCAAGAGAGTAGAGCCCTCGCTTTAGTGTTTCATTCCTTGGTAACACACCGATTGCTGAAGAAGCCGCACCTCGTACCCACTTCGGCAAACTCCCCCAGTAGGCACCATATCGGACACCTAGATGTCGACGATACCCGCCAAACAGTTCATCGGGTCCCTGTCCGATCAACGCCACTTTGACATCCTGTCTGGCTCGCTCACAAACAAAATACATTGGAACAATAGAAGATGTGGCGACCGGTTCTTCAAGACAGGCCACAATCTTTGGGAGTGCTGCTTCAAATGTAGATTGCGTCAAGACAACTGGAGTGTGAACCGATGCCAGCTCGCGCGCCGTTTCGGCACCATCGGCCAACTCATCGTGAGTGTAGCTTGTGCCGTATCCCACGGTATATGTGGGCCAGGACTTTCCGTACAGATTCATGAGAGCCAGTAACAGCCCAGAATCAATCCCGCCGCTGAGGAGCAAGCCAACAGGCACATCACTGATAAGATGTCGTTCAACTGACTTCTTGTAGAGCGACAGAAGCTCTTCTCTCGCCTCGTTGTCTGACTTGACGGGTACAAACGGAGTGGGCTTGGATCGATACCAGCGGCTGACCTTGTAGGCACCTCGCTCTACAACCAGCTTGGCTCCGGGTGGAAGTTTTTGCACTCCCTTAAAGAGCGTGTATGGCGAAGGCGTGTACCGATAGCGGAGAAACAGACTCAGGGAAATCGGATCGACCTGGGCTTTTTCCTGAACGCCCTGAAGCACCGCTCTGACCTCAGAGCCAAAATTCAGCCGATGGCCTTCGATCTTGTAGTAGATCAGCTTGATTCCGAATGGGTCACGGGCCAACAAAAGTCTTTTCCTCTTCACATCCCAGATCGCCAACCCAAACATACCGTTCAGGCGATCAAGTACCCCATCTCCCCATTGTTTGTATCCATGAATAATGACCTCGGTATCTGAATTGGTGCGAAAGTCGTGTCCGTATGACTCAAGTTCACTTCTCAGCTCCTTAAAATTATAGATTTCTCCATTAAAGACTACCCATATGGACTCCTGTTGATCCGACATAGGCTGGTGTCCACCACCAAGGTCAATGATGGAGAGACGCCTAAATCCGAATCCTAGTGGGCCGGCAAGGAAAAACCCTTCATCATCCGGCCCTCGGTGCACGAGCGACCCCGCCATCCGCTTGATATCATCAAGCTGGACCGGCTTATCATCCGCAAAGTTGTATTGGCCGCAAATGCCGCACATGGAATTGGGTTACCCCTTGGGTAAATGTGATGCCCTAAAACTGAGCCGTACGTATGGGGTTACCATCGAGCAGGGAGAATAAAGCTGGAAATGATTGGGAAGAGTGAACAACTTGCGAACTATGCTTAGGCTTTCCCTAGAAGGGCTTCATAGGCGCGAATCAAGTTCTGCCCGACCACATCCCACTTCAAATCACGATGAATTCGTTGCCGGCCAAACTCACCCATTTGAGCGCGAAGATCAGGCCGATCCATCAGTTTGGCGATCCCCTCGGCAAACTCCAGCTCGTTATTCGGTTTGATGTAGAGGGCAGCATCCTGGGCAGACCAGCGGGTTTCTTTCAAGTCATAGGTGACGATCGGCTTTCCTAACGCCATATATTCCATGATCTTAATCCACGTCGATACATCGTTGAGGGGACTTGATGGATCCGGGTCGACGCAAATATCGGCCGCTGACAGATTGCTCATCAGATCTTCCTCGGACACATACCCCGTCACCTCTACGTAGCCCTCGAGATGTAAGTCTTTAGTCAGAGCCCTGAGGTCTTCAAGTGAGTCCCCGCTGCCCATAATCACGCAGTAAAAATCCTTTCGATTTAGCTTGTAGAGCAAATCTCGAAGAGATCGTAGCAGGTAATCGACTCCATCTTGAGGATTGAGCGCTCCAATATAACAAAGGATGGTCTTATCCATCTCACGCAGCCGTTTGGTGGGGGTTCGATACGCCACACGGCGTAAATTAGGACCGTTTCTCACGACATAGATGTTCTCCGGGTTAACCTTTCCGCGTGCGATCTGGATGGCTCGGTACGACTCGTTCGTCGCAATGGTCACATCAGCTAATCTTAGGCTGCCTTTTTCAAACAGACCTAACATGGTCGTCAAAAATCCATTCTCTGCTTTATAGCGCGACCGGTAGAGTTCTGGGCAGAGATCATGGTGATCGAAGACAAACTTTTTCCCAAATGGCTTATAGAACGCTGCCACGAGGAACAGCGTATCCGGAGGGTTGTGGGCATGGATAACGTCAAACCCCTGCTTCAGGGCCACATACAGACTCATGACAAAGCAAGCGCTAGTAAAATAGCAGTACTCCCACATGTAGCCCATCAGAGCAATAACTCTTAACCACAGTCGCTCCAGTCCCACCGGATTATCTTTTCGAGTTTTACTGAATAAACTCACTCTAGGAACGGAATAGACTTGAATGTTATCTACGACTGTGTACGTCTCTGTTTGATTCTTTTCCCTGAGTCCCACAACCGTGACGGAATAACCCGCGGACGTCAAGGCATCCGCCTCGTTCTTGACACGAGGATCACCTGGAAAATCATTTTCCACAAACATGAGTACTCGGCCTAACGAATCACTCATTACGCAATCCTTCCCTGCATCGGGCGCGACTTACCAGGAAATGCCTTCATAATTCGGCCTCCCCTTGTAGTCATCGAAGATACGGACCAAATCCACCACGAACACGTCAGGCTTCAGTTCCTCAATCGCTTTTTTGAACGGGTCAGTCTTCTTACTGATAATCACTAGGTCAGACTTATCCATCACCTCGGAGACTGAAGACTCCATTAAAGAGGTGACGTGGGGAATTGTTTCGTCGAGATATCGCTTGTTCGCACCGTACAACTTAGCCAACGACACCTCTTCGTCATAGATCGCGACCTGATACCCTTTCCCGATCAGCATTTCAATCAAGATGACGACGGGGCTTTCTCGGACATCATCTGTTCCCGCCTTGAAACTAAGCCCCAAGACACCTATCTTCGTCCGACCAGAATTTCGCACCAAACGAAACGCGTGCTGGATTTGCTTCTCGTTACTCGGCATGAGGGAGGACAGTAATGGAACCTCCACATCGTTGCGTTTGGCTTGATAGACAATCGCCCGCAAGTCTTTCGGCAGGCATGATCCACCGAACGCAAAACCCGGCTTCAGATAATAGGAAGAAAGGTTCAGTCGTGTATCCTTGCAAAAGATCTCCATGACTTTATGGCTATCTACTCCCAAACTCTTACACAAATTACCGATTTCATTTCCAAAGCATACTTTGGTCGCATGAAACGCGTTGCACGAATACTTCACCATTTCAGCCACGGCAATCGACGGCCTTTCCATAGGCGCTTTGATGGTGTGATAGAGCTTTGCCACGACATCGCCGCTCCGTTGATCCTGCTGGCCAATAATCGTAAAGGGTGGATTATAAAAGTCATCGATGGCTGTCGTTTCACGCATGAATTCAGGATTCATGCATAAGCCGAAATCTCGACCTGCTTTCTTTGAAGATTTTTCCTCCAGCAGCGGCAACACGATATTTTCAACCGTCCCCGGAAGTACGGTGCTGCGAATAGTAATGACATGATAGTTATTCGAACCTTTCAACATTTCACCGATTCTCTCAACTACACGCGTTAAGTGCTTCAGCCCCAAGCTGCCGTTGTCATTGCTAGGAGTCCCCACGCAAACAATGACGACGTCTCCGAGATCTTTAGGATCTGTCGTACCACGAAGTGTCCCTGCACTCACCCCTGTCTTAATAACCTCCGTCAGGCCCGGCTCTATGATTGGGCTCTGCGACCGATTAATCATGTCGACCTTGTTCGCATCCACATCGACACCGGTCACATCGTGGGAAAGACTTGAGAAACAAGCCGCCGTCACACAACCAACATACCCCATTCCAAAGATCGTGACTTTCATTGAAATATCCTTCTGCTAGTGGTTGAGCCTGATCTCATACCTCATGAACAATGGGATTCATGAGACCCTCTATGAACTCGACTTTTTCCGCAACACATATAGAACACATTGCCCTCCGACCGTCCCGAACATGAACGGCCGAAATAGAAACCATGCGGCGACCTTGGCCACATCGCCAAGGGATCTTGGAGGGAGGAACGGAGAGTCATAGAATCGACGTTCAAGTATCTCCAGTTCGCTCTCTTTAATGAGTTTATCCAAATGCCACGACGTAAGCGGGGTGATATGACCCATGTCATAATAAGCGTTATCTGTAAACATGGCCATTTCTCCCGTAAAAAAGAATCTTAGCCGCGAATACAACCCCGACGCATTCGGCGTGGAGATAAAAACAATTCCTTTATCTTTCAACAATGACTTGATCTGACGCAATGTATGCCGTGGATTCTCCAGATGCTCGATCACCTCCACCATACTGACGGCATCAAACTCATTTGTCTCAAACTTCTCACTGAAGTCTCTATTCAAGTCCACCTTGTGAAAAGGAAACTCAAAGTCCCTTCGTGGCTGAAGATCACAAGCCGTAATCGCATAAGGCACATCCGATAATCTCTTTGCCCAAGCGCCTCCACCGCTTCCCAAATCAAGCACCTTACTGCCTGACGTCACATATTTCTGAAACAAACCGAGAGCCCTGAGATGGAGCCCCGCAGCTGCATATTCGATTAAGCCATGGTACGTGGTCTGGCGCGCTACGGATCTCCATATGTCTTTTTTGCTATGCACCTCTCCTCCATCGTTCGATAAACAAATCAAGACCATACCTTTCACATCGATCGCATACCATGCGCTCGCAACTTTAATTGTGACGTGTACGTAGTTTTGGAGGAGGAAGGTTGGGCTTTAAACCTTTCCCAGCAGCCCAATACAATATCTCGCTCATAGCTTTGGCCTTCCCATCCCAGCTCAACCGTTCTTTGGCATAGAACATGCCTCGTTCCTGCATCTGAAAGAGGAGACTTCGATCTTTTTGCAGGCTTTTGAGAATAGCGTCTATTTGAGCTATCATATCTTGCTCGTTTGTAAGTGCAACTTTGTAGCCAACTCTTGTATGTACGATGTCACCGGGCCCACCATAATCCACCACGACCGGGACCACACCATACGCCAATGCCTCAAAGACCACTCCACCTCCGAATTCTCGAATAGATGGAAACAATAGTATATCGGCTCGCTTCAACCGTTGCATGGCTTCGTCATGACTGAGCCATCCAACAAACGAAACATGTTCAGTTATTCCATACGTCTCCACAAGGCGTTCGAGATCAGGACGCTCTGGACCATCGCCCAGTATGGTCAATCGCGCCATACCTTTCTGCAAGAGTGGCGCGGCAGCCCTGACAGCCATATCGCAGGCCTTATACGGAACGAGCCGCCCGACATAGATCAGCTCAAGCGGGCCTTGATTGACCACTCTCGCTGTGATGCTGTCGAGAAGCGGCTGGCTGAGTCCATTCTCCGGTACAAAAAACAGCTTCTCGGGAAATGCAGAAAATTCTGACCACGTCTGAGAAGAACCAGCAATGATGGCCTTCGCATAGCGATACGTCGACTGGGCAAAGGGCAATACGCGATAGAAATCCCTTAGACCTGAAATCCACTCTTTTTGCCTCTCCGCCTGAGAAAATCCTGCAGGCCACGGCAGACCACCGTTGATTGGGCCGATCACAAAGGGAATGGGTCCATGGCGCAGGAAGTATGAGAAAGGACTCGGCAATGTCGGAACGACAGGCAGCAGACGCAGGACGACATCGAACTCACCTGCCTTGATCTTCGACCTCAAACACCGCCAGGCCTTCCAATCAAAAATCAATACAATGGGATATGACAACGCCGTCAAGACTTGACTGCCATAGTCTCCATGAAAAACTCGATGTACGAGCCAATCGAGTATGCGATCGAGGTAGGGGGTACGGATGGCTTCAACTGCCAGGAACCCGCGTGAACTCCTACGTATTGCCGCTTCGTGCCTCGCATTTGCGACCAGCGTCACATCATGAATCCTAGCAAGAGCTTCACTGTGCGCATAGCCTACTAAGGAAGTACTGATAGAATCTGGATTGCAGCCAGGAGCCATTATGAGAAGCCGTAGTCGGCTCATCTTACCAACTCCTCAATACGGTCCAACCAGCGCGCTCACTTGTGGACTTTCACGGTGGCGTACGCGAGCACATCGACAACCACACCTTGGCGACTGTTCGATGGAGTCAATTTCAAGACCTACCACTGCAAATACGTCGATCACGAACCCGATGCCGTCGGCGCTGGCGATGGCCACACTTTTGACCTCAATTCATTGATCCCACGCTGTGCATACGAGACCTGTTCGACCAATATGCGCTTCCCTCCTGGGAGCAACATCCATAGGCCAAAATAGAGCACGGGAGCCAGTACTACCGAGTACCCGATTTCTGCAATCCCACTGGGAATCTGCGAGAAGTATTGGAACGTGATGAGAAGCGCGCTCACAGTGATGCAAGCAACCGCAGGACGTCGAAGCGCCTCGTAAAATAAACCAGGAGAAATCGGAGTGCCTTTAAAGCTAAACCATACTAGAGCCGGGAGACTCAACAACGTATACACCACGTACCCACCAGCCACGCCCATGATTCCCCAAAGATTTCCTATACCCAGGCAGATACTCAGAAACACTGCTTGGGCCACCCCAACATACAGATAGTCTTTCGTTCTCCCGTTGGTAATCATCACCGTTCCACACGTCCCGGCCATCGGTTCTACAATGGCTGACATGGCGAGAATCTTCAGCACAAATGCAGATGCCATCCATTTTTGTCCCAGAATGATGCCGATGAGACTTTCAGAATACACGGCCATATAAGCGACGAGAGGCATATACCCAAAAGCCAAAAACGACAATACTTTCTTGTAATAACTACGGTACCGTTCAGGGTCGCTCTGGAGTGCACTCAATGCCGGAGTCAAGACATACGTAATGGGGTAGCTAAATAAGCTGCCGGGAAGCATCAGTAACATTCCTGCCTGCCGATACAAGCCAACTGCTCCTGGCCCCCAAAACTTTCCGAGAAGCACCTGATCCAAGTTACGTGAAGCGAAGACAAGAATGTTAAACCCGGTTACATGGGAACCTGTCTGGAACATGGTCCGGACACCGGCCCCACGCCTTGGAAGTCCTGGAATCCAATGGGCCAATGCCCATGTTGCGCCTGCTTGAATGATGGCCCGCGAGGCTTCCTTCACGACTAAAGCCCAATACTCAAACCCTTGCCACGCCATTGCAATACCGATGACCGTGCTTAATCCAGTCGAAAGGACCGTAATGGACGCAAGCCGCGAGAAATACATCTGTCGGCGCAAGAGTGCCTGGTGCTGGATGGTCATGCCTCCGAACAAGAACGTCGACGAGATGGCGATAGTAATCCAAATAAGCCTAGTGTCATGATAGAACCATGAAATGAGAGGCGCTGCAGCAGCCAACACCAGCATGATTGCGATACCGGCGCCGGTATTGACCCAAAACAAGGTACTGATCTGCTCGTGTGTAATCTCTTTCTTTTGAATAGTCGCCGTGCCAAGACCGAGATCTTTGAACATCTCTGCAAAGGCAGTCAACGCTGTAACCATACCAACGAGCCCAAAATGCTCTGGAGTGAGCAAGCGGGCTAAGATCACTGTTCCTAATAATCTGAAGATGTTGCAGCCGATTTCGGACACGACAAGACTCGACCCTCCTCTGAGCGATCGGCCACCGAGATCGCCTTTCAGTTCTTGAACGTCGCGAAACGAGTGATGGCTTCTGACACGAGGCTCAGCCTCGCCTGAACTTCCTGGGATCACAATCTATACCCCCTTCACTCAGCACACACGAAGCAAATCGCATATCAGATCTCTCTATCATCACGCGTATGACAAAGGTCCCCGTCTGAACAAGTCGGGCTGTTTACATACAGTCAGGTTTCGCACCATGTGTTAGCTTCAAGAAAACCTGATCTTGAGGATGAAATGCTCAAACAGCACTAGCATGCGAGAGTGATTTCCCCCCATCTCCCTCCATCGCCGGAATCTCCCCGACTGTTTCCGGGAAACTGGGGGAAGACTGCGCAACCCGCTGTTGTGGTTGAGGATATTGAATCGCAAACGCGAGAAAGAATAAAAACATGAAATGCTCAGCTTTGAACGCCGCTTCTGTATAATTGTAGACGAGATAGCCGGCGAGAAACGCCATACCCAGTCGCCCGAAATGGATAAGTTCTGGCAGATCTCTGGCAGACATCAACAGCTCTCTCATGTTCCTATAACACGAAAAGAGCAGTCCCCCTAACAAGCATAACCCGACCCATCCAAGGTTAAGATAGATTTCGATGTATCCATTGTGTGCCTGATTCGGCTTGAAATAATACTTCTCCCACAGTATTTGCAGTCGCTCTCCGAGCCAAAAACTTTCGAACCCTGTCCCAATAATGGGATTGGTACCCATTCCAAGCACCTCACTCCATATCTCAGTCCTACCTGTCAACGTTGCGTTACGTCCTGCGCTCTCTATAAAGAAATCCATCACATTGAACGACAGCTGGAGGACTGCAAAACTAAGAGCGCCCGCGATGACGTAGGTCCCGAACCTCCGCCTCACAGCAGCAACTCCTAAAACCACCATGATGCCGATGGCCAGAAAAAGGGTCATCAACGACGTCTTGCTGTCTGCTAAGTTGAACAGATAGGCAATCATGGAGAGAAAAAATACCGCTAACACGATCTCCTGTTTCTGCTCAGACATGTGCCGCTTGCCCCAATTACCGAAGATCTTCCAGATAAAGTAGAGACCGCATACCATACACACAAGCCCCAACATGTTCTTATTGGTCGTGATCCCCGTGTACATTGCCACTCCCGTCCAGTCATCATAGGCCTTCCCAAGGTGAGGGTAATATTTTACGAATAATACGGATATGGGAAGCAGCAAGTACGCACATCGACGGATTACAATTTCCAGGGCCTTGATCGGTTGAGGCTCGGTAAGAATGACGAGCATCACGAGAGGATCCCCTAGCCCTTTGGTCCATCTCTTGAATGCGACGAATGCAAAATCCGACCAAATAGTGCTGAGCCCGCAATAGACAAAGAAGAGAATCAGCCAGACATTATTCCGAACAATGTTCCCCCAGGAAATGCGTCGACCTATAAGCACGCCGATGCTGAGGGCAATGAGCAGAAAAAATACCGCTCTATCGAGTGGGCTACCTTCTTCGAGCATTGTCGAGCTCTTAGCCGCATAGTCCACCATATGGACGGAAGAACTACCCAGGTTCAGCCAGAGTGAAACCGCCCGAGATCCGAGGAGTAACAACCAGATTGATGGAATCCAGAGAGCAAATGACGGTTTATAATCACGGTTCCCCTCTCTCCAAAACAGGTATGCAATTAGGGAAAACGTGAGGATGAGCGCGAGTAGTGGCGGCATGGGAGAAGGCCTCTACTATTTCTACAGACCAGCAGTACGGTCAATCAGCATTCGATGCATTAACTCCATCGACAAAGCTTTGTTGATTTCGTTCATGTAGTTATGTGTTCCCCTCGTGTGTTTACACACAAGGTCTTCCAGTGCTTTCTTATCACAGTATGGCCGGCTCAATGTTTGATGGTCCAACAGAATCTCCCTTGCGTACTCCGACAATTCATCGCGAAACCACATTCGATATCTTTCAAACTTCTGGTCACCAAATATTCGCTGCCCGAGTCCGACCCTCTTGAGCATCGAATCTAGCCTCGTCATCCAGTGTGGCAACGCGAATAAATACGTGTAATCGGCTTTAAACAGCGCGTAATAGTACGTCTCGATCAGCTTCGCCGCCACCGGATTAGCATTCTCACTGTACCCTCGATCCGTGATGATCGCGCTCAATGCCGGATTGCACTCTCTGATGATCCGGCGCTGAGGCTCATTTGAGGCACGCGCGCCAACCGGCGCCTGATACATGAGCTCGACAAGCTCGTTGTCCATGTATGGAGAGCGAAAGATCATTTGGGATTGTTCCAGCATGATCTTCGTATACTCTCGCCAAGGGAAATCCTTAAATACAGCCACGGATAACTGGTGACCCTTTTTGACCTCACGCAAGGTGGCGACCCCTTGAGTGACGAAGGGGAGGAAGTCGCGAGAAAATAGCCTCTCCTCACAACCCCCAGCGTTAAACATGGAATGGTCCCGCACAATTTCACTCCCAAATTTCCCTGTCACACGAGTTGGCGCAATTTGTCTCGCCAGTTCGTTAAAATACATGTCATGAGCACTGCACACATCCAGCCCTCCATCAGTCACATAGAGGGTCTTTTCTGCAAACCGTGGAAACGCTGAAAAAAACTCCCTCCCAAGTCGAATGACCTCATAGGACTGCCCGCATACTTTGGCCACCTGTCGCGCGATTGAAATATCAAGAACATCCTTTGCTCCACCAAATGTATAGCAAGGTAACTCGCCAGGCCTGGGATCCAAGCATGCCATCATTGTACGGGAGTCAAGTCCTCCGGTTATCGAAACTCCCACATGACCGTTCCCTTGGAAATATCGGGGCATGATCCGAAGAAGCGTGTCTTTGAGGCGTATATTGAATGTCTGTCCATCCAGAGGAGGCAGAGTTTCCCATTCGCTGGCCTTAAAGTAAGAGTCTTTTCGTATTACAAAGCTCTTGTCCCATGACCAAGAAGCCCCCCCGGGAAGCAACGAAATCCCAGAGAAGAGAGTTCGATTCTCAAGCACACAATTGCAGCTGATGAGTTCCCCCAAACCCTGCATGTCAACATTTCGCAGATTCGCGCGCGCGCGTAATAGGGATTTTGCCTCCGAGCCGAAAAGAAAGGTGTCCTTCTCTTCATGGTAATACACTCGGTGCATTCCATATCGATCATTGAACAGAGTGACCTTTGATTTCCTGAAATCGATAATGATGCCTGAAAACCATCCGTTCAAGTCTCTGAAAAACTCATCTCCTTTCACCTCATATTGTTGGAGCAAACTGTGTGCCTTGAACTGATCCTTGACTGGATGCGGAGGAAAATGCTCCCCGGAGAAGATCAACACGACATCTTTCCTCTCACTAATAACTGGCATACAGTCGGCATACGAGTTCGGATGACAAGTCCAACCTACATGGACACCGAATTCTTCGTTGGTATAGAAACCGCTCTGGTAAAATGGTTCATGCATCATGCAATCGAGCATCAACTTCAAATCGCCTTCATGCTTTCCATGAAGCCCCTTCCCAATGATTCCAACAATTCCCGGCATATGTCCTATCTCTTCCTTAGTCTACACACTCATTATCTCAAGACACTGTCTTTGACACACCATCCCTGCAGATCCCGACTGATGTGAGCACAACACTTGTCAGAGAAGTCAGCGAGATCAATGCTTCGTGGCATTTTGTGCGAGCAACAGGCAGAGGCTTCTAAATAGTTGCGCTTGGGCCCAACGATGCATCGGCACGTTATCCCAACCGACCAACAGATGACGAGACCTGAAGGAGCCATCAGGCTGCTGCCACCTAGTCGTGATATCGTCCAACACCGTTTCTAGTCGGTCGTCAAGCTGGGGGAATCGCCCACTCAAGAGGGTCGCAAGGTTGATACACTCAGCGTAGTCATACAATTCACGTCGATAGATTGTAAGCCGTGGAGCTTTGGAGAATGGCTTTGGCAAACCCGCCTCATCAAACAGGTATTTCACGTAATACTCAACCCCCCGCTCGATCGCCTTGGTGCAGTGGGCATCTCCCGTCAATCGCTCAATCTTTGCCAACGCCTTCATGACAAAGCAGGTATGGAAATGGTCTACGAAGCTTCGTTTCCCATCCATCGCGTAGTACCATGACCCATCGGCATTCTGCGATTCCAGAACGAAATGCATGTTTCTTTCGGCCTGTTTTCGATACTTCTCTTCGGAGAAATCCTCAGCCGCTTTCGTAAGTAGAAACGCTCGATATGCACTCGCGTTGACGACACCCTTACCAGACGGCTCAGGTGTAGGACCGTACGAAGCCCTTGACGCTCGTGGCGATGTTTCATAGTCAAAGTAATCTTCGGACGCATGTTGTGCCAACGATTGCATGATCTGTCGCCATTTCTGATTCTTGTCAAGTTCATACACATATGAAAACGCCTCATACACATACGGCTCGGTCGTAATGAGAGGCGTCTCCGCTTTAACAGTCCCCCCGATACCCACCCAATCGAACGGATATCCCCAAGCATAGTGCTTTTGGCCCGAGCAACGAGTTGCTTCAAGTACCTCGAGAAAATGGACCGCTCGTTGGTAATATGTCTGCTCTCCAAGGATCTGATAGAGTGTGGCAAATCCCATAGCATAATGAGCATCGGCAATTGGAAATCGTTGCGGCTTCCAGAATAATCGTCGCGCTGAAGGGAGAAAACCCTCGCAGAAAATGATTGGAGCGACGGCCATCATTCCCAAGAATGGTTGTTTGTAATACAGCGCCTTGGCTCTCTGCCCTACAGGACTTGCGTAGAAAGTCTGAAAGTCATACGAATTCTCCCCATACCAATCAAGCCACTCAACAAACTTTGAGATTGTCGCTTGAACCTTTTCGCACGTAGCAGCACTAGACATAGATCTTACTCTCCATTAGTGATTGATCAGCCTATACCACCGGGTGTTAACTTGACGTGGCATGGAAGCTATCAACCTTCTTCAATCTGAACAGTGCTTTTAGAATGGCCTTCAGCTTCGTCATCTGTTCACCGCGATGGAATTTGATGAATTCGCCAGATACGGGTCTCGGTGTCCGAGACACAAACGCCCAGATATATCCCAGACCCAATGCTCCACCACTGATCAGGTAAGGCTTTTTTGTCATTCTGTATGCAACTCGAAAAATCTCCCAGATCGGGTGCCCTCCCATGTAGTAATCTTTCTCTCCATAGGAAAAACTTGAAGCAAGAGGACCTCGTTCCGCAGTCCCAAGATGCCGATGATGGAAGAACCACTTCTCTCGAAAGGATTGCGTTTTCCATCCACGCATACGCGCCGTGACAACCGCGATCCAATCTATCCCTCCAGCTCGGTGAGGAACATATCCCCCGATATCAGTGAAACATCGTCGTCGAAATAGCTGACATTGCCCGGACACATGAGTATGGCCCTCAAAACTATCGGACTCTGAACTGTAACCGCCGTCCTCCCTGAACACTGTTCCTGCAACACCCAATGCAGGATCTTCTCGAAACTTGTTCAGAAGAAACTCAAAGTGATCCTTCTCGAAGGAAATATCCGCATCGACATTTCCGATGATGTCGTACTGGAACTCCTTCACTCTTTCGAAACCGGCATTAAAGGAATGAACTTTTTTCGCAAAGCTGCGGTCTTTCCGTTGTGGAATCTCCACAAGCTCCATCCAGCCATGGGTTGGAAGATATCGCTTTACGATATTGCCGGTGTCATCAGTCGATCCATCGTTCACGATAACCCATTTGACCGGCAGGATTGTCTGCTCAATCATTGATTGAATTGTCTTCTCGATATAGCCCGCTTCATTCCGAGCAGGAGTAATAAGTACATACGGTACGTGTGCGGGATTCCCTTGACTCACCACTACCCTCCAAAATCTTGCGACGAGAACGCGCAATAACTCAGCTTGTGGCCGTGTTTGATTTCCAATGTGATCCTGGCTGATTACTGGCTATCCTGCGCACTTCTTGATGATGGTGCACGTTTAGCCGTGACTCCAATACCGCGCCCCTATTTCCGCCATAATAAAATAGTTTCTATTGTGGTTTACCTGTCGGCTTCCAGCCTCGATCAACTAGTACCAGCCACCAATGACAGGGCATTCGTAGGTCGCCGAACCGTCCCGTAAGGAGAAGCCAGAGAGCGGTTCGCGTGGAGATATTTACCCGCTTGATATAATGCCCTGGCTTCCCGATCTCAGCTTCAGAGTCTTCATCCTCAGAGCTCCCTGCGGTGAAATGGGTCTCGAATCCCTGAATCATCAATACTGCAGAGTATAGATGGTCATACTTATATCGCTCTGGAATCATGAAAATCCCATACACGTGATGTGGCCCTAGCCATGGTTGAGCCACAGTCTGTATTGCTTGAACCCGATACTCTTTGGGATTGGCTGGTATCTCCGATTTGCAGTCAGTTAGCGGCGGTGCGTTTACCAGTATAATTATGGCGGCAATCAGCGTCAGAACGACTACCGTGACGGTCCTGGCTGTCTTTTTCTTCAAGTCCGCCTGGAGAATTCTTGGTTGAGGCTCCGTGAGTTACGCGGACATAGGCTGGGCTAGTTGGAGATTACCTTATGTGTGCCATCGAGTTTTGCATTCCTAGGCCACATCCATTGTGGCATCACGCTGCACTTGCATGGCATTACTATGATGACTCTTGCGCATAACCTATACCGACTTGAGCACCTCAGCAACAACGCGAGCTTGCTGCTCTGGGGACAGCCCTGGAAACATGGGAAGAGAAAGTATCTGTGACGCAGCTAGTTCAGCGACTGGAAAATCACCAGGGCGGAATCCAAACCCCTCGTACGCCTTGGCGAGATGCAGGACTATTGGATAGTGAATCCCTGTGCCGATACCAGCTGCGTCCAAGATTTTCTGGAGGTGGGTCCGATCGGCAACACGCAATACATAGAGGTGATAGACTCCTCTCGACCACTCAGGTTCATAGGGAAGAGTGATCCCTGCTCCTGAGCTTGCAAAGAGTTTGTGATAGCGATTCGCATTTCCCCGACGTTCTTCATTCCATGTCTCTAGATGGCGAAGTTTCACTTGTAAAAAACCAGCTTGTATCGCGTCAAGCCGCCCGTTAAAGCCTTCAATGTCGTGAAAGTACTTCTTCGACTGACCATGATCGCGTAGAAGGCCACAGACCTTCGCCACCTGCTCATCATCGGTCGTGATCGCTCCAGCTTCCCCACATGCACCCAAGTTTTTGCCCGGGTAGAAACTGAATGCTGCGGCATGGCCCATGGAGCCAGCCGTTTTCCAACTACCGATCTTCTTGGAAAAATACTTGGCGCCATGTGCTTGGCAGGCATCTTCAATAACTTTCAGATTAAATTGGGCTGCCAGATCAAGAATGGGATCCATATCAGCCATCTGACCATAAAGATGTACAGGAACGACTGCCGTCACCGGATTACCAGTTTGCTTGTGGAAGGCTCGCTTTGCACCTAAATCCCACGAGCACTCCTTCTCTAAATATTGGCGGAGTTTCCCTGGGTCCATGTTGTAGGTCCGCTCGTCGATGTCGACAAAATCAGGACGGGCGCCAGCTTGGGATATGGCCTCGGTCGTGGCGATAAATGTATTCGGCACTGTCACCACGATGTCACCAGAACGTATACCTGCGGCAATCAAGGCAAATCGCAAGGCATCCGTGCCGCTACCGACCCCTACGCAGAATCGCGATTCGCAAAACTTGGCAAAGTCCTCTTCAAATCCCTTCACCATAGGACCACCGATAAATCCAGCAGTACTGAGGGCTGTTTTGAGCACGTCAATGAACTCGCCTTGCAGCCCTTGATGAACCGTGACCAGATCCAGGAACGGAACTCTTTCGTCACTCATGTTTGTCTCCCGATTTAAGATAACGCACGACTTTCCCAGGATTACCGACTATGATCGCGTTTGCCGGCACGTTGCGAGTTACCACGCAACCTGCGCCAATCAACGCATTCTCACCGATTACCACATTCGCCAGGATCGTTGCCCCCGATCCAATCGACACACCCTTTTTTACTAACGTTACTTCGACCTTCCAATCCGCTTCGGTCTGAAGTATGCCTGCTGCGCTCGTTGCCCGAGGAAAAGAGTCGTTGACAAAGGTGACATTGTGTCCAACAAATACTTCGTCTTCAATCGTAACCCCTTCACAAATGAACGTATGACTTGATATTTTGCACCGGCTGCCAACTTGAGCATTCTTTTGAATCTCAACAAAGGCCCCAATTTTTGTATCGTCACCAACCTTGCAGCCATAGAGGTTGATGAATTTCGAGAGCTTCACATTCCTCCCCAACTTAACATCCGGCGCAATGCACAGATTTTCGTTGGCTTGAGAATCATCACTCTTTGAGTGACTGCCAAATTCGACATTCCGACTAGCCCGAATCGTATCAGCCCTCTTCAGCCCACCTGAAGATTTTCGCCTCACCATCGCGATTCCATTAGATGGTTTTACACTCGCCCTTTTCATGTATTTCTCCGGCTACTTGCGACAGTATGTGTTGTTACGAGACTAGCGGCAGGCTCACCTGGGTGGTGCTCATGCGCAGTTTTGAAGGTCTCCCCGTCGTTTCGTCTTAATTCTCTTCATCGCCACAGGCCTCTGACTTGCTACTCCTCCATAACATCCGTAAAGCCAGGCTCCACTTATTCATGCTTTCAGATTCCTTACCTCGATCTTCACGAGGTTTTGCCCTGAATATAATACATGGACAACACAAGACCGCCTCTTTAACAAGTACGTCTTGCTACCTCATGTGCATAGGAGACTGGAAATAGGAGGAACTCAGGCTGCCGCCATTCCGGTGAATCCCGGTTTCGCCAGTTATGCCATTCTGCCCCCTCCCACTCGTCTGCTACAGATGCAGTCGGAGGGTTACTCTCCTTCGCCGAATACCCCGTAGCTTACTGCGGGGAGGCGAACCTTCGGAGCAGAGACCTCTGCTTCGGCAGAGGAGGTAAGGGAGGGAATACTCCTCCATAGCCTTGGTCCATCAGGGTAAGGAGTTCGAAGAGTTTCGCAGAATGCCTCGCGGCATGATGTCTGCCGCTTCATCTTGCCGTACTTTCTATCGATTGCTTACCTGTGGTATCGTGGAACATGGGATAGCCATACATATAGGTCGGCATGCTCTTCCCCTCAACAGCGTTGAGAATCACATGCGTACCACCGGTTAACCCGAGCATCTTAAAGGCTTGCTTCACAACGTGTTTTGGCGTAGTTCCAGCTCGAATGACCATGATATGAAAGTCGGCCAAACTCGCCAATATTCCCACCGATGCACTAGGCAATACCGGCGGGGTATTGAGAATGACATAGTCGAAGTTCATTCGGATCCTGGGTAACATGGCTTTCAATTGCTGAATTCTTGTCAGCTCGTTGAAGTCCTCTCCTGTTCTCCCAATCGACAGTATCGAACAAGGCACCTCGTCAATGACGGAAAGACAATCCTCCAGAGAGGCCTCGCCATTCAATAGCTCGATCAGCCCTGCCTGCGCAGGTATAGTGACATACTCATGAAGCGCAGGACAGCGAAAATCACAATCGATGAGCAGCGTTTTTCTTCCAAGGTTCCGGGCGAGTGTATAACCGAGATTCACAACCGTGGTCGTCTTCCCTTCCCCTTTGAGGGCGCTGGTTACTTCAAGCACCGTCGATCCATGACCCTCGGTCGACAACAGTAACTTCGTTGCAGCCGTGCGATATTGTTCGGCGGCTATCGAGTGTGGTTGCCACTTCGCAACAAGATTAAGCTGGGACGAAATTGCTCCTTCATTGCGTGCCCCTCCAATCCAGGATGGGTACCTCCAACCAGCTTGTACCGCAGGCATGGTAGTGTTCACATCGGCACTGAAGAGAGAACTCTTGGATTGCTGACTTATTTGAGGATGCATTGAGTGAAAATTTGGGATAGCTGCCAACACACGTATCCCCTGCAACCTCTCCACCTCCTCTCGGCGTGTAAACGTAGGATTCAATTGATCAAGTCCTATCGCAAGGCCAACCCCCAGTCCGCATCCTCCCAGTAAACCCAATGCCATAATGAGTAGGAGATTGGGAGAATCGAGCTTCTGAGGAAAATTGGCTGGGTCCATTATTCGAAACTGCTCGCCCTTTTGGCGTTTCTCGAGATTCTCTGCCACATGGGCGTTCAACCGTTTGTCCAGCAACGCCTGATAATTCTTTTGCATATTTTCATAATCACGTTTGAGGATCATCATGTCCTGCTCGCGCGATGGCGTTTGCTCTACCCGATACTCAAATTCCTTGAGATGCTCGGCGAGCCTTCGGCGGCGGTCCTTTACAGAAGACAATTCAACGCGTAGCTCATTTCGTTGTTTAATCAATTCCCTCAAGTACGGATCGAATGCCTTAGCTGCATCGCCATCCTTTTCTTCACCAGGATCCCCATATTTCGCAGCAAGCTGTTTTTTCAAACTCTTAATTTCCTGCCTCGCCTCCACAATGTCCGGATAGGTTTCGGTATAGTCTGATGCTAAAAGGGTTGTGAGGTTTCTTTCCATCTCTCGCAGTCTTCCTATAAGAGGATCCATACCGGCGTGGCTGGTCGCCGTCGAGCTAGAAGCACTGTGCGTAGTTCCATTCGCCTCATATTCCTTGATGGACTTCTCCACCAAACTCACCTTATCCGTTAAGCTACGAGTCAGTTCATCTGTGGCATTGAGATCCGCTTGCAACCGATCGAGCGATCTGAGGTTGGCCTCCATTTGCTCAGGCAGAAGCCCAATATGTTTTGACTTGTACTGACTGATCGCTTGCTCTTGAGCTTCCAAGGCTTGCTTCGCGTCATGTAATTCTTGTTCTAGAAAAGTAGAGACTCCCGTCACGAGCTGTTCACGCACCTTCAGGTTTTCCTCGATGAACAAGGAGCCGAGTTTCGCGGTGACCTCCATAGCCGTTTTTGGATCTTTGTTCGAAAATGAAATAGTAATGGTCTCAACGCTTTTCCCCCTTGCCCCAATCGTTCCAACTGTCTCCACCTTAATGGCTTTTCGCATTTTTTCAATCGACGATTCGAGAATTTCCAGGCCCAGTTTCCCCTCGTAAAGCTTAAACTCTTCGATGATCTGGCTCAGCAGCGTTCGGCTCATCACCTGCTGTTGGATCAGCGTGAGTCGTTCTTCGACGCTTGCCCCGCCGATCCCCTTGACATAGTCATCAGGAATTTTCTGATTTTCTATGACAATTAATGTGCTTGAACGATAACTTTTTGGCAGCACCAGACAGAGTATCCCTGCTACCGCGATGCCAGCCAGGATCGAACTAATGAGCAACCATTTTCTCCGAACAATCATTGCCCAATACACTTGCACTGTGACCGATGCCGGTTCATTCGAGACAGGCTCGTTCGTATTCATTTCCACTCCGCAAATACTCTCAGCATGACAACATTTCGATCGAAACTGGACTCTTGCGACGAAGTTATTTGGCTAAACATGCTATGGGTATACAGCAATGTCGCGGTCATGATTCGATTCACCTTGTACTCCACACTCGGCGTTACAGAATACGACTCAAACTTCAGGAGCGAACTATCTGGGATTGACTGATTGATCGCATAATTCCCGTTGAGTGAAACTGAAAAAGACTCCGTTATGTGATGTGTCGCAATTGCGGTTACACTCTGGTTCAGTAACGGCACACCAGAAACAGAAATACTCGGCATGATCGCTCTCCTATAGGAAATCGTCAGGTCGGTATCCTGCCCTTTCCAGAGCAAAGACGCAGACCCAAGATATTGAAGATCGTTGATGTTACTAAAAACAGTCGCTCCCCCGGTTATACTTGCTGTAAGTGTCCGTGTAATCAGGCTGGTCCAACCTGCGGTCGCACCATGTGCAGAGAAGTCCCCCTTAGATTCTTGGCTCCCAAACGTCCCTTTTTGATATAGATGATACAGTGTTACGGTATCAATTGAGGACACCTTGATCACGGGTCCAGACTCTATAGTTTGAAAGGTTGTATCGATGACGCTGGCCTGTGTCCCACCGGTTGGTGTGGAAGTTGGACTCCCGAATCGTATTCGTTGATCTATATATGTTGAGGTGAAACTTAATGCTGGAGATATCGCATAGGATGCCGCCACTTTCGCAACGTTTGTGGAGGAATTCGCCCGTTGGGCCTGAACTCCCCGCGCAAATGGTTGCGCCGGCTGCCCGCCACCAGTTGGAGCTGCAAATGACGGTAATTGAGGCGTCTGGTAGTAACTATCTGATATTCTCAATCCTAATCCTCGCACCAGTTCGTTCATCGCTCCATCAAGATTCAGATCTACTACACCATTAAACCCCACATAGTTCAGCCGGGGATTTTTGACATAGGCCTCGGTAGTGACTCCTCCGCCAACCGTTCCTTCTATCAACTGCCTTTTATGAATGACCTTTAACTGCGGAGAGACCGACGTGACATAATCCTCACTGTTGCCACCAGGAGCAAAAAATACGTTACTGTCATACCGTTCAGACAATGTGACCGACGGAATAATGTTTGTCTCTGGTCCTGCGGCAGCTTTCTGTACTGGAGTCGAAGGAATACCTACCTGTCCATGAACGGGATCTGGATTCATCATCGCCATCCCGTATATTGTAGTGCCAATAATCCCAACTACTATTCCTCTCTTCCGCCACACCATACCTCTATGCCATGCCTCTAGGGCACGACCACCACATCGCCTGACTTGAGGACGAAATTTCCTATCTCCCCACGTCCAGACATCAGGTCATCATATCGGGCCGGAATCCGGATTTCGTGCGACTTTCCATCTTCGGTTTGCACATTCCGAATTACCTGCATTCTATTCTTTGCGGCATAGACCGTGAACCCATTCGCGACTGCCACTGCCTGCAGGACTGTCGCATGTGATTTGAGTGGATACTTGCCGGGCTTGACCACTTCTCCCAAGACATACACGTAATAACTGTTAACTTCTTTCACGCTCACGGTCACGGCGGGGCGTTCCTTGAACTCCTTCAATCGCGATGCAATTTGGCTCGCCAGTTGATTCGCAGTCAGTCCGCCTGCCGTTATTTCTCCGATCAATGGCATTGAAATCATGCCATCAGGCCTCACCACTACGGCCTTCTGAGATAGGTCCTCATTTTTCCAAACCACAATGTCGAGCACATCCTCAGGCCCCAGCAAGAAATCTTTCTTGGCGCTGCCGGCCTCTTCGACTATCTCTCTCGATGGCTGAGAACACGCGACCACGCTGCCCAACAAGGCGATGATCATCACCACGAAGACTGTCTTAGTTCCGAACATTGTCCGTGGAGTCATGGCATCAACACCATTGTTTCAGAGGGTACGACGATTTGGTCTCCTGGTTTGAGCTCAATGTCTTGGGTAATCCCGTCTCGCAGCACAATGTCATCGTAACTGGCTTTCATCCTAATCCTACCTCCTCCATCCTTCGTAAAGCGGAATACCACGATCTTGTTTCTTGCCGAATTAGGCGTAAGGCCACTCGCAATCGTAATGGCCTGGAGCAACGTCGTTTTGCTCTTGAGAGGGTACTTTCCTGGCTTCAACACTTCTCCCAATACATAGATTACGTAGCTATTTACTTCCTTTACAACGATCGATACTGA
>CBDDRW010000006.1:0-107931 GCA_965233175.1 uncultured bacterium
AGCATAGTTTGGATGATCATCACCCTCTAATCAACTGGGTACATGCTTGAGAATGTCTCTCCCAGGTAGGCTATCCCGCAAAACTTAAGTCCGTAGGCTAGTTCATAGGTTCCCCGATTGATATTTTCAATAATCCCGAATGCTTGCTTTTTCACCTCTTCGTTGTCGATTTGTGCTGCCGTTCGCTCAGCATTGGAACCGTCTCCCCGTTGCTTCTGAGCATAGAAGACTTCCCCTATAGCATTCGCCCTCATTTCATCTCTGTCTATTTGGCAGACGAGGCTGAGGGCTTCCTCGAAATTCCCTGCCGTAAGCAACGCAAAGGCAATTGAACTGATCGCATGGTCCCGACCACTAACCTCTCTTGGCGAGAATCGAAGAAGTGTGGCCTTCGCACCAGGTAGATCTCCAGCCGCTATCTGTTGAGCGACGATCACGCCTTTGGTAAAGCCCCGTTCTCCGGCAGACGTAAAGTTATCTGCTATCGCCAACGCCCCGCGAACATCGCCCTCTTTGACTAAGGCATTGGTCATACATTGGGCCCAATGCCCTCCAATTCTCAATGAAGGTGCGCCATGAACGGTTGCCTTAGCCCCTTCAAGATCTCCGGCCTTTACTTGGTAAGCTAGAAGCCAAATATACACCATGCGCTGACTATGATGATCGTCTAGCAGTTCAATGGCTTTCCGGGCACCGATAAAATCCCCAGCTTTGGCCAGGGCATATGCGTTTTGCCAAATAGTCGATTCCCCGCCTGAGTGATCTCGGATAAGTTCTTCACGAGTTGGGGGGACAATCCGTTGAACCACTCTCTTAAATTCACGCCCCACAAATGGTTTTGCCAAGTAGGCGTGGGCTCCTTCGTTCATCACTTCCTCCTCGATGGTGTTCTCGGAAATCGCGATCACTGGAATCGTGGAACCACCTTGTCGAAGCTGCTGAAGGACCTTAACCCACCTGGCTCCAGGGATCATAATATCGAGAACAATCCCTGAATACTCCCGCTCTTTTAGCCTTGTGAAGGCTCTTGCTGGATCAGTTTCGACATCAACAGTACAGCCCAATACCTCAAGCCAGTCTTTTAACAGGTCCGTGGTGTCGGGGTCGTCCTCAATAATGAGAATGCGTCTGCCCATCGATCTACCTGAAGATTAGATACGGGGGTGCCTAGAAAGAGATAGGCTACTGTATCAGAACTGATCATGCTGAGGTCAAAAACCTATTTAAATAAATAGCGTCTACGCATAACGAAAACCACCATTTCACTCGTCGACTTAAGAGGGTCACAAGCAAATTCTTCTGAAAAGGGAAAAGCATAAATGTCCTCATTGTCTAATTTGACAGTGGTCCGCATTCCGCTATACTCTCGGGTATGCATTTTCGAATAGCGCCGCACATGTTCGTCATCGGGTGGCTCGCAATCCTGGCCTGTGTTTGGACAACGGAAGACCGGGTCATTGACCTGGTGTTCGAAGAACCGGACATTGTCGCCGACACCCAGGCCACCACCGACGAGCCGGACAATGCCGCCGAACATGTGCTGATGCCCTCTCCACGAGGGGACAGTTCAGCGTCGGACTCTGTGACGGTCGCACTCGATTTCGCGGCAATTGCTGTTGCTGTGACGTTCACGCTTGATACAGCCCTGGAACCCGCTCCGCCGCATCATCCGCCTCCTCGACACGCACCCATTGCCTTCTCCATACCGCTTCGCATCTGACCCCATCCAGCGTCTCCACGCCATGCGCTCGTCCTGTTAAGGGGCAGGCGATTTTTTCTTTACGGAGGCCTGTGATGTCACACGTCCATATTGCTGCACGTCGTTCACTGATTCTCGGTCGGCTGTTCCTCGTAGTCTGTCTCATCTTCACATTCAACCACGCTATAGCGATGACTACTGCTCTCGCGGCACCCGGTATGGCGGACGGCAAGACCGTTCAGATCGACATGGTCCAGATCGAGGGCCTGATCCATACGAAACCGGATACCATTCTTCGGTTGCTGCCGCGGTCCACACCAGCCGAGTACAGCCACGCCGAAGTGGAGGAGTTCGAGCGGCGGGTGCGGAATCTGAGCCTGTTCGATCGTGTGCGGGTAACCCGTTCAGGTCGGACTGTGATCGTCGATGTCGAGGAGAAAATCACCCTGGCCCCGATCCTCAACTTCACGAGCGGCTCCAGCGTGAAGGATCTCAATGCCACTGTCGGGCTAGTGGAATACAATCTGTTTGGGACGGGCACGCACCTCGGAGGACAGTTCAATTATAGTCAACGCGGACCGAACGTCGAGATATGGCTCTCACAACATAGCTATGAGCCGGACCGATGGGCGAAAGAGATTAAGGGCTCTTACAACGCAAATCGGATCCGGTTTGCCGAGTCGGCGTCCACCTGGACCCGGAATCGTCTTGGAGGTGAAGTCGAACTCAAAGGGCCCTATCAGTATGGCTCTCCCTTGCGGTATGAGTTGGTGCTGAAAGTCTATCGTGAGCTGATCGACGACGAAAAGGGTGGACAGCGCCCGCCTGATGGGTACTATGTGGGCCTGATTCCCGAAATCACGTGGGACAAATACCACTGGCACGATTTAGTGCCGAGCGGATATCGAATCGGGCTTGCGCTGAAGCCAGGCTTCTTCCTCGGCGCGAGTCAGCAGCGCCATGAAGCGGAGGTGAGCTACCTCCAGGGCATCCCCCTGAGCGCCACCACCGTGGTGATGATCAACAGCGTGGCGGAAGCGGTTAATACCTCTGGCAATCCAAACCACAGTCTCTTGATCGGGAGTATCGTCGGTGTGCGGGGGCTGTCCGATAATCTCTATCGCAACCGTGCACAGGCCTATACCAACGTGGAGTTGCGCCATGCCGTGCAAGTCGCGCCACGCTGGGCCGTCCAAGGGGTCTTGTTCTCCGATTTCGGCGCATTTCAATCATTTACAGAGGAGGGCGCGATTCAAGACTGGCGGGGAACCGTCAACATTGGGGCTGGAATACGGATCGTCCCGACATTCCTGTCGAATACGCTTTTACGGATGGATTTCGCCCATCTGTTCTCGCCGAGTCCGAATTCCCTGATTCAGTTCGGCATCACTCAGTATTTCTAAGCCAAGGGATCGATGCAGCGCGGCGTCAAAATCATTTGTTTTTGAACCTGCGGAAAGAATACGCCGAAGCCCTTGATAAATCGAGGTGTGCTAGCACGTAATTTGAGCTAGGATTTTGAACGGTAGATAGGCGATGGACCGAGCTGACTCTACGCAGGATGCTCAAAAAGGCTAGACTTCTCACCCGCCCAACCCTGGCGGTCATTTCACCCTCCCGCCCTGAATCTGCCAAGACAGCCTCTTCACCCAAGGACGCGCCGTTCCGCAGGCAAGGCCGCAGCGAGTGACTAAAGATAGTTCTTCCAAACTTGCTCGTTTATGTTTCTCCAGGGTGGCCCGGAGAAGTTCCCCACTGCGCGCGTCTTCCCAATTCCTCGTTTCTTACTCAAGGGTAGCCTGGTCGATCCTCGAATGCGCGCGTCGAACGAGCACATTCCTATCGTGCGCATTCCGCGAGCAGGAGGACGGCTAGGCTACCCCTCCCCTTTTTCAGCATCCTGTTAAAAATTGATCCAGAGCTGCGCATACGCCCAGTCTTGATCAGCGTTGGTACCTAGGTTCTCCTTGATATAGGCCCCGGCAAACAAATGGCCATACACCGCCTGAAAGGACAACTTGCCGTCCATAAAGAGGTGCGTCCAGGCAAAGTCTATTTCGTCGCCGACATGCCGCGTGGTGTTGTTTGTTTTTGAAAACACATAGACGCCCTGGGTAGCACGATACCAGTTGTCCTTCGTATTGGCGAGATTCAATCTGGATGCCCATACTTCAACGTGGTCATCTATGGTTGGACGGAATTGAAGGTTGACGGCAAAACCCATCATGTTCTTCCAGCCCTGTACATCCATGTAGCCCATGTGAATGTGGTTGGTCGGGTACAGGTTCTCAAACGTGTTGGCAGTTTTACAATCGGTATTGCCACCGATCGTGCAATTTGCTCGGCCATCTCCCGAAGCATAGTCGAAGTTGAAAGCCAATCGCGGCTTCCAAGCCCACTCATAATGCGTGTAACCGATCCAGTTTCTGGTCGCCCAGGCACTAATGTGAAGGTACTTTTGGTTTCCATAGCCTGCGCCATGGGGCCCACCGGTGTCAGCCATCTGGCCAAACTGGTAGACCGTTTCGTTTATCGCGTCGAAATTGCCCTTGCGCATCTCAACCCGGCTTCCGACGACATGACGGGTCTGGTTCGAGTGCCTCGGCGTGCCGAGACCCTGGGCCCGGTTATCCAACGAATTGTACCGGTTGGAGTAGAGAACGTAGTAAGGCTCGATGATGAATCCCGGCACTGACTTAATCTGGTTGTAGAAAATGAAAAAGTCGGAGTCTTGGTTCGCGTTGCCGTTATTAAAGGGACTTGGGCCAATGTTCGGATTTTGAGCGCCGACCGGCACGGCTTGCCCGAGATCGGACTCAGAAGTGCGGAACCAACCAGCATAGCTATCCCAAGCCTTGGTACTGTATTGCAACATCACACCGTCATGGGAAATTCCCGTATTGGACCAGTCGAAGGCGCCGAACAGAGACTGGTTGCCGAACACCACATATTGCCGACCGGCCTTCACGCTCAGACCTTGAAACCCAGCGAAGTTCCGAACCAGCATGTACGCAGCGCGGACCCCCAATGTGTTGCAGTTGCCCCCACCATTCGCGGTTGCACAGCCGTTATGGTTTCTCGCATCGTCTTGGACACCCTCTCGACCATTGGCACCATTTGCGCCCCAGGTTCTCGAATCTTGTAGTTCGAAGTAGAAATTTACATCCGGCGAGAGATCGTAGCCGATACCCAGCCGCGTCAGCTGTTGGGCGTAGAAATCGTTTTGTTGGCCAGGCGTACCATTCGCCGTGGTGCCGGGATTAGGGTTATTACAAGTTCCGTTCCCAACGATCGTGCTGCCGAAACAGACCCCGTTTCGCCAGATCGGCCGCACGCGGAGATCGGCTCGTATCCAGAAATTCTTGAGATCGAAATTCTTTCCGATCTTCGGATCGTAGAGTTCGTACTCTTCCTTCTGCGGAATTGAGCGAGGAACAACCGGGAGATGTGTAATCCTTTCTCCCTCAGGCAATTCAAACGCAGAGTGCGCCGGGGCCATCATGATGAGTGTTCCCGCTCCCGTCACAGCTACACCACACAGTGTGAATAGACAGGCCCGGCCTATCTGCCTGATGTTGCTCATACAATTCTTCTGTGAATGGGAGAGGGCAACTGTTGGTAATTCATGAGGAGGTGCAACTAATCGAGATGAACACAACGAGGGCGGGGATAACGGTCATTACCAAACTGAAGAAGAAGCAACATCGAATACGTGTGAGGGTGTCGGTTGAAAGACGATCTCCGTAAACCTCGAACTACAAATGTTTCATGGAGAATAGAATAGCCCCATCAGGCTGCGCCGGCTATTAGGTAGCGATGGTGATGACCCAGCAACCTGGAGGTTTCGCGGCCCTGAACCCACCGAGCATCTCACGCCTGATTGCTCGGCCCCTTCGAATCAACCTGTTTCTCTGTCGGCGCTGTCACCGCATTGATCTGCTCTTCGGCATCTTTGATCGAAGCTTGAAAATCCTGCTCAACCATCTTCACTTCCTGCTGGATCATATTGAGTTCCGGCTCCACCGACTTTCGCAAATCTTCTGCTGTTTCTTTGAACCCCTTGACCGCTTTCCCGACCTGACGAGCGACTTCAGGCAGCTGCTTGGGGCCAAACAGCAAGAATGCAATCACCAAAATAATGAGAACTTCGCCGATGCCCAATCCGAACATGATGTGTCATACGCAAAACATCATGCGTCACGCGAAACGCAAAAAAAGGAAGCGTGTGATTCCTCTTGGCGCTTCACGCCATACGCCTCACGCTTCACGTCCCCTTACCCTTGCTTAACCTGCTTCGCTGGTTGAGCCGGCGCTGTCGCTGATGGAGTGGCTTGTGTTTGGGAAACTTGAGACGGTGGCGTCTCAGGCGCCTCGGATGGAGGAGGCGTCACATCGATAGCATCGGCTTCGTTGACGCTCTTCTTAAATCCTTTAATGGCCTTCCCAAGCCCCTCACCTAACTGCGGAATCTTGCCGGCGCCGAAAATGATCAAGACAATGATCAAAATCAGCATCAACTCCATCCACCCGAACGATCCAAACATCGATCACTCGCTTTCTCTTGTTGTCCCACCCACGCCCATTCGCCTAGCGACAGTGAGCCGATCACTCGGTGGGAACCGTCCTCTTTCGAGGAGAAGATTATAAAGGCTATAGGAGTATATGAACCGAGTCAAGCAGAGAAATTCAGCCATTGGTCATTTTACCTCAGAAAATCAGCGAGGTCGGATAAGGCAATGAAAGTAATCCACAGGGCTCGGGGGCGCGGTCAACGCAATCATGAACGATTGAGGATCGTAGCCGATGGCTTCGAGGTCCTTCGAGGCCACACTCAGCTCTTCCTCCGTGAGATAGGCAATGGTATCCGGAATACCTGCGGGCTTGAGGGCACGCACAAGCTCTTGTAGTGACTCACGTTCTTCCGGCGGTATCTCGAATGGAATAGGGAAGTCCATACGGTGCTCATAAGGGCTCCGATAGGTCTCATTCAGCGCGCGGAGAGTCTTGAGCATCAAGCGGTCCTGCTCCCATGGCGCCATTCTCGTACCAGCAGAAGGATGGGTGGCGATGAGGTCCATAAGAGTTAAGACATTGGTACCCAAGCTACGCCCCACGAATTCACGCTGGCTTTCAAGAGTCATTGGGCCAGCCTCCAGCTGCTTGGTAACAGCTTCGACCAGCGCAAAGTTGACCATGAAGCTCTGTTGCCCCCCAAATTGGCCATAGCAGGGCTTTTCTGGATCGTTTAACACGTTCATATCTGCCGTGCCCGCATCGAAACTGCTGAACCCGATCGCGTCAGGAGCCAGCAGGCGCTTCGCTTCTTTGATCGTGGCGTAGGCCCCTAGATTGACAGGAACCACGACGTGCTCATCGATACGTTTGAGAAAATCTGCGATCGTTTTCCGGTAGGGAACATCTTTCCATTCGACCGCCCGATATTCGCGTTCCCACACCAGGTCATCGAAAAAAGGTGGAAATTGCTTGAGCGTCTCCACGTCCATAGCGTCGAACGATCGGACAAAGGCCGGCCAGTCTGAAATTTTCGCATGAGCAGTTTCGCTCACGTTCGGTCGTATAAACTCTTCTTCAATATCGCTTGCTTGGCGCGACATCAGTTTTGTCGAAATATCATTCCACAGTTCATTACAGATGATGCGATCCACGCTGCCATCCGCAACCGCGTCGAGCCGGTCCACGGTTCCTCGATGCGTCTCGACCCGGTCGCGATGGATGGCGAGTCCCGAATGAGTCAAGGCCGTATCGAGCCCTGTCTGTTCCCAATCAACCAGCACATACCGAACGCGGGGATACACTACCCTATTTGTATCAAGCGCTTGAAGATGGCTCAAAAAACAGGCGGCGAGATTGCCATTGCCAGGGCCGAGCTCAAGGACCGTCAAGGACTGAGTATTGAGTGTTGAGGGCTGAGACTTTGGCGCGCGCGTGGCATCGCGCTTTACGACTTTCTCGAAATAGTCCGCCGCAAGCGCATGGGCCAGCCGATAGTCAGCTGAGGTAAAGGTTTGGTAGAAGCGGCGGACCTGATCGCCCCGGAAACGGTAGAACAGCCTATTGATGTGAACTTGCCACTGATCGACTGGCTTATAATCGCCGATGAGCTGGGGTAAGGCATCTGCGTCCTGCAACATCATATATCCCCGGTGTGGTCCGTCATTCTCGCTTCAGTTTCAAGGAGCATGAATTTTAGCAGACGGCGGGAAACAGCCGCAACGGGCTCACCGGCACCCCTTGCCCTTGTCTCTCCTGGAGCCAGTTGAATTCGTGACCTTGACAGCGTCCATTGGCCGGTGTACCAAGAAGAGATGGCGAGAGGCGCGAGACGAGGGACAATCGTAGTCATCCTAGTCATGGCGCTCTCGACACTGCCGGCACTCCAGGCAGCTGAGCTTCCGATCACGAAAAATTCTCCCATCCCCGATTTTCAGAACCGCACCCAAGACATGGTTCCCTACGACTTCGATGCTCCACCCCAAGGGCTGTTTCAAACCATTACAACGGCGGAAGGATTCGACGAAGAGTTGGGCTCTCATCGTACGCATGAAATTGTGCCGGTGAAACCGACTAACCGGTTCCGGCCCGATACTGCAGTCTTCATCGTATTCCACCTTCATCAGCATTATCAGGGGTTCCAAGTGTTCGGACGCTGCTTCCCTGAGGCGGTAGCTGGTCTCGATCCCACGGTCGTGATTGGACAGGATGCGATGCACATTGCGCTAGAAGACGACAGCGGCTATCTCACACTTTCCCCTCCGCAAGCCGCTTGGAAGCCTGGCCGATACAAAGTGGAAATTCACGTGGGAGAACAGATCAACGAGATGAGTCTGATGGGTACGATGCGGTTTACCATCGTGGCGAGAGACGCGAAGAGTGATTGATATGGACAAAGAGATACCACCGATGATCCCTCGCCGTTACAGTTCATCCATCACGTATCATTCCTTTGTTTGACGCTCCCTTCCGCATTCTGTAGAATGCCCGCGTGAACGTGACGGCTCCCTTCTGCATCAGGAACATCGACCCCGCATGGCCGTGCCATCCCATCCATGGGCTTCCGTCATCGTCCCCATTAAGGATGAACGAGACAATCTTGCTCCCCTGATTGAGGGTCTGTTGGCCGTGATGAGTTCACATGCGGCCTCGAAGACCCGGCCGTTCGAACTCATCTTCGTGGACGACGGCAGTAGCGACGGCAGCAGCGAGGCCCTGGATCGTATGGCGGCGAATCATTCCGAGATTCGAGTCTTCCACCTTGACCGAAATTATGGCAAGACATGCGCGCTCGAAGCGGGTTTCAATCAGTCTTTCGGTGACATTATCATTCAAATAGACGGCGACCTTCAGCAGGACAGCAAAGACATCTTGAAACTCCTCCCCTATACTGATACCCACGATCTCGTGTGCGGATGGAGGCAAGAGCGGCAGGATGGGCTGGTGAAGAAACTGTCGTCCCGAATCGCCAACCGCGTGCGGAATGCGTTTACCCATGACGGCGTCCACGACACCGGGTGCCCGCTCAAGATATTCCGACGTCCCGTGCTGGAGCGGATCCGACTCTTCGAGGGCATGCACCGATTCTTTCCCGCACTCGCCCTCATGCACGGGTTCACGGTCACAGAAGTGCCGGTTCAGCATTACCCTCGCATTCATGGCGTCTCCAAGTACGGCATGGGTAACCGATTATTCAAATCGCTCTACGATTTGATCGCCGTGAGATGGATGCAGGCCCGAGTGTTGCGGTATACATTTCGAGATAAGTGACGTCGAGTGATGTATCTGATAAGACGGTGGTCACCTACACAAACTTAGAGGCCTATACGCGCGCGATGGATTGCTCCGCACAGATGTATTCGATGACCACAAGACCTGACGCTCAGCACTTCACACCCTGCATCGTACCGTTATGAGCCTCGAGACAATCTGGCTTGGTATCGGATTTCTCGGCCAGGGACTGTTTTTCGGCCGCTGGGTGGTCCAATGGATTACATCTGAAAAAAAAGCTGAGAGCCAAGTCCCGATTTCATTTTGGTACATGAGCCTGATTGGGGGACTCATCACGCTCGCCTATGCGATCTATCGGGTAGATCCCGTCTTCATCGCAGGACAGAGCATTGGGTCGATCGTCTATGTTCGCAACCTCATGCTGATCTCGCGCAGAAGTCAGACGAACCGGCCGGTCAACCCATCTTCTTAACTCTTTAGCATCTCACCCACAATATTCCCAAGCGCTTCTGCTACAATCGATAATTCGTTTCCATGACGGGCCTGACGCGGGGCCAGGGAGTTCGCGACGAATCGAGAGGCACTATGCGATCTCACAGGCTTCACACGCGTAATCTCCACACGGTCCGACCGATTCCATGACCACGACAGACCGTTCTCACCATGCATGGCTCCTTCTGGCCCTCCTCGTCCTATCGGGACTGTTGTTTTTCTTGGGGCTCGGCGACCTTGGGCTGACCGACCGTGACGAGGGACGGAACGCCGAAGCCGGACGCGAAATGTTCGAGTCGGGGGATCGCCTGACACCGACGTTCAACGGTGAACTGCGCGTGGCAAAACCGGTCTTTCTGTATTGGTTGATGGACCAGTCCTATCGCCTGTTCGGTGTCAATGAGTTCGCCGCGCGATTCCCCTCGGCTCTCTTCGGCGTGGGATTGATTCTCATCCACTACCTGTTTCTCGCACACCAGCGGGGTCGGACCGTTGCACTTTTCGGTGGCTTGATGCTGTTGCTCAACCTGGAAATCCTGGGACTCGGTCGCATGGCGCTGACCGACAGTGTCTTGATTTTTTTCACGACAGCCTCGCTATACGGATTCTGGCTCGGACTGCACGGAACAGGCGGCTCACGCCGATGGATTTGGATGTTTTATGTCGGGATGGCTGTCGCCACACTGACGAAGGGGCCTGTCGGATTTGCCGTGCCACTTGTCGCGGCGGCGCTCTACCTGACCTGGACCCGCCGGTGGCTGGACTATTGGCAGAAGGGCGTTCCCCTTGCAGGGTTCGCGCTCTTTGTTCTGCTCGCCGCCCCCTGGTATGCGGCCATGTTCCTCGTGCATGGCGATGCCTATGCCACAGGCGCAAAGGCCCATACAATCGGCCGATTCTTCAGCCCGATGGAGGGACATCAAGGCACCATATTCTTCTATTTCCCGGTCATTCTGTTAGGGTTTTTTCCTTGGAGCGCGCTCCTTCCTGTCCCGCTCTATCGCACATTCAAAGAATGGTACCTCATACGCCGTGCACGAACTCATCCGAATCCCACCGACGCATCCGAACTCGATCTCTTCGCAGCTCTATGGATCGTGGGGACCTTTGTATTCTTCACGGCCTCGGCAACCCGACTCCCTCACTATATCGGCCCACTGTTTCCCGCTGCCGCCCTATTGACGGCCTCATACTGGTCCCGATGCCTGCAAGATTCGACGACGAAAGGGATTCGAGGATCCCTCCATCTCATGATGGCTGTAGGGTATCTCCTGGCGATCGGCTTTGCCTGTCTCCCCACACTCTACAGCACCTATGCGTCCAAGATGGTGAAAGAGTTCCCACTCGCCGGACAGGTGGACCTCGGCAGTGGCCCGTATCTGATTGCAGCGCTGTTATTAATCGGAATGACGTTGGTAGGGTATTTCGGATTGAACGACGAACGGCGCGGAGGAGCATTCTGGGCCGCTGGGGGAACCCTTGCCGGCCTCGTGCTGATCGTCATTGTCATCTCGTTCCCGCACATCAACCGATATGTAGTCGCGCCTCCGCAGGAACTTGCCTATGCCGCGGGACTGAATCTGGATCGCCAGGATCAATTCATTGCCTACGGCACAGTGAGGCCATCCTCCGTATTCTACGCGAAACGGAAAACGCTCTTCGTGCCCATTGGCGAGGAAGACAAGATACGGGCGGCGCTGAAAGAGACTAAGAGAGTGATAATCCTTTTACCGGAAAGTGCACAATCGAAGCTGCCGGCTGAAGCAACCGGGTTGGTCCCCATTCTGAAACGCTACGGGTACGTGCTGCTCGCCAACCAACCCATGGTGACGATTCCACAAAGTGCCACTCCACCACCTCCACCCGCCGCCAAACTCGTCCATTGAATGGATGGCCTATTGGAGTCAAGCCTGATAGATGAAACAGACCAAAGGAGCCAGACTACATCGGCACGATACCTTTCAGGGCATAACTTGCGCCCAGCACTAGCAGCATAGCCGCGACAAACAGCCCCTCTGTCATGGCCACCCATAACCCTCCATGCCGTTCCGCTATGGACTCAGCCTGCCCAGGGAGCCTGTCCAACCAATGAGCAACACAGACAAGCAGCACGGCAGTCGTGACGAACAAGGAGCCGACCGTCATCCCTAACCCCAGACCCACGAAACCTCGAGCCAGCGATTCGGACAGCCATTCAGGGCACCATGACGACCGCACGGTCCACAACACATGGCCTACGAGCCCTGCCAGAGTCAGCACCAAGCCGCTCCACAAGAGCTGTTGCGACGGCCAAGCTTCGGACGGAAGATGCACGATTGTCCAGACAAGTGCGAGCGTTGCGACAAAATACGGCGTCATCCGACACACAGCGATGGCAATCGAAGAACGCCATTCGCGCCAAGGATGGGCGGCAACCATGCCCATAACACAGCCGAGAGCCGCTCCCCCAGCTACATCGGTCAAATAATGAGACCCGCGAATGACCCGACTCACCGCTATGGCCACTGCCACCGCGAGAATCAGCCATCTCCCTCGTGGGAATTTTGTTGCCAGCACAGTGGCCACTGCACATGCGGCCGCCGCATGCCCGGACGGGAACGAGTCCCATCCACTACCGCTGATCGGAGAGAGGTCGAGATTTCCGGCATGCATGAACTTGGGGCGTGGACGACCGATGACATGCTTCAAAATATTGGCGCTCAATGCGGCAAGACCGTGCGCGATAAGACTCTGCCAGCCGGCATCTTTCCACAGCGGATGCTTCAATCCATATCCGACCGCCAGCAGCGCGAGACTCAGGACCACCAGCGACTCTCCCTTGCCCAGGCGGTCTCCAACATCGCTGAGTTGAGCCAGCCAGGGATTGGCGAGGTGATCTCTGTGAACATCATTGAGGGAACGGATGAAACGGGTCAGCGGCGCATCCCATTCGAATAGCCCGGCGAACGCGAGAATGAATGCACAGATGGAAAGAAGGAAGGCTGCAACAGGCGTGAATCGCGAGAGCGCCATGAAAATCGGTCTACGAGTGTCTCAGCTCACATTCAGTGATGAACAGCGTCATGGAACCCAGTCGGCGAGAAAAACATTGAATTCGCCAGGCGTCTTGGCCTGGCGATCCGATACCCAAACCAAACGCTTACCATCCGGGGAAAACATGGGAAAACTGTTGAATCGCCCGTCGAACGTAAGTCGTTCGAGACCCTGGCCGTCCTCACCGATCGCGTAGAGATGAAAGCTTGGCCGGCCTCCCTCGCCTCTGGTTTCAATATTCGATGAAAAGATGATCCTTTTGCCGTCTGGAAAATAGAACGGCGAGAAATTCGACGCTCCGGTCGACGTCACCGCCCGTTGTCCGCTTCCATCTGCGTTCATCACGAAGATTTCAAGCTGCCCCGGTTCCACCAGACTCTGCTTGAGCAAGTCCCTGTACTTGTCAATCTCCGCCTGATCGGTGGGATGCGCCGCCCGATAGACAATGCGCGTACTGTCCGGTGAAAAGAACGCTCCGCCGTCGTAGCCGATCTCGCTGGTCAACCGGCGAGGCTTCGAGCCGTCGAGGTTCATCGCGTAGAGATCCAAATCCCCGTCTTTCACGGATGTCCAGACGATGGCCTTACCGTCAGGCGAGATAGTCGCTTCCGCATCGTAACCGGGCGTGGAAGTCAGCCGCTGCATCTCCTGCCCATCCGTCCCGATGGCATAGATGTCGTAATCATCCAGAGCCCAGCGATAGGCCCCCTCTCGCTTCGGCTTCGGAGGGCAGCCCGGCCCCGACGCATGAGTCGACGAGTACAACACGCGACGATCCCCCGGGAAAAAGTATCCGCACGTCGTGGCCCCTTTGCCGGTGCTCACCAATTGAACAGTTTCGCTATCCAAGTCCATGACATACATCTGATAACAGCCCAACCCGGTATCGACCGGTTTGCGTACGGCCGCATTGGTATCGTTCATCCAATTGTTCGTGGATTGGAAAATCAACTTGGTTCCGCTGAAGGAAAAGTAGGCTTCGGCATTCTGCCGACCCACCGTCAGTTGGCGAATATTCTTTAGATGCCGTTCAGCCTGGTGAGCGGGAACCGTCAACGCTTTCGATGCAAGGTCCTCTGCTTGCCCTGTCTGCTCACCCAGCAACAGACAGACGAATCCAAGTATGCACCATTTACCGAATGGGACTGCTTGCATCGAGACGCACCTCCCTACGATCGCTTGCGAGCGGCAATTCCCCGCGGGAAACCACTGCGCCATCTTTGAACAGCACGAAACTATTCCATCCGTAAAAAAAGAGCAGCCGAGCCACCTTCGCGACAGCCTGTTGCGAGGCCGCATAGAACACCGTCACGACACTACCTGGGCGATCGACCCTGTGACAACTCACCAGCAGGGCGAGTCCTGGCCCTCCATACGACGTCCCCATCACGGTAACCCCACTATCGTTCAAGACCGCACGTTCACCGCAATACCTGGCCATGATCGACTGAATCCCGGTATGGAACTCCGGACCGCCCAATACTAACACCGAACCTTCCTGAGGAAACAGTCCATCCTTGTCGAGGGGAATGATCGCCGTTCGTTCACTGACCGGTTTCCGCTGCTCCTGGGATTCAATGCGCGCGACAATGTCCCGAAATGGCGAGGGATGACCCGGCTCATCCGTAAATGCCGATAGCACCGATCTCCGTCGATCGGTGACATAATGGTTGAGTACCGGCGACAGCGATTGCCGGGCGATTCGCTGGAAAGCCATGAACTCGGGATCGAGATCGATCGCAATTGGGCGGGCGGGCAACGTGACAGAGATTGTTTCGCGCTGAGAGCGCAACGGTACGATCAACATTTCCGTGCGATCACCCTCCATCTGAATCCGAAGCTGGAGAGGAAAACGGAACGGCTTGTTCGATTGGACGATCGTCGCCTCAAGCTGAAAAGTCTCTGCCGTCGCTCCGGCTACAGGACGAGCGACGGCCTCCGACAACGACAGCGCCGGGGCCCCATCCTGTTCCAGCCACTGCGCGAAAAACCACCGAAGATCCCGGCGGCTCTCTGCTGCAAAAACTTGCTCAAGATCACGCCATTCCGCATGCCTGCCGCGATATTGCGCCACCAGAGCCTTCACGGCCTGCCAAAATATCTCTTCTCCCACCTCCTGACGCAGTAGGTGGAACACCATCGCGGCCTTTTGGTAGCCGATGGCGTTATCATGCTCATCCAGTTTTTGCGTGAATTGCGCTACCGGATAGTCCCGCTCCGGCGGCACGTGGAGATTGTAACCCTGCACCATCAGACGGCGCTGGTCCTGTGCCTGCGTGCGATCTCCCACCAGTTCGTGCCAGTAGTAATTGGCCAGATAGGTGGTCAGGCCCTCCACCCAATTCCCACGTTCGGCGCGATTGAAGACAGCATTACCGATCCACGAATGCACGATTTCATGGCCCAGCGCATAGGGTTGCACATAATGCCGCTTGATGATACCGCTCCCCAGCAGAGTAAACGAAGGCATGCCGAGCCCGCTCGCAAAGAAATTCTCCACCACGGCGAACTTTTCGAACGGATAGGGGCCTAACAGCGGGATATAGGCCTCCAAATAGCGTGCCGTCGCATCGAGATATTCCTCAGCCAAATGCGCATCGTCGGGGAAAAGATAGGTCGAGAGCCTGATTTGTTGGCCAGTCTTGGCCGTCCAGTCTCGAAATGTCGAGACAAATGTATTGGCCACCAGCGTGAGAGCTTCGCTCGGCTGCGTCACGACCCATTCCGCCATCATCATGTTTTTGTCGCGGCAGAGCTCGGCAGAACACGCGTGCGATTCACCGGGCCTCCCTTGAGTCACAACGGTCCACCCTGTCGGCACGGCGACCTGAAGTGTAAATGTGCTGAGCGATTCAGGAATGTCTGGATACCAGGCGCTTTCACTGCTGATATAGACCCCTTCAGGCCCAATATGTCCGGCAGTCTCGCTGGGTGTCACAAATCGAAGATGGCGTGGATCTCGCGGCGGATCGTTGATCGTGCCATGGTAGTGCATATCCAACACCACCAGTCCGGCAGCCATGGCCTGCGAGGGGATACGAACCTCCTGGGCCGATTCCGGCGTGGAACCACGCTCAAGTTCAAACGGGACATCGTGCGGAGATTCCACCCCAGCCGATTCTTGCACGAAAGCGATGCGGTCGATTGTAAGCGTGGAGGCGAGGGAGAAACGAATCGGACTCTTCTGCTGTGGCACCTCGATGGTCAGACGGTCCTTTGCGATGAGCGCATGCTGTTCAGGAATGATCTGTACGAATAGATCATGATGTCGAATAATAACTCGCGGCAGGACTGAGTCGGTTGCGCAGGCAATACCAAGCGCCCCGTGGCTGAAGAGCGCGGTCAAACACAGACAGAGAACAGCAATGATCTTTCTTCCGAACGGCATCGGAAGAGTTTTAACATTCGCGACAGACGAGCACAAGCTGGATGGACATCAGTAACTTTTCCAGATCGATGGGCTTCCCAAGAACTTCTTGTGGCTCCAAGGCCCATGCTTCATCGAGGCGCTCTTCGTCGTGACTCCCAGTGATGATGATCACCCCACCGATATATTCGCGCTGGCGGAGTTGCCGGAGTACCTCGACTCCGTCCATGCCAGGCATGAGCAGGTCGAGAAGAATCAGGTCAGGAGACGCTTGGTCTATCATCGAGAGGGCCTCGAAGCCATCTTTCACGCCGAGTGCCCGATACCCACGGAGGCTGAGAAACTGAACGAGCAGGTCGCGGACCAACGGCTCATCGTCGACGACGAGGATCGTTTCCCCCGTATCGGCCACGGCTGCATTACCCGCTACCGGCTGAGCAGGAACAGATTTAGCTGGCAGCTGCACCGCTCGATTGACGCATTCGACCAGCACATCGAGCGATAAGCCCTTACGGATAAAATCGGTTACGCGTAATCCCCGCGCTTGATTTTCCTGATCCTCAGTCGCTCCGCCGCCCAGGATGATTACCGGGGCATGAGGGTCGTACGCACGGATTTCTTTCAGGACGGTCAACCCATCCATTTCAGGCATGCGAAGATCAAGAATGGTGACACGCGGGGCCTGCTGGCGAAAGAGGGTCAAGCCCTCAATCCCACTGGTCGACGATAGTACCTGATATCCATGTCGGGTGAAAATCGACTGGATCAGCTCACAGTTCATGCGATCATCGTCGATAATAAGAATCTTGATCATCGCTTAGCCTCGTGGGCGAGAATACGCGGCGAGCCGGCAGAATGCCGGTTTATTTGAAATCTCAGCCTAACACAGACGATGTCAACGAGGAAGAAAACGACGGGATCTCACAGAGGGCTAGGCAGGGGGCGAGGCGGTCGTCCCGAGAAGCGCGTCCACGAATGCGTCGCTGTGAAAATCTTGCAGATCCTCGACCGATTCCCCGACTCCAATAAGTCTCACGGGCAACTTAAGCTCCTCGGAAATTGCGACAACGATCCCTCCACGAGCAGTGCCGTCTAGCTTGGTCAGGACCAAGCCTGTGACACCGACCACTTGATGAAATTGACGAGCTTGGGATAGTGCGTTCTGTCCAACCGTCGCGTCCAGCACAAGGAGCACTTCGTGCGGCGCCCCGGGATACTCTTGCGCGATGACGCGAGTAATCTTGCGAAGTTCGTCCATGAGATTCGACTTCGTGTGCAGCCGACCTGCCGTATCGATCAAGACCACATCCACCTGCCTCGCTTTCGCGGCGGCGATCCCATCGAATGCGACGGCAGCTGGATCGGCTCCATGGCGGTGACGGATCACGTCGACGCCGATTCGGTCGGCCCAGACTTGCAGTTGATCAATCGCCGCCGCACGAAAGGTATCGCACGCCACCAGCAACGGCCGTTTTCCTGCCTGCGCCAGCCGCTGTGCAATCTTGGCGATCGTGGTCGTCTTTCCAACACCGTTCACTCCCACAACTAGAATCACGAAGGGCTTAGGGCCGTTCGCGAGCATCGGCTCCAACGACAGCCCTTGCACAGGCGTCAACACCTCGAGTAAAGTCTCTCGCAAAACCGTATGCACTCGACCGGGCTGTGAGGCATCCGTTCCTTGAAGCTGCTTCTTGAGGCGTTCCATCACACGCTCCACCACACGGGCGCCAAGATCAGAAGCGATAAGAGCTGCTTCAAATTCTTCCAAGATGGCAGGATCCGCCGCACGGCCAAGCAGCCGATCCATAGACCCGCGAACGGCATCGCGCGTTTTGGTGAGCCCGTCATTGAGTCGTTGCAGCCATCCCATGCATCTACCTATGCCCTTGTGCGATACGCTCCTCGGCTCGAGGACCTAAGTGTACCGAAAGGTCGAACTCTCAATTCGCTCGTTTCGGCAACCGCGCCAGCGACCGCTGAATCATCCGTTCGCGACGACACATCCGGCGCGCTTCTTTTTCACTCCCCTCATGATCATAGCCGCAGAGATGCAAAATGCCATGGATCAACAACACCATCAACTCTTCGTCCAGCGATCGCTGGCCCTGTTTAGCTTGTCGGGCTGCCTCCGGCACGGCTATCACCACATCACCCAGCATGTTTTGCGTAACACATAGGGCATGCGGCATCATAGCTTCTCGTACAGCAAAAGCCAGCACATCGGTCGTGCGATTCTTTCCTCGATACCGACGATTCAAACTCCGCATCCGCTGATTGCCCACGAGCAGGATGCCCAGCTCAGCCGACGGTTCTCCAATGTCGCCCAGAATCTTTCGTGCCGAGCGTTCCAGATGCGCCTGATCAAACATGAAACGTCGGACCTGACTCTGCATATGGACCGGCATTAATGTGACTGGCCCAAAGAATCCGTAGATGGAGAGGAGGGGGTGGCAGGCTTCGGATGTTTATTTTGCGGCACCGGCGACGGTCGCCGCCCTGCTGCACCAGATGGGGAACCGGAAGACTGACCAGGAATCTGATACTGATCGTAGGCCTTAATAATGTCTTGTACCAGCCTGTGACGGACCACGTCCCGTTCGTCGAAGTAGACGAATGCAATGCCCTCGATGTCTCGCAGAATTTCCCGGACTTCGATCAGACCGGAGACTCGTTCAGGCGGCAAATCTACCTGAGTAATATCGCCAGTGACAACCACTTTGGAGTGGAACCCGAGCCGTGTGAGAAACATTTTCATTTGTTCCGCTGTGGCATTCTGCGCTTCATCGAGAATGACGAACGAGTCGTTCAGTGTGCGGCCTCGCATAAACCCGAGCGGCGCAATCTCAATATCGCCCCGCTCAATTGCGCGCGAGGCACGCTCCATATCCATCATGTCGAACAGCGCATCATACAGCGGGCGGAGATACGGATTCACTTTGGCGTACAAATCGCCAGGTAGAAATCCAAGCTTCTCGCCAGCCTCAACAGCTGGTCGGGCCAAAATAATGCGGCTCACTTCTTTCTTCAGCAACGCGCTCACCGCCATGGCCATTGCTAAATAGGTCTTACCTGTGCCGGCCGGGCCGATGCCGATCACGATGTCATGCGTCTCGATGGCTTCGATATAGGCTTTTTGTGTCGGCGTTTTTGGTGCAACGAACCGTTTCTTTGTAACAATTGTCGCGGCGTTGGAGAGGAGTTCTTTGATCGGAGTTTCAGGACTTTGTCGAAGGGCGTTCAACGCGTGGGTAATGTCGTCCGGCTGGAGAACCATTCCGTCGTTGGCAAGGGTGGCAAGTTCCGTGAGCACACGTTCCGCATGGCGGGTAGCATCTGCCGTACCATCGAGAGTGAGCTCTTCTCCACGTGCCGAGAGGCGCACGCCCAGATCTTCTTCGATCAGCTTGAGATGCCGGTCGTGGTGACCGAACAGAACGGCAGTATTGGTACCTTCTCTAAGTTTTAGTTTACGCACGCAGTTTGGAAGAACACTTTATACTTGGGGAGAATTCTAACAAACAATTGGCAGCGATGACAAGAAAAGGATGGAGCAGAAGAACAAAGAGTCGATTTACGAGGGTGAAGAAGGACTAATGGATACGTCAAACTCTTGAGAGGCCCACCCTTCACGGCTATCTTTGACGACCACTCGGACACGATAGGAGCCGGTAGAGGCGGTAGGAACTACCCACTGAATGTGTCCGGTCCGTTCGTCAATCGTCATCCCAGGAGGTGCCGCTTCCAATAAAAAGGTCACCGGATCGTTCTCAGGATCGACCGCTGTAACCGCATAGTTCAACAGTCCCTGAGCCATTGACGCAGGAGCAGTGGAAGTAAATTTCGGGGGACGATTGGCAAGAGTGACCAATTGGGACATCACCTCTTTCCCCGTGGCATCCTTATCATGAGGGATGACGGCCACAGCCACCACATCATCCCTCAAGAACCCTGCGGTATCCAGAAAGTCTTGCTCGCCTTCCAAGACGACCTGGTTATTCCGTAACCAGCGATAGGTATAGCGGATCGCATCGCCGTCCATGTCGTTCGCGTCCACAGTAGCTTTAATCGCCTCTCCAGCCCTCGGTTCGATTGGTCCCAGCACGACTGCTCTTACCACTGGCGGTGTGTTGCCCACCCCATCGACAGCCCGTGTCGGCGTCCCCTCCAATTTTCCGTCGTAAGGAGTAACCTCAACTGTTAGACGATCGCCACGTTTCGTACCTGAAGGATTAAAGGTAGAGGACGACTCTCCCAGAACGGGGACATCGTTCACCAACCATCGAAATCGCAACTGCACTTCATCCTGGTCAGCATCTTTGGTTTCCACCACTGCTGTTACAACTCCCTGCCGAACAACGGGATTAGGAACCAGGCTGAGGGAATGGACAACGGGAGGATGATTACCGCTGGCTGCGGTGCCTTTCTCCATCTGCGGAGGCTCTGCCGTACAACCGACAAGCCCGACGAGCAAAGGGACGAGGATAAACGCTGCGAACCTCACGCGATCCTCCATCCTTGCATCACAGTGACGGCACCTTGATGGTGGGTGCCGCGCCGTGTCCGGTCATACGATATTTGCCTAATCCCGCTGATTAATCCATGAGAGATAGCGACTTGCAACCCCGGAAGCAGTTCCGGCGTTCACGCAGTTGATCGCGCCGGTACTGGACTGCGAACAGCCTTTCACGCCGCTCAAACTTCCATTCCCGGTTGTGCCGTCGCCCTGTGCCCCGAGGTGGATAGCCACCGTTGTGGCCAACCCTTCACCGAGACTGGTCTTCTTATTGATGTTCTGCCCCGTCATTCCGACGATCGGCGAACTATAGGCGCCGCCGGTCACATAATACAGTGCATACAGAGAGCTGGACCCTGCAGCCACGCAGACATCGCCACTCGGCAAGAATGTCGGGAAGAACACGATCCCTCCGATCACAGCCGGATTGGCTACGGCTCGTTCGCTGGGTAATCCACCGGCGGGAACCGTCAATTTCGTAAACCAGCCCTTCTTGCTTTGCACGAGCGACACGAGCGAAGCATATGTCCCGCCAGTCGCCATGGCAGGAACGCTCGTCACCTGCGTGGTGGTCGTGCCGTCACAGGTCCCGTTGCCAAGTTGGCAAATCGTCGCGGTCGACATGTCGATCAATTCATTGTTTAGGGTATCATCGATTCGACAGCTGGTGATCGTCGTATCAGCACACCCTCCTGAACCTTGCAACACAGGATCCTTCACACCCACCAAGAATTGAACGGACGTGTCGATCTTATCCCCTGTTCCACTGAGTTGGGTGTAATAACGTCCTGTCCCGGCAAAGATCCATGTGTTGCCGGTATCATCCAGCGCAAGACCAAGCGCCTGGGGCGTTGGACCTAACGTGTTTTTCGTTCCGCCAGCTGCATTTTTGAACTGATACAGGATTTCCGATGGCGCCCTCGTCGGTGCCGGAGAGGCGCCTCCCGATGGCACACCCCACAACAACGGGTCCGTATTACACACGGGGGTCGAGGCCTTCCAACAGCCAGTCGTGAGTCGGATCAACTTACCTTCCCATGGCGAAGCATTGATAACCTTTCCGCCATAGACGACATCCATCCGATAGTCCAAATCCCGGTCGATCGTGACAAGATCGCCGACGAATGAGTTGGGTGGACTCGATATTGTTCCACCAGCATCGAAGATCGTCACCGTCGTCGCGGCCGCCGAAGTAATGCGGTCTTTCAAATTCACCGCATACATCTTCCCGACCTGCCCTACCCCGGCATCGTAGCTGGTCGGCCCGGACCCAAGCATGACAAACCACTGGGCATCGGTATTTAACGTCTTGTCTCCACCCAGTGGACGCACGCGCACCACACTGGGGTAGCTCATCGTGAGCCCTAGATTCGTATCGGAATAGCTCCACAGCAACGTAGGAAGCTTTTCCGGATTGGTGATGTCCAGGACAAAATAGGCGCTGAAGAAGGTTCGCGCCGCATCGACCAAGCCATCGTTATTGAAATCACCGGTGAAGCTCATTGGCGTCGCCTGGCCACCCGTGCAGTTGTTGCAGCTTCCTCCCATGCGGAACCCGCCAATCAGAATTGTTCCCCATCCTCCCGGATGATCCGCATCGGCAGTAAAAATACGCGCATCGGTGACCTTCGGTTTGAGATCGACATAATATACGTGGGTATAGGCCGGATCGGCCAGCCAGCGCAGGTGCGGCAACAATTCTTGAGGAATGAACGACCAGAGTTCATCACCGCGGTTCACACCACGACCGTCCGCCGTGGTCGTGTTCGAGAACCATCCGTGTTCGATCTCATTAGTCCCTGTAGTTGAGGGGTCGTCTCCCTTATTATAGAACCCGACATTGAAGGCATGCATCATGCCGTCGTTGGCACCCAGATACGCCACCTGGCGTCGGTTCTTGTACTGTTGATAGAACGCCACATAGGAATCATCACCGTAGAGAATGTCGAGCCGTTCTTTTGGTGTGGCCACGACGACCGGTGTTGAATACACGGAGTCACCGAGCTTCCAGACCATCGAGGTTGGCGTCCCACTGTCATCTTTGGCTGTGAGCATGCGGTCGCGGAGACCTGTAATTTGAGTACCGCGTATGAAATTGATGACGTTGGCGGCGGTATAGACCGCCGGGGCTCCGCTGAGATTGAGATACCCAGCTATCTTGCTCTGATTAGTGGTATCGAATGAAACGAATTCACCGGAACCCACCACTTTATCGCCGTTGAGATCCACCCAGGTATGAATGCTCCGGTTTGCAGGAGGCATAATTGCCAATCGGCGACCCCCTTCCCAGATCGGCGTAATATCCGAGAGCGATTTATCGCATTGATGCGGGGAGTCGTCGCAGACCGCCGTATCGAACACTCCATCAAACGGAGCAACTGCATCTCTGGATGGATCGGCTTTCCCGTCGCCGTTTGTATCCGCATACATGTCCACTACGAGCTTATCGTTGATTACGTCATAGCGCGTGACGACGATGCGATCTTCGTTTATCAGGCGGAGACGACCATCGCCATTTGTATCTTCGCGAAGGTTTCCGTAGGCATCCACAAAGAGCCCATGGACATAGCCTGTATACTTGATTTCCCGTTCGGCTTCGAACTGTGTCGGATAGAAGTAGGATTGATACAATGCGCCTTCGCCACTGGTTGACGACGACAATACGGAGGCTGCCGTCCCTGACGAAGTCTGGTTCAGAATCGCCGCGAAGGCCGCCGCGAGTTTCCCTTCCAGCTGCAATGGGTTTTGCGCATAGAAGTATGTGTCTGGTACCCCGTTGCCATCCCCATCCCATTCCGAGGTCTTATCCGGCAAGTTGTATCCGGTAGTCGCGATCTTATCGCTATCTTTGAACCCTCCATATTTCGACGCATACCAGAGGGGATCTTTCAAGAGACCGGCATTCGTCCCCGTGACAGTGAAGGTCCGCGTGTTGACGGCGGTTTCGGTCCCGTCATATTTGTCACAATCTGTATTGCTCGGCGAAATTCCTGTGAAACTTCCGCCGCAACGAATTTCGTAGTATTCGCCCGAACCGGTGCTTCCCGGTGCTCCGCCCGTCACGCCATTGATGTAAAATCCGGTCCAGTTAGTGTGCCCTGAATTCGAATAAATGGCTTTCGTCCTCACGGTCAGTGAAGACACTCCATCATCCTTCACATAGAGACGGTAACGAATGTCCAAATCAAAATCGTTCCCATACTCTCCATCGTCCCACATGATCTCGTAGCAGGAGGTAAAGTTGTTGCCGGCTCCTTGTTCAGCAATCCAGTCGGCATCGTTTGGGCAGACTGCAAAGTCAACGAGTTGTCCTTTGGTGTTGTCTCCTCCCTGCCCCAAAGATGTACAGTTCAAAAATCGGCTAGTGTCACCGGCCGGCCCATTAGTGGCAAGATCCGGGCAGCCGTCGTGGAAGACCGAAGAAAGCTGAACCTTCTTGCCGCCCACTGTAAATTCAAGAACAGGAACCGGTGTACTTGCCACGACCGCATAAGTGGTGATGCTTTGCTTGATCGTGTTGGTCGTGTCGTTTCCCAATGCCCCGCGAAGATCTGTTGTCTTGGCATAATGCGCCAGGATCGGAAGATAGTAAGTGCCAAACTTGTTTGGTTCTTCCGGACAGAGGCCTCGGATGTTAAAAAAGCTTCCCGCGGCTTTAATCGAACATTGTTTGTTTGTCGCTCCGTTGACCTCACCAATCATGAGGTTGGCTAGCCCGGTCTCCAACGTATCCATCCCCGAGTTCGACAGCAGGGTGGACATGCTCAATCCTGTATCGTTGGGAGTGGGAGTGATTTGAGTGGGAACGGTGGTCCAGGATTTCGCGCCCGGGAGCTGGTCAGAGTCGTGCGAAGGGAAGGCATCCCCGAACATCAAGACGAAGGGCTTGGCGCAGTATTCGCAGGCAGGAGGCGAACCGGTGAAGGGATCTCCATAGCCGTTGTTGGGCTCTGTCGTCAAACCAAGGAGACCGTTGTCCGGGCCTCCACTGGTCTGATAAAACTGTGATGTAGCATTGCCCGAGCCTGCAAGCCCCGCAAAATAACGGATCACTTCATAAAACATTTCGGCAAACGGTTCGCCCCAACTACGACAGGTGGCTTCCGGAGGCGCGACACTGTTGCAATCACCTTCGGGAGCGGGGGTTGAACCATATCCTCCGCCAGGGCCGCCGGAGGGAAACGTGTACCCGACAACCTGAATGCGGTCGAAGTTCTTGATGATCTTGGATCCGCTCAGAATCGTTCCGTTGGTGCGATCGACTTCCTGTGTGTAGAGATCGGCGATCTTGCTCCGCAGCACACCACCACTAAAATTCTTGGCATAACTTCCCATCATCAGCCCAATCTTCATCGTAGTGGTATCGTCTTTCGTTCCAATGCTTCCGTTACTATTCACTCCCATCCGCTGCAGCAATCCATTTGGTTTGTAGGTATAGGTCAACGGCGGGGTTGCCCCATTATCGTTGTAATAGGTGTCGCAATTCGATTCCAGGCCCGCAAGCCCCAAGACCGTCCTGTCACATACGAGCACCGCAACCCGATAGGTCTGCTTGAGAATGGCATTTGTGGCCCCAAGAGAAAATTGTATCCCACCGCTATCCTTCGTCTTATAGCATTGTGAGACTTCCGTACTATCGGCGTCAGGATAATTTCCATCCAAGACCATCATGTACCCGACGGTTTCTGTGCTCACACTGTTGGTATTGCAAATCGTTACCGCTCCGCTACCGATCCCCAGCGCTGTAGTGGGAACGAGAGAACTCAGATCACTTCCGGTATAGACCTTAGCCCAGGCGTGGGCATCTCGAGGAATCACGGTCCTTCCCAGCACAGTGGTCCCAGTCGAACCGCTGTTGGGTGACGTAGACGTTCCGGCCGCGTCCGTTATGCGCTTCCCGCCATACAATACCTTCCGGATAATGTCTATCCGCGCCATCGTTGACCAATTCAGAAAATTGCCGCTCCATCGGCTTGAGCAGTAATGGTTATAGGTCCCTGTACCGGCGGCCTTGGGCTCAAACTGACCGGTGGCAGTAAATCCAGCCCCGCCCACAAAGTCATAACACTTCTTCGGATCGAAATAGCCGACGTAGTCAATATTATCTTTGTAGGTCATGTCGACCGCCGTATCACCACCCGTTGTCCCGGCATCGAGATCCACAATATCGTTGTAACCCTTGAAAAAGAGCCGGTGATCTTTCGTCGTCATGAGCATGACGGCCGGTGGCACCGTTTTGGTAATGAACGGCGGGTAGGCCGTATAGTTGTTCATGGTCACTTGGGCAATCGCCGAATGATGAACCAGGCTACTCACGACTGCGAGCAGGAGAGTTATCGTCAATTTGTTCATGATCTTGCTCCTTCGTGTGGCATCTCGCGCAATGTTTCCTTGTGTCTTTTGCCACCTACCCCTGTCTGTTCTTCACCGCTCTAGATTTTCCGCTGACATTCTCCATTCAACACACAGGCATAAATCGCCACGATACGGCTTTCTGTCCCGGTCGCTGCCAACGTCGCTCGACAGTCCACACGAAAGAGAACCTCTGATCCCCCAGCGGCACTTCCGGTTCCGAGCCCATCATATCCTGCAAGACCTGCCATTCCCGACCCGGGTTTGGCCTGTGCATAAAGCCGATCTATGTCACCGAGCACGGAATACCCGTTCACCGTTTGACTATAATCTGGCCCCATGGCTCCTGCTCCTGTGATAGTGTCCGCATGATTCTCTGCCCCCATCGACCCCCTTATCTCCTGACTGAGGGATGGATTGGCAGCGGTTTCTGCTCCCGTGGGCACCGGCCCCGTCGCCGTAACTAAAGCTGCCGGAACGTTCCCGGCTTCGAACGTCTGCTGAATAATCTTTACCGAGGTGCTCATGCAAGACTCGGCGGCGTCGGCTGCTGTTTCTGTCGTCCGTTGGAATCCGGCAATACGATTTTCGAGCCCCGTGACCGTCATAGCTGCAACACCGAGGACGGTCAGGATCAACGTGAGAATCATCACAATCAGAAAGGCCAATCCCTGTTCGTCCTTGACGACGTGACGCGTTACTTTCACCGACATCGTATTCACCCTCATGACCCGGTTCATTGCGCGACATTCCTTGCGTCGACAGTTCTGGTTAACACACGGCGACGAAACTGCTGATAGGTCGATGCAACATACCCTGGGTCGTCTGAATGGAGGTGGTCGCTGACCGTCAGAGGGCCAGGCGTCAGAACACCGGCCATCTGCGATTCACCGTGACCCTGATCGGCCGTCGTTTGTCTTGCAACGACGTTGACTTGGACGAGCCGGATAGTGGCAGGATCGAACGTCATCGGAGCCCAGACTCGATTCGTTTGCCAATCCACAGCGTCGAACGTATTGCTGGCGTTCCAATCGTCGATCACACCGTCCGGCACACCAGATTTGATAGTGGTGTTGCAGCCGTCGCAAGCTAGGGCAAATTGGATGTCCTCGACACCATCGACGATATTCGTGGTGGTTGTCGGCGCTGTCCCTGTGTCCACCGTTCGTAGCAAACAAGGACCAGTGGTGCCACAAGCCGCCTGGGTCGTTCCAATCGAATAGTCAATACATTGCAACAGATAGACCTGGGTACCAATAGGAAATGTTGTGGGCAAGTTGAACGTGCTGTTGAGATTTACCGTCGCGCTGCTGCTGGTTGTGACCTGTCCCGTCACCACACCACCGATCGAGACATAGGCGTTGGAATTGTCGGCCATGCCCTCGGCTTGCATTTGTGTAACCGCTGTCGCGTTCAGCGTAATGGCGTTGAACGAAGTTGCCGCCCCAGGAGCGGCGGCGGACAATGTCCACCCTGGGTTAGTTCTCGGTACGACGAGAGAAAGGCTGTCGGGACCATTGTCGTTTGGAATGGCCGATACACCAGACACCTTATCTACCGGCTTAATTGCTGAAGGTGTTCCACCAGGCCCACAGTTTCCTGCAGTCCCCCCGACAGGCACGTTGGGCGATAATGGCATCCTAAACCCTGCCAGCTTGACATCCCGGGCAATCAATTCCATCGCTAACCGGACATTCTGTTGCGTACCAGCGGCTTGCTCATTCACTTTGGTCGATCTATCGGTCGTCGTCAGTACGGTGAAGCCTGCAACCACGATGATGCTCGTCACAACGAGGCCAATCATTAACTCAATCAGAGTGAACCCCCGATCGTACTTTTTATGACCCAAATGCATCATACTTGATCCCCAGTTTCGTACATTCACTCTGGTGCGACGACAGTAACCAAGGTAATCGACTTCGTCATGGCTGGCCCACCTCCTACATTGGAATTGGCTAACCAATCTACTCGTACCGTCACTGTACTACGGGTCAACCCCAATACATCCACGGTCGGAGGGATCGGATTGAGCGTAACCGTACCGACTACGTTGCTGAGACCAGAGCCGAGCAATAACGTTCGCCATTGTGTACAGTCTCCGTTCGCCATGACGTCGATTACGGCAGTCGGGCAGCTTGTCGCAGTCGAACTCACGTTGATATTGTGATAACGTGCCACATTACGACGGTTGAATTGGATTCGCTCGACCATGTCAGCGGCGAGATTGCTCACTCTCGTCAACTCGTTTGCGCTGACGTTTTTCTTGAGCGACATGGACTGCATCCCGGAAAGTGCGAGAAGTCCAATAGCCAATATCGTGGCTGCCACCATGCTCTCTATTAGCGTGAATCCAGATTGACCGTGCTTCATTAATCAGGCTCCCAGTCCATCCACCATATCCCCATCGTCATGGGCATGAGGCCTTGGCACACCATGTGACTTTTCCAGATGGAAGGATCGACAGGGAATATATGAGACCCTTATCGTTCTGCACTTGGATCGTTTGTGGTGCCGTTACCGTGCTCAACCCCAAAGATGAAAAACTCACGGTTGTCGTTCCCCCGGGAAGTGCGTTGATACGGGACGGCAGAATTCTCGTGCCAAATATCTCTTGCCCTCCAGAAATCCCACTCACCTGAACTAGTGAGCCAGCCATTTGAATTGTGACAGTGGCCTGCCGATTTCTATTCATGGCAACCAATTTCGCCAGATTCATATCACCGGCAACCTCGCTCATCGACTGCTTCAAATCGTACCGAGCCAGCCACTCGCCGATGTTGGGGGCGGCTAATACTGATGCGATTCCTACAATGGCTACGGCAATCATGACTTCGATCAGTGTGAAACCAGCTTGGTACTTCTTCCGTCCGAGCATACAATCCGTCCAGTTTTGACCAGATACACCCATAGCACCAGTCACCTTCACGCAAGGGACGTGCCGTTATGAACATCCGATGGAGCCACCCGTAAGTCATTGATACTCAAGAGAGCATCAGGGGACTACGTCTTTTTCATAGACGCTTTTCGGACGTACTTGAGACAATTTTTGACGAAGAAGGAGGACTCCCTAATAGGAGATTTATTAAAACCAGGGGAGCCTAGACGAGGGTGCGTTGCCCGAAACGAATGCTCAGAACAGCTATTTCACTGCCACAGCTCTGACTTGACGGTAGGTCGTCTCTCCGCGGAGAACTTTTTGAATCCCGTCTTGTACCAAGGTTGTCAACCCTTCTTTCATTGCCAAGCTGAGTATATCGGCAGTTCTGGCTCTTGATTGGATCAGCCGCTTCATCTCTTCCGATCCTCTTAAAAATTCGTGTAATGCAATCCGCCCCTTGAAACCGGTTCGATTGCAGACCTCACAGCCTCGTCCACGATACAAGCTCCAGTCCGCGTGGTACTCGATACCGAGAGTGGCCCCGTCCTCCGCGCCGTATCCCTGCACCAACTCATCAAACTCCTCCCGACTCGGATGATAGGCCTCTTTACACTGGATGCAAATCCTCTTGCACAAACGCTGGGCAAGCACTCCCAACATAGCGTCGGCAAAATTAAACGAATCGCACCCGAGATCCAACAACCGGACCACCGTTTCAACTGCACTATTCGTATGCAGGGTGCTGAGCACCAAGTGGCCGGTAAGCGAGGCCTCTATGGCGATGTCGGCTGTTTCTTTGTCCCGCATCTCGCCGATCATGATGACGTCGGGGTCCGCACGCAGAAATGCCCGCATCGCAGTCGCGAAGGTGAGGCCGATCTTCGGATGGACCTGGACTTGGCGAAGACCATCCTGGGTGATTTCAATGGGATCTTCGGCTGTCCAAATCTTTCGCTCGTCTGTAATGATGCGCTTGAGAATCGCGTGCAACGTTGTCGTTTTCCCAGATCCGGTCGGCCCGACACACAAGATAATCCCATGCGGTTTTTCTGCGACGGCTTGAATGGCCTGCAACGTGACAGGGGAAAACTCCATGGCGTGAAGCGGCATAGGCTGCTTGGCGGTCAAAAGACGCAGCACAACATCTTCGTCCTGTCCTGAAGTGGGCAAGGTCGCGACACGCAATTCGACCTCACGATCCTTCGCCAACCGGTACCGGATTTTTCCGTCTTGAGGTTTGCGGCGTTCTGCAATGTCAAGATTGGCCATGACCTTGATGCGTGACACGACCGCACGTCGATAGATCGCCGGGATCCTCATGAAGGTCGAGCACGTACCGTCGATGCGCAGACGCACAGCCATGTCCTTTCGATCCTCGTACGGTTCAATGTGAATGTCGGATGCACCGAGGCGGTCTGCTTCGGCAATAACTTGATTAGTCAGTCGGACAATGGCGGAGTCGTTCTCATCGATCTCACCCAATACAGAATCGATAGCAGGCTCAAGATGGATATCATTGACCAACTCACCGAGAATGGCGCCGATGGAGCCGTTGGTTCCCTGACCGCTGGCCAGATGGATAAATTGCTCGATGTCACGACGCAAACCTACGGCATAGCGAATGGTCATTCCAGGAAATGTGCGACGCGCGTCCCAGCTTTTGTCGAAATCGTGCGGATCACTGGTGAGCACGTCGATCAGTGAACCATGACGCGCAATTGGAAGCCAAAGGTTCTTCTTGAGATAGTCGAGATTGAGCGTTTTGAGCAGGTCGGCGTCGATGATCGTTCGTTCGTCATAGGGGAGATACGGGCATTGATAAAAATCGCTCAGGGCGGACCCCAACACATCTTTCGGGACACGATAGCGGTCAAGGAGCACCGTTTCGAGATCAACACTGCCCTCCTTAGAATCGCCGACCGCCGTCGACATGTCCGAAAGAGTGATAACGCCACGACAGATCAAGCTATCGAGCACGTTTTGCTCAATCGCGCAACGGAAAGGTTTCGACGCACGGCTGCTCCTCTTCACTCCAGCTCCACTCGCTACGATATCCGTCTCGATCATCATGAGGACTGCCTTTCTTTTTTCATGTCTGTTAGTACTTCGCCAACCAGGTCCCTGGTTCCCGGTACACAACCGGAAGTCCCCTAAAGAGTCCCTTCGCCAAATCAGCGTTGTACCAGACTTCGATACCAGTACCGGCTCCAATCGTCGTCACACTCCGACCTGCCATGATTGCCCCGTATACTCGAGCGGATCGTTCGACCTTGACGGTACCGGCCGCGTACAGCAAGCCGTTGACGTGGATGCCCGACAATTGCACCGGCACCCTTGTCCCTAGCGATTCTGTTTCCGGTGAAGGGGGGCTGAGAGCCGGAACTGATTTCCCCGCCGCACGAGGCCTGCACACCACATGACCTTGCACAACCAACAGACCTTCGAAATAGTCTGTCTCCAATACTAAAGTTCCCATATTATCCTCTCGTGGCAGTTGCCCATCGATTGTATCGACGAAGACCAATCCACGATGGTCTCCAATGATCTGAGATTCCAGTACGTCAGTAGGTATGATTCCCTGATCAGATTCCGAAGCCCCCTGCGGATGGAGCTGCCCTGCGCGATCGAGTCGATAATACGTCCCCCAGCGCAATGCGATCTTCTTGAGCGAGTCGTAGTCCCACTGATCAAGTCTCACTCCCGGCGACGGATATTGGTGCAGATGCACGTTTTCAGGAAACGGGGGATTCGCACCTTGACCGGGTGAAGGAGCAATGACTGAGACGGTCCCTCCAATCCAATATTCCGTCCAACGATCCTGCGCATACAACATCTCGCCATACGATTGACCGGTAACTGGAGCTGCACTGCGCTTCAGAGCAAGGTCTTCGACTCGCTGCACCGCAAGATCGCCCAATACTCGTTGATCTCCCCAATGAACCATGACGGGGGATTCACCGCCTGGTTGCATGGATCCAAGAGTCTGTCCAACTTGTACCGCGGCACGAACTGCGGGAATCTTTACAGCCCCGAGCTGGAGTTGAACCGTTCGTGTAATCGGTCGGCGATCGACCGTAGTCGCTGTGACTTCAACCGTGCTCAGCAAGCCTGGCTGTAGAGGACCATAGACTTTCAACTTAAGAATCCGACCAAGCCCTCCTAAGGCATTGGAGAAACCGCTGGGAGAATCATTGAGCGTCTGATTGTCCGCTTGGTTTGCCGCATCAAGTATGATGTCGGGACGGTCCGCGGTCCCGGCAAACTGTGAGCTCCCGGCGGCGTCGAAGAACGATGGTCCGCTCGCGAGGTCACCTTGACGTTTGGCAAGCAATCCGATAAGGGCCGTTGGAGTAGCTGAAGAATCGTGGAACCAACTCATCACCACATCCGCTGCGCCGTCGGCCAGCTGCTGTGCGGTGTTGTCCTCTTTCATGGAGCTGATGCCCGGTCCATCCTGACCTGCCAGATGCAGAGATGTCATACCGAGGATTCCGAGCAGAAGGATCAGCATGAGTGCAGCGAGAAGCACATGTCCCTCTTCGCCCCGATGTATGAATGTCGTTGCGTACCGTTCTCTCATCTTCATTTTTTTACCTTCCTTCTTATTGGCAACGCCTCTATTATGTCCTGAGACTGATCTCCCGAACCGCTCGAAGCCCTCGATCAGACATCATCACTTCAACCACGACCCGCCTGATGAAGGGTGGTTGAGTCGCGACCTGTCCGTTTTCGTCCCAGTAGGAGAATCGAGCCTCCCTGATATCTCCGACCAGGACACTCGCCCCACCGTCAACCTGCCGCAGCAACCTCAGAACACCCTGGTCATCATGACGACTGTAATAGCGGACCCGATTCAGGAGGAAGACGAAGGCTCCGGATGGAATTGCCTTTGTCAGCGGCTGCCTTATTGTCAGTAGACGCCGTTGTCCATCACGATCTAGAACGAGCTTCTCGCACCCCTCAGCCCAACAGACCATAATTGTTTTCCGATCATTCCACCCACCGCCGTCTTCCACCGACAGAACCGTTTGGCCGGCCTCTGCTCTTGCCGTGACCATCGTCGAGAGGCCTTGAAGATTCGCCGAAAACTCTACCGAGCTCGACGTTGCGACGGTGAGAGAATCGGACCCCGCCAGCCGCAATTCCTGTCCAAGAACTTCTAACCCCAGGCGGAGATCTTGCTGTTGCGCAACCTCATGTTGCTGTCTCATAAACTGTTGCTGGAAATAGGACAGGGCTTGAAGCGTCGCACTGAAGACCACTAGCCCAGCCGCCATCGCAAACATCAGTTCGATCAGGCTGGTTCCTGTCTCCGTCCACATTGTCTGGTGGGTGTCTCGTGTTTGCCGCTCCGTTCGCATCCTGTCTACTCCTAATTTCGTCACGTTACCGGCCTCCAACGAATAGGGGATTGGCCCGTAAGGTACCGACTCGCACTTCTCGCTGACTCTCCCCTGCAGCGTAGATTGCGCGAGCTTCAATCCGAACATGCCCTGAGGCCGACAGCGAAGTGGAATGGCTCGGCGTCACTGTCCAGATGAGCTGCACGCCATCTTGGTCCCAACGACCGGAATACACTCCATCACCGGCCAGTACATCGCCGCCAGCTCCATCGTCATGCATGACAAGGTCCGGGACACCGTCGTGATTCAGATCATCCAGCAAGAGACGATCCCATCTCGCAGATCGCTTTGCTTCAATCCGTGATTCCGCCATCGCGAGCGCTCGCGTCGCCAATGTCCCCATTCGAAGACTCCGCTCTGCTGCCTGAAATGCCCCCATCGCACCGACCAGTCCAATCAAGGTCAGCGTCATCGCCACCAGCACTTCGGCAAAACTGGCTCCACTCTCTGCATGAAATCGTTGACTCTGCGTCATGAGATAGACACTCTTCCTGTGATATTCACCGTAAAAATTGTTTCCCGGCCTTGACTGTCTCGGACACGAATGGTTGTCGGAGTCACTGATCGACCACTAGGATGAAACAGAAGTTCAGGACCCGAGGTTGGTTCCTCGACAATCACTCCCTTGTCCGCATAGTCATAGACATGAAGGATGCCCTCGGCATCCGCACGCCGCAGCGTGATTGTGCGACTCTCTCGATCGAATATGACTCGAAGACGCTCTCGCCTAGCCATCGCCAGTTGCCTGGCGAGCCGGAGTTCCGAAGCAATCTCTATAGTGGCGCTACGTGCCTGCACCTTTGCGGCCAATGCCTGATAACTTGGCCCCGCCAGTCCAGCCATGATGGCTATGATCGCCAGTACGGTGAGAAGCTCTGTCAAACTCCAACCGTGTTCCTGCCCCTGAAATTCTCTCGGCATATCTCCCTCTAATACGAAATTTCTTCTTACGAGGATGGCCGGATATCCAAGACTCATGCCCGCCCCGACCCACACCTAGATGATGAACGTATCGTGCAGAGCAGCGGGAGAATACTTCGCAAGTCCGCGCAATTTCGCATTGCACGAGGAAACAAGAAGCAGAGCTGGTCTATCGTTGGCTGAAAATAAGGAAGAAAACTAAAAACCGTCTTGCGATTTAGATACAGGGATTCGCCCGAAGAGATACAGGGAGAGGATTAGAAAGCAGGATCGAGAAGACCTTGGTACCAATCGAGAAGCGGCTGGGCAAAAAACATGGAGAGAAGGGCACCCAACACAAGGAAGGGGCCAAAGGGGATATAATCATCGCGCTTGATGACGTGCAGCGCAATCAAACCTACGCCGATGATAGAGCCAGTGAGCGAGCCGATCATAATGGTGAGGAGCGCCGGCTTCCAGCCAAGAAATGCGCCGATCATCGCCAACAGCTTGATGTCGCCGCCTCCCATACCTTCCTTGCCGAAGAGATAGGGACTCAACCAGGCCAAGAGCCAAAGGATACCGCCTCCCACCATCAGACCAACCACAGAATTGATCACGCCGACGGGCAATACCGTCACAGCGCCTAGAAGTCCGACCACCACCCCTGGTATGGTGATAACATTGGGGATCATTTTATGCGTGAGATCCGTTCCTGTCACCACAACCAACGCTGAAAATAGCAGGGCATAGAGCGCGGCGGTCCAGGTAGGGCCGAAATACCATAAGACGGTGAGATAGCCCAGTGCATTGGTGACTTCGACAAGGGGATATCGTTTTGAAATCGGCGTGCGGCAAGCACGGCAGCGTCCACCAAGCCACAAGTAACTCAGTATCGGAATATTGTCATAGAACGCGATGGGATGAGCACACGAGGGACAATGAGAGCCCGGCCAGACGATCGATTCACCTCGAGGTAGTCTGAAGATGCAGACGTTGAGAAAACTGCCGATCAGCGCACCGAGGGCCCCGACCACAACATAGAGAACCCATTCATGCATAATCGACTCGGGCGCAGAGTCCGGCGCGAAACACCTGGGTCATTTCGCAGTGAATATGAAATAAACTAAGTAGCTTCACTTGAACCGGGCTCCTACGGTTTACTTATGACGAGAGAGTTCTTATAATTGAAGCGGACTGGGTAAGGGTTTATTTTAGCCTCGCCCCATCGACGTGAATTATACCGTACTATTTTTTATTCGTTAAAGGAGAACACAATAATGGCACGGACTGCAAAGACGAAAACCAAGCCTTCCCTGGCCAATCTGACCCCTCCGCCCCGTAAGAAGCGGCCTGAATCGCTGACCAGCCGGGAAAAAGAAATTCTTGAACTGATTTGGGCCGGGTTCAAAAACAAGGAAATCGGTCAACGACTCAAGATCAGCGTGAAGACCGTTGAGGCCCATCGAGCCAACATGATGAAAAAGATGCGCGTATCGAATACCGCCCAGCTGCTCAAAACTGCGATCCAAGACGGGACAATCAAGATCCGGTAGGCTTCGACGACGTCGCGACACACTTCCAGCGCTGGCGGACCACTTCGAACAGGGTGACAGCTGCTGCTGCTGAGACGTTCAACGACTGGACACGCCCCTGCATCGGAATCCTAATGCGATCGTCGCATTCTCCCAACACACCAGGGCGAAGACCTTCTCCTTCCCCTCCAAGCACCAGCGCGATCGGGCCGGTCAAGTCGATGTCGGTATGAAGCTTCACCGCTTGTGGGTCCACGCCATACACCCACAGGCCGACTTTCTTGAGGTCCTGAATGAGGCGAATCAGGTTGCCCACGCGCCCGACAGCAATGTGATCCAGCGCTCCAGCTGACACTTTCGCCACCACAGACGTCAAACCAACAGCACGCCGTTCTGGGATGAACACCCCGTGAACACCCGCGGCTTCAGCTGTCCGCAAAACCGCACCCAAATTGTGCGGATCTTCAACCCCATCAAGGAGCACGAGAAAGGGCTTCTCACCTCGCGCCTTGGCCCGATCAAGAATCTGCTCCGTGGTGTCGTAGGATTTTGCCGCGATGAGCGCGATGACACCCTGGTGATGTCCGCCTGGTATCAGTCGATCGAAGGCAGGAGGAGGTTCGATGTGAACGGGAACTCGCTGCGCCTTTGCCATCTGCGCGAGGTCGAAAAATTGCCGATCGGTCCGCAGCATCAGCAGGCGTTGCAACGGGCGCGATCCGGCGCGCAAAGCTTCGCGCACGGCATGCAGCCCGTAAATCAGCTCCGGCGGACTATCGCTTCCACCGGCTGGTGCCGTCGGGCTTGTCCTCGATGACGATGCCGTGGGACGCGAGGAACTGACGAATCTCGTCGGCCTTCTTGAAGTTTTTCTGTTTTCTGGCTTCATTGCGTTCGACCAACTTGCCTTCTATGTCATGGTCCGTCAGAACGGTTTGCGAACTTTGCCTGTCCGATGGAGTGCCTACCGCAGGTTTAAACTGCCACCTCTCCAATTGAAACAACCCGAGAATCTTCCCCCGCTCTCGGAAGTCATTCAACGCCGAGCGCTTAGCTGCAGCTGAGAGCCCCTCGATCAATTTCTTATTCCATTTGCTACGCCAATCCTGCAGCGCTGCCAGTGCCTCAGGAGTATTGAGATCATCTTCCATGGCAATTTCGAACAACTCCACGGCACCGCCACTATCGAAACCGGCTTTCTCATCAGGATATGTCGAACCCTGCTCCGTTTCGGCCAACCGTGCGAAGAGATCATAAAACCCATTCAACGCATTCTTCGCTTCCCTCAAGCTCTGATCTGAAAAGTCGAGTGGCGTTCGATAGTGTGTAGAGAGAAGGAAGTATCGGAGGATTTCTCCAGTGACCTCTACCGACCACTCAGATTTTTCGAAGATCTCACGGATCGTGAAGAAATTCCCCAGGGACTTGGACATCTTCTGCTGGTTGATTTGCACAAAACCATTGTGAACCCAGTACCGAGCAAACTCTTTCCCGGTGGCACCGCAAGACTGGGCAATTTCATTTTCGTGATGCGGGAAAATCAGGTCCATCCCTCCACCATGAATGTCGAACGTTTCACCGAGATGCTTCATAGACATCGCTGAGCATTCGATGTGCCAACCGGGACGGCCGGCCCCCCATGGACTCTCCCATGACGGCTCTCCCGGTTTGCTGCTCTTCCAAAGCGCAAAATCCATCGGATGGCGCTTACGTTCATCCACGTCCACGCGTGCGCCGGCCTGCATATCGTCCAACCGCCTCTTTGAGAGATGGCCATACGCAGAATACTTGGCCACTTCAAAATACACGTCTCCATCGACTTGATAAGCCAATCCCTTCTTCACCAAAGTCTCTGTCAAATGGATGATGTCGGTCATATGTTCTGTGGCCTTGGGCTCGATGGAAGCTTGGCGAATGCCCAGTCTCCCCATATCTTCGTAATAGGCTTGGATGTATTTCGCCGTGATCGTGTCGCAGCTCACGCCCTGTTCATTCGCCCGCTTGATGATCTTGTCATCCACATCAGTGAAGTTCTTGACGAATTCAACCTTGTAGCCGCTGAATTCCAGATAGCGTCTGATCACATCGAACACGAGCGCGCTACGCGCATGACCGATATGGCAGTAGTCATAGACCGTCACACCGCAGACATACATCCTGACCGTCTTTGGCCGAAGAGGCTGGAACGGCTCTTTTTTCCGGGTGAGTGTGTTGTAAATCGAGAGCATGGGCCGGTTACAACTCCGGAGTGATGCGGCGCCTCGGCCAATGGGACCAGAGAAAATAGCCCACGGCAAGCGCCAGGCAGACGCCGATCGCGATATCGAACTGATGGAAATAGTCTCTCAGGTGCTCCCACTGCTCTCCCATTTTCACACCGATGTAGGCCAAAAGATAACACCAGGGCAATGCACCGAGAAATGTGTAGAGGATGAACCGATAGATATTTACTCGAGCAATACCGGCCGGCAAGGAGATGAAAGTCCGGATGACCGGAAGCATCCGGCTAAAAAATACCGCGGCATCGCCATATTTTGCGAACCATCGATCCGCCATCTCGATGTCTTTTCTCGATACCAACACATAGGGTCCGTATCGCTCGACGAAAGGTCGGCCTCCCCATACGCCGGCGTAGTAAGCCACAACCGACCCCGCGACGTTCCCAAGAGCGCCAGCCAACGTCACGCCCAGCATCGTGAACTGTCCCGTCTTCACAAGATACCCGGAAAATGGCATGATAATTTCGCTGGGTAAGGGGATGCAGGCGCTCTCAATAGCCATAGTAATAAAAATACCGGTGTAGCCGAATGTTGAGATCGTCGACACAACAAACCGGCTCAGCTCCGTAATAATTGCTTCGATCAGGTTCCCCACACTATTCTAGCTCCGCTGTTTGCCTTTTGATTTCGATGGGGCAGCCACCCGACGCGCATTCGGCCGGCGCACCGTTTCCCATTTCCGGAAACGATCCAACACTCCATGGTTCGTGGTATCGAGGTGAATGGGGGTGAGCGAAACCGCGCCTTGCTCAAGCGCCTCATGGTCGGCGTCCTTGCTTCGGCTCCATGACACACGAGTCCCGGCAATCCAATAGTAGATCCGGCCATGCGGATCGATCTTTTCAATGATCGGATTGTCGAAGCGCCTGCGGCTGAGACAGGTGACTCGCATTCCGGTGATTGACTCGAACGGCCGGTTCGGAATATTCAGATTCACCAGTGTTTCGTCCGGCAAACCTTCTTTCAGAATCAAGCGAGCGATACGAACGGCGTAGCGAGCGCCGGCATCGAAATAAAAATGTTTTTGCCCCTCCTGTGACACCGCCATAGAAGGGACACCGAGAATCGTTCCTTCCATCGCTGCCGAGACCGTTCCTGAATACAACACATCGTCGCCGAGGTTCACGCCTTTATTGATTCCCGACACAAGGAGATCGGGCGGCGCCGGCAGAACATTCAGCACGGCCAGATTCACACAGTCGACCGGCGTGCCGTTAACGGCGTAGATCCGTGTTCCAAGCTGCTGCACTCGTAGCGGCTTATGGAGCGTGACCGAATGCGCTACGGCAGTTCGTTCGCGGTCCGGTGCAACCACCCACACCTCGCCCAATCTCGACAAGGCCTTGGCGAGCGCCGTCAAACCAGGCGAGTGAATCCCATCATCGTTCGTCACCAAAATTCGCATGGGTCCGTCAGGGACAAAAAAAGCTGCCGGCGGCAGCTCGCTGTTTCAGTGCTGAGCGCTGAGAACCGAGTACGACACTATCCTGTTCATCTCAGTTCTCAGCACTGTCTGTATTGGTCGGGGCGAGCCGATTTGAACGGCCGACCACTCGCACCCCAAGCGAGTACGCTACCGGGCTGCGCCACGCCCCGACACAGTCTATTCAACTACACCATTTCCCGCATGACCCTAAGAGACCTGAGTATAACCAGATCGAAAGGGATGAAACACGCTGTGGTTAGTTGGAGTGCGACTCCATAATCTTGAGAATCGCCTGGAGATTCCCTCGCAGTTTTTTCGCAAGTTCTTTGGGGCGTACCTGTTGGCTTGCCACCCGACTGCGCCTGGCCCAATATCGTTTGACACCTGCGAGCGTATGCCCCTCTTCGTAGAGCATCCGCTTGATCTCCAGCACCGTTTCAACTTCTCGTCTAACATAGAGCCGTTGATTCCCTCGACTTTTCTTCGGCCTCAGAAATGGAAATTCTGACTCCCAGAATCGCAACACATAAGCCGGTAGCTCGACAATCTGGCTGACTTCGCCAATCTTATAAAAAATCTTGCTGCCCAGCCTGGGCTCGTTCCCCATGACCGGTCCTCGTGGTGGGATGAGTTAAAGGTGATGGACGAGGCTATGAATTGACGTAAATCTTAACAAGATAGCCTCCTCAAGAGGTTATGTATGTTGTCCACAGGGTTAAGGAACAGATTGCCCGTTACCCATCAACCATTACTTGAAGGGGGAATTTACCATGATGAGATTCATTTGGCTATGGGTTTTGTTAGGGGCTCTGTCTACGCTGGAGAGGGTTACTTCCAGTCCGACGAGCAGTCACAATTCAACACGCCGAGTGAGCATGTGGGAAATGCCGACCTGACACAGCTCAAGAATCGACAAGGGCAGTCTGCCTATGATCGGTGGCTTGAACTCTCCGGGTACGGTCTACCTGAGGCATTCAACCAGAGGATGCAGTCACCGGCCTATGTGAACGCCTCGGATGGGAACAGTTGGTATACGGCAAGCAGCCGAGCCAATATGCTTCGGGAGATTCAGCATCGATTCCAAGACAAGGCAATGATGCAGGTTCGCCGGGAGTATCCTCTATTGGATGCTGCGATGAGGGCGGATAAGCAGAATAAGTTGGACACGAAGGTAGGAAGGGCACCGCGCAATGCGATGTCTGAAGTCCTCAAGTTGAATAGGTAATTGAACAGTCTAATGCGCCCTCTCCAACAGTGAGGAGGGGCCAAGGATCACACGTAGATGTGCTATCCCCCAGCCTGAAATGTTGTGGCGGGTTCTGACGCCAAGACGGAGCTAGCGAAATTCTTTCCATTCGCTCGCTTGGATATCTCGAAGGTGCAATGAACAAAATAGACATTTTCCATTTCCACCCGTCCGCCGTCATATATGATCTTGGTGTCAGTAAAGACTATGTTCTTCAATCTATAGCCGTCCAACTTGATAGAAGGTACATTAATTAGAAGGAATTCGAAGCCAATTTTTTCATCTACATTCTGTCGTGAGCCAATAATGTCAAAAACCGCCGCCCTATCAGCTGGAGCTGCTTTCCCCGTCCTAAGCCGACCTACTTCGTCTGGTTTTAAAGCGGTTATAGGTAACGTGAACTTCCAGGGAATATGTTGTTTGTCTCTGGGCGTAAACTTGTCCGTTGGAGGGGCTAGTGCAGAGTTTAAGAAGGAGCGATAATCGAGAAACGCAAGTCCTGTCTGCCAGACATCAGGATCGCCACTATCTACCCCTGCTGAAATAAATGCTTGTCCCGCACTCGTAATCACTTTGGGATCAAGCTTCGTGCCTTCTTTCTTAGCTGTATTCAACATCTCCGAGGCCTGCTTTGCATTGGTCCTCTTGTTAGGCTGCATGGATAGGTTTTGTATCTTGACGCCTTCAAGTTTTCCTTCTATTTTGGCAACCCGCTGGCCCAGGTCCACCAATTTGTCGTTGGTCAATTGGACTTTCTTATCGATACTCTCAACAGACCTTTGAAGTTTAGTATCGATCTGTTGGTCTACAATGAGTTCGAAGTAATTAGTGAAATGAAGGTATGCCCAGCCAACCAAGGCTATGGCTAAGGTTAACCCTGAGGACAACAGCCAAGGTAACCATTTGTTTGGCTGAACTTCTGGCGGGGCCTTCGGTGGAGGCTTTGGTTGAGTCTTTGCTTTATTATTCGCCATACATCGGCTTCGCAAAGGGAGGCGTATTGTAGGGAGAACCGAACGAAGGCACAAGGGCCGCGTGGTGTATTTGACTTCCTTCGGGCGATCGGGCGAGCATCGGGGCAACGGGGGTGGCCGGTAAGGAAAGAAAGGAAGGTTCGGAGATGATAAGCGAGCCAGTACAAGGATATATTCTGTTCGTCAATCAGCAACAGGTCCCCGAAATCTTTGAGACGTTGGAAGAGGCTAAAGTGGGTGCCCAACCTTATATGCAGAATCAGCCACTGCTTCAGATCAAGACAACTTGGGTGGCGGTCGCCATTTGGAACTATCGATACGATCTGAAGCAGTGGTTCGAAACGACCTAGCCTCGTGGTGCCTTAGTACTTCCCCCACAGGAAATATTCCCCCTGGGACTTGCCTTTCATCCTTCCAGCTACATCATCCGTGACCAGGCACTTCTTGGTTCTCTCAGGGGTGTTGACCTTGTCTGAAAGCTGTGCCCAGAAAATCTTTAATTGGTATCGCTCGTCTACCGATCTCGTCACGGTAAATATGTATGAGACGGGAACCTCTTTCTTTTCGGTAACCTCAAACCCTTTGAATTCGACGCACAGGTATTCTCGAATGACCTCCACGTTCGATTCGACGCGGGGATCGTTTGCATTGAGATTTCTGACCATACCAGAGAACTCCTCTTACAATATCGGAAACTTCACCGCTCCTAACACTCTTGCCCGCGGGGCGATTCTCGTCAGGCGATTATAGATTGTTTCTCTTTTCTAGCTGGGCCGCCACAAGGGAGTGTATCAGATGCGCTATAGATTGCTGCTAATGCTGGAGAGAGCCATTGAAGTGGCTCTGGGAGCTGAGTTGCGTGGTATTTGGAAGATGAAGGAGTATCTAGAGAGTTGACTTAATTACGAGTTGACGTATTTCTTAAACACTTGACTGGGACGAAACGTGACGACACGACGAGGTGTGATGCCTATTTCTTCGCCGGTTCGAGGGTTTCGACCCTTCCGTGCCCCTTTACTACGCACCACAAAATTTCCGAATCCGGCAATCTTGACCGACTCTCCCTTGTGCAACACATCTTTCAGCATATTCAGCACGAGTTCGACGATATCCGCGGCTTCATTTTTCGAAATACCGACTTGCTTGTAAATTTCGTTCGCGATATCTGCCTTTCTCATGCGTTCCCCTCCGAAACTTGCGCACACTTCTCGAATGTTCGCCTGTGAGCTCACAACGAGCGATCAACAGTTTCGCTATAAGTTACGTGAGGTTATAAGGTCTGTCAAGAAGAAAGATGGCGAATACGCATTCCCGTTCATTTATCTCTACTCAGTAACTTGTATTCAATACTGTCTGCCAACGCTTGCCAACTCGCCTCCATGATGTTCTCAGACACGCCGACGGTACCCCATTTATCCTTATGGTCGCCTGACTCGATCAACACCCGGACCTTGGACTCTGTCCCACGATTGGCCGATAGTACGCGCACTTTGTAGTCGAGCAGTTTGACTTCCCGGAGCTGGGGATAGAATTTTTCCAATGCTTTCCGCAATGCATGGTCGAGCGCATTCACTGGCCCCGCTCCGACTGCTGCCGCATGCTCCACCACGCCACCGACCTTGACCATCACGGTGGCCTCGGACGAGGAAGCGCCATGGTCTTGTCTTTTCTCGACAATCACTCGAAATCCCAGGAGTTGGAACGCGGGTCTATGCGTTCCCATGGCTTTCCTCATGAGGAGCTCAAAGGACCCTTCCGCCGCCTCAAATTGGTACCCTTCGCTTTCACGCTCCTTCAACATACCGATCAATTCCTGCAGCTTGGCGTGGCTCTTGTCCAATTTGATTCCATAGGCCTCAATCTTCTCCAGCAACGCACTCCGGCCTGCCGCGTCCGATACCAGCACACGCTGGCGGTTGCCGACCAACCCTGGAATCACATGTTCATAGGTCGCGGGATTCTTCAGTACCGCATGGATATGGACCCCACCCTTATGGGCGAACGCGGAATCCCCCACATAGGGCTGGTGTTTATTGGGCATGAGGTTCGCTATTTCGGTCACAAATCCTGAGACTCGCTTGAGATGGCTCAACCGTTCTCTCAACGCCGGACGCTTCATCTTCAGTTCAAGATTGGGAATAATCGAGCAGAGATTGGCATTACCGCACCGTTCGCCGATCCCGTTAATCGTTCCTTGTACTTGCACCACACCGGTCTCTATGGCCACCAGCGAATTCGCAACGGCCATTTCACAGTCGTTGTGAGCATGAATCCCCAAAGGCACCGCACACTCTCGCCCAACAACCTGGCAAATTTCTTTGACTTCCCAGGGCATCGATCCACCGTTGGTGTCACAGAGAATCACCCGCTCGGCCCCGGCCGCAACGGCATGACGAATAGTCTCCAGCGCATAGTCCGGATTGGTCCTGTATCCGTCAAAGAAATGCTCGGCGTCATAGAACACCCTCCGGCCTTTCGAGCGGAGATGGGCGATGGAATCACTGATGAGTTCGAGATTCTTCGCAAGCGAAATACCGAGCGCATCGGTGACATGCAGTGACCAGCTTTTCCCAAAGAGCGTGATAATCGTCGTGTCCGCCTCCAGCAACGCGCGGATATTTGGGTCCTTCTGCACGACGTTGCTCGATTTTCTCGTCGACCCGAATGCCACCACCGTCGCCGACTGCAACGGCAGAGTCTTAATCATCCGGAAGAACTCGATGTCTTTGGGATTCGCCCCTGGCCAGCCACCTTCGATGAATTGCACGCCCAGCCCATCCAACTGTTGAGCGACCCGAACCTTGTCTTCGGCCGAAAAATTCACATCCTCAGCTTGGGCTCCGTCCCGTAAGGTCGTGTCATAAATCTCCAGCGTTGCCCGCCGATCGGAAGATGGAGCCGCAGTGGACGACGTAAAGCCGGCCGGCTTGCCTTGCGAGGATCGTGATCGTGTAGATGTTCGAGCCATAGGGGAAACGATACCAAGGGCGGAACACATCTGTCGAGGCTCACCTCGCCAGAGTCATCTACTTCGCAATTCGCTCTCCCGTCGACAACTGATCCAGTTCGAATGCGGAATGAAGCGAACGCATCGCCAGCTCAACGTACTTTTCATCGATGACACAAGAGATCTTAATCTCCGATGTACTGATCATGAGAATGTTCACGCCTTCCTGCGACAACACTTCAAACATCTTAGCGGCAACTCCTGAATGGGAACGCATCCCGACGCCCACTAACGAAACTTTTGCGATCGCCTCCGTCACGGCAATCGATTTGGCCTCGATACCGTTCACCACATCCTGAATCAACGGCAAAGCTTTCTTGACGTCTACCCGTGGAATCGTGAAGGAAATATCCGTCAAGCCCGACTGGCTCATATTCTGTATGATCATGTCGACATTGATGTTGGCTTTGGCCACCGGCCCGAAGATTTTGGACGCTATCCCCGGTTTGTCCGGTACCCCCACGATCGTAATCTTGGCCTGATTCCGATCGCCCGTCACTCCCGACACCGCGACCGCTTCCATATCCTCATCTTCACGCGTCACGAGCGTCCCCTTTCCTTCTTTAAAGCTGGAGTTCACTTCCACCGGCACAGTGAACTTCGCGGCAAATTCAACGGAGCGGCTCTGCAGCACTTTCGCGCCCAGACTGGCCATTTCCAGCATTTCCTCATAAGAAATCTTATCGATTCGTCGAGCTGCGGGGACAATATTGGGATCCGAGGTATACACACCGTCGACGTCGGTGAAAATGATACATCGATCGGCCTTCAGCGCCGCCGCCAATGCGACAGCTGTGAGATCGGACCCTCCGCGCCCCAACGTCGTCACATCTGACTGCTCATTAATTCCTTGAAACCCGGCGACCACCGGGATGATCCCCGTGAGCAGCGCTTCACGGATCCGCTCGGCGCTTACCCTAGTAATCCGCGCGTTCGTATGGGCACTGTCCGTCATAATCCCTACTTGTCGCCCCGTAAACGATTGGGCATCCAATCCCCTAGCCCGCAAGGCCATCGCCAACAAGGCAATGGTCACTCGTTCTCCAGTCGACAGCAACATGTCGAGTTCGCGATCATCAGGCAGCGATGCAACCTCATGCGCCAATCGAAGTAACCGATCCGTTTCTCCGCTCATCGCGGACAGGACAACCACGACACTATCGCCATCCTTACGAGCCTTCTCCACGCGGTCAGCCACGCGGTGGATCCGGTCAACCGTACCCACCGACGTCCCTCCATATTTTTGAACGATCAGCGCCACGATTGTCAGGATCCTTTTGCAAACAGCCGCACAACGAATTTCGTCGCATCACGAGGGGGCACAGTCGAGGCTCGAGCGTCGTCCTCGGTAAATCTCCGTCCGGCCCCGGCAGCGAGCGCTGCCCCACTATCACGATAGGCGAAGAATCCAGGAGCTTCCGCCGCTTGGCCATGATGGACGCTGCCAAAGTCGCAGAAGGCCGCGATGCGATGGGTGCCCAATTTGGCCAGTCCTTCGAGCAGCGGTCCTACCAGTTCGCGATCGACCGCTTCGATACCCTTCACCTTGGCCGTGACATTCGCCCCGTAGACGACCTCGTCCGGTAACTCCACATGCACATAGGCAAAGTCCTTTTTCTTCAACTCCTCCAGGGCGACCGCCGCCTGAGCATGAAGATCCCCACCGGCCAATCTCGCGCCGTCTACGGCTGCAAGCCCTGCCATGATGCCGAGTCCACGATGGACATCGCTCTGAGAGACCACCACACCAGACATCTTCAATCGCTCAGGCAGACTTGGCCAAAGTACGGGCCGTCCTTGGCCCCAGAGCCAGAGACAATTGGCTGGCTTCTGCCCCGCATCCTGGCGTTCATCATTCAAGGGGTGATCACGCAAAATCTGAAACGAGGCGTCCATGAGCTTCCAAAGAATGTCGGACCCATCTCCCGTCGGCAATGCATCGGCAATCAGTCGGCCTGCCAGTAATTGCGGATCTGTACAGACGGCGCGCGACTTCCCATTGACCCACACCATGAGATGACGGTGCCCTAATCCGGGATAGAACTGAATCATCTCGGACCCAAGCTGTTCATTGATCGCCTCGATCAATTCTCGGGCCTCTTCCGTCGAAATCAAACCCGCCGTGGCATCGTCCATCACCACGTGCGGTCCAAGCTTCTTGATTTCGTTCAATCCGTTCTTACTCTCAGGATGGGCGTCCGACCGCAACGAGACCATCGTACAGCGATACACCACGTCATGCTCGCCGACGGCGACCCCCAGACTCGCCGCTTCAAACGGACCTGGGCCCTGGTAATACTTCTTGGGATCGTATCCGAGAATTGCCGTTCCTATCAGGCCGTTCCCATGTCGTACGCTTTCAGAATTCGCGGCCAGCATCCCGAGTTCGCCGCTTTGGGCGAGCCGATCCAGATGAGGGGTTGACGCAGCTTGAAGCGGTGTCCGTCCGCCCAATTCCTCCCGTGGATGGTCTGCCATCCCATCGGTATGGAGAATCACATGTTTCATCGAAGCCCTACTCGCATGATTTCTACATCCTTAGCAAACGAGCGACATCCTCCCGCGTCGCCCTAACGGTTTTTGGCTGTGTCGATACATTGATAGCGGTGTCGGCATCTTTCAATCCATGGCCGGTCAAGGTGCACACCACAATCTCTCCTTCACGAAATCCTCCCTGCTTGTTCAGCTTCATGACGCCGGCAACCGATGCGGCGGATGCCGGCTCACAGAACACACCTTCCGCCGCCGCCACCGCCCGATAGGCCTGGAGGATCTCTTCATCCGTGACCGAATCGATCGCTCCCGCTGATTCCTTCACGGCAGTCGCGGCCGTGTCCCAGCTGGCAGGATTGCCGATCCGAATCGCCGATGCCACCGTTTGCGGATTCTCTACAACGTGGCCAAGTACGATGGGTGCAGCACCAGCCGCCTGAAACCCAACCATACGGGGCAGCCTTGTGGATTGGTTGGCTGCGCGGTATTCCTGATACCCTCTCCAATACGCCGTAATGTTGCCGGCGTTTCCAACCGGCAATGCGTGAACAGTTGGAGCATCTCCAAGCTGATCGCAGACCTCCATCGCGCCGGTTTTCTGCCCCTCAATCCGATAGGGGTTGATCGAGTTGACCAGCTCGATACGATAGGTTGCCGATAACTCTTTGACGATAGTCAACGCCTGGTCGAAGTTTCCTTCAATCTGGATCACGGTGGCTTGATGCATCATGGCCTGGGACAGTTTACCCATGGCAATCTTCCCAGCAGGAATCAACACATAGACGGCCAACCCAGCCCGAGCGCCATAGGCTGCCGCGGAGGCCGATGTATTGCCCGTTGAGGCACAGATCACGGCCTGGGCGCCGGATTCAACAGCCTTTGAAATGGCCATTGTCATGCCGCGATCCTTGAACGATCCCGTCGGATTCATACCTTCAAATTTGAGATAGAGATCGACGCCGGGAGCAATCTGCTTCGCCAGCCGCGTCGCCTTGATGAGCGGAGTGTTGCCTTCGCCGAGCGTCACCACAGGAGTGCGGTCGGTTACCGGAAGAAACTTCCGATATTCTTCGATCACACCTCGCCAGCCATTCATCGCATTCACTCGTCCTTGCCCTCGACCCGAATCAACGTGGTGGGCTCAGAAATGAAGGCCATACGGTTGATCACCCCTAACGCCGTTTGGACATCACGCTCCGTAGCGGTATGGGTCTTGATCACGATCGGAACTGTGTGCCCTTCACGTCGCCCCTGTTGAAGAACAGACGAAATACTGATCCCGCACCGGCCCAATTCCCCTGCAATGTGCGACAAGACACCGGGGCGGTCCAGCACCATAAACCTGAGGTAGTAGAGCGAGCTGATTTCCTCCATCGTCCGTATACGAATTGGGCGACGCTGGTTCTGCTGGAATGAAACGGGCGGCACCCGTCCAACCGCTCCCTTCAAGAAATTGCGCGCAATCGCGATGAGATCGCCGACTACTGCACTGCCGGTCGGCATGGATCCCGCGCCACGACCATAGAGCACCACATCACCCACCGCATCGCCGACAAGCTGAATGGCGTTGTACACTCCCTCGACTTGGGCGATCGGGGATGAGGACGGCAGCATCGTGGGATGCACCCTGGCTTCGACTTCGTGGCCGACGAGCTTCGCAATGCCCAGCAGCTTAATGGTATAACCGAATTCCTTGGCGAACGCGATATCAAGCGACGTAATGTTGGTAATCCCTTCGGTGTATACTTCTTTCACATTGACGGGTGTCCCATAGGCCAGCGCCACCAAGATCGCCAGCTTGTGGGCCGAATCGATACCCTCTACGTCGAATGTCGGATCCGCTTCGGCATAACCAGCCCGCTTCGCTTCATCGAGTACCCGCTCAAAACTCTGGCCTTCATGGGTCATGCGCGAGAGAATATAGTTGGCCGTCCCGTTGATGATTCCATAAATAGATTGGATGGTGTTGGCCGCCAGCCCTTCCCTCAACACCTGGATGACGGGAATCCCTCCACCCACGCTCGCTTCGAAACCTAGGTCGATGCTCGCGCGAGAAGCCGCAGCGAAAATTTCTTCTCCGTGTAACGCAAGCAAAGCCTTATTGGCCGTCACGACATGTTTTCCTGCCGCAATGGATTCAAGAATGATGCGTTTGGCAACATCGCAGCCTCCGATCAACTCCACAACGATGTCGATCGACGGATCGGCAAGAATCTGTCTGACATCGGTCGTGAGAAGACCAGACGGCAGAGCAAGACCTCGGTCTCGTGTCACATCGAGATCGGCAATGCGAACGAGCTCGATCGGCACACCGACCCGGCGGCTGATGACATCTGCGTTCTCCAACAAAATCTTTGCGACACCCGTCCCGACCGTTCCAAACCCAATGATGCCGATTCCCACACGCGACATCATGTTTCCGGCCCTTCAAGCTTCAAGGCTTTACGGATCCCTCGCACGGCTTGCCTCGTGCGATGTTCATTTTCGACAAGGCCGAACCGCACGTACTCATCCCCGCCTTCGCCGAACCCGATCCCGGGAGACACAGCCACTTTCGCCTCGCGAAGCAAGAGTTTCGAAAATTCCAGCGACCCCAGAGCACGGTAGGGAAGTGGAATCCTGGCCCAGACAAACATCGTCGCGACAGGCTTATCCACCTTCCACCCAATGCGATTGAGCCCGCTCACCAATACATCGCGACGCTTCTGATATCGTAGGACTGTATCTTTGACACAGTCCTGCGGCCCATTGAGGGCAATGACACTGGCGATCTGCAGAGGTTGGAATATACCGTAATCCAGATAGCTCTTGATCTTGGCTAAGGCCCCGACCACCTCGCGATTACCGCAACAAAATCCCACCCGCCAACCAGGCATGTTGTAGGCCTTGGAGAGGGTATAGAATTCGACGCCGACATCCTTAGCCCCATCAACTTGCAAAAAGCTTGGCGCCTTATACCCATCGAACACCAAATCTGCGTAGGCCAGGTCATGAATGACGATAACATGATGTTCTTTGGCGAACGCGACGATCTTCTTAAAAAATTCGAGGTCCACCACGGCCGTGGTGGGATTGTGCGGGAAATTGATGACCAATATCTTCGGCCTCGGGAAGGTCTGACGATACACCCGCTGTAACTCGTCGAAGAAGTCACTGTCCGGTCGCAACTCGATCCCACGGACTTCTCCCCCCGCAATAATGAAGCTATACATATGAATGGGATACGTCGGCGTCGGCGTCAGCACCACGTCGCCAGGTCCGATCAAAGCCAGTGCCAAATGTGCCAGTCCTTCTTTAGAGCCGATCGTGACGATGGTCTCGGTCTCAGGATCCAGATCGACATCATAATTTCGCTTGTACCAACCTGTGATCGCATGCCGTAACTTTGTAATTCCACGCGAGGCCGAATACCGATGATTTTTCCCCTTCCGTGCCGCCTCAATCATCTTTTCGACGATATGGCTCGGCGTCGGTTGATCAGGATTCCCCATTCCGAAATCGATGATGTCTTCGCCGTGCTGGCGAGCCTCAAGTTTGAGACTCTGGACCTGGGCAAATACATATGGCGGTAGCCGTTTAATGCGATAAAATCCGTCGCCTAATCCCATGCACGCCCTCTATCGGTCATACCCATACACGCGGAGGCATCACGTCGCCGCCCGCCGCTGCTTGAAGGGGCCTATTCTAATGGCGCGGAGCGCATCGAGTCAAATTATGCCGTGATTCTGTGGGGTTCGGTATCTAGACCCTTTGGATTGAGTGGGACGACACCCAGTCTATTCTGCCGCCAGGTCCTTGCCCAGCTCGGTTGATTTCTGTTACAACTGCAAAGCCTTTTGTACTCATCACTCAACTCAGTTTTTCCATGCTCCACATAGCAGAACGGAGGGTCCGTGCCACGACTTGGGGTGAACATCGACCATGTGGCGACCTTGCGGCAAGCCCGTGGTGGAACCGATCCGGACCCCCTCGCCGCCGCTGTGTTAGTAGAATTGGCAGGGGCCGACGGTATTGTCGTCCACCTGAGAGAAGATCGGCGTCATATCCAAGACCGCGACATTCGCCTCCTGCGTGAACTCATCCGCACCAAGCTCGATCTGGAGATGGCCGCCGATGAAACAATGGCCAAAATTGCTCTGACCATCAAACCGGATATGGTCACTCTCGTTCCGGAGAAACGTCAGGAACTGACGACTGAAGGCGGCCTGGACGTGGCCAGTCATAAAGATCGTATCCAGCCGATCGTGACACTTCTCCACGATGCAGGTATTCCTGTCAGTCTCTTCATCGAGCCGGACTTAGCCCAAGTCAAAGCCTCGCACAGAGTCTCAGCCGACTTCGTCGAACTCCATACCGGCCGCTACGCGAATGCCAAACGCTCAAAAGAGGCCGATGCTGAAGTCGAAGCGATTACACAATCGGCGAAGCTCTCGTACAAACTCGGCATGGGTGTCAATGCCGGGCACGGCTTGGACTACCGCAACGTGATGCGGTTAACGCATATCCCAGAAATCGTCGAATACAATATCGGTCACAGTATTATTGCCCGAGCGGTTCTCGTAGGCCTCGACCAAGCCGTGAGAGAGATGAAAGCGTTGCTGAGTTGAACCGTCTCGCCAGTATCACACCCTGCGCTCATCGATGGCCATGACAGTACACCGTCAGCGACAGATATCATTCCGCTCCGCACTCACTCTATTCCACATGCCATATCGATCACGCAGGCAAGGCCGCCGATGAAGATCGTGACTGGAACCGAGATGCAGTCCCTCGATCGCCGTACGATCACCGAAGCACAAGTCCCCAGCGCCGTCTTGATGGAGCGCGCCGGTGAAGGGATTGCCAGACATCTGGAAGAGCACTGTGGGCCGGTACGTGGCAAAACCATTACCATTCTCTGTGGAAAAGGAAATAATGGAGGAGACGGATTGGTTGTGGCCAGGCTGCTGCATCGCCGGCGCGCACGAATCCATGTCGTCCTTCTTACACCAATCACCGACTTGGGCGGCGATGCTGCAACGATGTATCGGCGGCTTGTTCGGATCACGGGGCGAACCGCGATCGTTCGATTTCGATCTGCCGACGAGACACAACGTCTCCTCACCTCCAGCGACATCCTTGTCGATGCCCTCTTGGGTACCGGATTGTCTTCCGTCGTGACCGGAGCCTATCGTGAGGCCATTGATCTCATCAACCGTGCCGAGAAACCAGTGATCGCCGTCGATATCCCATCCGGTCTCCATGCCGATACCGGCGCCGTCTTAGGGCAAGCAATCCGTGCCACGTTGACCGTCACATGTGGTCTCCCGAAGCTCGGCCTCTATGTCGATGCAGGGATCGACCATGCCGGTGCCGTCCGTGTCGTCGATATCGGCATTCCACCAGCCTATGTGGATGCCATCGAGAGCCGGACCCTGCTCCTGACCCGCGACAGTATGTTTCAGTCTCTACCGGAGCGTGCACCTTCCTCCCATAAGGGAACGTTTGGCCACGCAGGGATTATTGCAGGGTCAGTAGGAAAAACAGGCGCGGCAGTGTTGGCAGCCCGGGCGGCCCTCCGCGTTGGAGCCGGCTTGGTGACCGTCGCCACTCCCAACAGCGTCAACGATGTACTCGAGGCCAAGTTACTGGAAGCGATGACGATGCCTCTCCCGGAAACGAAGGCACGGACACTCGCCCGCTCTGGACTCGATCGTATCGTCGCGTTTATCCAGACTCGCACAGCACTCGCCGTTGGCCCTGGGCTTTCAACCCATCCTGAGACCGTTGAGCTTGTTCAGTCGTTATTGAAACATCTGGATCGCCCGTCAGTTCTCGATGCTGATGCGCTGAACGCCTTGGCAGGCCGGGCTTCATTGCTGACCGAATGTAAAACTCCGCCCATTCTTACCCCACACCCCGGCGAGATGGCCCGTCTCGAAGTCGATGCGACGACACAGAGCGTCAACGCTGACCGAATCGGCACCGCTAGACGGTTTTCCCGAGAACGTGGTGTATTCGTCGTCTTAAAAGGCGCACGGACCGTGATCGCCCGTCCAGACGGACTTGTCGCCATATGTCCAACCGGCAATCCAGGCATGGCCACAGCAGGAACCGGCGATGTGTTGACCGGTATGATCGTCGGCTTACTGGCACAACGAATTCCAGCGTGGGAGGCTGCCTGCGCCGCAACCTATTTTCATGGATTGGCCGGCGACTTAGCCTCGCAACACCTCGGACAGCCCGGGATGCTCGCCGGCGACCTGATCGCTCAGATTCCTTATGCGCTCCAGCGGACGAAAACGATCTGACCTCACCAGGCCAGCTAAAGTGAAATTGCTTGCCGCTCGCCGTCACGTCGCGTCGAGCCTTCCATGGGCACTTGTGTCCATGTCACTCCAACACACTGATCAAATAGGCCAAGCGATCGGTCACGTGCTTCGTGGGGGGGAAACCATCGCGCTCTACGGACCGCTCGGAGCGGGGAAGACGGCGCTCGTTCGTGGAATTGCGCAGGGTCTGGGTACATCGCCAGCAACGGTAACCAGCCCAACGTTCGTGGTGATCCACGAATATGACCAAGGACGCCTGCCACTTGCTCACATGGACCTGTACCGCATTCGCTCACCCCGCGATCTTGAATCAACAGGATTGATCGAGTACTTTTCAGGCCAGACCGTGACGGTCATCGAATGGGCCGATAAAGGCCTTGCTGCGCTGCCGCAGGACCGGATCGAGATCACATTGAATCATCGTGCCATACGGAGCCGAACGATTCAGTTGCGCGCGACGGGACCGAAGTCCAACGAAATCCTCGCGCTCACACGTATGCAGTATCGCAAAGCCGGCAAGATACATCGAGAGTCATTACCCAGGGCCTTGAGAAGAAAGGAAACCTCGAGGCCATGATCAGACTGATCCTCGTCGGAGTGCTTCTGCTTCTTTCCCTCGCGTTCTTCCTTCAGAACCAGGAACAGGAAGTCACGCTCCGATACTTCTTTGGACTCTTCGAAGCTTCGACGCCGATCTATAAACCCATCTTGGCGGGATTCGCAGTGGGACTTCTCGTCGCCGGAATTCTTCTCTTTCCTCCGTGGGTAAAGAACCGCCTCGAACTCCGCCGAAAAACCAAAGCACTGCAAGAGGCCGAAGGGGACTTGGAGCGGCTGCGCCTTTCTCTCGATACCGCCACCGGTCGTACATCCCCTACCCTCGCCGGTGAAGCGCATCGAGACCGACACGATGAGTGACGTAGACGCCTCACCCTTGATGCGACAACACCGCGAGATCAAGCGCGGCTATCCCGATGCCATCCTGTTATTTCGCGTCGGTGACTTCTACGAAATGTTTTACGAAGATGCGCAGATTGCTTCCACACTGCTTTCCATCGCCCTCACCTCTCGAGACAAATCCAGCGCCAACCCTGTTCCACTCTGTGGCGTCCCCTACCATGCTGCGCAAGGCTACATCGCCAAACTTCTCAGGGCCGGGCGAACCGTCGCCCTCTGCGAGCAGGTAGAGGACCCGAAACTCGCTAAGGGCCTCGTGCGCCGAGAAGTCGTTCGTGTGTATACACCGGGAACGCTGATCGATACGGAATTCCTCGCTCCTGGGGAATCTCATTTTCTGGCAGCGGTCGCCTTCTCCGACGACATGATTCCATCTGCCCAAAAGCAATCCGGCATTGGGTTAGCCTGGTTGGACGTCTCTACCGGGGAGTTTTGGGTCACAGAGTTTCAAGGAGCGCAGGCAGAGATCCAGCTTATGGATGAACTGGCTCGGTTGGAACCACGGGAAATACTCTACCCAGTTCTCCATGCGAATGCTGAATCGTACCTGACTCGCTTGCGTGGACCTCGGCTCTGCGCCCAACCTTTGACCTCCTTCAATTCCAAAGACGCTGAGCAATTACTCCAAGCACAGTTTGCGGTGCACTCACTCGATGGGTTCGGGTGTCGCAGCCTGAGCATCGGGATTGGCGCCGCCGGAGCAGTCTTGCGATATGTTCGTGAGACTCAGCCAACTGCTTCTCTCGCACACCTCCGCCGTATACATGTTCGCTGGAACGGCGACGCTATGCATCTGGATAGCGCCACAATTCGCAACCTCGAACTTGTGCGGCCTTTAGAAGCCGGTGAGCACAGGTCGGGACAGGGCCACCCCACGGTCCTGTCGGTGCTAGACCGCACGACAACCGCGATGGGCAGTCGCTTATTACGCCAATGGCTCGTCAGACCACTCCTTGATTGTGGGACTATCCATCATCGTCTCGAAGCCGTCGGCGAGCTGAAAGACCTCTTTCAACAACGTGTCTCTCTCCGGTCTGCACTCCGCAATGTGCAAGACATGGCCCGCCTGGGAAGCCGCGTCACGCTCGGCATCGCAGGGCCTCGTGAACTACTTGCATTGAAACAATCTGTGGACGCTTTACCGGAGTTGCGATCCCACCTCCAATCGTTCGGCGCTTCATTGTTGGCTGATGTCCGAGAGTCATGGGACGATTGCCACGATGTGCATGACGCGATTGCGCAGGCCGTCAAACCGGATGCGCCGATGGCACTCCGCGACGGTGGCGTGATTCGTGAGGAATACCATGCCGAAGTCGATGAATTGCGCAAGGCAAGCACGGAGGGTAAGAACTGGATCGCCTCGCTGGAAGCCACAGAACGAGAGCGAACAGGGATCGACTCGTTGAAGATTCGCTACAATCAGGTATTCGGCTATTACATCGAAATTACCAAGACACACTTGTCCCGCATCCCGCCCGACTACATTCGCAAGCAGACGCTGGTCAATGCCGAGCGATTCATGACACCGGAGCTCAAAGAGTTGGAAGAACGTGTCACGGGCGCTGAGATGAAACTGTTGGCGCTCGAACAAGAACTGTTTGAACAATTGCGCGAACGCGTGGCACACGAGGCTCCTCGTCTTCACGCCATGGCCCAGGCTGTCGCGTTACTCGATGTCCTCGCTTGTCTGGCCGAGACAGCCGCGTTACATCGTTATGTCAAACCCCTCGTCGATGAGAGCAGCACAATCCTCATTCGAGAAGGGCGGCACCCAGTCGTCGAGCAGCTTCATAGTGATCTGACCTTCGTGCCCAATGACACCACTCTCGACTGTGAGAACAACCGGCTTGTGATCCTTACCGGGCCCAATATGGCAGGGAAAAGCACCTACCTTCGTCAGGTCGCGCTGATCGTGCTGTTGGCGCAGATCGGAAGCTTCGTGCCTGCGGCCGAAGCCCGCATCGGACTGGTCGATCGGATTTTCACACGCGTGGGTGCCTCGGACAACTTGGCTGCCGGACAGAGCACCTTCATGGTAGAGATGATCGAGTCGGCCCACATTTTGAACAGTGCGACCGCCCGCAGTTTGATTCTCCTGGACGAGATCGGCCGAGGAACCAGCACCTACGATGGACTGAGCATCGCCTGGGCCATTGCTGAGCATATACAAGACCGCCGGCATCTGGGAGCTAGAACACTATTCGCCACGCATTATCACGAGATGACCCAACTGGAAGGTTTACGCGAGGGAATCAAAAACTATTGCGTAGCAGTTCAAGAACGGGATGGAGACGTGGTCTTCCTGCGTAAAATCGTGGCAGGTGGCGCCGACCGCAGTTACGGTATTCATGTTGCGAAACTTGCAGGACTTCCTCCAACGGTCATTGCGAGAGCTCAGCAAGTCTTGGCCCAGTTGGAACAACCGGATACCACCATTGAAAGCACAACTCTGTCTTCGGAGAAAGGACTGCGACAGGCCTCCCTTCCCCACCCGCATCCCATCATCGAGGAAGTGAAACAAATCGACCTCTTCTCCATGACGCCGCTCGATGCACTCAATCGACTCGCTGATCTACAGCGCCGAATCAGTCCGGCCGGACAAGACAACCACGAAGGAAAATGAAGCTCCCCGCAACAGCCTAGTCCGCCGAAGCCGCCACTTCGGCTACTAAGGTCCAACATTCCTTTAGGAGGAAGGGGTAATGGGCGAAGGGAATAAAAAAAGGCGGCGTCCCCTTGCGGAGACGCCGCCTTTGAGTTAGCCTCTACCTCAGCTCAGTGACCGGTCGTCCCTAGATTGTACTTCGCGGTCCAGGGAATCAAGCCAGCGATAGGCTCTCCACCGGGGAGCAATACATCATACTGCATGGGAATAGCGGACCCATCAGGAGACTTCGGTGAGGTATTGAGGCCTTGTTTCGCTGCTGCGCAACCCGCCTCGACTTCGCTCTTCCCTGCGCACTCTTTTAATCGTACTCCTGAGATGCTAAGTGGCTTCCCCATGGAACCGGCTACTTCAGGAATCTTCTTAACCGAGGAAATGACACGATGATTCTGCTCCGGCTCTGTCGCGACAAACTCGATCAAGTCGGTCGTGCTGCCAGGTGGTACTTCTTTTGCTGCAGCCGGTCCCGCATGTGGACGGCCCATCTTCTTCAATTCCTCCCAAGCTCCCTTGTCTGCATAGAACTTTAGATTTTTACCTGGGTGAATTTTCTGCCAGAAGAGACCGCTCTCGGCAACTCCACCGAACACAGAGATATTGATCCACACCGCTTCATCGTAGGGATCAAGCACGATCACGCGACCCTGCAATGTCGTCGGCTTACTCATATCGCCCCATTCGAATCGCTCTTGGAACGATTCGATCGCCAGTGCAGAAGAGGCGGTTGAAACGATAAGCCCTACAGCAGCCATGAGGGCCAATCCTTTTGCATGAAACTTCATAATCGCATCCCCCTTAACAGAATATGAAAGAATAAAATCTTGTCAAGGTCGATTACTTAATAACCTTAAAGCCGGTGATCGTCCGACCATCTAGGCTCACTTCCATGGCGACAAGTTCCTGGGATGCCTTGATGATCTGATCCATAAGAGCTTTGTCCTTTACTGCCAACCGGACAGTTGTCGCGGCATGGTACCAACCCGAGTACGGATTATTCTTATCGGTACCACCCACAAAACCCCAACCGCAGCAGGTGAGCAATGGGTCAGGCGGCTTCACATCAAGATCGGAAGATGATCGGCCATTCGGGGTTCCCGAAGCCGGCTCACCACTGTTCCAATATTGAATTCCAAACAGTAACTCTCCATCGGGATTATCGGCCCATTGTGACCATACCCGACCCTTGAGCGTCTTGGTGATCTCACCCTTCATAGGCTTTCCGCCCGCAATGTTATCAGTTGGACCAGTCGGTCCAGTTGCAGGAGCGGCAGTTTCGGCCACTGCGAACTCAGCCGTGAGTAAACCAACTGCGGAAAACACTGCCATGGCGGCGATAAGTATGGCCTTTGGCATACCTAGTCCCTCCTTCATAAAAATATCAACCACAATAACCGATGAAAACCTAATTCAAGAACTAAAAATTTGAGTCAAGAAACGTAGATATCCCAACCTCTTTTCTTATTCTATTTCGTTTCAGATCGATCTTAGTCATTTATAATCTGATTTTTTTGCCATGGTACTGAAATCAAGAAACTGTGTCAAGAAAATGTTTGGCATGTCTACAGCTCCAATTATCATGAAAAATTCAATGAACAATCAATACATTGTAAATGCCCGCGGCATGAGTTCGGTCAACGCATAAGGGCAGACTTTCATCTGTATGCGTGGAGGCTGCGCGAGGCAAGAGGCCCTAATCCGGTGATCGCAAGAGAATCCAGGCTGAAATATTGCCGGCTCACATTGAACACCTGCTCCACATTCACGCAATCGATATGAGCCAACATGTTATTGAGCGACGTACACCTTCCGAATGTGAGCTCGTCCTTCGCCAGTTTATTCATGCGGCTGTGCGAACTCTCTAAGCTCAGCATCAGGCTGCCCTTCATTTGAGCCTTAATCCGCTCAAGCTCGTTCCGTTTGATCCCTTGAATTCCAATCTGTCGAATCTCTCGGCAAACGAGATCCACGACGCGATCGACTTCTTTCGGCCTTGTCGCCGCATAGACCGTGATCATGCCACCATCCGAATAACCGGACAAGAAAGAGTAAATCGAATAGGCGAGGCCCCGCTTCTCTCGAACTTCTTGAAATAATCGTGAACTGACACTGCCGCCCAATACGCTATTCAACGCGTACAGCGCATATCGATCCTGATGTCCCGCAGCAACGCCTTTGAGGCTGAGGCAGAGATGCACCTGCTCTAATCGTTTTTTCTTCAGCAAGACACCGCTACGCACGCTAGGCGGACAGCGTCCATTGATGGGAGACGTCTTTGCGGCCCTGCCATTGCTGAAATACCGGGCAACCAGTCGATCAAGGGTAGCCTGCTTGAAATTTCCAGCAATTGAAACGACCGTCTGCCTCGGATCGTAACGCGCTTCGATATAGTCCAACAGATCCTGCCGTCGCAAGCCTTCGATCGTCTTCTCTCGACCAAGAATGGAGCGACCAAGCGGATGGCGCTCCAGCATTTGTGCCATATGGAGCTCTTGTACGAGATCTTCCGGGTCATCTTGGACCATACGGATTTCTTCCAGAACGACCTGTTTTTCTTTCTCGATTTCTTTGGGCGCAAAACTAGAATGGTGGAACAGGTCGGAGAGGAGTTCGAGCGCGTGCTCCAAATGCTGATCCAATACCTTCACATAATAGGTCGTCGTTTCACGCGAAGTGAAGGCATTCATCTCTCCACCAAGCGCGTCGATCTCACGTGAAATCTCTGCGGAAGAACGCTTGCGCGTCCCTTTAAAGAGCATATGCTCTATGAAATGGGAATACCCTGCTTGGCAAGATTGCTCGTCCCGAGACCCGGTGTTGACCCACACGCCCACGGTGACCGACTTGAGCGTCGGCATCCGTTCGGTGACCACCCGTACCCCGTTGTCCAAGACGAGCTTGCGATACAAGACAGTTACCTGGCAGACGAATCCGGTGAGCCAGACCCCGCCGGAGCTGGCATGGCTTCTTTCCGGCTGAGACGAATCTTTCCCTGCCGATCCACCTCTAAGACCTTGACCAGGATTTGATCGCCTTCCTTCACCTCGTCGGATACAGCCTGGACTCGATGGTGCGCCAACTGCGAGATGTGTACCAGCCCGTCGGTTCCAGGGAGCACCTCGACAAACGCTCCGAAGTCCATAATCTTCCGAACCGTGCCCATGTAGACCTTCCCAATCTCGACCTCTTCGGTAATCCGGCTGATCATGTCCTTGGCCTTCTCCGCCGAGGCTCCGTCAACCGACGCGATCGTCACGGTTCCGCTATCGTCGACATTGATCTTGACTCCACAATCCGCAATGATGCCGCGGATCGTTTTGCCACCTGGACCGATGATTTCGCGAATCTTGTCCTGCTTCACCTTCATGGTGAAAATTCGTGGCGCGTAGGCCGACAGCGTGGTTCTTGGCACGGGAAGCGACTTCTCCATACAACTCAAAATGTGTAAACGTCCTGCCTTCGCTTGTTCCAAAGCCTGCTGCATCAACGCCGACGTAATGCCGCCGATCTTGATATCCATCTGTAATGCGGTCACACCCTGCTTGGTTCCGCAAACCTTAAAGTCCATATCACCCAGGTGATCCTCCAGGCCAAGAATATCGGAAAGGATCATGACCCGATCACCTTCCTTGATCAGACCCATTGCAATCCCGGCCACAGCCTCCCTGATCGGAACGCCGGCGTCCATCATGGCAAGACTCCCGCCACACACGGTTGCCATTGAAGAGGATCCGTTGGATTCGAGAATGTCCGACACGATGCGGAGCGTGTAGGGAAAGGCTTCTTTGCTCGGCACTACGGGGGTCAACGCCCGTTCTGCCAATGCGCCATGGCCGACTTCCCGACGTCCCGGCGAGCGAAGCGGCCGCGCCTCACCGACACTGAACGGCGGAAAATTATAATGGAGCATGAACGTTCTCATGTACTCCCCTTCCAATGCATCGATTCGCTGCTCGTCGTCCGTCGTCCCCAACGTGACCACGGCCAAACTTTGAGTCTCGCCCCTCGTGAAGATCGCAGAGCCGTGTGTCCGTGGCAGCGCACTGACTTCACATGTAATCGGGCGAATATCAGCCGGGCCTCGTCCATCGGCTCGCGATCCTTTCTCCAGAATCATGCTTCGGACTTCCGTATACTCCAACTCGTGAAACACCAGCTTGACGTGTCGCTCCCGATGTGGATCATCCGCGCTCTTGAGTTGTTGAACTGCGCCGTCCTTGATTTCATCCAACCGCTCCTGCCTGGCCGCTTTGTTTGGGATCATGATGGCCTCACGAATCCCTTGCGCCACCAAAGCCTTCACTTGAGCGGCGAGCGCAGAATCGATCGCCTCTTTCGTCACTGTTCGCTTGGGTTTGCCGGCAGCGGCTTGCAGTTCGCGAATTTTGGCCACAATCTTCTTGATCTCGGCATGAGCAAGTTCGATCGCCTCGAGCATGACGGCTTCGGACAGTTCGTTCGCCCCTGCTTCAACCATCATGACCGCATCAGCCGTCCCTGCCACAACGAGTTGCAACTCACTCTTCGCCACTGCCTCAAGGTCCGGATTGACGACCAACTTGCCGTTCAACCGACCGATCCTCACGCCTGCGATGGGATTGTCGAACGGAATGTTCGAAATGGTCAGAGCTGCAGAGGAGGCGATAATGGCAAGGATGTCAGATGAGCCGGTCTGATCAGCCGAGAGGACTGAGGCGATGACTTGAGTTTCGAAGTAATAGCCCTCGGGAAACAGTGGGCGAAGCGGACGATCGATCAACCGGCTGGTCAGCACCGCTTTTTCTGACGGGCGCGCTTCCCGCTTGAAGTATCCGCCGGGAATTTTCCCCGCCGCGAATGATTTTTCCTGATAGTCGACCGTGAGGGGAAGAAAATCGATGCCCGGCTTTGCGACCTGCGATGCGACCGCGGTCGCCAGTACCACGGTATCGCCGTACGAAGCCCAGATCGAGCCGTCGGCTTGTCGCGCTACACGACCGGTCTCAAGTCGCAGGATACGCCCGGCAACCTCTAATTCAACTGTGTGTACCATCTGGGTCTCCTCTGGTTATGCCCCACAGATGCCCACAGAGATGTGCTCGGGTCGGGGTGCAAGTCTTCAGGAAAAAGTACACCGGCAAAAGTGAAGAGATCTCTACTTTTACTTTCGACTTGTGCACACGAGCCTATCTCAGTGTTCACCTGCGCGACTGACTACGACATGCCGTTGCGCCCCTGGCGCGACAGCGAGACGGGATACTACTTTCTGATACCCAATCGTTCGATCACCGCACGATAGCGCGTGTCGCTGATGCCACGAAGATAGTCGAGCAACCGTCGGCGACGCCCGACCAAGAGAAGCAAACCACGCCGCGAGTGATGATCTTTCTTGTGGAGCTTGAAATGTTCCGTCAAATACGTGATTCGGTTGGTCAACACCGCGATCTGAACTTCCGGCGAACCGGAGTCCGTCTCATGCTGCCGGTATTGCTTGATCAACTCAGTCTTTGCTTCTTTAAGTAATGCCATGTGTATCTTTCCTCCTGCTCCTTTCCTTCATCCGCAACAACGTCTCACATGTCCTGATCGATCAACACCTTCTCAGTCTTAAGCAGTTCTCTCGAAGTATCTTGATACTTTCCGATCGCCACCAGGCGGCCTCCTGTATCGTGAATACGGATCGGAGCCTGTGTCCCGCACGCAGCATCTGCCGCCCCCTCCCAACGAAGGATCTTGGCAGCAGGTACCGGGGCACCGTGTCGCACACGATCGACCATCTGGTCATCGATTACCGCAATCCCCAAATGGCCCAATGCACGATCTAGCGACAACAGATCGTCCCCTGTCCGGCCGAGAGCATGACGGGTGACGATCTCATCGACCGTCAGCGCTCGATCGATCGTCAGAGGACCCACTCGCCGTCGCTCCAATGCGAACATGTGGCCGCCCACGCCCAACGCTTCGCCGATGTCGGCACAGAGCGTCCGCACATAGGTTCCCTTCGAACAGACGATACGCAGCGTCACATCCGGTGTCTGAATCGCTTCCACCTCAAGTGCGTGAATGACGATTGTTCGAGCGTCTCGCGCAATCGTTTTGCCCGCCCGAGCTGACTTATACAAAGGCACTCCTCCGACTTTCACCGCCGAGTACATCGGAGGGACTTGCTCAATCGGCCCGTGAAATCGACCGACCGCCTCATGAATCGAGTCCGACGTCACAGAGTCCGTCGCGCATCGCGTCAGAACTGTTCCCGTCGCGTCCTGCGTATCGGTCGTTTCACCGAGGCGCAGCACGGCACGATATTCCTTATCCCACTCGACAAGGTATTCAGCGATGCGGGTTCCCCGCCCAATCAACACAGGCAAAACTCCGGTTGCCGCAGGGTCGAGAGTCCCGGCGTGACCGACTTTCACGTCACCGAAAAGATGCCGCAACTTTGCCACGACATCGTGAGAAGTCCAGCTGGCCTCCTTCTTGATGATCAACACACCATCGATAACAGCGCAGCCCTGTGCGAGACCCATCATCACATCCCCAACCCTACGAACTTGTCCTCTCTTCAGGAAAATCACCTTCGGTGCCTGTCTTCACATGGAGTTCGTTCAATAACTTTAAGACCCGATCGCCTCTCGGTCCACTAACATCCTTGGCAAAGACGATCTCCGGCAGATATCGGAGCGAGAGCCGGCGACCCAGTTCACCCCGCACAAATCCGTTGGCTTGAGCCAACCCGGCGAAGACGTTCCGTTCTTCTTCTTCCGTACCCATTGTCGTCACGAACACTCGTGCAATCCGCAGATCGCTGGTCAATTTCACGTCAGTCACGGTCACAGACTGCACGCGCGGATCTTTGATCTTCCGCATGAGGATATCTGCCACTTCCATACGGATTTGATCGGCCACACGATCGGCCCGATGATATCCTGTCTTGGCCACCGCGCGCTCCACCTAGCAGGACGTTGAAGAAATCCGCCGGCTTCGCTCGCTGCGGCCTTGCCGGACGGCCATGTTGAGCATCCTGCTGAATATGCCGTCGTCACAGCAATTCCACTCGAGACTGGACGATTTCTACAGCGGGAACATTCCGAATCAGGTTCAATGCCTGGTCGCAAACTTGGTTGACATACCGCCCTTCGTTCGCCACGCACGCAAGCCCCAATACAGCCTTCTGCCACAGATCCTGCCCATCGACCTCGGAAACGGAGAGATTGAACTGACCCCGCAATCGATCTTTGAGGCTCAACAGCACCTGTCGCTTATCTTTGAGCGACTGACTCCCTGGGATGAAGAGTTCGACCGTACAGAGACCAACGATCATACCCACAGCGTAGACTCACGTCTCAGAGCTTTGCGGCAATCTTGTCGATTGCGTAGGCTTCGATAATATCTCCCGTCTTGATATCGTTGAAATTCTCAACACTGATTCCACATTCATAGCCCTGCTGGACTTCACGGACGTCATCCTTGAAACGACGTAGCGACCCCAGCTTCCCTTCATAGACCACTACATTGTCACGAATAACCCGCACTCCGACCGCCGCACGGGTGATCGTACCGTCCACCACATATGACCCCGCAATAACGCCAGCCTTGGACACCGTAAAGACTTGTCGCACTTCGGCTCGCCCCAAGTTCCGTTCCTTCAACGTCGGTTCAAGCAGTCCTTCCATCGCGGCCTTAATCTCGGCCAAGGCATCGTAAATAATGGTGTATAAGCGGATGTCTACGCCTTGCTGCTCAGCCAAGGCTGCAGCTTTTGGCTCTGGCCTGACATTGAACCCAACGACAATGGCGTTCGATGCGGCAGCCAACAACACGTCAGACTCCGTGATCCCACCGACGCCGCTATGAATAACGCGGAGCTTGACCGAGGCAGTCGCAAGTTTTTCAACACCTGCGGTCAGCGCTTCAGCCGATCCCTGAACGTCGGACTTGATGACGAGCGCCAACTCTTTGACCGATCCTTCCTTGATCTTTGCAAACAAATCGTCCAACGTGACCTTGGCCGACCCGGACAAATCTGCCGTTCGCTGCTTACGGGCTCGATCTTCTGCAATCTCTCGCGCAACTCGCTCGTCTTTGACGACCTGGAATACATCACCGGCAGACGGCACGCCTGGCAGTCCAGCGACTTCTACCGGAATAGAAGGACCGGCCTCTTGAACCTTGGATCCCGTATGTGTGATCAACGCACGAACTTTCCCGCTAAAAATTCCAACCACAAACACGTCGCCGACACGAAGCGTTCCGCTCTGAACCAGTACCGTCGCCACCGGGCCACGCCCTCGCTCTAACTTGGCTTCTACCACGGCACCCTTGGCTAATCGATGCGGATCGGCCTTGAGCTCCAACACTTCTGATTGCAGGAGAATCATTTCCAGCAAGTTGTCCAGGCCGATTTTCTCTTTGGCCGAGACCTCCACCATGATCGTGTCACCGCCCCAGGACTCGGATATGAGTCCATGCTCAGACAACGCGTTCTTGACACGATCAGAATTCGCGCCGGGCTTATCGATCTTGTTGATGGCCACGATAATGGGCACGGCCGCAGCTCTGGCATGATGAATCGCTTCAATCGTTTGCGGCATGACCCCATCGTCCGCAGCGACAACCAGAATGACGATGTCGGTAATCTTAGCGCCACGGCCCCGCATGGCGGTGAAGGCTTCGTGACCCGGAGTGTCGAGGAACGTCACCTGTTTCCCGCGTACCGCAACGGTGTATGCGCCGATATGCTGCGTGATGCCGCCAGCCTCGCCCTCCGCCACCTTTGTTTTCCTGATAGCATCGAGCAACGAGGTTTTGCCGTGGTCGACGTGGCCCATGATCGTCACCACTGCCGGTCGTGGCTCGAGTTGAATCCCTTCCTCCGTCTGCACAGCAGAATCCAACAGCTCTTCCCCAGCCTTCTCCATCGACACATCGATCTTGATCCCATTCTCTTCCGCAATGATCACAGCGGCATCAACGTTCATCGTCTGATTGAACGTAAGCATTTGGCCCATATCCATGAGTTTGCGCATGATATCGGCGGGACGCTGTCCAATCAGCTCGGCAAATTCTTTCACCGTCATACCAGGCGTCAACTTGAAGCTCTTCCTCCGTGGCTTGGTGACTTCCCCCGGTGTGCTGTGATGCACATGCTTGCTGCGATCATCTCGGCGCTGCTGCACTGGAATCGCCCGAAGATCCTGCCAGCGGGCCGCATCCTCACGAATCCGAAGCTCTTCTTCTTCACGCGTACGACCGGGCTTCCGAGCTTTCTTCCCTTTCTCTTTCAAGCCCTCGGCCTGCATCTCCTCAAGAGAAAGCGCTTTCTTTTTTCCAGGGACCACTTCGACGCTCGGCACGACAGGAGGCTTGACGGGAGCCGAAGGAACCGGCGGGGCCAGAGTTCCTATCGCATGCGGCTGGTCGAGGGTGGCCGACAGATCAACATGTGTCGCGGACGAAGTATCGGATTGAGGATGCGCCGGCGGCGGGCTTATCACAGGAACGTCGATGAGCGCTCCGCTTACGCCTCCCGATTCAATTGCGGGCAGAGACGACGCTCCTTCAGAGGGAGCATCATCCGCTCTTTTCCGCTTGATCAGAATACGGCGCTTGTCAGACTTGGAAGCCTCCTCCGCCGAGGACGCCTGAGGTGAGCCAGCCTTCACTCCCACTGTATGGTCTGATACCAAGCCACTCTTACTCCGTTCACCTCGACCAGCATCAGCTTCCACTTCCCTACCCAGCGACTTGAGCTTCGGGCCAAGTTTCTCCAAGACCTTCTGCACCACGTCGTCATCCAACACGCTGCTGTGCGAGGCGACCGTGATCCCCATCCGTTTCAGTTCCGGAATGAGATCACGGTTCTCCATTCCGAGTTGCTTAGCCAATGCATACACACGCATGAGAAATTAACACTCACTCCTCTGTTTCCGGTTTATCCGGCATCCGACTCTGCCCGGGCTTTTAATTCCTGCTCTCGGGCTTCTTCTTGCTGATGCAACGCCTCGGTTTCCTCCGCCAACGCCGCTTTAATTTCCTTATCCCGCTCTGCCTTTTCTTTTTCGTATTCTGTCGCGCTGATGATATCGATCTTCCAGCCCGTCAGACGAGCCGCCAGCCGAACATTCTGGCCGTTCTTCCCGATTGCCAGCGACAGCTGGGAATCTGCCACGACGACCAATGCCGACTTCTTTTCCTCGTCAACGCCGACCTTTTCAATACTCGCGGGGTTCAAGGCCTCAGCGATAAAGACCCGCGGATCTGAGGTCCAGGTAATGATGTCGATTTTCTCTCCGCGGAGTTCACGGACCACCGCTTGAACCCGCGAGCCTTTGATTCCTACACAAGCCCCGACCGGATCAACCGCCTTCTCGCGAGAGGTCACAGCAATCTTCGTCCGGTCACCGGGTTCCCGCACGATAGACTTGATCTCAACGATTTTCTCAAGCACTTCTGGCACTTCTAATTCGAAAAGCTTTGCCACAAATTGCGGATGACTCCGCGTCAAGACAACCTGAACATCCTTCGGCGTTCGACGCACCTCCAACAGCATGGCCTTCACCCGATCACCACCGCGATACGTTTCTCGCGGAATCTGCTCTTGAACCGGCAGCACCGCCTCCGTCTTGCCCAGATCCACTAAATAATTCCGGCGCTCCACCCCGAGAATGATGCCGTTGACCAGATCCCCTTGTCGCGTAGAGTATTCTTTTTGAACTGCCTCCCATTCGGCCTCCCGGACCTTTTGGAAGATGACCTGTTTCGCAGTTTGCGCAGCGATCCGACCCAAATCACTCATCTCAATGAGTGACCCAATTTCGTCACCAACCTCCGCTTCGCTGTCGAACTGACGAGCCTCTTGAAGCGAAACCTCGGTTTTGGGATTGGCAACCGCGTCGACGATGGTCTTCTTTGAGACGACAGAGATCTCACCGGTCTTGGAGTCGATCTCGACCTGAATATTCTCAGCCTGCCCGAACCGTTTCTTCGCAGCCATTTGGAGAGCGGCTTCGATGGCCCCGATCACTCGACTCTTGTCGATGCCCTTTTGCCGACCAAGTTCATCGATGACTGAAATTAATTCTCGATTCATAGCTTACTCTCCGGCGAATCCCCTATCAGCCCCTCTCCACACCACGGCACTCGACTTCATTCGATATGGCCTAAAATGTCACAACGCGTCGTGTTTCAGCGATTGAGCCGAATTCAAGGATGGCCACCCGCTCAGTGCGCGCATCCACCACAACCGTAACTCCCTGTTCAGTGACGTCCTTCAATACTCCGACTACACGCCACTGTCCATCGATCGGTTGCCTGAGCTTCACGCTCACTTGCCCCCCCAATGCCCGGCGATAATCCTGAATCCGTTTGAAGGCCCGATCCAGACCAGGTGAGGAGACTTCCAACGTATAGGCATGGGGGAATGGATCAGCCACATCCAAGGCTGGACCGATCGCGAGGTGTGCATGCCCGCAATCGTCTACCGTGACGCCGCCCGGCTTATCGATATACACACGAACGACCGACCGCGCACCCTGCCCTACACATACCACGTCAACCAATTCTAAACCTAATGCCCAGAGGATGGGCGATACCACTTCGTTGATGCGATCGACGACCGATCGGGACTCCTTCACGGACACGCTTAGCCCCGTATCTTTGATGACGTACTCAAGAGATCAAACAAAAAAGTGGGCCTGCGCCCACTTCCAGTCCGCGAAACATAGCACGCCACCTATATCAAAGCAAGAGGGGCTAATCGATCCGACTCGTGAATATTTCGGCGAGTCGTTGGGTAATTGGTCCAGGGCGTCCATCTCCAATCACTTTTCCATCGATACGGACGACGGCCAAGACCTCGACCGTGGTCCCCGTGAGAAATACTTCGTCAGCCTTATAGATCTCTGCCTGAGAGACAAAGCGTTCTTGAACCCGAACACCCGCGCTCCGGGCAAGATCCAGCACAATGGTCCGCGTGACTCCAGACAGAATACGCGCCCCTTCGGGAGCCGTCACGACCGTCCCTCCTTGGGTGACCATCACATTGCTGATGGCCCCTTCAGTAACGAATTCCCCCTTGACTAAAATGGCCTCGAAGACTCCGGCCTGCCTGACGCGTTGGCGCGCCAACACGTTGGCCAATAGATTCACACTTTTGATGTCACAGCGTCCCCATCTGATATCCTCGGTCGTCATCGCGTCCACACCAGTCGCTTGTACCGATCTGTCGAGCGGGTGAAACTCACGGACCGTCATGACGACTGTAGGGGTAGCGTCGTCGGAATAGGCATGATCTCGGGGCGCGACCCCCCTGGTGATCTGAAGATAGATTTTGGCTTCGGGATACGCAGCCTGCTTAATCCCTTCCAGAATATGACGGGTCCAATCGGCGCGGGAATAGGGCTGCGGAAGGTTGAGCGCTGCGGCGCTACGATCCAGCCGAGCCAGGTGGGCATCAAGTGAGAAAGGACGTCCTTTGTATGTGCGAATCACTTCATACACACCGTCGCCAAACTGAAAGCCCCGATCTTCAACCGAGACTTTCGCCTCAGCCAGCGGCATAAACGCTCCGTTCACGAAGGCGACGTTTGGCACGATTACATGCTCCTTCGAGACGAGGCATCCAAAACAGTCACGTCAAAGACACGCCGATCTTCGGCCGTGAACTTCCACCCCATGCGTTTTTCAAACAATATCCGATGGGTTCCCGGCTTGACCGCTCTAAACTCGAACGTCCTCTGCCCATTATCGACCGCATTATTCCCGGCAATGCGAAGATAGTCGTCTGCCAATAATTCGAGCCCCGAAGAGTCATAGGTCGGCACCCAGAGCTCCCCTCGTGTCCGATCTTCCCAAAGATGAATCTGGATGGGGTGTTCAAGAGTCGTCTCAATGACCTTGGCCCCATCCGAATGTGTCGCGCCATCATGGTCGTGGCCAGCCGTCGTTTTCATGGTCATTGACGTGATCACCCACGCCTCATGGTGTTCTTATCGGCTATGATTTTCGCCGGGGCCCGACAAAAATTTCCGTTCCTTCCACCAACACTTCATAACTTCCCACACAATATCCACCGCCGTCCGTCCCTCGCCCGTTCCGAACATCGAAAGCCAAGTCGTGCCACGGACAGGCTACGACAAAGCCCTTGACACGTCCTTCACATAACGGTCCGCCTTCATGGGGACACAGGTTATGAATCGCAAAATACGTTCCCTCAATGTTGAAGAGCGCGATCTCCCGATTGTTCACCATAACCGCTTTTGATTTCCCGGGCGGCAGCTCGGTAACCGAGGCGACAGATTGAAATCCTTCTAGCATGGTACACCGACTCCTCTCATCATCCGTTCCGCAACATCCTCCCACATCTTACATCCGGAGCGTATATTTCAACTCCTGCCCTATCGTGATCCCTTCCCGCTTGATAAAACCTGCTTCTGTTTGAATCGCATAGCGAACCGCTTCGGGAGAGGAACTATACTTCGGGCAATCGTCTAGTTGGCAGGGGGCGACATTCTCCTTGAGTCCCACAATGTGATGACTTTCGTCGACCCATATCATATCCACCGGAAACCGATACGCTTTTGTCCACAAGTGGTTCTGTCCGGTCGACTCAAAGATATATAGCAATCCCCCGTTCGCCGGCAATGCTTCTCGAAAAGCGAGACCGACAAGCAGCTTCTCTGGTGTATCGGCTACCTCCGCCTCAAGTTCACGACCGTTCGGGAAAGAGACGACGATGATGGTCTCTTCTTTTCGGTCGATAAGAAAAAAGGACGCACTCATCAAGAAAATCGCCATGAGAGCGAGCGTGACAATCCGCTTCTTTTTCTGTCCTCGATCGCCTGTCGGTCCCGTCGCCATGGACATTCCCTGTCATAACTCTTCACGAATCCCTGGGCCCAAAGGCCCATTAATACAGGGAATCTAGGCCTTCTGAACAATGCTGCGCTGTTGACTTGGAAAAGAACGACAGACTAGAATGACCGTCACGCCACGGTATCCATAATGGTCGTGACGGGGCAAACTTGTCAACCGGGTGTATGTCTATTTTGTAGTGAGAAGGAGGCGAGGGTCATGGCGTTGCTGATTACCGATGAATGTATCTCCTGTGGAGCCTGCCTGCCTGAATGTCCGAACGAGGCGATTTTCGAAACTCGCAGCGATGCGGAAGCGAAGGGCAATCATGTGGGTGATGGCCAAGGAGTCGGCGATAGCATTTATGTGATTACACACGACCGCTGTACCGAGTGCGTCGGACACTTCGACGAACCGCAGTGCTCCGCCGTCTGCCCAGTCGATAATTGTTGCATCGCTGATCCAGCGTATCCGGAAACGACAGACGTTCTGCTTGAGAAAGCAAGGACGCTCAACCCGGATAAGGCAATTGATGAAGCAAAGGTCTGGAGCGGAGTGCGCAATTAATTAATCACCGTTCATCGTTCAATGAAGGAAGGCCCGGCTTCTCACATGAGAAGCCGGGCCTTCCTAGTTCTAGCAGGATTTAAAAACCATCGTCCTCCCCACAGCATTGCAAAGAGGGCGATCTCTATTCACTTCGGCCAATACCTTCTCTTACTTGATCATTAGAATTTTGCCGCCGACATGTCCCGGATGCAAATGGCAGCGATAGGTCAACGTATTCCCTTGAGTCGCATAGAACATGTCGCTGGTGGGAACCCCAATGTATTTCGTTTCGCCGGGCTTCAATACCACTTCGGCTTTCATCACAAATGGTGAACCGGCGTTCGCAGCATCGGTCATTTGGAATCCATGTTCAGCAGTGGATTTGTTCATCACCTTGAGCAGGACGGGACGACCGGGACGAACTTTGAAATCGATGACGGTCACGGGGGGATACCACGTCTTGAGGTCTCCGATCTCGACCGCGAACAGCTGGGCATCGACATCCAATTCCTTGAACGACTGACCCACAACAGAGCCCGTCTCCAAATCTCCGACTTCCACTCCACCTGCCTGAAGTGCAAACGCGGCAGATGCTCCAGCCACGACCATTATGAGGCCGAAGAAGACCCCTAACATCGCCTTGCCCATGACCTACCTCCTTAAGAAAGAAGAAGAGATGTGATTAGGTTGGTAACGACCTACAGCAAACCCATATAACCTTTAACCTTTGTCGACCACTGCTTCATCCATCTGCCGCTCATGCTCTAATAGCCTGAGTACTATTCAAGACTACCCTATAGATAGCATTGAGAGGAAATCGGAAGCAAGAACGTTATTTCCAAATATTTTCCGGTACCACTTCCTATGTAGACGGACACATCGAAAATCGGCCATCCCTATTGCAGCCTATCAGTCTCAGGCTGTCCCTCCTGGACCGTAGATCCGATCAAGAGATCGTACGGCGCATAATCGTCTGTGAGTTCGACACCCGCTCCCCATTGTTGCGCACGATGGGTCGCCAGCAGGGCAACAGTCTCGAATGGAAGACGCTGTTGCTCAACCAGTTTGTTCACATTCATGACCATCGTAGAGGGGGTATACTGTTTCAACGGCATTCCAGCGAAAAAAATGAGATTCTCCGCACGTGTCTGAGGAGAATTCCAGGGTCCCTTGACCGCAAAAGACTGGATATCGGGAAACGACCGCCGCATCGTCTGCACGACCGCATTGGCCCGTAAGAGATCTCCACCCTCGCCCGACGAGGCCAAATTCACTGCCACAATACCGCCCGGTGCAAGATGGGCACGCAATTCCGCGAAGAATTCTACCGTGGTCAGGTGAAAGGGAATCATGTGTCTCGCAAAGGCATCGACCCAAATGAAGTCATATGTCCGCTCCGTCGCATTCAGAAAGACACGGGCATCACGAACATGCACATGATGCTGGAGAGGCGGCTGATAGAAAAAATATTCTACGGCCATGCGGACGACCGCAGGATCAACTTCAACCACATCGAGATCGAGTTCAGGCCATCGTTGAGCAAGCCACTTCGCCAGCGATCCGCCGCCATGACCAAGGATCAGGCCCCGTTTTGGCTCCGACACCAGTGCCAGCGACGCGACCATCAGTTGACTATAGGGAAGAAACAGGGCGACGGGATCCGCCTTCCACATCACCGCGTGGAAGGTCCGGTCTAAAACCAAGTACCGAAAAAGATCGTCATCGCGAATTCGTACTTGTTGGTATGGACTGTCTTCTTGATAGACCGGCACCTTCAACATCTGAACCGGAAACCACGCACCGGCCCCTAACCCTCCAACGCATAAGAACAATACGCCGATCACCAAAGGCCGCACGCTTGTCCGATTGATCAACCACCAGAAGCCAAGCCCCACTTGAATGACACCGAGCCACGCGACAAGTGTCTGGCTACCGATCCAAGATAGAAAGAAAAATGCTGTCCCCCATGTTCCCGCCAAGCTCCCCACCGTCGAGAGCGCGATCATCCGACCGGTATGCCGACCGAAATACTCAAGGTCCGACACGGCCAATCTCAAGAGGGCCGGCAGCACGCCGCTCAACCCAAAAGCGGGTGGACCTAGGAGCAGCGCCGCGGCAACACAAGGTCCCCACCGAGGATCCTCAATCACTCCGGCCACTTTAAAGAGCAATAGCTGGCTAAGCCACGCGATAAGAAACGTCCAGGCTCCAGAGAACAGGAGCAGACCAGCCAACACCTGCGCGCCGGTATACCGGTCAGAGAGCCACCCTCCAAAGGCATACCCGCTGCTCATGGCAGCAAGAATCACCCCGATCAATGCGCCCCAGACGAACAGGGAATTTCCAAAAACGGGCGCCAAGAGCCGGCTTCCCACGATCTCGAGAGCCATCACCACCGCGCCGGTCGCCAGCGCCGTGATCAGCAGAAACGATTGAGGGATATGAGCAGGCCGGTTCACAAAACTCGTGCGGGAACATGACGCAAGGTAGGAAGACAATTCTGTGGTACCTCACGAGCCCAAAAGATCATAGACCGCCCCAGTTTTTAAAGTAACGTAAGAGATCGCGGACGGAGATCATCCCGACGATCTGGCCCTCATCAGTGATCGCGAGATGTCGAATCCCATGTTCCGCCATCTTCTCACTCGCCTCGTGGGCCGAGCTCGTAATTTCAATCGACAACAGCGGGCTACTCATGATGGCACGAACCAATGTATTTTCCGCTGGGCACGATTCGGCCATCCCCTTGCGAACTAAGTCCGATTCGCTGACGATCCCACTGTAGTAACCGGCCTCATATACCAACAAGGCGCCGGCCTTCGCGTCACGCATCAGCTTGGCCGCCTCTAATAATGTGGTGTCCGGACTGATTGTGCGCAAGGTCCGACGCATCATCACGGCGAGAGGTCGTTGAAGAGGTGTGCTCTGCATCGCCATACGACAGGATCCATCCGATGGAGGGAGCAAATAGTACCCAGCCTTTGCGCACCTGTCAACGAGCGGCCAAATCAACTCCTCCCTCATGAAAGAGCTTTCCATAACTTCGTTGCTCACACATCGGTTCCATTGCTATACTCGGCCAGATTGTTCTGCAAGAGAGCGCGCGTAGACAGGAGGACATTGATCCATGCATATCAGTGTAATTGGGACCGGCTACGTTGGGTTAGTAACAGGCGCCTGCTTCTCGGAGTTCGGGGTCAGTGTGACCTGCATGGATACCGACGCCAAACGGATCGCCAGACTTGAAAAAGGCGACGTGCCATTCTACGAACCGGGAATCACAGAGCTCGTCGCCAAGGGCATTCGAGAGAACCGGATCAACTTTACCACCGACATCGCCAAAGCCGTCGATAAGGCGCTCGTGATCTTTATTGCGGTTGGAACCCCCCCGCGACCTGACGGGTCGGCCGACCTCTCATACGTAGAAGAAGTCGGCCGTGGCATTGCCAAAACCATGACCGGATACAAGGTCATCGTCACCAAGTCGACCGTCCCGGTGGGAACCGGGGAAAAGCTCCGTGAAGTGATCTCTGCTAATCAATCGGGCAAATTCCGATTCGACATTGTCTCCAATCCTGAGTTTCTTCGTGAAGGATCCGCCATCGAAGACTTCTTGCGGCCGAACAGGGTCGTCATCGGCGCCGACAGCGAGCAGGCGATTGCGATCATGAAAGATCTCTATCGTCCCTTGTATCTCATCGAAACTCCATTCGTCGTGACCGACATCCCGACTGCCGAGATGATCAAGTACGCCTCCAACGCCTTCCTCGCCACCAAAATTTCGTTCATCAACGAGATTGCGACTGTCTGCGAACGGGTGGGCGCCAACGTGCAGTTGGTGGCGAAAGGAATGGGACTCGACAACCGGATTGGGTCGAAGTTTCTCCACGCAGGCCCGGGGTTCGGTGGATCGTGCTTTCCAAAAGATCTGGCAGCCCTCGTGCAGACGGGAGAACGAGTCGGCTATCCCATGCAAATCGCAAGCGCCGCCGCCCTCATCAACGAACAGCAGCGGAACCGGATGATTGAAAAGATCACGAAAGAGATCGGAGGGCTCAAGGGAAAGACGTTCGCGATGTTGGGCCTGTCATTCAAACCCAATACGAATGACCTGCGTGATTCGCCCGCCCTGGCCATCGCGCAAGAACTGATGAAACAGGGCGCCACGGTTCGCGCCTATGATCCCGCCGCGCTCGAGGAAGCCTGTCAGACCATTTCAGGCCTTGTCCCCTGCACAGATGCCTATGAGGCCGCGCAGGGAGCAGATGCGCTCATCCTTATGACTGAATGGAACCAGTTCCGAACCCTCGACTTCGACAGACTGAAAACCGCATTGCGCCAGGCCCTCTTCTTCGATTTGCGTAATGTCTATGAACCGGATCGAGTTGCAGCCTTTGGCTTCCGTCACATTTCGGTTGGGAGACCCAGCAAGGATCCCGCCTCAACCACATAACACCCGAAGTGACGTAAGTCGCGGCGCTTCGGCTGTCGCGGCTTCCTCTTTGACTTGGGGTTTTCAGCGTTAGCATTCAGCCATCAGCCTGGAACCGATCGCTGACCCAGAACCGTACGTTACGCGGGGGAGGGGACCTCGCCCCCTCCCCCCAAATCACAAAATGACTCACACCACCATCGACTGCTCCTACTACTTATGATGCCCCTCCTTTGTGTTGTGTAGTTGATTGAACTGACGGATTGCTGCGGCTTCGCGCGAGGAAAAAATCGTGCATCATCGCCGCCTGGCTCGCGCCCAAACGCCATGGGGTGCACTCATGACCTACCAGCCCCTTTACGAAATGCGGTGGAATCACCACAACACCTCTCTCGATAGAGGCCGCCACAGGCACCGGCGTACATCATGAACTGTGCCGGGTGAACCTCATTCAGACAGTCCTAAACAGAATCAGAATTCATTCATGTTTACCCGTGTGGTGTGCGGGTGATGTGGACGAATACAAACTTGAGAAGGCACGAAACCCATACGTTGAGCTGAATCGAATGTGATACAGGTGGTGAATCTGTTCTGATACAGGTACCCGAGGTTGTCGCGAGTAAGCAGGATGAATACACATTGAGGTGGAGCTGGAGCCGCGCGAGGGGCCCAACTAGAACAGCATCGCCTGCGCGTTTCTGGGCCAGCACGGGCAGCGCACACAAGTCTGGACCCGATAGACGACTCGCGATGAAGTCTGGAGCTAGGCGGCAAGGCGTGGGTGCAAACGGGAACCGCTAGAGCTGTAGGACACGCTGCGCTGGGTAGGTTCCAGTAATCATGGAGAAGCTGCTCTGCAACACCCACAGATTCTGGCCTGGTCGTGAAAGTGAAAGCTGTCTGATAGCTCCCACACGATCCTCATGTCAAAACATTTCGTCCAGAAAACAGCGAGAGAGCCGCGAACGGGAGGACGTGGACCCGGCGCAGCCGGACGCGCACCGGGCCGCGTGAGGGACGATCTTCACAAAATCCGCGCGTAGGCACTGCTGGTATTGTGGAAGCTTCATCGCTAGATGAGATCCCGACCTACGTGAGTCGCGGCGCTTCAGCTGTCTTGGCTTCCTCTTTGACCTTTGGCTTGTAGCCCATCCGGTCCAACACCTTCATCACTCTGGTCTTGAGGCGGTCGTCGGCCTCAGCAAGCGCAGTGGCCAGCGGCTCGACAGCCGGCTTTCCAATTTTACGGATAATCTCCGTCACGGATTGCCGGATCTCATCTTCTTCCGATACCAGCAACGGCACCAGCAGCGGCACTGCTGGTCCTCCGATCTTAATCAACGAATCATAGGCACGCTGCCGGACATCGCCGACCTCATCCGCCAACGCATCGACCAACGGCTTCACAGCTCTGGTTTCTTTGAGCTCACCCAGCACTTCAGCCGCATATTTTCGGTTCAGCCAGTGGCTATCTTTCAGATCCAAGAGCATCGCGTCGGCTCGCGCCGCATTGGGGTCCTTCGCACGAATCCGAAAGCTCTTGGCGACCCGGCGCCCGCCTTCTTCTACGATACGAATCGTAGCGCCATCCCCCACTTTGATATTCTTCAGTTCTTCTAGCGCCTCGTCATCGACATCCAAGACGACCGTCTTCCCATCGTAGGCCAACAGTTCGACTTCGAGCTGTTTCGCCTCAGGGTTCACTGCGACAACTCGCTCTGTGACGAGATTGAATCCATCCTTCTTCACGCCGCCTTTCGGACCGATCTGAATCAGCTTTGGGGGAGCTTCATCCGCCATGAGATATATCCTTGCATCGAATTAAAGGTTACGACTTCGCGTTCCATCCAAGACTCGCCAACACCCCTTCGACCGTTTCCTGCACCATTGTATTTTCATCTTCGAGCAGCGGAAGCAGATGGTCGATCGCCTGCTTCGCCCCGAGGCGCGCGAGCGACTCCGCGGCATTCCTCCGCACGAGCCAATCTTCATCTTGAAGCGACTCAATCAACGGATCAATTCCACGGACATCGCCGATCTTGCCCAAGGCTTCAGCCGCATGGCGCCGCACCATCCAGTTCGTCCCCATCAACCCATCGATTAAGGCATTCACAGCTCGCGCATCACCAATTTTTTTCAGCACACGCGCCACGTCCTCACGCACTGTGTGATCGGTCAGCGCCTCAACCAACCCGGGCACGGCGCGCGCATCGCCGACACGCTCCAGCGCCCACACGGCGGCAGTCCGCACTGCACCGTCTTTATCCTTGAGCGCCTTCACAAGGGGCTCCACGCCACGAGGGTCTTTCAGCTTCCCCAACCCGGATGCAGCTTGCTCACGAATCGCCCATTCATCGTCCTCCAACGCTTCAATCAACGGATCGACGACGGATGGACCGATCCGCACAATAGCACTGGTCGCCGCTTCCCGAATCAGTACGTCTTCGTCCGCCATCAGTCCGATCAGCGGCTCCACCGCATCCTCGCCCACTTGGCTCAAACTGGCAATCGCATGATCGCGAAGGGCGTCATTGTCGTCGCGAAGAGCACCGATCAATTGTTCGATCCGTTCAGCCTGCATCTCGTCACTCATCGTCGTCCTGTCCTCCCTGACTCCCGACCGGCGTCCCATCGAGCGCCTCTAGTTTGTCTGCGATCAACCCGGAATTGTACGCAACGAGGCCGTCTCGGTCCGCTCTCAACCGATCGAATAGTTCCTTGTATGGCCTTAACACCTCCACATCTTTCACTTTGGCCAAGGCTTCCATGGCATAGACCCGCAGCGGTCGAATAGGAATGGCCTCAATATAGAGTTGCGCTGGCCGAGCATCGCCGATCAAGCCCAATGATTTCATCGCCAGTTCCTTCACGCCCGTATCCTTATCGACCCGCAACCGCTGCATCAAGGGCTCGACTGCGCGAACATCGCCGATCTTTCCCAGCAAGTCGGCGGCAGCTTCGCGGACCAGCCAGTCGTCATCTTCCAGATACTCGATCAAAATCTCCACGCTCGGGCGCCCGATGGCCAGAAGATTGATCACCGTGCTCATGCGAGCCTCTTCCCGTTCGCTCAACTCTTCGATCGCGCGAAGCCCGTCAAACACCTCGTCGATACGTTCACGAATTGCGCTCAGCTTCTTGAGCGTCCGCACCGCAATATCGCGAACGGCTGGCTGCCCCATCGCATTGATGAACGAGTCCGCCGAACGGGGTTCGAGCAAATGTTCCAGCATCGTCGCGGCCATGATCTGCGCTTCCGGGTCCTGGTGGGTCAACATCGCACAGAGCGGCGCGATCGCATTTGGGATAACACCCAACAACTGTGAGGCCGCCATACGAATGCCCTCATCCGTATCCTTCGACTCGTACAGCAGCGAGGTCAGTGCTGCGGCAGTCGTCTCGTCAAGGACCCCAGCCAAATGTTCCAAGGCTGCGGCGCCTGCCTTACGCACAGCCTCATCCCCATCGCGCAGCAAGCCTACCAAGGGCACGCCGGCCTGTGGATCATTCACGCGCGCCAGCATGGCCGCAGCCTCGGTTTTCAATGCCGGCGACCCGGTCTGCAGCGTTTGAATGAGCGCCTGCACTGCGCGTGGTCCGCCCGATAGGCAGGCGACCGTCGCCCGCATCCGCCGCCAGTCCTCTTCGTGGACGAGTTCAGCAACCAGTGTTTCAATCGTTTCTTTCGGCATGGGGTACAATCAGTTCTGAGTTTTGAGTTCTCAGTGCTAAGTTAAGAATTCAACATTGAGCATTGGCCTGTTATATACGGCCAGGCCGCCAGCCCACTCTCGCCAGCGTCTCTTTGATATGGTACAGGGTGTTGTCATCCGACTCGCGTGCTAACAGGGCCAGCAACGGCGCAATCACGGCACTTCCGAATCGAGCGAGCGCATTGGCAGCATCCGCTCGCGTCACCGTATAACGGAGCGCCCCCACGAGCGACGGTATCGCCGCCTCGTCTCGGATTGTGCCCAACGCTTTGGCCGCCTCACCCAACGCTATCATTTCTTCATCCCAACCATCGCCGCACCCGTCCATCGGTCGTGAGATTTCAGGCCGCTGCACTCCTTTGAGCACATCGATCAGCACCGGCACAGCGCGACGATCGCCGATGCGGCCCAGTGCCTCGATCGCCAGCGGACGCAGCCCCGGCTCTTTCATCGCCGTCAGAAGAAACTCCACCGCGCGCGCATCGCCGATCTGGCCGAGCGCGCGGACAGCATCCTCGCGAACCGCCCTGTCAGGATCGTTGAAGAGCACCGACAATAATGGGTCCACCGCCTCAGCCGACCGCGTTTTTCCCAAGGCCTCTACCGCATGCAGCCGCACCAGCCACTCAGCATGGGTCAGCGCGGCGATCAGCGATGACAACGCCGCCTCTCCAATCGCTGCAAGAGCTGACGACGTTTCCTCGCGCACGGCCTTCACGTTATCGTGCAGCAGCGGCATCAACGGCGTCACCGTTTTAGGGTCTTGAATCCGGCCCAACGCCTTGGCGGCATGCATTCGCACAATCCAATCGGGACTCGCGAGTGCCTTGACGAGCGGCTCGAGCACACGCGCATCGGCAATGGTGGCCAATACCGACGAGGCCAATTCCTGAACCGTGAGCACCGAATCGGAAAGACAGGCGCCCAGCGTTATCACAGCGGGCTCACCGATAGCCAACAAGGCACTGGTCGCTGCAGCCCGAACCGCACGATCCCCGTCGCAAAGCACAGAGGCCAACGGCACCACCGCCCTGGGATCACGAAGCGTGCCAAGCATCATGGCAGCCTCTTCGCGAATCGCCCAATCCTCGTCTTTGAGCGCTGCGATCTGTTCGGCTACGGTGTCTGCCATGCCCACCTCGCTCCTGGCAGGATGCTGAAAAAGTCCGCCAGCGTCGTTCTCAGCTCTTCCTCAACGTACCCCAGAGGGTACGCCTCCGGTTTCGACTCGCCTGCGGCCTTGCTGGACGGCCTTTTTGAACATCCTGCGTGGTGTACTTCTGATATCTCAGACGTGCAGGCCTCGAAGTCCTACAAGGCCCACTTAGCTTTATCAGCATCCAAACTAGCCGTTTTTGGCAAAATCTCCCGACGGACCAAATCGTCCTGTATCGCCAAGAGGCATGTCCACCCTGGCATTGTCGGCCACACTTGAATTGACAGTGATGTCTTCCGGTGCAGGGGTCCAGCCCAATTTTTCGAGTGTTTCAAGTGCCAATTGCCGCAAGGCATCTTTCGCCGTGAGCCGAACTGAGGCATAAGAGAGGACCCGCTCCCCTTCCGCGACGACTTCGGAGGCTTTTGGGTCATAGAGAAATGCGATCAGTGGCTCAATCGCCGTATCACCGATAGTCGCCAAGGCGGCACTCGCTTTCTCACGCAACACACCGTCTTTCAGTAGCATGATCAAGTCTGGAATGACACGCGGATCGCGGAATTGGCCGAGCGCCGTCGCCGCCGCTTCCTTGATAAAGGCATCCTCGCTGACGATACAGCCGGGGGTGGGAGTCCCATCCTGTCGAATGCCTTTGCCCTTCAACGCATCCAGCACTGGAGGCAACGCGCGAGGATCGCCGATCATCCCGAGCGAGGCAATGGCATGCCGCTTCACCGCCCCATCCTTCATCGCTTCAATCAAGGCATCGATGGCCCGTGGATCGCCGATCTGGCCTAGAGCGATCGTCGCATCTTCACGCACAGCCCGATCCGGATCTTTCAACATGGCAATAAGCACATCGACAACTTTGGCGTCCCGCACCCAGGTTCGGCCAATTTGATAGTCGGTCGTCATCCCACCGAGTGCGCGGGCAGCGTGGCACCGGACCACAAAATCTTTATCCTTGAGACACTCGATCAGCGGATCGACCGATGGCTGGCCGATAGAGATGAGTGCGGTTCCGGCTGTTTCCCGCACCGTTTTCGAAGGATCGCGGAAGAGCTTGCATAGAACCGGAATCGCTCTCGAATCGCCGATCTTTCCCAACGCCTCTGCCGCGGCGCTCTTCACAGCGCCATCCCGATCTCGACAGACGAGCACGAGTGCCTCAACAGCGTTCCGATCTTGTAGTGCGCCGCAAGTTTTTGCCGCATGCTCGCGGATACGCCACCGCTCATCCTTCAATGCCGCGATCAAACGGTCGCCAACCGCGACTCCCATCGAGGCCATAGCCGCCACCGCATCATTCCGCACGTCCATGATGGAATCGTTGAAGAGTACAATGAGCGCTTCGACCGCTTTCGTCCCTCCGATCCTGGCAACGCCACGGCCAGCATGGGCTCGGACAGCCCAATACTCGTCCCCGCACGCGCTCACCAGCGCATCCAATGAGGCCGGATCGGCAAGTTCAGCGAGCGCCTTTGACGCCTCCTCGCGCGTCGCGTCGTCGACATCCTCGAGTGCGCCGAACAGATCATCAAGTGCTTGGCCCATGCGGTCACGCTCCTACTGATAGTGATAATCACGCTGGCCGCCATAGGGATACGTCCGGCTGCAGCGGATGGTTAAGATTTGCGTCCCTCGTCCCTCCACACATTGGTCGAGCGATTGAGCAAATTCCAACTTCCCCTCTAGGTTCACCATGAATGGAAAATCGAACGTAAAGCTCCCAAATTTATACTTCCCCGGCTTCAGCTTGAGAGCACGGGTCTCGGTCGTCTTGTAGGCATCCATAGACTCGGGGTCCGAGCCATAGATCGAGGGGGTCACGCCTGGCACATGCCACCAGGACTGAGGATTCATGGTGGTGGCATCGATGGTAATCGCATGTTCCTGCGTATAGGCAGCCGGCTGACCAGCTGCGGCCGACTGGATGACCATTGCGGGACCGAGCAACCCTCCCAGTAACCAGCAGCCTATGTACCAGTTCAACCTTTGCATCGGAGACCTATTCCGACGATACACGTGGAGCTGCAGCGAAAGCAGCCTGAAAGATTTCTTCCACGGCACGACTTTCCCACTCGGTATGGGTCTGCAATCCCAACGTCCGCATCACTGTTGCGCCGGTATCCAAAATCGAGACCGGCTGATGAATCGCGTAGCCAGGTTTAATCCCCACGCCCGACGCAATCCACGGAACCGTTGGAAGTGCCACATCAGTTTGTTCTTGGCTCGCATCTTTCCCTTCTGCGCTCAGCGAGGTCACGAACAAGGTCGTCCGCTTAGTCAACCCCTGCTCGTGATAGATGTCCAATACGGAATGTATGGCCTTATCCACCGTGCGGAGGGCGTCGCGATACTCTTTCGAGGCCCATCCTTTTGAGACTCCGACTCGACCAGCCTCAGGAAGATGCACGACTAGGAAGTGCGGCAGCGACAGGATGGCATGACCATAGCCATGACCGCTGGTGGCTTTTTTGAAGTATTGGCGGATATAGGACACAATTCGATCCGTGCTGCACTCAGGCTTCAGGGGTCCACACATCTGATAGTCCGTGTAGGGCTCGGGACGCGCCAATTGGTACAGCGACTCATCCATGAGAAAAATTGCACTGTCACGTCCCCCGCTGAGATCGAGGTAGTCGAACACACTCGGAGCGCGTGGGTAACCACGACTGAATTCGAAGGTATTCCAGGTAATCCCGTGTTTCTCGACAGGCATTCCCGTAATCAATGACGCCATCGTCGGTAGCCGCAATGCAGGCTGCACCGCCGTGGCAGACCAGGTGACAGCCCCTTCCTTGACCAATCGGCTGAGGGTCGGCATCGTGCCGCCTTTCAGAGAATCTTGGCCGAATCCTTCAAGGACAAAGAGAATGACGTGCTCGCTCGGAACTGTTGAGGCAGGAGCCTGCGCCGAGAGAGCAGCAATCGCCGCGTCTCTCGGAAGAACCAGGCAGAGAAAGAACAGGGATACGGCCAGTACCCACATCATCGACCATTCGCGCTCTCGTCTGATTAACGTGTACACAGATCTGCTCCTTCTACCTATTCCAATGGGGTCCCACGGCTTTAGCGTACTCCGCCGAAGCAGCGTCGGCTGCGAAAGCTGGACAGCCGTGACTTCCTGCATAGGCGGGTGAACTTCTACGCTATCATGGCGTTTTCGGCCAAGGCAAGCGAGGCAAGACCATGCCTCGCTCAAATAGCTCGCCAGAGTGTATGCGAGTCCCAAGGTTCCTGGCACAACGGTCGATGTGGTGTTATGCTTATTTCTCATCTCGTAGGAATCAACGAACGGTCCCTGGCAAGTTAGTCCAATCTTGGGTGTGTTCACGATGCCACAGATCTCTTCTCCACCCATCCTCGCCCAACCGACATTCTCTCATAGCTCATTGCAAAGCCTAGCCTTATGTGCGCTGCTGGCGATCCCGTTTCTATGGCCCACAGTCACTCTGGCAGAAATCCGAGTCGTGACCGCTCAGGGCGAACATCGGATGGGAGACCGCGACACCAAAGAGGACGCCGTCCACCTGGCCACCGCAGCGGCCAAACGAAATGCCCTGGAACAGGTCGCCGTCTACCTCGAAAGCATCACGGTTGTGGACGGTCTGGATGTGACGAAAGATGAAATACGGACCTATACTGCCGGGATCGTCCTTGTCCTTGAGCAAACCACCAACACAACACTCGATGGGGATACCGTCGTTGTCCGAACGAATCTCGTTGCCCAGATTGATACGGACAACGCGCAACAGGCCATTGCAGCTTTGCGGGAGAATGAGGATGCGCGGCATCAACTTGTGGCGCTGCGACAGGAAAATGACCAACTCCAACAAGACCTCAATGCGGCGAATCAGGCCTTAGCGCAGGCTTCGACCACAGAGCAAACACAACAGGCGGCCCAGCGACGCCAAGATATCTTAAACCGAGTGCAATCGAATGCCATGGTGTCGCAAGCCTGGACGGATTGGGTGCTCGTCTCGACGGCCGGCTATTCATCTTCTTCCTTGGTAGGGTTGGCCCAACTTCAGGCTCTGCTCACTGCAGCACACGGCCTCTATCCTACAAGCCCGCATGTCCACGTGGCGCAACACACGATCACCACAAAACAACCGCCATTGCCGCCACAACCTCCCGTTCCGCCCGCGCCGGGAACGAGGCAACCGACCATGCCACGCCATCTGATCACGCCGGCGCCCGGATCGCCGACTGTTTCGAGAACGTTAAACGACTTCACGTACAAGACACCGGCGGCGCCGCCGCAAACACAGACAGGACAATTACCTATAGTTAGACGACTCCCTCCTTCGATGCATCAGATCCATCCGCCGCCCCTCCAGCAAATACCAGGCTTCTCCAATCAGATTCAGATAGCGCCAAGAGGGAGTGATGACAGCAGACAACGTGGTGGAGTAGGAGAAGGGAGATAGCAAGTGACGCGCGCGGGCAATAAATTTATTGCGGCGTTCATCGCCATTGGCTGTTCAGTCTTGGTCCCGCTGCATTCGTTGGCTGCGGATTCAGGAGATGTCCGCACGCGCGCGGAGCAATCCTTCGATCGACTCACGCAGCACAAAGCGCCAACAGACTCTTCGAACAGGCCGCCCTCGTTGCGTCACACAGTCGACGATCGCACCAGCTATTCATCTGACCAGTACCTTGTCGGCAAGGGTCAGGGTGACTTGTCGAAAGGCAAGGTTGTCTGCCAGCGGGTGTCGGAACTCTCTGCCCGTACCGATTTGGCCAAGCAGATTCGTATCCTGGTGAAAGAGCACATGGTCGACCGAGTTCGCGAACGGACTGGTCGCGAGGCGGAACAAGACATCGAACTTACCAGGGAAGAAATCGTTCAGGAATATCTCCAGGGCGTAACGATCGTGGATCGCCAGTTCGACGGAGAAGGCAAGACGTGCAGCGCCATCGCCGTCATGCCGAAGAATCAGATCGCGCCCAAGCCAGCATCGGACATACAGGGACATTCCCTGAAACCCTAACGACGGGCTATCGCGGTGAGAAGGCCCCTTCGTTCATCTCTTTCAGTGTAAAGACAGTCACATCTTCACAGAGATCACCGCAATGGCCGTGGAGCGTCTTGGTTGCCACCACACCGTTTCTGCCAACGTACGTCCAGTCTTTAAGAAGATTGATTTCTTCGGCACCGCGACTCACCGCGTACAACGAATAAAAGAATGGATGGGGTACCAGCTCTCCAGGGACACACTGGTAGTTAACCATTGTGTATAGCCGTTCCATTTCATTCGTCAGATGGATCAAGTAGTGCAATTCAATGTCGGCTGAAGCGACCTGACTCCCACCTGTGCCGGTCCTCTCAGAGAGTCTGATAAACATACCGGCGACATCGAGACGCGTGGTGCCATGGCCCATAATCAGCGACGTACAGGGGTCGCGGTTCGGGGGCGGACCGGTTTGATAACCCAACAGACCGCTCCCACGATACATATCTTTCCCTTCTACGAACGTCAACGTCACGTTCCCCGCGGCGACAGACTCGGCCTGAGCCGTAGGCTCACGATCGACAATCCTCGATTGAAACTCCAAGATATAGGCCCCCTCCGCCACTTCCCATTCGCCTTCCGCGACCCCCGCCCGCGAGACCACGCCAACCCAAAATCCGCTGTGCCGCACCCGTGTCGCCGGAGCCTTGTAGGTAAACGTCGCCGGAGCGCCTGGTTGTGACTCCGCCTGCCTCGGTGACACGTTGCCGTTACCCTCCCGTGGCCTCTCTTTCGCCTCCTTGAACTTCGCGGAAACCACCGTCTGCTCCTTCTTGGTGCGAAGTTCCGTCTTCACCGGAGTCGATTCGTTTGAAACAAACTTTTTTGTCTTGGTAGGGGGCGTAAAAAGGATTTCGACGCAGGTGTTCGGCTTGAACCATTCCTTTTCTGCATTCAAGTAATTTTGTCCTCCCCAAAGCATGACCGCTGCAGCGGCATCACTCGCGAAGTTATTTTCTTGTGGAGCGGCACCTCCGATGTCCCAGCTCGTTTCCGATATGGGCGTGATATTCGCGGGAAGCCCTGGGTAAAATTCATCCCGGCTAAGAGTAAATCGAAATTGGGAACGCCGTCGTCTTAGTGAAGTTGGCACATCCGTTCCATTTCGCTCGGCTACAGTAGAAAGATCCCCTTCGACGTATTGCACCTTTGCATCATCACCCACCTGCCCCTTCAACGTAGCTGACGCGTCGAGGCCGATGTGAACAGTTCGAGTAGCGCCTGATTCCACGATTGTCTGATCAAGAACAACAGCAAACTCAAAATCTCCTGCGACTACTCCATCGGGTGTCGGGCATTTGAGCACCTTGCCGCCAAGAATCATCACTATGCTTCTTCTATTCCCTGCCGTTTCCCGTTTGTTTCCGATTCGGGTCGTTTGAGTCGTGGTTTTCCATCCGACCCAGCCTGGAGGTGCTTCCTGTCTCGATTCCCTCTTCGTTTCGGTGTAGTCATCCATAGGTGGAGGAACAGCCGGCGCCTGTGCGAGTTGAAAGGATTCGTTCGATAGTCCGTTCGTACGAACCACGCGACCTGGTGAAAAGAGCTCTTCGAGACCGCTGCTCTTGTGTGCAGGCGGTGGCGAGGGACAATCGGCGACATTCGAGCCGAGTTGTGCCTTGAAGCTGTCAAATAGCTGCTGGTCCAGCGACCGGGCTATCGACTCCGCTTGCGACCCCAGAGATTTCTTCAGCGCCTCGCCCTCAACACCAGCAAACAGTTGGGCACTGCCGAGACCTTGAACGAGTTGGGACAATGCATTACAGACTGTCTTCGCGCCCTTCAGCTGTTGGAGCGATTGCAATTTCATCGGTACCTTACGCCACTCACCCTTCTCATCGGGGCCAGGTTCAAGCGGCGGCAAGGCGAAAGATGATTCTTCCGAAACAGCAGATCGGGCAGGCTCTGTGGCAGGCTGTGGAACCTGAGGCCTCGGCGATGTGTAGTCCTTGTTCGGATCGTACTCGGGCGGATTCGAGGCTGGCAGATGCCTGTCCCCACCGCCGCAACTCGTGGTCAAGAGTGCGGCAAGAGCGATGAGTAGAACGCGGGTCCGCATAGAGTGGCTCTCCCTACTGGGACAACCCGAAAGGCTGAAACGGCCGCCATGCTAGCCAATGCGGTTGGTTTCTGCAACCGGTTGCGCGTCGGGCCTGGATTGCGGTAAGTACGTCTTCCCATGCCGATCGAGAATAATTTTCAACACGATGAGCTGTCGAGGAAAAGCCCAGGCGAGCGTCTGACCACGGCTGACCTGACACCGGACGTGGAGCCCGGTTCTCCAGCCTGGCTCGACGCCATGGCGCAATGTGGCACGCAGCTGTCGCAAGCCGGCATACGGGCCGTGATCTTTCTCCATGGCTCGATCATCGGCGCCGATATCTTTGGTATGCAGCGGCTGGATGAAGTGGGCGGGCTCAAGCGTGGCTACTCGCGCGGCGTGTCCGGTGTGGATGCCTTGCTGGCGGCGATGCGCGAAGGAAGCAACGGCATTATTCCCCTGCCAGGCCATATAAAGCCACCGCTCGCGAACGATGACGCGACAAAAAAACTCTTGGACGACCAAGTCGGCGACGCAGGAAATTTCACAAGCGCCTCCGTCTACCAGTTCCAGAAAGCCGTCAATCGAAACGTCTCGAAGACGATCACATGCCTCCGCATCCTCTGGTCATCCGAACACCATCATCTCGGACGCGCGACGGCAGCTGTTCGATTGCTGGATGATCTGCGCGAGTTGTGCGAAGGCCAGAAATTGGCCGCCGGAGATCGCATCCTTATCAAAGCGCACGGACAGGCCGGCTTGGTATTGGCACTTGTATCCAATCTTCTGTGCCCCAGCCCTATCAGCGGTAGACCCAAATTACTCAGTCTCTTGTCAACTTATGCCGCACAGAGCAACCAGCCTGATCTATCAGCCGCAATCAAGCGTATCGAGCCGCTGCTGGAAACTGGCTCACTATTGAATGGAGCGACGTTAGACGCGGCCACGTTCGGCACGCCGGTCCGATATGGGTGGGATCCGTCGGGTCTTGGCAAACTGCTGCATATTGTGAACCATCGCAACATGCGGACCGACGGCAAGACATGGCTCTCGAAAATGGAATTACCCCACATCACGATGGAGATGCCGATTGCGTGGGGGGGTGACTACGTTCAGGAACTGGCTGTAGCCGGCAGCGACACCGTGCCCGTGACTGATGCAGCCAAGGCGGCCAATAAAGCCCTCTGGGAACTCGTAGAGCCGTTCGATGGATTCGAACGATGGCTCGAATGTGCCCGACGCGCCATCCGTATCCCGAGTGAGGGACTGGGAATTCTCGCCGACTATAAAGATTCCACCGGATCAACGAATGTCCGCGATCACTACTACGGCCATGCGGCCTATACCCGCTTGAACGCAATGCTGTTCAACACAACTACAATCGTTCGCACTTTCTATTCATAGAAGTTCGGGCAGAGCCTCACTCAGCGAGATCTGAGTTGTCACACGGGGGTCGTAGCTTTGATAGGAGTAGAGAATGCTCACGCTGACGCCGATGGTCAGTGCAAAGAACGCCAACAGGATATAAAGGACAGACTGGAAGGCTCTCCGATTGGTGAACACGCCGGACACAGAGAGGTACAGAGCCATGAGCACCGGAGGCAGTAAAAACATGATGGTGACAAAGATCATCATGGTCGTTACCTCATCGATGATAGCTCCTACACAGGACCCGTTTCGTTACCGCTATCACGACAGTCAAAGAAATGTATGGACCACACTGCGCCTGCAGATACAATGTATGGAACTAGGGATTCTACCAGTTCTACTCGAATACATTACTAGGGCCTACACGCGTGAGGGGTAAGACCGAAAAGGTCTACCCTTCTTATTCTTCGAGCACAATAGGGTCCTTTCCTACCTGCTGCGATTATGGGTCTTGTAAGACGGTTGTCAGTCAAAGGACCGTTTTCGTAGATAAAACCGCTTCCGGCACCCATGACAACGCCACGGAAATTTGCCTAACAATCGACGCAGAAAGTCCCGCCTGCCATGCCGCATGGATCGGTGGCAATCCACCGAAGAACAATAGGGGCAATTCATCTCATCATTTCTCAGTGCCCCATTGGATGCCATCTCTCACTCCCATCGCTCCTCGTTGATCACGGGCCTCACGCCAGACAAATCACCCCTGACTCGCCACCGACCAGGACCAGCCCGCCCGGCACGAGAACAACGCTCTTCATTTATGCATCTGCCCGATGCTCAGATAACCCTCTTTGCTGGTTTTTGATGATGACCTCTTTACCTAACGAAAGCAAAGCCTGGGCCAAGGCAAAACCGCAGTCCGTCTCGTGGGGTATTCTTCCTCAGTGCCTAGCATAATCTGTAACATTTCATTGAGATGACTTGGGAAAGAGGACGGCGTCTGAAGGCATACGAGTATCGTGTGCTTCCTCTCATGAATCTAAACTGATTCATTCATGTATCATTTCAGATTCTCTCAGACGGACTCTGCAACTACATGCCGCCCCATCTCGCCCACAGCCTTGAACACCTCGCATGAACGACAACGGACATGACGACTTATATACAGCAGAGGCTGGACATGCGCACCGGAGCGATTCCAAGAAATGCCATGTTGGACATTCCGACATGGAAGAAATATGAACAGGCCGTGTACTGGGGATAGTGTTTTCCCGTTGCTCTAGTATAAGGTAGGTGTGCCGATCCGCTGACGAAGGAAAAACCTCGATGTATCGATATGGCGTGCCGATATTAGTTGTCGTGACCGCACTGTTCGCTGGCTGCGGTCCACTTGAGACACAGGAGAACACCGTCGAGCAATCCGTTGAACCATCTCAAGGCACAGGGGAGGTGAAAGAACCGAAAGGGGTCGTGCGCCGTCCCATTATTCAGAGCCATAATCCAAGGTTTTATCATGAGAGCCAACGGTCCCGACTGTCTATCCGATATCGGAATACCGGCCTGAACCCTGCCTATAATGTGCGAACCGACCTTGCCGTGTTTCTGGACGGAAACAGCGTACCAATAGAAAAAGATACCTTTATCCTGCCAACGCTTGCTCCGAACAGGGGCCTAGAATTGCGAGGCACCCTTTCTGATGGTTTCTTTGAAAACGTGATGAATGGCAAAGCGACGTTCGTGATGGAATTTACCGCTCGTTATCAGAATGAGCAAGGCCAAGAATATGAGGCGGTTTCAGTATGGCAATTCAGTCGGAGCACGATGGAATTCTTCTCCATAGAGGAGCGCGCAAATTAGTTCATCGGATCGCTCCACACCTCCTTCTTTCACCATCAATACTATTGACTCTCAATTCATCAACCACGCCTAAGCGATTCGGCAGCTTTCAAAATCGAGCGTGCTGATTTCCCATGTGGATTGCTCAGAGAACATTCCCGGCGCGAGCAATCATCTTTTGGGCGTCTCGATGGGCGAATGCATGAGTCTGAAACGCGCGCGCTGGGACTGCTTCGACAGGTCCCTTCTTGGTCATCCTGAAGGAACGCATCAATCGCTAGCCCGCATTATTCATGACGGTTCGTCGCGAAATCGCTAAGCCGCGTCGTGAGACCTACACGCGGAACCGTGAGGACCTGAGGCATACTCGTGCAGTACGGTGAGGGTCCGAGGTGCGAGCCCGCAGGCTGAAGGCTTGCTGCAACAGCGGTCGGCGATGGCAGCAGAAGCGCTCATGAATCATGCGGGCTAGGGGGTTCGTGAAAAATCTGGACTGATGGAATTGCGGCATGACGGCGAGCAGATGTGCGTCAGAAATGGTGAACCAACCCGCAACGCGTCGAGATGCCTTGAATGACAAGGCTTGACCTTCACTCTTGTCCAGATCGGTATTCATTTCCCTTTCGGCTTCCACTCTTGCGCCAGCTTTTGTGCCTCGGCGACCTGGGCCGGAGTCATCTGATTGGCGAGCAAATTAAGAATTAGAGGCGCTGGCTTATCTCCATTCATTGCCGCCAGGCTGTACCATTTGTACGCCTGGACAATATTCTTCGGCACACCCTGGCCCTCATCGTACATGATGGCAATTTTCGTTTGAGCGAGCGCCTCTCCTTGGTCTGCGGCCAGACGGAACCATCGCAGAGCCTGTTGATAGTTTTTCGAGACTCCCTCTCCATTAAAGTACAACGTCCCCAGGTTGAACTGCGCCTTGGCCTGTCCCTGTGCCGCCGCTTTCTCATACCACTTCCTTGCTTGTACATCGTCCTGCGGCACACCTCGGCCCTTGCGATAGAGTAGTCCGAGGTTGTACTGCGCGAGGGCATCTCCCTGTTCAGCGAGCGGGCGCCACTCGCGCAAGGCTGTGGCATAGTCTTCACGATTATTGGCATCCATGCCGGCCTGAAAGTCAGCCCATGCCGGCACGACGAGACAGACGATTGCCAGCACAAGGGAGACTGGGAAGCGGAGCGTGATCGACGGAAAGGGACAAATCCGGAAGAGCATGGGAACCTCGCAACGAGGCGTATTGTAGAAGGGAGACGAAGAACAGCGCAAGGGCACAGATGAGAGATGTATCCAACGAAGGAAAATCTGTCACAGGCCAGAGAGGAGCCAGCCATATGGATTGGCGGGCTCCTACGGAGAGGGGGAAACTATCACGCCACTGATGCTAGGAGCGGTTGTGGGGTAGAAGCTTTCCAGCGTGATGATAAGAACTTCCTCCCCACTGCTCCCAAAGCCAATTAACTCGTCTTCATGAGGCGTTCTTTCGAATCTATGCTCCCACTTCAAGCCGTCCGAATCGATATACGTGCTGACGGTGCCATAGAAATCCTCCACTCCTTCCCCTTTACGCTGGTCCACCATCTTCCATGTTTTGTGAATAACCGGGTTCCGACTCGTCCCCTCTTTGAGTGTCACCAGCACATAAGATCCAGCCATGGTTATCATAAATTTCCGTGGATCTATCTGGACTGCAACAGTCTGGCGCATGCCGGAGCTATAGTCCGCTATCGCAACGGCTTTCCTGCTTGTACCAGTGACGGTACCGATAGTGCTCTTGAGGAATCCAGGAGGATGAATCCTCCCGAAATGAGGGTGCTCGATGGTGAGGAGTTCGGCTGCACTCGACACGTGAGCGAGATCCATGGGAGCATTCTACCGCAACGAACAGCCTCTAGTCATACAGGTGGGCCATGACGATCCTGGGTTGGTGTGGGACTGGATTGGACGCTTGCATGAACATGATGCGATTGTAAGCCGCATCGGGACATCCGTGCTGCGTGGGACGGTCGAGGCTCATAGCGTAACCGTGTCTACGTCGGTGATTGAGTGGGCTGCGCATTATTTCTTGCCGCATGCAAGTTTCCACAGATCGTGGTCAAGACTACCTGGTGAAGCCCGTAGCCGCCTGCCTTTGCCTGAGCTGCGATCAAGCAATTGACCATTTCCCATATTGCCCGAATAATACAGGACCGCATGCCCCTCGAAGCGCTGTTCGGCGCAGTCATATTCCATTTCCACCTTTGCCGATAAATATGAAATGTCTGACTTGGTTTGTTTACTCTTGAAGTCGAACAGTACCAACATCTTGACCAAGTCCCAGCCGCGACGCATGGTGGCAGGATCCGCGTATACCGTCGTGCCTGATTCGCTTGAACCAAGCGACATCCACTCCGCATACGCAGGCCCACTACTCAGCATCAGGAGCGCAATCCCAAGAACCCTCTTGATAACAAGCGCGGCGAAGCCAAATAGATCACGTGTACTATCTCCATTGAGTGCCAGGTTCAATGCTATGCCCAGGAGATTGCCAATAACAAGATGGGGAGTCTCTTAACACGAAGAATCGTGATCGCAAAATGGTAGGTAGTTGCCGTTTGAACAAGGCGAACCGCCTTATTGCTCCCCAATAACACTATCCTCCAAGTGAAAGCCACCAGGCGATAAGCTTCTATCCTGAAGTGTGGTGAAAATCTCGTTTCGTTGCGAACGTAGTAGGTGGTGCGCTTCTGAGTCTGTCACAGACAATTCCCCGCCACTCGATATTCCGCCTCTTCCGCTTCTGCTGCACGACTAAACACTAATCTATTCTTTAGCGCAACGTGACTGTTGTTCGGACAGTCTAGGCGGTGGTCGATGGGCCGATGGAGTGCTTCCGTAGGGTCGCTTGCAGCGCTTCCGTAGGGCTGGACGCATCTGTGATGGCATGATGTACTGAAATCCAGATAGGGAACGGTCGCGTCGTCATCAACGAAACAGCAGCAGGAGGCAGGAGCAGAGAGTCGGTTGACACAACTTTCCAAGGACACACTCCATGCTATACGAACTATTCATGTATTGGGTTGTTGGGAGCATCGCAGTGGTTGTAATCAGTATGGTGCTCGGTGGCTTGTTGTGCGTGTGGTGTGCCTCGAGAGGGAATAAACGGAGCCGGTTCGTCTTTGACAATTCCCCTTCCTCTCTGAAACGAGAGCAACTAAGCCTCCAATGAGATAACTCCCCTTGGCTTGCCTTCCAAAGACCAGTGCTGAGAAGGATTCGTTCAGGATGTCGGATGTGTAAGATTTCGATTGTGTCGCTATCGATGATCGAGTTCTCAGTCTCAGTGAGGAGGTTTGGTTGCGGTAATGCCGTTTCAGTGATGTAAATATCTGGAGAAGCGGAACGTCACGACGTAGAGGAGTATTGCGCGGTCACTTCTTGCCGCAAGCAACTTTCCATAGTTCTTGCCCCACACTCATCGGGGCAACTGGTTTCCACTCTTGTTGCACTGAAACGGTATACACCTCCGCCCCATGTCCCATATGACCAGAGAACTTTGTATACGCAAGCGCCCGACTACGATCTTCTGCACAGTCATATGTTTGCTGCGCCCTGATAGATAAATATGAGCTGCCTCCTACGGCTTGTGTCGTCTGCAAGTCGAATAAAGACGACATCTTCACCAGACTGCCATTTCGATGAATGGTGCCTGGATCAGCGTATGCAATCACTCCTGCCATCTTGTTCACACTCACCTCGACCCACTCAGCATACGCAGATCCACCACTCGTGACTGAGAGCATAATCAAGATCAGTCGTATCATTCGAGAATGTCTCCTGAGAGATCATCATCGGGACATCTTGAGTGTGCCCCCGTTTGCGGTGATGGTCAAATGATACCGGGATTGTTGTCGCGACACCTTGCAGGGTCTTGGCTAGTCGTTCCGGCATGTGCGAAGATATCGGCGGATCTATTATCAACGAGGGAGCACTGTCTCTTCCAGATCAGCCAGATTTTAGAAACAGTTTAGGGGGCGGTGTTCTCTGCGGCATGTTCAGGCATCCGTTTAGCGCAACGCTCAACGATTGACCAGATACCACGACTCAGCTCTTGATCTCCTATAGCACTTTTTTTCATTTCAACTGTGGTGCTCTCGCCCTTGGTCATCACATGCAGTTCGAGTTTGATAAGCTTTGGCCGCATCGTCGTAACGGGTTCCCCTGTGGCGGTGATGACGAATTCCAGTTTGTCTGCGCGGCCATTGAGATGAAAGACATATGAGGATCGCATTGATTGCGCGTCCCGATACACACAGTCCGAGAGATCCGCCGCCGTCGTGGCTGGAAAGTCGGCTACCTTCTCGGGTTTGTCCGGAAGAAGATCGGTACGAGTCGACTGACAAGCACAGAACAGGCACGCGAGTCCGACGACAGCGAGACGTTTCATCGGCACACCTCCATCGAAGAAAGCGTTGTTCGACAAGGTGGAAATCGCTTAACGTCCACTTTTCAAGTATGTCCGTCCAATGCTCTTTCGTCAAGATACGGAGCCAACCATCAGAGCGGCTGGCTCAGGTCAGTTTGACGGCAGCCGATTATTCGGCTGCCCTCCCACGCAGACCCTGAAGAGGCGAGGCGTGAAGGCAAATGTGTGGTTCGCTTCTCCAAATGGTGAGCCCAGGGGTTCGTGAACGTCTCGGCACCCATCATGAACGACCCGGAGAAGAAGCAGGCATTTCAGAAAGCTGCGCGCAGCGTTCGACAATAGCCCATGTATGCGTTTGCGTTTCAACGCCCTCATAACTCCGTCGATACTGCACGAGGGTCGCACCGGAGTATAAGCGTTCAAACGTCACATCGAAGAGCGTGGAATGACTCTCGATCGCAAAGACGTGAATGAGTCGGCGAGCCTTTTCATGCGTCAATTCGATACGAGGCTGGGAGACAAAAGGCGGGCGGAGGTTCCACGAATCTTCTTCAAGACGTGCCTGGGTACAGGAGGCCAGTTGGTCATAGGGTGCCTGAAAGTTCCCGATAATCCGTGGTTCTGTCGCACGGACGTCGGCAAGGCGGTTTCCTAGGCAACCCGATATCAGCATGGCGATGATCAGAGGGAAGACGAAACGCATGGGCCAGATCATAACACGCTTTTATCCGAGAGTTGTGAGGGATGAGGGGTTTTCGAACTTCAATCTGAAGCGCGCGAGGAGGGTCAGTTCGAAGATAAGCGGGTAGATGTTACCCGGATACGTAACCAGTATCGCTACAACGATGAGAATTGTGAAGATCAGATCAAGATTGAATCTAGAAATATGTTCACTCAAAGTGAAGAAGATCGTGCCAGCCTACGTCGCATCAAGACAAAGGCCCGGCACCTTTCGGCGTCGAGCCCTTCAGCTTGAGGCTTGCAACGCTTCCACCGTTTCTTTCACAACGTTTCCATTGTGCCCGCCACAGTTTTTGCATTGCGTATGCCTAAAGCATGTTTTACTCTAATGCCTTTGTCGGATTGCCCATACTAGGAAAAACCCAAGATTCAAAGAAGCGCGTTTGTTTGTTACGCTGCTTGTTGATATTCACCCAAGCACGCAGTTTTCTCACATTCCGAGGGGTGCGGTATTTCTGCCATCACCTGCTTGGCCGCCTCAATGGCCTGTTGCGCGATATCAATCAACGCACGGACGTGGGGATCGACGGTGTAATCCAGCGCACCTTCAAGTTTGAGCAATGCAGCATCTAACTTTGTCATGCGATCCTCCTGGTTGTGACATGGGATCATTCCTGCCAGATCAAACCTAGCAAGGCTGCGGGGTCACGTCATTCCTCATTCGGGGGGACTCTTTCGGGGGGGGAAGCCGGTTACCCAGCAATCTTGAAGCAAGGGAAGGTTAAAGTTTCTCTCAGCCGCATCTGAACCGTCGGGCGTAGCGGCCATTCTCGTCGATTTCAGGCCATGATGATGGGATCTCTTCCACTGAGGGAGTGACGACCTCAAGGGGTTGCCTGTTACGGGTTCCCGCAAACCAATCGGCACAAGCCAGGACAGCCCAGCCTTCCTTATACCGCATACCGCCGCTCTGCTAGTTGCTGGCATGACAACAAGGTTTCATATCGGCGGCTCCTCCAGCGGGCCAGCCCATTGCGCCTGCTCGCTAGGAATGAATGTTCCCTCAACGCCGGCCACCGAATAGGTTGATCCTGTCCACATCACAATCACGGGTCCGATTTTAGATGCCACGTCTTTCAACCAGAACCATCCCCGCACGGCCGGCTTCTCGGTCGTCCACGACAAGGGCATCTCGATTCTCTCAATGACCGATTGCGGGGTGGGATCGGTTGGCACACCGAGCTGCTGTTCCGTCTTGAGTATCAGGGCCGTAAGCGGGCCTGCGTCTAATCGTTGTCCGCATGCCAGACATATGAACACACGTTCAACGCCTGACTGGTCATCCACCCATTCATGTTGACAGTCACTCATCGCGATCTTCCCGTCAAGCCACTCATTTGAACCGTTAGAGCCAGGCGAAACCGACCGCTCCTTCACTTTCCCTTCGGCAGTAGCCCTTCTTCTCCAGGGTCGGGAGACTTGAGCGCACGCTTCAGAGCCTCCTCCAGGTGATCCAACGAGCAGTCTTTTTTGACCATCTCGGTGATTCCAAGGGCACGGATCTGTTGCTCCGTTTTCGGAGTGTATGCCCCTGAATACATGATGACCGGCTGGGTGAGATTGAGTTTGCGGACGTGACGCAAGACCGTCAGTCCGTCCATCTCCGGCATTTTCAGATCCAGCACGATCACATCGGGGCGTTCTTGTCGGTAGAGTTCGAGGCCCCTCTGCCCATTCTCCGCGAGCAACACATGATAGCCCTTGTGACGGAAGACAATGTCGATGAGATGTCGAATGCCTCGATCATCATCAATCACCAGAATCTTTGTCATGACCTTCCCACAAACCAACTAGGATCAGCGTTCTAATCCTGGCCAGTTACTTTCCCTTCGGCAACAGCCCCTTCTTTTCCAGCTCCTGAATCTTGTCGTCAATCATTTTGAGCAATAAGTCTCGAACTGTCTTCTTCTCTGCAGCGGCGGCCATTTTGAGTCGGAAAAAGGTATCGCGCGAAATCCCACGAATGTGAACGGCTGCTGTGTCGTCAGGCGTCGTTTTGGAGGCCATGGCGACGAGAAGATACCACACTGCTCATTTGGTGTCGATTGCGCTTAACAGATAATGATAGCATGCCATGTAAGATATCTCTGTTACATTAATACCTACAGAGAGAAGGAGAACATGAGGATGGTTCGCATGTTGATGCAAGTTCCGGTCACGCTCAAAGTCAAGCTGGATGCAGAGCGGCGCCAGGGCACCAGGCCAGCGGGCTGATCCGGCATCTGTTGGAGCAGCATTTCATGGGCAAGAAGGCGGCACAACCCACAATCAAGGAGAATCAAAGACACGCAACAGGTGAGAGAGGGAGTATTGCGGTGCGACGAGTTGGCTCACGCCGTGCAGGAAACCGAACCGTGCAAAGCCGAACTGATGGGAGGGCACAACATACCGTGATACCGTGGGAACGCAGGTGGATAGGAGCAGAGCCTCATGATTTCGGGAGTGACGAGGCACCAACTATTCGTCTCCCTAGGACGTTCAATTTGGGTATGGCTGTCTCGTCTCCCGCATGAGCGGGAGTCCTTCTCGGTCGGGAGTAGTATTTCATTCTTCACGATCTCCACGCGTAGTGCTAAGAGTGAGGAAGGGAAACCCCAGGAGCATGCCCTCGATTCCAATTATTGTAAAGGACCTGTGCTTTGAGGTATTTGGGGTCTCGCTGGAGGAATTGGCTTCGGCGTGGGAGGAGGAACTGGTGAAGGCGGCAACGGACTGGGGGTCGGCGGAGGAATCGGCGAAGGTGGTATAGGCTCAGGAGATGGCGATGGGACGGGCGGTGAGGGAATTGGCTGTGGTGGCAAGGGATCGACGATAGGGAATGCGTCAACAGACACGAACTCCGCTCGAGCAGTTAATAGCAACAGCATCAGGATGGGCGATGGAAAGATCATGATTCTTTCATCATTCGATTACAGAGGGATTTGCGGCTTAAGTACACTGCCTCGCCTCTGTTTGGGCGGCTCTCTAATCGGTGGCGGCGCCTTCTCCTGATGGTCAGACAGTGGCTCTTTCATCGGAGGCTTCTGCCGACCCGGCGGTTCTTTAACGGGAGGAATTGACCCAGAAGGTTCACGAATCGGTGTGTTCTTCTTGAGATCTCCCGATGGGTTTCTTTTACAACGAAAATCGTAGTTCCGTGCGTCGAATCGCATAGCAAGTTCCTGTGAGAGCGTCCCCATGATATATACCTGTCGGGAACGTTTCTGTGTCCTCTTAGAGTTTCTGAACTACCTCCACCCTGTCCGGAGACAATCCTCACCTGTCGTAATGGATGTGCACATCGCCTCACCAAAGACCTCAAATGCTAGAAGAATGCCGCTGATTGATCCAACGGAAAACATTGTCTACCCTACCGCCAAGCATTGATCAATGGTTCAGGCGATCAGCAAGTAGAAATCCAATACCAATGCCGAGAATCGCTCGAAATCCTGCGATGATGTTCACGCCTTCACATGGCTTTTTTAGTTCTGGCGGCCTTCTTGGCTTCCTCTCTGAGCATCCTCGATCCTTTAGTTTCGACGGCCTTCCGTGCGGCTTGATGCCGAGCACCAGGACCGAGCTGGCGAGCGGAACGATGGGCTTGTCTTGAAAGCGCCTGATGGGAGGCGGCAGCATGCGGTTCACGCTTGAGAACCGCTAAAGATACTTGGGAGCGCCGGGCAGAGGGCCGGCTCTGAGGACGACGGGCCTTTTTTTGCGTGGTCTTTTCCCCGCGTGGCGGCAGAGCGACTCCTGCCTTCCTGGCGTTCGAGAGCCCAATCGCGATGGCTTGCTTGGTAGAACGTGCCCCATGTTTCCCTTGCTTTATGTGTTCCATCTCCTCGCGGACAAATTCCCCAGCCTGGGTGCTCGGTGCTCGCCCTTCACGCGCTTTCTTTCTCGCTCGTTCGAGTGTCTTTTGCTCTGGCATGGAGTCCTCCCTTCTGCGATGGCGGCACAAGCCAGCCTCAACGCTCAAAGCCGATGGCTCGTTCAGCCTTGTTCGTCTCTGCCATGAACCTGGGCCGGAGGAGTAGTGGCTTCAACCGCAGCGAATGTTTCAAGAATTTCGTACCGATGACTCGAACCCTTTGGGACTATCCAAGAATCGCCTGCCGTGAGCGATAGAATTTGTCCCTCGATTTCTAGATTCGCACGTCCCTGGATGACATAACCAACCGTTTCATAATCCCGTTGAGTGAAGGAGGTGGGCGGAGCGGGCGGCAATAATTCCCACAGTCGCATGGAAATATGAATGTCCGATGCCAAGTACTTCTGTCCCATCTCGCCTCGTGGGGAATACTGGGATGACACTTTGTTCACTCTCTGATCTCCCATCGTCACCTCCTCCCTTCCAACTCTGGCACTGCTCCATATCAGACCTATGCGGTTTCCTCAATAAAAGAGAATTCTCAAGCCCCTCTTCAGTGGCGCTTGAAATACTGCACTGCTCGTTCGCGATCTTGTGCTGCTCGACGGCATTCAGCCCACCAAGATTCCTTTCATTCCCTATCTTTGGATGTAGGCGTGCGCTTGCGATCAATCCATAAGCCCTTCGCCTCTCATGCTGTGTCGGCTAGCCTTTCCAACATCATCTCCCCCCAACATCTCCGATACTGTTCGCAGAGTGTTTCAGTGGGCGCTACGAAATATAAAAGGTGATCGAGGAGAACATCACCGAAGTCTTATACTGTCCGCCTCGTCACTTAACTTATTTTGCAGGGCTTTCTTTGGCGGGATGCTTTTGTCATTCATCTCTTGTTGACCTTTGGCATTATTTTTCTCAAATTCTTGTTTCGCGCTATTTTTACCCTCTTTCAATTTAGCCTCATCCACATTTTCTTCCTGACCTCTCTTCGGGGTCGAGTCGCCCTTTATCGCCTCCTGATTACCCTGAGAGCCTCGGTCATTCGTCATGTCTTTCTCGGCCTGAGGATGCGCGGCATAAACAACAGAAGACAAACCAACGCACAGGACGAAAAAATAAGTGCTCCCCCCTACATGTTTTGAATTCGTCGTCATGTTGTCCTCTCCGTTAGGCGGTAACTCTATACCTCTATACATGGAATTCTGCGCGCTGGGCTGGGGAAAGGAGCTAGGAAGACCCCTAAACAATTCGGGGTGACCGTCATACATACATAAACAAAGGCCCGACACCTTCGGCGTCGAGCCTTATTTGCTTCAGACTTGCAACGCGTCCACCGTGTGCTCCTCACCGTCTTTGCATTGCGTGCGCTAAAGCATGACTCTCTTCTATTGCTTCCACGGAATCGAGCATACGAGGAAATGCCCTAGTCGTCTAGGAGGGAGCACAACTTGTATATCTCGCTCCAAGTCCAGGACAGGTAACTCAGGTCAACCTTAAGCATCGGGTCTCCATTGTGATTGCTCGCCAAGGATTGATCACCATCAGAAAAGTAGAGAAGGAGGTTGCAGGGGGCCGGGCTGCTCCGATCAGAGCGATCGCATCTGTATGGTGCCCGAACCAGTAAAGAACTCGGGTTTTCTCCAGTCTGGCGGGACCACTTTCCCTCCTATACTAACCCTTGTAAAGCAGCTCATTCACACCAATACCGGGAAGAGACCATGCCTGTCAATGAGCTAACCAAGGAGAGCGCCTCGTGAACGGGAACGCGTTTGAGGTCCGTAGAGCGCAGAGCACATGATAATTCAGCCCAGGTCCAACCTAGCGAGTCGAACCTGCATTTCTCTTTCATGTGAAAACGGAAGATCCTGATAATACACGCGTGGAGATCGTGGAGATGATGATTGGTCCTCGAGATCTTGCGACTCTTAAGGCGGCCGAGCAGTTCATGCGAGATGTGGTGTCGTACTACCAAGTGAATGATCCTGCCAATAAGCTGGCTGGGCAATCAGCGAAGGTGGCTTCGGAAGCCAATATGGACATTCTAGCTGACCCCAGCGTCTGGAGGTGATATCAACATGACAAAACGTGCCCCCCAGCCAGGACTTAAATAATCTCACTAGGTTTATGAAGGATGATTAAAGGAGGTATTTATGTTGGCTATTCGTCCAATCATAGGTGCCATGACGTGTAGTGCGTTGCTGTGGGCAGGTTTGGGGCTATCGAATCTCGCATTGTCTTCAGAGATGGATTCAGGAAAAATGGGCGACAAAGAATCCGGCAAGATCATTAAAGGAACAGTGCTGCGCAGTGAAGGGCCCAATTATTTCGTCAAGAACAGGGAAGATGGGAAAGAGGTGCGCTTGCGTATTGATAAGAACACGCAAATAAAGGGCCTGGGAATCGTTACGGGAGATCATGTGGTAGCGAAACTAGACGATCAGGATCGTGTAGAGTTTATCTCACCGGATCGGAATGTGGATAAGCCATGAGTCACGCTAAGGACTAGGCAATGGTGGCTGATATCGGTAGATCGGCATCAGCCATCTTGGCAGGTTGAGCGGTAAAGGGGTGGAGCGACGAGCCACATAAGGGCGCCCTACATGGGGAAATTGGCAAGTTGGAACAACTCATTATGGATTCGGAGACCAAGAGAATTGAGTAGACCATGATTTCAAATGGCGATACTGGCCAAATGAAAGCCTATAAATGGAGCACCTTCAAGATCAACTAGGCACAAGGCAATGTCGTGCTGAATGTAACCAAGGAACAGCTCCAGACGAAGATTGGCTGATCATTTTCTCCGGAGATCAGGCGCTCGAAGAACAAATTACAGACGTTGTGAAGTGAATCGCCCAAAGGATCGCGCGAGGGTCAAAATTTTGGCAACCGTGAGGACGCGGGCCCGATGGGGCGAGGAAAAATGAAGCGGAGGAGCGGACGCTCCCCCACCGGTCCGCAACAAGTAACTTGCCGCTCATGTCAGTGATTCGACCTGGACGATGCGAGTGCGATTTCCCGTCAACATCTACATTCATTACAAAGAGGACACCATGACCGCGAAGGAGATTGGCAAAGAAGTGGTCGCCTTGTGCAAGCAGGGCAAGAATCAGGAGGCAATCGATCGCTTTTACTCGCCGGATATCGAGAGTGTTGAACCAGTCGCCATACCGAGTATGGGTCAAACCCAAAAGGGCATCCAGGCCATTAAGAGCAAGAATCAATGGTGGGTCGACAATCATCAAATCCATGGCGGCACGGTTGAGGGACCATATCCACATGGTGACCGCTTCATCCTACATTTCAAGTATGACGTCACCCCTAAACACACAGGAAAACGCGTGACTGTGGACGAAACTGGTCTCTATGCAATTCACAACGGAAAAATCACCAAGGAAGAGTTCTTCCACTCCGTGTAACTTCGATATCACGAGACGAACCTCCTGCATTCGATGGAGGCCATCACGGAAGCCGCTCGCCTGCGCAAGAAGCAGGCGAGCGCGGCTGAGTACGCCGGGCTCTTATGAAATCTTGGTTTCACACATGAGAGGGAAGCCGCTGAAGGCGTAGATCGGTGATCGACTGACCATTCAGCCTTCAGAAGGGTGCCTCGTGGTATGCACGCCATGAAAGCGTTGTGCTGTTCAAACGAATTGAAGGAGGGACACGATAAAAGGAGGTGCGTATGATTAACCGAATTGGCAGCGGTGTGATCGGCCTTACAACTTTCTGGCCCACCCTTGCATTGGCAGAAGAGGTTGGTGGTGGAACATATCGAGGGATCGGGTCTATCTACTTCACGCTCATCGGCGCGATCCTGATTTATGGCGTGTATGACTCCTTCGGGAAAGTAGGGATGTATATCGCCGCCCCCATCATTGTGATCGGATTGTATTTGATGCTTCCGGCCGCATGAGGTGACGGACGGAGATGAACCGCCGGCATGGTTCGGTAACATCGTGGGGGTAATTAGCGCCCGCTCCACCATCTGTCGAGGCGGTGATTCCTACACGGAGCCCCATGCAGCTATGGTGGCATCTAAAAGCTACACCTGGTTCTTTGAAAGCGAATGACTAGCCTGCGCTTCAGAAGTTGAAAATTCTCTTTTTGCCCGCCTCTGAAACAAGCCATTAAGCTTAGAAAGAGGATTGTGTGATTATCATCGAATGAAAGGACAATCAAATGCCGCGATATGGAACGAGCGCCAAAAAAACTGTCGGTCGAGCGATGCATAAATTGAAAAAAGCTAGTATGAACAGCAGGAAAGGTGACAAACGAGTCAAGAGCAGACAAGCAATCGCCATAGGCCTTTCTGAAACCAGACGAAAAGGTGCAAAAGTTGCCAATCCAGCAAAGAACACGATTTGCCTTTGGTACGATGGCGACGCCGAGGACGCGGCGCGGTTTTACGCCAAGACGTTCCCCGATTCATCTGTTGGGGCGGTGCACGCGGCACCGGGAGACTTTCCATCCGGCAAGAAAGGGGATGTGTTGACGGTCGAGTTTATCGTGATGGGAATTCCCTGCCTCGGGCTCAATGGCGGACCCGCGTTCAAGCACAACGAAGCATTCTCATTTCAGGTCGCAACCGCCGACCAAGCAGAAACCGATCGTTACTGGAACGCGATCGTCGGCAACGGCGGCGAAGAGAGTGCATGCGGCTGGTGCCAGGACAAATGGGGCTTATCCTGGCAGATTACGCCGGTGGCTCTGACGAAAGCGATAATCGATCCCGATCCCGCCGCCGCCAAGCGCGCGTTCGATGCGATGATGCAGATGAAAAAAATCGACATCGCTGCAATTGAGGCGGCACTCCGCGGTTAAGATTGCATCTCCAAAGCATACATCGCGGAAGCGCAGGGGGAACATCACGGACGGACGCTCGGTAATGCTAACGTCGCGCAAGAAGCCGAATTGCGCAAAGCCGGACTGATGGGACGGCACCATGCTCTCAGGCAGCTGGCTGCCGTCGACAAGGCTAATGTCCAGTCCACTACCTGTCACTTGGCTCATCGGGTTCTCGTGGTAGGTCATGCCGGCAGCCATTTCGCACAACACTAGGCAGAGAGAGAAGGTAGGAAAGAATGGAGAGAGCGTAGGTCATTTGAAGAACGGAAACAGATGTCGTAAGGACTGAGCGACTGACCGCATCACACCGTGCAGAGAGCCGAGAGCCTGATGAGACCATCGGGTAAAACGCGTGGCAGGGGGGATGGGATGTCGTGGAATGAATCTGAACTCCAGAGAGGACCAGTCACGTTCGAACGTGCCACTGGCCAACTCAGCCTGCACGGAGTCACATATGACCCGACTGACCTGCTCAGGTGGCATGCGCCCTCAGTTACCACTGTGAAATTTGCGAGTATCAGCCGAGGTCCTCATCCACCCCGCGAACACGTTGACACTGAGAACAACGGGCAGAGATGCCGTCAGGCTGAGACTCCACATCCGGCCGAAGAACGAGATGATACTTCTCGCCTCCGCAGGAGGGGCAAGCGGTACCGACGAGCTCCCGACGAATGGCATCGATCTTTCCGATCTGTTGGTTCACGAGTTTGCGCTCCTAGAAACACTGTCTATGCGGTACGGTCTTTCCATCTCCATGCCACGAGTACCCTTTGCTGAGCAACTCTCATGCCGAGAGAATCTCCCCTGGCGGCATCTGCAAATTCGCATGATTGTGAGTGGAGGCAATCAGTGGCGTCCCGAGGTGTGGAGGGGAAACCATTCAGTCGGAGCACGGTGTGAGACTTAGAGGCGGGATGTTCATGGATCTGCATAGATTCCTAACAGGCTCATTCTTAGTGCGCCGTCCCATTCGCCACCCGCTGCCCCAACTCAATGATTCGTCCCAACCGCTCCAATAGGTTAAATGACTGGTGCGAGGTCAGCCCGTGCTTGTTGAGCAGTGCGAGGATGTCATCAATGATCTTATTCTCAGTCTCAGCCAGCAAATATGGTTCTGGGAAGGCTGTATCAGGAATCTTGGCATGGAGATTCTTGCGACGAAAGTCGGAGATGATGTCGTACAGGTCTTGCTTCGAGCAGAGGCCCTTTTGTTCGAGTACTTCCACGATGGCCGCGATCTCCCACATGTTAGAGACGGCCGCTTCTTCGATAAACATCGTGTCAAGCTTGGGACGGTCGTCGCTCATGAGGTATTCTCACCGGATTCCTGTGCCAGCCGTGTGACCCAATGCTGTACCCGACTCTGTGTTGGCTTCCCAACCACGGTTTCAGGTCACCGTGGATTGTTATGGATATCTGATTCCAGGCGGGAATATACAGGCCGTGGATCGGTTCGATACTCCACCCGCACCGTCGGCTTTTCATGCCGAATCCGCAAACCCCTGCGCAACCAATCAGGGAGGCAGAGCGTATGCATGAGAGAAAGAGTTCACTAGATCATGCAGTTATGGCGAGAAGGAATGGGGTGAGTGACGGGTTTCGAACCAGTCCTAGGTTTTATAACGTAGTGATACAGCATGACCCAGCAGAACGCACGGTGCAACGGCGAACCGTTACTAGTCAATGCTTGACGGGGTTTGTGAGGTCTACCTCCATTGCTCGCCCTAGCGTCCCGTTGTGCGCTGTATCCCCGCGTATTTTACCTGAAGCGGTCACTTAGGCGGTCACACCTGTTCGCCAGAAAAGTGTTTTCGCTCTATGTCTGGCAGAAATCCCCCCGGCATGTTCGGCAGGCACGGGGTCTGTTTTGGGACCTCACGCCTAGCCATTCGCATGCAATCGAGCCCCGTATTGAGACATCAGAATCAGGCACTCGGCTTTGCCCATGCACTTCTCGCACTCTTCCCGCCCTAAAGTCAGCTCTGTTTACTAGGATACAAAACTGTACCGTCGCGGCGAAATGGAGCAGCCTAAGCTGCCCCTGTGCCATCCCTGGATGTCAGTTCTTGTTGCAGGCAATTTCCCACGGAGCCTGGTTAATACTCTCCGGTCCAATCGAGAGCCACTTGTCTTTGTCTACGAGTCCATCAGCCCGTAGACCGGCTCCCATCCGTTGTGAGAACTGCCTGAAGGCAAGTAATCGAACGCGCTGTTCCACACAGTCGAATTGCTTATAGGTCTTCGTCGAAAAATCGGCTGGTTTTCCGATTCCACTGCTTTTCCGTAAGTTAATTAATTGCCACATGCTTACCAGATTCCCTTCTCCGCATACGCGGGGTGTTTAAGAATAGCGCCATTTGTTCTCTAATGAAAAGAAGAGATAACTTCGCCTTCTCAATAGCCACCCCTCATGTTATCGCTAGCAAGTCCCAAGGTGATCAGGTGGTGTATGCTGATTAAGTTAAGACAGGGGACTTGAAACGAGGGGCTAGCCACGCAGACAATCTGACGGTCCATGATGCAGACTCAAGGGGTTCGATGTAGACCTACTTTTCCTCCCGCTGGTGGAGCACTGGCTTGCGCGCCTTGTTCTGGCTAGGAATCACTCTTTACAAGCGGCTCAGAACATTTTTAGTGATCTGTATTGCCGACGTATTTACGCGAGACGAGCGAAGCCCGGGCACGTTGTAATCATCTAATCCCCAACTCCACTGGATACTCCCCGTCGCAAACACCTGCGCGCCGCTTGGCCATGTGTAAATAACCATGTGGGAGATCGCGCTCTCGATCGTCGGATTCCTTGAATTCGGTATTTCCGTCGCTACTGATGTGCACAAAATTTCTGTGGTCACCGGCTGATGCCCTAACGTGCCA
>CBDDRW010000007.1:0-47986 GCA_965233175.1 uncultured bacterium
CGGTCCTGCCCAGTCCCGCGACGAACATCGTCAGGTGGCTCCGGGTGCGTAGCAGGGAATCCCTACTGCTCGCTGGCGAGCGATCCCTTGCTGAAGAAATGGCCCATCGGGATGCGGACTGACCATTCAACCTTAACGAACCGCATACCCATGCTGGGCCGATGTACTTGCTAGAAACTATCCAGCTTGCGAGCTGAAGACTAACATGGTAGGTGGTACAACAACTCCCGGCTGGTCATTTTTTTACTCGCGTATCATTTGGCCCCCGAACTAATGATGATGCTTAAAATTTACGCCTGGTGGATTCGGCGAAAGCATTTGTCTCTGCACTCCATTTTTGCTCTTCTACTAATCGGTGTCCTGCCATTAGAAACCTCTCACGCCGTCGCTTCTAGTACAAGCCGAACAGTCATCATTGAAGATTGGAACCACTCGGGGAGTGGATTGCTACCTAGCGGCTGGAAATTAGAGGCAGGAAAATTCGACAATGGCACCGGAATTATAAGGCAAGGCGATTCGAAATTTCTAAAGATGGTCCCAGATGGGAAAGTATTGAGAATTTCTAAATCTATAAATATTGATCCTCAAAACTTTCCTATTCTTGAACTCGACTTAAGGGATAAAACCTCGGAGCCTCCTGCGCTACGGGTTATTCTGACCTTTGACTCAGGTGTGCCTTTCTTCGAGGACACCTTAATATATACGTTAGGTGAAACTCACCCGTTCACTTTCCAAAATAAAGATCAGTGGGAAGGCTATTCTCGTAACATTTACAACGACTTTTTCGTAAGTTTTCCTCGAAAAAAGGAATTGCCAAAAATAATCAAGATTTCCCTTGAAGTGGAAATCAAGAGCCGGCCCAATAGTCCATTGATCGGAGAAATCGCATTCCGTGAAGATGAGGTACTTGAAAGAATTAATTACAAAGGAGCGCCACTTTCAGGGATATTTCCCCCCGGCACTATAATTATGAAGATGCCAAATGGAGAAGTTACTCCTCTCTATGATCTTCATTTTCAGGCTTGCACCCATCCACATTATCCAGATGGCAGTGGAAATACAAAAGAAGGTTATAAACTCCCAATAGTCTATAGTACAGAAATTGGATATGCTGCCAAAACGCTTAGTGATCTTGATACTTCGAAGGTACTCGCCGAAGCACGCGCGTTAGGGGACAAACGCTTTCTAGAAATCGGGACGTCGCCTAACGGCAGCAGACTGGTGACCTCCAGGATCGAGTTCAAAAATTATACGATCACCAGGTTCAGAACTCAAAAGGTGCTTGAATGGAGTGTTGATACTCTTCTTGAGCTTCAACAATCTTGCCTTGATCTTTTCAAAGACAACCTGGAATTGATTTTAGAGTCGCATATTGGAGAGGCAGAACGAATCAGTATAATCGGTGGCTTCGGTCAGGAAAGGCACCTAGAACTCCGACGACCCCTTACCATTATAACTTCCTCTATCCCGCTAACCACTCTTTATGGAAAAGCTACGGAACAGAAGCTTATAAGGGAATATGGAAGAACTATTTTGGGGTCTGCGAAATCCTCTTCGTTAAAAGGAACATCACGGTCAGAAGACAAAAATCGTTTAACAGCAGGGCTAGCAAAACTATATCCTCAGCTTAAGCTGGAAGTGATGTTTGGAGGTTCGCAATTTGTCATCCTTGGCCTTGACCAAGGTGTGAAGGCCTCTCCTTTTCTCGACAGTACCGACGTGAGGGATGCTGGCAAACTATTAGCCACCGTTATGACGGCTGACGATCCTCTGTCGTCGGTTTTGAAGGGAGTCTATTTAGCGAAACAAGACCTCCTCCGTGATTTAAAGGAAGGTGAGCGTCTAATCGCGGTCTTGAATGAGGCGATAGCACATTTTGATCTCCCGAACAGAGGAAAGCTGCCGGCAAATATTTTGGACATACTAGTGGGTCTGCCTCCAAAGGAAAGGCGTGGGCGAATCAACCGGGCTATATTAGATGCTCAGTACAGAGATTTTATCCAAGATTATGTAGAGTCAGGTTTACATGAGGCGGCGTTGGACATACTCAATACGACACTTATTGAAGACACGCAAGATGTCATACTTGATACGAAGGAAGATCTCGTAATTAAATGGACCAATAGCGACACTTTCAACGATGATCGTTATCTGTTTTACGAGTATTTTTTTGATGGAGCCAGAATTGATGGTCCATGCATCAGCGTTCACATCTCCAAGGACAATGTAATAGTTGACATAGTAGGGAAACCGCTTTTGACATCCGATCTGGCTGCAATACGTGCACTCTACCGCTCCGGAGTTTCTCCTTTTAGCGCAAAATACGAAAATAGTTCTCTATCACCATACAAAAAGCGGTTGCCGGTAGTGTGGCCGGTATATGTGCAGTGGCCGGTATTTATTAGGACAAATACAATGATTTGGCGACCCGCTTGGGGCCTGGTAGCTGAAGCTGAGGTCATAAAATCAAACAATGCTAATACGAACTTTGATTTCTACACTGATGCCCTTACTCACGAAACACTTAATCATCCGCTCGAAGGTCCTTCTCCTTCATTTGCAAACGGTTCTGTAGTGGCTCAAGGAGTAGAAATCCAGTTGTTGCCGGCTGCGGCTCCAGATGAATGGTCCATGAGTGACAAGGGAGAAGCTGGCGAAGCCGAAATCCATCTGTTTTTTGATAGCGCCGCCTTACCAAGTTCCAGTGTCGCATCCTCGTATGCATCGGATCTTCCATCAAGTGCCGAGCGAATAACGCAACGAAATGGACGTTGGAGTCATAATATTCCTGATGGACTTGCAGCAATCGCTAATTTGAGAAGATCGTATAGATATTTTAGAAATAATTTAGGCTGGCATAAAAAAGATAGTGTTACAGGATCAAAGACCGACTATTTTAGCAATCCATTGAAAATTTTGTACGAGCCAAAAAATTTAAATCTGCAGGGAAATGCTGCTTGGATGGGCGGTTATTTCGCCATAGGCAATTCTTCCATCGCTAAAGATTTAAGCATATTGATGCATGAATACAGTCACTTTGTAATTAGCCAAATCGTCCGAAATGGTCGAGGCGTGAATTCCTGCACCGGGGAAAATGGGGAGATACCTGGAGCCATAGAAGAGTCCCTCGCTGACATCTTTTCAGTCCTAATGCGTATGTCAGTTCCGGGACCTCATGGCATCGGTAGTAGTGGAGAAGTATGGAAAATTGGGGAACTTGCCCTTGGAGTTGAAGCGCGCGATCTTCGGAATCCTGGAAAGTCAGGTTACAATCAAATCGATTCGCCCAGCATATTTAAAACCAAACATTATCCTCAACCGTCGGATGCGAGCAGCAAAGTAAATAGAGCATGTATGGAGAAACAGAATACTCCTAACGGTGAAGAAACCTGGAACGGTGTAAATATCGCTCATATAAATAGTAGCATCCCCAATCTAGTGGCGACAAAATTAATCAGAGAAGATGAGAGGGACTTCTGGGCGGAAGTATATTTTGAGACTTTAAAACAACGCCGTCGCCAAGGTCGTATTTCGTACAAGCCAACATTTGAACAATTTGCTGCTGAAATGGTTACTGCGGTTTCCATAGTGGGACCCAGATACTATGGTGACAACAGTTCTGATTATAAATGCAAAGTAAGATCTGCCTGGCGACAAGTTGGAGTATCGGTGGATCAATGCGAGTAGTGCTGTGCCCCACTTAAATTGTGGACAGGTGGATTAGTCAGCTGGATACAGGAAACCACCTGAATTTATTCAAGATGCATCGGCTAAGAAGACAGCCGAGGGTCTCTTGCCAGATTCACGAGCGAGCACATCCGGCCATCGCTTGAGAAGTGAAGACTCGAAAAGGGTGGTTTTTCTGCAGAAATGATGGTTAACAATCTTCAAGAAGCTGTCTACAAATCAGGCGGGGCAGTACATCCCGCCTTTGGCACCATGAAATTCGAATAGAAACCTTATTATTACGACTAGGCACCACCTCTCCTGGTTGAGCATAGCTGTGACCACCGGTTGTCTACCCACTCGTGTGGGAATGCCTACATCACTTTTTGGACCTTTGGTAACTTCTCAGTAGCTGGGCCACCTAGACCATTGAAATTGAACAGTGCCTCCTTCGGCCCGCTGATACGCAATCAGCGGGAGCATCCCTTCTGCCCTATCCTGCGATAACTCAGTCTCATTCTCCTTAATAGCGAATCAGCGGAATGAGCGTTATCGAGCCGAATAGGGTGCTCCCGGCCCGCTTCATAGAAGGAGAAGAGACGGGAACGACGCGTGGTTTCGTTCGAATGAATGCGTCGTGGCAGGGGGCCGCTGGCCGAAGGCTTGCCACGCGTCCGCTCGCCCTTGCCGCGCACACCGTCTCAGCCGTCGTGGGTCCGTCGTTACACACCGCACGAGGTGTTCTTCACTGCCTGGAGCAATGACCAAGATTCTGACTGCCTCGTGGACGCTTGCTTCTGCCGGTGCGGCCAGCATCGACATAGTACGATTGAAGTGCAGGTTGCCGTCAAAGAGGGCGCGCTTCAGTGCCGGGCTGTACTGGCGCGTCGCCCACCAGGCCAGCGCACGAACGGGCCGGCTCACCCGCTGGCTCCGGAACGATAGCGGTTTCGTCAAGACGACCACGATGTAGCGGCACCCGAGCGCCAGGAGGCGAGGCAGCGAGAGGCCGTCGCTGAGACTCCCGTCCAGATACAATCGGTCGCCAACCTTGACGAACCGATTGTAAAGGATCGGCAGCGCAGCCGTGGCGCGAAATGCTTCCCACAGGTCCACATCCTCTGATCGGTTCGTTACGTAATGCAGGGACGCGTCTTCGGCGTCCGCGAGGGCAATGTGTAACTCAGTGGACGCCTCCAGTAAGGCCGGCAGATTGAAAGGTCGCACGTGGCGCACGAGGTCGTCGATCATGTAGTCCAGGTCCATGAGCTTCCTCAGGCGGAAGAGATCGATGAATTTCCGGTTGCTCAGATAGTCAATATACGTCTCGACGCCGTAGTGGGCCTGTCCAGTGATGAAATGAGCGCCGTTCATGGCTCCGGCGGACGACCCCGCGACGTGATCGAAGCAACGGGTCCAGCCCATCTCCTCGAATGCCGCTAACACGGCCAAGGAATAGACGCCCCGCATGCCGCCGCCCTGCACGACGAGCCCGATGGGCGGCACATTACGCTCGCCAGCGGCTTTCCGCCTTAGCGCCTGCCAGATCTCCTCTGCCACCTCCGAAGGGCTAAACGTGCCGCCGCCATCCTCCACCCTGCTCTCGGCCCAGGGTGCCGCCGCCGTGATTGGGATGCGTTCATCCATAAGTCGACCCTCCGAACCGTCGAGTTGATGTCAACCCCGCCACATGGTCGCCCAGGCGCAATGGTGCCAGACTGGTGCCAAAACACCATGATACACCATGATCCATGATGTCTCCTTGGCATCACGAATCCTCGCTCTTTGCTGCTGATTCCCCTTGCTGAGTATCCTGAGTTGGGTCTTCGGCAGGACTCTTCATCATCGGGCCTTCTCAAAGTCGAATCGGAACGAAACGCATAGAGCGCCTGTCAATTTCAAGGGAGGAATATCGTAAAGGCTCCACGCGTAACCCCGCCAGAACTAGGGTTCTTCCTCGTATGTGCCGTGGTTAGGGTGCGGTAGAGTCGAAACATGCTTTAAAGCGCGCAATGCCAAAACTGGTACCCATGATGGAAACATTGTGAAAGGCCAGTAGACGCATAGCGAAATTTAAGCAAAGGCCCGACGCCGAAAGGTACCGGGCCTTTGTCATTTTTTACAGCCGTTCGTGAGTGCCCTTACGGTCCACGGTGCATTTCCCTCCGTCCGATTGTTCACCAACACATATCGTGCGCCGACCCGCACGGACCGTGTTTTCCTTCTTGTTTTACAACTGGGCAATATTGCACAGACTCGACTTATCGTTGTGGCGTAAATACTCACCCGAAGAGGTGAACGCCCGGCTTGGGCTGTCCCTTCATGAAATCATTCAGGGAATCATTAAGGATCTTCCCATGACAGATCAACGTCCCATGGTACTGGTAGTGGATGACGATGAGGGGACTAGGGAAGTATTCTGCAAGCTACTAACGTCTGCTGGCTATACCGTCCACTCGGCCTTTGATGGGCTAGACGCGATACGTCACCTGGAGAAGACCCAATTCACTGTGGTCCTCACCGACGTGTGTATGCCTCACATGGATGGGATGGAACTCTTGACGAAAATCCGTGACCGTTGGCCGGACAGTCGGGTGATCGTCCAATCCGGTATTGTCAACGTGCAGGTAGCGCAACACGCCAAGGCGGAGGGGGCACATGCTTTCCTCTCCAAGTCCGCCGGCACCGCTGAGCTCCTCAGTGCAATAGCGTCCGCCTCTTCGACTGAGGAACTTGTGGCCCAACGGTCCCTAACTGTGAGCACCGAAGACGAATCGCCTCGCGCTAAATGAAAACCCTACGTGTTCCCTGCGTGTTCATTCTACGGCACAAATTGCCCAAATTGGGCTCACTCCGCCTGAATTAAACGGATTGGGGAACAGGCGCAACACCATTCCAGGAAAGACGTTCAGCATGCTGGCACGGATTTATGTGGGAATCCTGGAAAGGATTAGGAACCTCTGCTCTATCGCCTCAGTTATGTATGCGATCACGATAAGACGAACTAGCTCCATCTGACCTCATGTCGGGAGTATCGGTTAGGTTGTATTCACTTTCGAAGGAATCGACCGCCTGAAACGGGTCGCCGTGACTTCTTCGATTGAAGCTATCTGATGATGATCTCAGGAGTCCCGGTATCCGCGTAACCCCCTCTGAGTTTTTCCCGAGCCGTTGTGGCCAATTTTTCATAGTGTATGCGGAACGTCTCGATCTCTTCGAGCGACAAATCTTCCAGTGTCAGCATGACATTATGAGCGCCGCTCGTGGAGCGGATTAACTCATCGAGTTTCAATTGAAGCGCGGCACGAGTGCGGTTTTGGGTGTTCTGAATCAAGAACACCATCAGAAAGGTCACAATGGAGGTCACGGAGATAAGGGTAAACTGCCAACTATCACCAAAGTGGAGGAATGGGCCAGTTATCGCCCAGATTGCGACGAAGCAGGCGGCGGCGGCAAACGCCAAGGGATGGCCCGTGAGGTATTCAGTCTGCTTCGCCACGCGATCAAAACGATCAATGAATGTGAGTGGCCTACTGGCGGTTTGGCCATGCTGCGAGATAATCATCTTTCTCTCCTTCCAACAGATTTCAAAGGGGAAGCTGCATTAGTTGAGGAGGTCGAGCGAGAACGATGCTGGATGGGAGGAATATGGGCCGCAGTCACGGTTTCTGATGAAATCGCAGTCAGGGCAGAGCCAACTGCGGTGTCCGCCTGGTTGGTCTATACGAGAACGAGAGCCAGCATGCCAAGGCTGAGGAGCGACATCAAAGCAGGCTCCTTCGGTCTATCAAGAGAAGAGCGTACCTGATCACGATCGTTATCTTCACATGCTGTCGCAATATAGTGTCACAGTCCACTAGGGGAGTTCCTAGGATGCCAGAAACGGCTGTATACGTTCCCTACGCATTTCTTCATCAGCGGCTCGTTCGATGACCGCAAATATACCAAAATCGAGGTATCCGGGGCTGATCACTATTGCTCATACAAGGGAAGACGGGGCTGATAGGATGATATGGTCAACACGGAAGGAGACAACGTTATGACCGAAGTCAATTCGATGTATCATGCGGAATCCCGGGGCGATGGTCTCAAGGCGCAGATCGATAAGCTCGAAGGCCTCGCCCACCACACGGTGGTGAATCCCACCTTCGATCAGTTTGACGCTGACACGGAAGACATGCTGATCAAAATATACGGCGCGAATCATCAGTATGTGGAATCGTACAAGTATGCCACGTTGGGGGAAGCCGAAGCGTTGGTGAATTTGCCGGAATCAGCTCAGGAACCATCGGCACGAGATGTCCCGAAGAAAGGACTGCAGCAACGTCGGCAGGTGCTACAGGGCATTCTGACCGTTCTGCAGCCACTCGAAGCGCAAGAAACCGAATTGCTCACGGGAGAAGATCGTGAAGATCCTCCTGGCCCCAGCTAGTCTGGTGAAATCGCTACTTACCTGGACATGGAGGTGGTCACCGCCTTCTTGGTGGGATTGCAAGGCCCTCGCTGCCTCCGCGAGCTCCCCCGTGTGCGAACAATGCCGCGTTCATGGAACAGTACGACAACCGCGACCGGTTCCATTCGGCGCTGGGCTATTAATCACCGGATGAGTTCGAGCAGACGGCCAGTTCGGCGTCCCCTGCGACTGGAACTATCATGCGGTTTTTACGCCTCGAGCACTCGCTCGAGCAGCAGCACCCAGGGATCAGGCTGCAGTAACAGAGGCGGGGTGAGGAGGGACCATTCAATAAAGCACCAAGTGTGCTTATTCCAACTGTCTCAACTGAGCGGTCGACCCCATTTGCGAGAGATTGGCTAGATCCCGGCCCATACTTCCCGGTGACTCTGCACATCGCGGTACGAACCAAAAAACGAATCCGATTTTGGTCACCGGCGTCAACTCGCTTCACATCGTAGCAAGGTGTTTGTCCAGGCCTGTTTATACCGTTATAGAAGGAGAACGCAGTTCTGTAGCCAGTCGAAAAGTCTGGCGGTCTACCATCCACGCCGAACGAAGCGGAGTGTCATTGCCATGGATAGGCAGGCGCTGTTTTTTCAAACCCTTTCACGATGCGCACTCTGTGCTTCATCTTCTCCACGAGTCCCGCATAGGTGAACTCGCGGATAATTTTGCTAAATTGGGTCTGGTAGTTCTTCACCGTACTGATCCCGTCAACGACCACGTCGTATACAAGCCAATCGCCGGACTGGTTCTCTAACCGGAAATCTAATGAGGCATCAACCTTTGGACCAATCAAGGTGGTTCTGACTTGGGCACAACCACTCTTACGTTGTTCAATGAGATAGAAAATCTGTTCGTCGTAATATTGATCGATCTTATTGGCAACGATGTCTCGGAGCAACTTCACGAACAGGCCCACAAATTCCTGTCGTTCCTTGTCACTGAGCATCAACCAAGGGGATCCCAGAGAGGCCTGGGCCATTTGACCATAGTTGACGCGAAGTCTGATGACACGCTCAATTTGTTGGCGGCGTTCCTTAGCCAAGTCCGGCTGTTTCAGTGCCTCATTCCCGAGGACCGCGAGGACCTCGGCGATCATGCTTCTTACCGATTCGGTGGGAGAGTATTCGAACGGGGCCAGGCTTGTGCCGTCATCCTCTGTAACTATAATCGCTGGGGGACTTATCAGCCGATGATCGTTCAATTGATCGACCATCATCGTCCCACCGAGCGGCTTACCTGAGGCACATCCTGTCACTACAGTAGCTAGTCCGAGAACAACAATTGATGAAATACGATGGAATTGCATGGCAAGCCTATCATGTTAAATGGTTAATACAACATTCACAGGTTCAATGATGTGCCTCTGGAGGGCAGGATTCTGGTCAAAAGAGCACACCGATGCCCCGGCTAGGGATGTAGCTCGTATAGGCTTAGTTTTTCAGCGAGACATTATCGAAGGAGAGTGAGCCAGTTTCAGGGTCTTGAGGAAATGGTCGAGACACCATACGCGTTGGTGATCCACCAAGCCTGACGGTTCTATTCAATGGGGGTGGCATGGAAGGTGTTTTCTTTGGAGATGGCTGATGGTAAAGCTGGGCATAGTCTCTGAGGAGGAAATGCGCAAGATGTTTGAAGGTAAATAGCTGAGTTAGTTGTATGAATGAAACCGGAAATGCGGCATGGATCGACGCATTTTTTTGCGCAAGTTAAAGGCTAGGGCGACGGGCCGTGAAGGGTGGTGCAGAACTGTGGCAGCTCTGGGTCCAATTGGTTCCCCACTCTCTTTTGGTGCCAAACTGGTGCCAAAACACCGTGACACACCATGACCCATGATGTCTCCTTGGCATCACGAATCCTCGCTCTTCGCTGCTGATTCCCCTTGCTGAGTATCCTGAGTTGGGTCTTCGGCAGGACTCTTCATCAGCTGGCCGTAGGTTCGACCCATCCACGGCTAACCAAATACTTCAACCTCTCCATCCTTCTGCCATGTATCACTCTCCGATCGTTGCGCCGTTTCAGGGTACTCTCGGTTCAAGGTAACAGCTCGCTCTCGGTTTTCTCCTGTGCCCGTAATCCTCAGACACTTCCTGAAAGTGATCAATAGCGCACAGTAATTAATTCACCTATATGATAATTTTTCCCCAAACTAGTGGGATTACGTATCCAATGTATCCGAAGACCTTCATTGTCAATGCCGAGAGTCAGATGTCGACTGCCTTCCGCCATCCATTGCGACATCGCATTGGCGGCAGTGGGGTCAACGGTTGGTCGACCTCAGAGAGCTTCCTCATGCATCAGCCATGTATGGAGGACGCAGATGTCTGTCAATAGAATCCTTGTGCTCGAAGACGATGCGTGTATCGCCACAGACATTCAACAGAGGCTCGAGAGATTAGGCTATTCTGCCTGCGAGGTGGTCCATTCCCACGAGACCCTTCTCGCTCGTGTCGAGACATATTCTCCCGATCTCGTGATCATGAGTATGTCGGAACACACGGACCAGGCTCGGCACGAATCCACGCGACGCCTCTTTGAACAATTACAGATTCCTATTCTGTACTCGACGATGCACGCCGATCCGATCGCACTTCAATCCCTGACACACAAGGAACCGTTCTGCTATGTACGGACGCCGTTGGATGATCAGGACCTGCACCGTACGATTACGATGGCGCTCTATCGGCACCAGACGGAAATTACATTGCGAAAGATGGAACGGTGGCTTGCAGCGACACTCAATAGCGTGGGGGATGCCGTGCTGGCCACCGATATCGAAGGATGTGTGACCTATCTCAATCACAGTGCGGAACTGCTGACTGGTTGGACCTTAATTGAAGCCGCCAACCGCCCTGTGTCAGAGATATTGAAGATGTTGCGCGGCGATGGGCATACTCCCGTCGAAAACCCTGTCTCGAAGGTTCTGAAGGAAGGAGTCATTCTGGAGCTGGCCGAGGGCACGCAGCTTCAGCGAAAAGATGGAACCACTTTTGCTATAGACGATAGTGCCGCTCCAATTCGAGACGAGGAAGACCACATCATCGGCGTGGTAATCATTTTTCGCGATATCTCGGCACACCGGCGCTTCGAACAGCAACTGCGTGAGGCGCAGAAGCTCGATAGCATCGGCCAATTGGCCGGTGGCATTGCGCACGATTTCAATAATCTCCTGACTGTCATTAACGGCAGTTGTTCATTGCTCCTCAAGAGCATGGCTTCGGACGATCCACACAAGGCCAAGGTCGAGATGATCAAGGAAGCCGGAGATCGCGCCACGGTGTTGACTCATCAGCTGCTCGCCTTCGGCCGCCGACAGGTACTCATTCCTAGGATCCTCAACCTCAACGATGTGGTCGCGAGCATGGGGCGACTGCTAGCAGAGCTTATCGGCGAGGACATTGAGTTGCTCACAGACCTTGATGCCACTGCGGTCTATGTGAAAGTCGATTCCGGACAGATCGAACAGGTGATCATGAATCTTGTGATCAATTCAAGGGATGCTATGCCAAGCGGAGGTAAGCTGACCATTACGACTAAGAACATTGAGATCCATGGTCAAGAGACTCGCGCCGATCATGACGGCATAGACCGTCCATCCGTGATGCTTGCAGTGTCGGACAACGGGGAGGGCATGGAGGCAGAAACACAAAGTCATATCTATGATCCGTTTTTCACGACCAAGACGCTCGGAAAAGGCACGGGCCTCGGGTTGTCAATGATTCACGGCATCGTCATGCAGAGTGGTGGCCGTATCGTGTGCTCGAGCGAGATCGGGGAAGGCACCACATTTCGTATCTATTTCCCGCGAGTCACGCATGATGAGGCTGTGTCAGCGCCTCTACCAACCCACACCGAAGCCGCCGGCGGATCGGAAACGGTCCTGATTGTGGAAGATGAGCATCTTGTCAGAAAATTGATGCGGACGATTCTGGAGTCGCGTGGGTATTTCGTGCTGGATGCACCGGGCGGTGAAGAAGCGTTCCACGTCTGCCGGAGTTATCAGGGACCCATTCACTTGCTCGTCACCGATGTGGTGATGCCCAAGATGAAAGGAAAGGAGGTCGCTGATCGACTGCTGTCCATCTATCCGGAAATGAAGGTGCTCTTTGTGTCAGGATATACGGCTGACATGATTGATCAGCATGGGGTCTTAGAGACTGGGATTCAGTTTCTTCAGAAACCCTTCAGCCCCCTCCATCTCGGGAATCGGGTACGGGAACTCCTGGATAGTTAGCAGCCGGGTTTAATAAAGCGGCAGCGCAGACACTACGAGGCCGGCACGTCGTTACGCGTTTTGGTTTTTCCGCCTTTGTGCCTACCAAGCATTGTCGGGGCGATAGAGGCAGGGTTTTTCTTTTCGAAGGCCTCTTTTACCGACGCAGTTTGGCGGGGCATAGCTGCCTCATTGAGTATTTCCTTGGCAATCTGGGTGACGTCTGAGTGCTGACGTGAGTGTGTCGGCATGTCTCCCTCCTGGATGAACATTCATTGCGGAGCCACAGTATGGCGAGAAATCCGGCAGCGGGCTGGTCAAACTTGCTCAGTTTGAAGGATGCAGAGCCAGGCAGCTTCACGCTTGCCCAGTCGAAATCAACGAAGCCATAGGAAGGGGACCCTAGTCGTGGAGGACGACATTGAGGAGGGAACTGTGCACGTGGACGCCACCGTTGTAATCCAAGAATCCCAGCTTCCTGAACTTATTCATGAAGAAACTGACGCGGGATCGCGTGGTACCAATCATTTCGGCCAGCACTTCCTGACTGATCTTTGGAAGGACCCCCTCCGACTTGCCTTCTTTCCCAAAATGGGCCATGAGTAGCAGCGCCCGCGCCAACCGCTTCTCACTGGAATTGAATAGCTGATCCACTAAGTCCTCTTGGATACGAATGTTGCGAGAAAGAAGATATGCGAGGAACAGCTCGGAAAAGGCGGGTTCGTCGTGGAGCACACGGATCATTGCCCGTTTGTCAATGCGAACAATCGTGGATTTTTCCGTAGCAGCTGCCGTAGCCATGCACACCAACTGCCCGGCCAGACACCCTTCTCCGAAAAAGGCTCCCGGCTCCAACATGGCGACGATCGCTTCTTTGCCTTGCGACGAGATCACAATCAGCTTGACCTGGCCGGTCCGGATGTAGAACACGGCGTCGGCCGTATCCCCTTGCGAAAAGAGAATCCGATTCTTAGGGCATGTCAGCGTTGTCTTGCCAGTGCCGACTTGTGCGAGGAATTTCCGGGGACTAAACTTCGCCATGCGTGAGGCCTTTCCGATCTTCTTCCCTTAAACGCGGTCGAAGCCGAGAACCACTGATGCAGTAGATCTTCTAGCATAATCGCACCGAAAATCAAGACTATCGGCGAGGACGCGAAACGGCGTTACGGGCGGTTCGTGAGGGCATAGAGGCTCTTGGGCAGGCGCGTTGAAGGAAGAATGCGAACGACAGCGCTGAGCTGTATTGGCCAGATCTTTCAAATAAATCGGCATGTTATTATCGATCACCATTCGATCCCTATAAAAAACCCAAACAAAATTTGGGCGTATTCTTTTTCGAACTCAATCAAAATAATTCTCAAACCTGAGCTACTTTGACCACGTTGTCATGCGCCTTAAGGAGCATAGTGTGTGGCGCCGCTTGAACTCCAAGACTGGCAGGTATGGCTGGTGGGAAAGTCTACGCCGTCGAAGTAGGCGCGTTGGCGCTACCCAGGAGGGCTCATGCACAAGGAAGAGCAACGGAAGGCTGCTCGGTCAATGAACGTGGCGGGCGAGCTGCTGCTGTTCACCCGCCTCAGAAAAGACAAACAAATGCGTGCGCGCTCTGGACTTAAATCAGAGAAGTGGGCTGAGGAATCCGCAGAGCGCTATCGTGATCTTGTGGACGGATTAGACGCTATTGTCTGGGAGGCGAATATCGATCCCTGGCAGTATACTTTTGTGAGTCAGCGGGCTCAGGTCCTCTTCGGCTATCCGGTTGAGCGATGGCTCAGGGACCCGACCTTTTGGATGGATGTGATCCATCCGGAAGATCGTATACAAACCGTCAGTCTTTGGAAGGCCGGTGCATCGGCCCTGAAAGATCTCAAATTAGAGTATAGGATCATTGCTTCGGATGGCCGAATCATGTGGGTATCCATGATGGCACATGTGCGGCAGCAGGGGCATCGTCCAGCCCAGTTTCGTGGCGTCCTGCTCGATATCGGGGATTCCATCCGTGCAGGGACGCTTCAAACCCTGGTGGCGCACCAAACTGCAGAATTACTCTCAGGTCATGAACAATTGCGAGCCCTCGCCACAGAGCTGACTCTGACAGAACATCGGGAACGTGCCAAGCTGGCCACGGAGTTGCACGACCATCTCGCTCAACTATTGGTGCTCGGACGATTGAAACTGGGACAGGCCAAACGCGTTCCCGGGAGTGTCGGTCAATGCACCGATTTCATCGAGCAAGCTGATGAGGTACTCAGTGAGTCGCTCGCCTATACTCGTACGCTGATCACCGACCTTCATCCGCCGGTCCTCCGCGAATACGGATTGTTTGCCGCCTTGGGATGGTTGGCTGTGCAAATGCAGCGGTACCAACTCACGGTCACCATCGACCTGCCGGACATGCTGCCCCTCTCCATCACAAAAGAGCAGGGGGAGATGCTGTTTCAATCAGTACGTGAACTGTTGATGAACATCTCGAAGCATGCGCACATCGATACAGCCACCGTGCGAGTTCGATACCAACGAGGCATTGTGTACCTCGATGTACAGGATGCGGGTTGTGGTTTTGATCTTGTGCATGCCGCCACTGCCACCCTCGCGACTACCAGCACAACGTCCCCCGCGTCCTCCAAATTCGGGCTCTTCACCATTCGCGAACGAATGAATGCCTTGGGCGGGAAGTTTGACATGCAGTCTGCCCACGGCAAAGGCACCACGGCCACATTGATGCTTCCGTTGGCCATGAGCACAGAGTCGGCAGAGGGGCATGGTGTACCTCAAGAACAATCGACCATTCCCTTCTCGTACGATACGGCCACCAGCAAGAGACATGCGCCTGAGGAGCACACGCTGCCAGACATCCGGGTGCTGCTGGTGGACAATCATGTCATGCTCCGACAGGGTCTGCGCAGTGTCATCAATGAGTGTCCCAACATCCGAGTGGTTGCGGAGGCGGGCAACGGCCTAGAGGCAATGGAGGCGATGCGTAGATCACGACCAGATGTGGTCGTGATGGATATCAACATGCCTCAGATGGACGGTATTGAGGCCACCAAACGCATCAAGAACGAGTTTCCACATGCGGCCGTCATTGGACTTTCCGTCCATGAGGGGACGAGCGAGAAGCAGAAAATGAAAGACGCCGGGGCCTGTGCCTATCTGATGAAAGAGTGCGCTGTTGCCGAGTTGTGTCATGCGATTAAGCAGGCGATGACACACACGGGAGCGAAGGTCAATGAAACGGCTTCGGAGACTGGAAGAATGACATGATCATGTACACTGCTTTCTCGACATACTGCCGGGAACGGTTCAGATGACAGATCTTTATAGGGAGCGGATGGACGGAGAAAAAACGCATCTCAACTCTCGAGACAGGTGGAGGCCATGCCCCACCGCCTGTCCCATTTTTTCAGAGGATCATCAATGAGAAGAACCACAGAAACGACTCTAACGGGAGGAGGGCGCGAGATCCCTCGCCAGGAGTGGGCCCAATTTTTCCTACAGTTCAACCAAGATCACCAAGAATGGTTGGTCGATGTCGCGCCACACGGCGGAGGCAGTAGCGCGTCTCCGGAATACCACGGACTTCCATTTGAAGCCCTGACCCTTCATCTTGATCACGCAGACGAAGTGTTGTCAATTATCGTACGTCAGAACGACAGTACACAGGAACACGAGTACCAAAGTATTCCCCGTCCGCGCCGCGTGATGATCGAGCAGATGGGAACAGACGTGAGATTACACATCGATTCCACCGAGGGATCCTTAACGATCATTCGCTTCCGCCGCGTCTCGACACCGGATTATGACGCTGGAGTATTAAGCGGAACACCGGAGAGCCCATGACTAATGGGAAGGAGTGAGGAAAGAGCGGGTCCGCGTTGGACCGATTACCTGTTCCTCTTCTTCCACACCCACAGGGGCACCTTGTCTTGCGCATGATTTTCGAGCCTCTCTAATTCTGTATTCCTGGGAGCGTATTTCCGATACCACCAGCACAAGCTCTTATTCTGTATGCCCCATTTATATGGTTTGACTCACGTAGTTAATGCGTCCAGAGTGATGTTGCGAGATGTGAAGCTCGCTGACTGTCCCAGCCTTGCGCTTCCCAATCCTCCTGAGCGTAACTGATTCTCCAGTCTCCGCTACTCCGGATGTCAGAGTTTCTCTGAACGGCTGCATGCCGATGTCATGGTCTGCTTCTGGAAGCGGGCAGGGTAGCCAGCCATGCTCCAGAGGAAGGGTCGGTTAACATGATCATCTTTGCCACTATCATGTTTGTGCTTCCGGTAGGGCTGGTGGCCCTCGACCTCTATCTGTGCGGCGCGTTCACAAAGCATGCTTGATGCGTTCCCGGATGGTCAGATGGCATACGGTTAGGTCGCGGCTCTAGATATGAAAGGAGAACGATATGTTAATGGCAAACGAGATAGTGAAATTCGAATTACCCGGGGTTCCGGCGGGAGGCTTACGGAGGGTCGGGCAGATCAGAGGAACCAACACCCTGACCCTGCGAGTCGGCCAAAATGGAATGGTCGTGGCCTTGGAATTATTGTCTTCTCACATGCATGGTGCGCCGGTGGTCGATGAACGTGACGAGTTCATGGGATTCATCAGTGAATTTGATGTCCTCCATGCGTTGGAAGCGGGCAAAGATCTTTCCATGCTGACTGCGGAAGACCTCATGGTGCATGATCGAATCGTCGTCACGCCCGAGACCACCATTGAAGAAGCCGTGAAGATTATGGAGGAGAAGCGCTTACTGAATCTACCGGTCCAAATGGATGGCAAGGTTGTCTATTCCGTGACCCGACACGATCTTCTGCGAGCTTGGATTGGTCTTGGCACATCGGGAGAGGACTAAGAAGAGACACCTATCGTGAACGCCCATAACCGGGGAGGCCATTTCGCATGATCTGAAAAGGCCAGGGCTCACCCTCGGCCAGAAATACGTAGATCAAGTCTGGCAGGCGCTACAATCGCTCCTCCAATCCCTACGAGAGGAGGATCATGTTTGGAGCGAAACAGTCGAGGCAAAACTTATCATTCGCCAAGACGCTGGAATCGTCACAACTGTCACCGAGTTTTATACCGACTCACTCAAGATTGAGAAGTATGCCGCTGTTCTATTTGCAAAGCTGGGAGGAGCACTCGCCGTGTGTGCCAACGGCCCTTGCAGTAGGTTATTTATCAAGCGAAGCGACAGGTATATTGTACGACTCGTTGCCTGGATACCGTGAATAAACGAGCGTATCGGAAACGAAGTCAGAATTCCCCGCCGCCCTCGATATAGCCTCTCATATTTATTTTTTGGAATTTTTTGCTTTCCTGCTTATGTGAATAAGCAGGTGCCTACCTTTCTTGGGTATCCGCCCGTTCGACGTGGGGCCGTGACATACTCCACATTAAAAGAGTCGCTATACCGGTGTAGAGGGGCCATGATGAAGAATCATGCAAATCCCCACGTGCCCCCGATGTCAGAGCCTCAAGATCCGACGGGAAGAGCGTCAGCATATCTACAACGATCCCGCCGTGACTAAACCCCTCAAGTTTATGTGGCAGTGTCTGAATCTTGAGTGCAAACACATATGGCCCGCCCAGACTCCACACATTATCCAGGCCACGCAGGACAGCTATGACCAAAGTACAGGCGGCTTACCTCCAAGCGAGGTGGAACGAGCTAGGTTCCCCTCTCTGTGAGCACCGCAAGATCGATCTGGAGCGCAGCGAGGACGGCTATATGACGGGCAACTATCGCTGCCTTGCCTGCGGTGACGCGGTTGTAGGCTAACATTTTGCACCTTTACCAGTGAACCTGCTGTTGGCGACCTGTCGCGGTGTAGGGAGTAGACTGTTTGGCGTGAATCTCGGGACTGCCTAGAAGGAATTCTCCTTCCATACTTGTGAGGTATTTTTATCATGAAACTTACCATCAAGAGAGCGGAACTCTTAATCATCGCCCAATGGCGGATTTGGTCTCAAGATTGCGACTCTTATAAAATCACCGATATGATGAAATTTCACTTTTCATGGTTGCCAAAAAACAGGCCGGACTTGCTTGTATTCGAATCCAAAACCGACAAATGGTGCGTGGTGCATGGGTGGCTCCAGGGATATGAAAACATCCAAGCGCCGCTTCGGAATCCACCGGCCTAGCTCCGCAACGTCCCCACAAGTCCCCACAACGTCAACGGCGCGTTTCCCTCGCACCGGTGAGTTACCAGTACATCCTCGCCCCTGCATAGACCGCAACCTCCAGCCCTTGTCCAAGACTGAGCAATATTGACCAGAATCGAACGACCGATGTTGCGTAAACTTGGTCAGAATTTCGCACGACTGCCTTCCTGAGAAGCCCATACTTAAAAACTCCTCAGGTACACAACGCGGGAGGACCTGTCTATGACACATCAAAAAAACACCAAGGTGCTGGTGGTGGATGACCATGGGTTGAGTAGGGAGCTATTTTGCAAGGTATTAACGTCCGCTGGGTATGCGGTTCACGCGACCTCGGATGGACAAAAGGCGATAGATCACATGGAGGAGACACCATTCGATGTTGTCCTGACAGACCTTTCCATGCCTCAAATGGATGGGCTGGAACTCCTGACTAAAATCCGTGACCGCTGGCCGGAAAGTCGTGTGGTGCTGCACTCGAATCAGTTGACGTGGAGGGTAGTGCGACTAGCAAGAGTGGAAGGGGCCTATGCCTGCCTCTCCAAGTCCGACAATACCGTTCAGCTCCTCAAAACAATAAGGTCTGCTTCATTGGCCGCGTAGGCCAACGCGTCTATTTGCCGTCCAAGGAGACCGTGAGCCACGAAGAATCAGGACGAGTCTCACAGACTCTCCCAATGAGCCTGTCCCGCATCTGTACACACAGTCGCATGTTCTCCGACCACGTCACGGAAAAGGAACACTTGCCGGCCTGATGCTCTGTATGGAATGTGAAAGCGTCATTCCCGATCCGCATCTCTAAGGGAAATCTGTGTAGTTGCAGCCGGAGCATTCTGTTCCCCGGAGGTGGCGGAGGTACCGCATGCAATCGTGGACGATTATGTGTTCGACATCGTGCCAGAACCCGTGCCTGCGACCTCGAGGACGTGACGCGTCACTGCACCGAATCTGACGTGGAACCAGATGTTTCTCGCCGTCGACGGCCTGAGATGAAGCGACGAGTTCATGATCGTGTCGAGGGTCGGGGCCTGTATATAAGAATCTTCCGGCAACCGCTCGAAGGTCGGCCTTATCCCCATTCAGTTTCATCATAATCCCAAGGAGGTTACCGTATGTCTGCGTTACGTCCATGGGAACCGAGGATGCGCTGGATTACCTTCAAGGATATGGAGGAGATGGTGCAGCGCTTCTCGATGTATCTGGGTCTCCACGCTGTTCGGACCGAGGCCGGGAAGGTAGCCAGGACCGCCGCCGACTGGTCGCCGCGGGTCGACAGTACCGAGGACGACAGGGCATATCTCATCAATGCGGACCTGCTGGACATGAAGAAAGAAGATGTCCCAGTAACGGCCCAGGGCATAGTGATGAGCATCTCAGGCGAGCGGAAGTATGAGAAAGTGGAGGTTCGAGACACCATGATGGAGACCAGTCGTGAGGCGGTTTCCGTTCTGATGAGCGCGTGGTTCATCGCCCCGACACTGCTCCCCGTCTGTTGCGTCTGCAGTCTCATTCGAGACGATACAAGGTTTTCCCCTGGTCGTGAACTCTGGGTCACGCAGCGGGTATATCACCAGACCCATGGCGTCAATCCGCCCGATCTCGCACTCACTCACACCTACTGTCCACCCTGTTTCACGGAGGTCCAGGGGACGGTGCGGCAGGACTTCCGGGAGATCAGAACGGCGCCATGACCCGGCTCTTGCGCCTCACATCGGGCAGGAGACGGGGACAAGGAACGGCACTATCACAGGTCGTCTCCTTATGAATAGTGATTCCTACCAAGGCTGCGGCGTGATATCCACGCAATTTAGGTCCAACCCTTGCGCGGGCCGACCAATCCGCGATCCAATGGTGCCTCGCAGAGTCTGACCGCCGGCTTCATTGCTCGATGCATGAGAGCGACGAATAATCGGATGGCCTCGTGTCCATGCTCGCAGGCAAAGAGTACGTACTTTGGCTGCCACTTTGAGCCTACCGCAGGGATTACGAGACTCGCGGGGTTCCATGTCGATAAGGGAATCTTTCTGGACGCACTCTGTTTCTGACTGCCTTAGAATTCCATCGGAACCATTCATCCTTACCTAAATGTAGGGGCCAGATCAGGGGACTAGAGGAAGTCAACGCGATGCGCCGAGAATTTTGCGCTCGCACGGGGCCGCATGTTGAACGCTGTGGGGGGAGTGCTTGCTGACTATCTTGAATGGCAGGCAGAATAGCGGGAGGGGTCTCCTGTTTTCCCTCCCGCCCTCTGTTTATGTATTGGTTCGCGCACCTACTTCATAGGGGTGCTGGTCGTCGTTGTGGTAGTTGTCGAGATTGTGGGGGTCACACTAGGTTCGCTACCAATCCGGCTGCCGTTCGGATCTGCGGTTCGCTCGGTTGTTTGGCCACTGGTTTTTCCTGCCCCTTGATCAGTAGTTTGGCCAACTGCCTGGCCTCCTCTTCCACCAACCTTGATGACTCCTGGAACATTGATCTCACCGGTTGTCAAAGCCGATTCCATCCTGACCGTGTATCGGTAATAGCCTGGATCCCGGAAACATGCACTAGCCGTTTCATTTGTAACTAGTCTGGCTGTGTCGCTCGGAGTCATCCATCCACCGATATTGTTCTTGCATGACAACTGCTTGTCCGACACCGGGTCGAGAAATACAAGGCGCACGGGTGCGGTCCTCTTGTTGACCCATCGGACTTCATCGCCTGCGTTCACAGATGTCTCCGTTGTCGCCAGGTTATCCCCAATGATGATGTCCTTGACGTCTCCTGTCCTCGTCACTGTAGGCGTCGCCTGACAGCCCAGCAGGAACACTAAACCAATTCCTAGATATCGAATGGAATTCATAAAACACCTCCTCGTTGTAATGGGAAAAAACAGACGGATTTTGGAGCCCCTCGACGGTCGCAGGTTGGCATATGTTCTGAAAAGTCGGGGGGAGTGTACTGGAGACCATATACTACTTGCGGTGCACTCTATGTTCAAAAGAGCTCACATTTAAGAATGTCTTGCTGAATGGGAAGATTTTATAGTGCTTGACTACGGTGCCCATTGCGCCTAACGTGAAATTGATGACGTATTGAGCCATGCCGACTGTCCTATCCCTCGCGCCTCCTCTTTCCCTCCTGCGCGACTGATTCCCTGGTCTCCACCGCTACTACGCCAGAGTATGACCTTGCGATAACCGGGGGCGATTGCTGCCTCTGGCTGGGAGAGGTGCCTCGATTTACGAGTCGAGGTGAGGCCTGCGCCCACGTCTCTAATTCAGTAAATGGGAGGATGTCATGATTACAATGACGACGGCAGCGGAAGAGAAGATTCGGGAACTCATGCAGGAAGAGCCGGATACGATCGGTCTGCGAGTATACGTAAAAGGCGGTGGCTGCCATGGCTACCAGTACGGCATGTCGTTTGAATCCAAGATGAGCGACGACGATACGGTCATCGAGAAGGGTGATGTGAAAGTGCTCATGGATTCGCAAAGCGCCCCGCTGCTGGTCGGGTGCGAAGTCGACTATGTGGATGCGCTACAAGGCTCCGGTTTTGCGATTAAGAACCCGCAAGCGAAGACGACGTGCGGGTGCGGCAGTTCATTCAGCTCATAACGTCATCACGATGTGCCGTCAGCTTTCTGAACGGCACAGTGGATAGGAAGGGAACGAAATCATGGGCATCACATCGATCTACGGAACAAAGAATAAAAAAGGCCAAACCATCACCGATCCACGCGAGATGATGAACCGAGCGCCTCGCACGCCTTCCTTCTTTACCGGCAGCGAAGTCATCAAAGAAGCTGTCAAACGCGCCAATGTCGACATCATGGTGGCCTATCCCATTACACCCCAGAGCGAGGCGGCCGCCCTGTGCGGCGAGCTGTTCGCCGAGGGCTATATCGGCGATTACTTCCGTGGGGAGAGCGAATTTGCGGTCATGTCGCAGTGCGCCGGCGCCGCCTTCGGCGGAGCGCGTGTCTTCACGACGACCGCCGGTCCGGGCACCTTGCGGGCCATGGAAAACTTCCCGATGTGGGCCGGCGCCAGATTGCCGATCCAATGTATCGTCACCTGCCGCGGCATCAATTCGCCGCTATCGATCCAGCCGGACACGATCGAGATCGCCTACCTGATGAATACCGGCATGTTGGTCTGGCACGCGGAAACAGCGCAAGATTTTTACGACTGGATTCTCAAGGGCTACATGGTGTCGGAAGAGCCGGACGTGCATCTACCCTTGGCTCTCTGTTGCGATGGATTTTTCGTGACCCATACAAAAGACGTCGTCGACCTGAGTCCCGCCGATATGTGCCTGCCACCCTATGACCCCTACCGGTCTCCGGTGCCCTGCATGGATATGGAATGTCCGCCGGTTCGAATGATGCGCGATCCCTTCGTGATGAAGAGCAACTACATCAGTTACGCCACTCACGCCAGCTGGCAACAGGAAGTCTGGGCCGCCGCGGAACGGTCGCGCAAGCACACGATCGCCTGGTTGAACGGCTTGGTTGATATCGAGGACGGTGAGGCCGACATCCTGATCGTCACGTCGGGAACCGCCGTCTCCCAAGGACGGGAAGCCATCCGCCTGCTGGCCGATGACGGAGTTCGCGTCGGATTGGTGAAGATCAAGTCGCTGCGCCCGTGGCCGGAGGAAGAAATTCGCGACGCGACCAGGCATGCCTCGCACATCATCGTCCCCGAGTTCAACGTCATCGGGTGGATGGCGAAAGAAATCAAAGCCACAATCCCCCACAGCGAACGAGTCGTCGCCGGACCGCGCGTCTGCGGCGGCATGACCATGCCGCCGGAAATCATCGTCGAGGAAGTTAAAAAGGCGATCGGGATGCGATCCACGACGCTTGCTGCACGTGGTTGAACATGACACGAACGCAGAACGACGGCACGACCGCACTAGGGAACAACGTGCCGTACAGCTGCGCTGAGGCGCAATCGCTGCCAAGGACGACCAGAACGCGAAGCCGTTGGTGGTGCACCAGGCCTACGTAACACCGCCGCAACCGCGGCTAACAGAGAAAGAGTGAGGTGTCAGATGAGTCTCGATTATGTGAAGTTTTCACCTGGATTTGAAACATTCATGCCCAAAGAATACCGCGACATGGTGGAGCACGGGCCCTTCGGAAAGAAAGTGTCGGTGTCGCAGATGGGCAGTTTCAAGGAAATTCTTGAAGAGCACCCCATGTGCGCCGGTTGTGCGATGACCTTGTTCATCCGGTTGGCCATCATCGCCTTTCCGAATCCCGAGGACACCATCACAGTCGGAACGGCTGGCTGCGGCCGGCTGGCGATTTCCCAGGCGGCGATCCCATTCGTGTACGGGAATTACGGCGACCAGAACGGTGTCGCCAGCGGACTGTCGCGCGGATTGCGGATTCGTTTCGGCGACAAACCCAAGGATGTCGTGGTGATCGCAGGTGACGGGGGAACCGCCGATATCGGATTCCAGCAGGTACTTCATTCCTGGTTCCGGAAGGAACGGTTCACGACGATCATGCTGGACAACGAGGTCTACGGCAATACGGGCGGGCAGGAAAGCGGGATGACGAACAGAGGGGCCGTGCTCAAGATGGCTCCGCTCGGAAAGAAATTCGAAAAGATGGACATGGTCAGCATGGCCAAGATCGCCGGTTGCGCCTATATCGCCACGGTCGTGCCGAATAATCCCCGACGGGTGGAAGGCTGCATCAAGAAAGCGGTGTTGATCGCCCGTGAAGTCGGTCCGACCTATATTCAGGCCTATACGTCCTGCAATATCGAGTATGCGATTCCGACCGACAAGGTCATGGAAGACGCCAAGACCGTCGAAGATGATCGCTATAAATTTACCGAGTATATGAGTGACGAGGCCAAGGAGTATCTGACTGAGCGGTATGGCTACAAGGAACTACTCCCGAAGCCGGTTGCGGCGCTCACAAAGGTGTAAAAACACGGGTGGCAGGTTCGGGAGAAGGCGAACACGAACAACCTGGATCTTCTGCCCGTCATCCTGCGGACACGGTCGACGATCTGAAACGAAGCGGATCATGGCGCACGTGAATTCAAAGCTCACGCTCGGGCCCCCAATAATACGCTGGGGTATGGCACGCGGTTGGATTAGGGCACGGCTCCCGAGCTAGCGCTCATTCACGTCTCCATCACCCTGCCGGATGGATCGGAAGGAAACATGGCCTTGCACGTCATTAGTGGCGCACCGTATGAGATCAAAGCCCGGCTACTGGGTAGTATCGACGCCTTTTCGAAATCTATACCGACCTCTGAGCGAAACTATTCCTATCCGAGGCTATGAACAGCCGGAAGGTATTCATAGGCTTTCTGGAGAGACGACGACCATGCAAACGCTCGATATTGATCGTCCCGACATGCCCGATCTTCAGTTCGTCCTGTTGGTGACGGCACTCTGCACTTCCCGTCTGACCTCGCTCAATGTGCCGGAATTGTTGCGCGCCACGATCTTCAACCGGTGTTGGATTCTCATTCACGAGAGCCCTCCGCCCCGCAGGCCGGAGGAGCGGGTCTTGGACCTCCGACCCTGGACCGAGGTGACCATCGAGGCGATGGTCGAGATCATCCGCGTGGGGCTCACGGAGGCAGGCATCAGAACCTTGGCCTGGGATCATCCATCCAGCGAGCCGACACGCACCAGCACACCCGAAGCCCAACCCCCGATCGAACGCCTCGATCAATTCTATCCCTAGCCTCCCCAGCATCTGGCACAGCCGTCTTCCCCACAAGCATGGAAACAGAGTTCACCCTGTTTCCGGTATCTTTTCTAACGCATTCTCCCTTTCCACATGTTAAGCGGTCACATCGGTCCGATTAACAAAAGGAAATAAAGAGATCACACCATCGGCGGTTCATCAATCGCTGCGCTCATACGGAGAGGACTGGTTTTATGGACCTTTGAATAGCTGCCTCTAAGTGCTGTGTCCTGCGCAACCAGCAGGCGCGGCAACAAGCCACTAGCATGGATCTATCCGGGTACGGGTTATATTGCTTGACTCACGTATTCAATGCGTCCAGAGTGATGTTGCGAGATGTGAAGTTCGCTGACTGTCCCATCCTTGCGCTTCCCCAATCCTCTTGAGCGTAACTGATTCTCCAGTCCCCGCTACTCCGGATGTCAGAGTTTCTCTGAACGGCTGCATGCCGATGTCATGGTCTGCTGATGGAGGCAACCAGGACGCCAGCTATGCTCCAGAGGACTGATCGACTTACATGCGAATTCCACAGAGAGGAGTGAATATGCCGGCCCGTCCATTAGGCTCCCGGCGTAAGGATCTGACACCACCGTGAAGCAGAGGTTTCGATTTTTCACACAAGGAGGAGGATGCGATGAACGCGGAACAACTCAAGGGAAAATGGACCCATTTCCAAGGCGATTTGAAACAGAAGTGGGGCAAGTTTACAGATGATGATTTGAAGCAGATTGAAGGGAACTACGAGAAATTTATAGGCAAAATTCAGGAACGGTATGCGGGGAAAAAAGTCGAGCTGATGAAGTGGGCGGACGCATGGCACGAGAAGTCGACGCCGAAAGCCATGGACAAGAAGAAGCCCCGCTGAATGGATGCAAGTCACGACAAATGTCTGACGGAACACTTATACGTTTCGCTTAAGGAGAACATGATGAACACACGCTATATCTCGACATTTTGCACGGCTCTGGTTATTGGTGGGGCACTCCTCGCCGGATCGACGTATGCGCTAGACAAGACAGATGTGAAAACTACGATCAACGACATGTGGATCACGGCGAAAACCAAGATCGCCCTCGCTGCCGATGGTCGGGTCAAAGGGAGACAGATCGATGTCGAGACAACGAACGGGCAGGTGATGCTCCGCGGCAAGGTCGATTCCGACTCGGCCAAGCAGGCGGCGGGAGACATCACCAAAATGCTTGACGGCATCAAGACGGTGAAGAACGACCTTGAGGTGGTAACCCCGGCCGCACGAGAAGCGAGCGACGACAAAGATGAGGCCATCACGACACGCGTGAAGGAACACATGGCGATGGACTTGAACTTGAAGACAGCAGGCATTGCTGTTCAGACTAATGCAGGAGTCGTCTCGCTGACCGGAGAGGTCAAAGACATCATGACCAGTGCCAATGCGTCCTGGACCATCAGGCAAGTTGCCGGCGTTAAGTCTGTCAAGAACGATCTGACAGTGAAGGAAAAAGCCTAAGATTGTATTCCCAAGAAACGCGGGCTCTACGTCCGTCGACATCCGATCATTGTGGTGTCGACGGACGACAAGGTTTTGGTCAGAATGATTATCTTTGCTACCATCATGTTTTTGCTTCCACTGGGTCTCGGAACCCTCTACCTCTATGTATCTGGCGCGTTCACAAAGGCTGCTTGAACTTGTGAGGACATAACGATGCACCTACTTTCTGTCTACTGAAGGATGGGGCTATGTATTTTACCCGCGCTCAAGACAGTGAGGGTTGTCTATTAATAGCCGTCCCCTAGAAGAGATTCTACCCCCGAACACTATGGGAATCGTTCAAGCACCTAAAGAAAGCGAGAAATTCGTTTGTCACGAAGGAATGTCTAAGGTGGGAGGGGTACCACTAGATGCAGAAAAAGCCAAACAACTTATTCTCTCGGCACAGCAAATTATTGAAAAGTTAAAAGGGCAGCTTCCGTCGGAGTTAAATTGGTCAACATTTGACTTTGGTCCTTGCAAGGCCGCAGACAAAGCAAGAACCGGAGGGGGGAGCATTTCTCACCCGCCCGCCCAAGCTGCCTAGACAGCTTGTTCTCCAAGCGGGGTACGTTGAGAATTCTTGCGAGCTGAGAACGCCGCCCGGGAGAAGGCGCGTCCCTGGGCGAAGAGGCTGTCTTGGCAGACTCAGGGCAGGCGGGTGAAGTAGCCGCCAGGGTTGGGCGGTAGGGCGTCATTCTCAGCATCCTGTTAGAGAGGGTTGGTTAATCGTTCGATGAGATGCCGTTGTTCGGCAGAGCGGAGGCGAATCTTGAAGATCACACGGCGGCTTTTTTCGCGGTTTACCATGGCCATTGAGTCGTAGATCAAGTCTTGTCTGCCGCGCCCGGTCGCTGAGGTGATCGCTTGAAAGCACTGGTATGCAGCAGGCTCTGTGGCTTGAATGACTTGCAGGCCCTTTACCATCACCGCCAGAGACCGTTCTTGACTCAATTTCAAATTATACACGTCGCTGCCGTGGTCATCGGTATGTCCTTCGATGGCAAGCGAATCGATTTTGTTACGCAGTGGCCCGCATAGTGCCTCCACATAGAAGGGTAACACGTCTTCAAGAAACTGATCCGCCGTGGGCGAGAGAACGCTTTTCCCAAACTCAAAAGTCAGCCGGTCTTCCGGGACCACGATCACAAGCGCGAGCGGGTCTCGGGGGTCCGCATCGAGGGAGAGCCCCAACCGTTGAATGTGGTCGCGTAGAGCCGTCTGCACATCCTCTTTGTTTTCTCGCAGTTCAGACTGCGCAGCGGAGGAGGTTTTGGTGATCTGCGCCGCGAAGAGCAAGATGAACACAATGGCAAGCGAAGTCATGAGATCGGTGATGCCGATTGTCGTGTGTGAGGCGCCGGAGTTCTGTGATGTGGTGCGATTCATGCCGGAGGCCGCTGTGTGGATACCATCGATCGTTTTGGCCAGAAACGGTTCCCCTCAGAGCGGGCGACTTCGGACGATGTTTTCCGCTCTGCGAGCGTGTCCGTCAGGCGGATCATAAGGTCATCGAGGGTCGTTGTCGTCTGAGTCCGATTGAGATGCGAATCTTTCAGAAGCAGGGTGAGCTCATGAAGCGAGTCATTCAGCGCCTTCATCGGAGCCCCGAATTCTTCACGGAGAGCTTGAGGCAGTTCAGCTGCCATACGGCGTCCTGCTGTCTGCTGGTCCTGCTGCCATTTCGTCAAAGATCGAACAGCCGTGGTCAGTTCGGCAATGGGCATTGCCAAGCTATCGGTATTCATTCGTTCGACATGTACCCCGATTTCCCCGCCGGAGGCCTGGCGGTTTCCCCTGTGCACATTCTGCGTCGGCGTGAGTTGCTCTAGCATCTGCTCCATGGTCTTACGAGGGAAGAGTTTGTCCAAGAGGCCAAGAAACGTGTGGTGCGCATTCATGAGCCGAGAGACCATCGGCTTTTCGATAAGAGTAAACAGATTGGCGGCGATCAGTCCGACGATGGACGTGAGAAATTTTCCTGCCAACCCATTGATAAGCCCCTGAATCCCGACGATCTCATGCCCGTCGGCATGGAGCTTACCAAGGCCGATGAACAAGGCGAGGAAAGTCAGCAGCAACCCGATTCCGGTCACCAGGGACGGGAGTTGGCTGTAGAAAGCCAGGTTGACTCGATGGCTCAGGAGTGCATTCTGCGTAAAGACATCTTCCGCGCAGCGCGTGCTAAAAATGCGCGGTTCCACGAACCATGGAACATGTTCCAGAATAAGCGTCTTGTGAAATTGCGCCCAGAGCTGTAGAAACATCGGCTCTTTCTGCATGGCCTTGTCGAGCGTGTTCAGATCGTCGCAGTCGATGCGAGTAGAGGTAGCGGCGGGCTGGCCAGTTCGAGGCGTGAACCCCACCAACGCATGACTCGTGAATCGCTCGCGATCGACATCGCCGCGATCGTGCGCGAGACTGGTCAGCACCGGACATACCCGATCGAATGGCCGTTGCGCACGGGATACTTCCCACGTCAACCGTATGAGATGCCAGAAAAAGAAGAGCACGATTCCAAAGGACCCGATCCAGCTCAGCATTGGGCTTTCAGGCCCTCCGAAGAAGGCTGCATCACGACTCAAGAATTCCCACAGACTGGATATGCCGGTCATTGTGTCCTCAGTTTTTACAGGACGAACTCATTTGCGGTTGAACGCCAGGGAAAGCCTTCTCAACTTCCGTGCCGGACACAACAGAAGCGGAAGCACTTAAAAAGCCCATGATCCGCGAGATCTTTGAAGTCTAACATCGGTTGCCCGGCAAAGAATGCCGGCTTCGTCGGCATATTTATCCTGTTGAATGAGGAGGGTGGCTGCAGCGATCTGATTTGTTGAAAGAGGATGGAGAGGTGGAGAATCGGCAGATCAGTTTGACAGGCCTGGGTCGATGGGAGTGAGCCCGTCCGAGGTAGCCGTGATGGAAGTAGAGTTTATGGCCCGATAAGCTGAAGAAGGCGGTCGGCCCATATCCAGGGCGAGCCTTCATCCTCGTGCTTGCAGTAGATGAAGCACTCCTTCCCCCGCCGGGCCATATCAGTGAAACGTGCGGCCCATTCCAATAACGCCGCCTCGCTATATTCGCTCCGTCGCAAACGCACGTGCCAGAACTCAGCGGTATCACGGATCTGAGCTGGAGACTCATCCGTTTCTGCCGCGACCCAACTGACGTGATAGTGTTTTAAGATCTCCTCTATTTCCCTTGTATGCCAAGATTCGTGACGAAACTCGATCGCCCAGCGCACGATTCGCGGGACCTGCTCTAAAAATGTTTTGAGCCGATCATCATCGCGTGCAAAGTTCGGCGGGAGTTGCACCAGGACCGGCCCAAGGCGGTTTTCCTTGATCAGTGGAGCCAGGGAGTCCAGCATCATCTCGACAAATGGAAGCGCGTCCGGTCGCAGTCTATGCATATGTGTAATCTGCCGATGTGCCTTTGGTGAAAAAATGAAAGAAGAAGGCGTCTGTTCAAGCCATCCCCGCACCGTTTGCTCGCTTGGCAACCGATACCACATGCCATCGAGCTCGACGGTCTTGAAACGGCCGGCGTAATATCTGAGAAATTCAGTCGATTTCAGTTTCTCGGGATAAAACCGTCCAATGCCCTGCCATGGTTTATATGAATATCCCGATAAGCCGATGTGAATGCCCTTCATAGTGATCATTGAGCAGCCAGTCACTGTGTTGTGTCAAATACTCATTGTCGTTGTGCCATCACGGCCTACTCTGAGTGGTGTCGAGGGGAGTCTCGTGTGTTTTCGTCGTCGGGTTCGATGTGTTTAAACACAATGAAACCTACGGGGATTATTCCAGTCGCTGCACCGAGCATGGCGACCCAAACACCCCATGGCTTCTTGGATTCGGGAACGATCTCTTCCGCGAGAAAGTAGGTGATCACGAGAAACGCGTACATGAACAAAAACTTTGCGAACCAACGTGGTGCTCGAATCAGCTCACAGAGCTTGCGCGCGCCGAAGACGATTCCGATTGCCAGCGCCAGCGCGAGAAAGTCGCCCATGAGAAGCCTCTATTCCTATTTAGATGTGCAACTCGGGGATAATTTTTACAAACAGATCAAAAAGAAGATTATCTCCATCAGAGCGTTCTTCGCATTTTGAGACAAACTCGACAGGGATGTCGAACAGGGATGACGCCACTTTGGTTGGGCGAGGGGACATGAGGATATGAAAGTTTTTCTGACGACTCAGATATTGTTCTATCCCTTGGTCAGAAGCATATCCAACATAGAATATGATCCCATCATGCTTCTGAATCTCCAACAAAAGTGCGTCACCACGCGTCGCGCGTAATTCGGCTACGCTGCACCGTGAGAAACCATATATGCCATTCGGCAAATTCTGTATGGGAGTACCCTCTTCCCGTTCAGCCAGCGGTCTCAGTTGATGTTTGTGCCGTAGCCTCAGTATGTCATTAGGGACTGCGTTCCCCTCTGGGATCTTTCTGACATCGCGCAAGGTATTCATGGATTGAGGGTCTCTACTCAACATGTCGGTGAAATTTACTGAAAAATTCAATCCGACGAGGTACACCAATCCTCCCAACCCAAGGGGCACAGCGACCAGATACAGAACCCACCGTTTCATGGCTGACAGGATACGCCCAAGTCGTTCCAGAAGTAAAAAGTAAACGCGTGTGAGGTTCAGACCATCGTCATCACTATTGGCTTTTCGATTTAGTGTGATCGTACGGCTAGTCGAGGTGACGAGGTCAAACTATCTCCTCGGATCCCTTCACAATACTCATGCTGAAGCAGATCAACAAGAAAGATGTCCTCATGCCATCTCCTTGCAGAAGTATGTGGAGCTTGCAGAAAGGGGCACAATTCTGTACACTTTTAAAATATAAGGAGAACGCCATGACTAAAACACTTTCGCTGAAAGAAGCGCGAAATCAATTCTCCAATATCATCGATCGTGCGGGGCGGCTCTCAGAACGGATAGTCGTGACGAAGAATGGGCGGCCTGAAGCGGTGGTGATGGGAGCCGATGAATTCGAAAGTTGGGTAGAAACACTGGAGTTGTTGTCAAACCCGAAAGCGGTCAAATCTCTCAAGCAGGGACTGAAAGAAGCCAAGGCTGGGAAGCTTCACTTCTTCAAGGATGTCTTTGGTGAGGATCAGTGAGACAAGTCCGTCTCACACCGCAAGCCATCAAAGACCTCAAGGATTGTGACAGCCCCACGCGAGAACGAGTCAAAGAAGCGCTCCGTCACCTCGCCGAGCACCCCCTCGATGGCAAACCGCTGAAAGGTCACTTTCAAAAGGATAAGGTCTGGTCCTACCGAGTCTGGCCCTATCGCATTCTCTACCGCCGAGTCGGCTCTGAATGGTTGGACGTGCTCTCCATCGAACATCGCAAAGACGTCTATCGGTAGGCAGGAAAGCCGCTCCGGCACCCGGCGCGACCCTCAAAGTCTCGGCTAAGCCTTGGCAAATCCCTGCGCCTCCGGTGACCTTCGCTCCAGTCAGCTCCCTGAGATACCAGAAAATCCTGAATGCCCCTACTTCCTGACTGCTCGTAATGTCAGCGAAAGAGAAAACGGGCTCACAAATCGTTGGAGCTAGTGATATTATAAAAAACTTATTGTTCTAGGAGAATACAAGATCGGAAGATACTCATGATAGAAGATTGTCCTCTTTGTGGTCATTCGCCAGTTAAACTTCAATCAGTTTCAGGAAAAGACACTACTGAGATCAATTGCTTGCGGTGTGGAACGTTTCTTATTCCAGGCGGCATGCCACCTTTCAGGTCGGAAATCAGGCCCCTCCTTTCAATCTATACGGGGACTCGTTCGGACGATGGTGAAAGCTCTGAATTGAGCAGTCAAGCCGTCGAGGAGGTAGCAAAGCAGATTGCTGCTGTCACAATTGAAAACAAACGATCGCGGATTGTCAGCCATATGAAAAAGTGTTCCAGTTTTATGGGTGATTGGGTGCCAATAGATTTGCAGATCAATTGGCCCTTATTCTGCACGCGAAGCGACAAGGAGCTCCAGTTTCTTCTAGAAGATCTCAAGGCGAATGGAATTATTGAGCCCAAGAGTTCAGTCTTTGACGATCCGCCTGCGTACAGACTAACGGTTAAAGGCTGGCATGACAGTGAGGTTCAGGGTGACAAGAATAATTTACCCTTTGATCAGGACGCTGTTACGGGGGTTGGTAGCAGAAAACAATGGGAAACAGATTTGCCCAAGTTTCTAGACGATGCTGGAAATGAGTTGGTTCCTATGTCCTTACTAGTAGTAGATCTAGACAAGCTGAAGACTTTAAATGATCAGCTGGGCCACGATGGTGCCGATAACGTTTTGAAGTCCGTCGGCAGAGAGCTTTCAGCGATCATTAGAGGGAAGGGCAATGTTTACAGATACGGAGGAGACGAATTTGGCGTACTCCTTCCGAACTTCTCCGCTCAGGAAGCCGAATCCGTAGCTGAGCGAGTTCGTCGAAAGATTGAAGATCTTTCCGATAAATCAAAGGGAGTGTCCGTTACAGTGACAATTGGCGTAGCAACCTATCCTGTTCCCATTACTGATCCGAACGACTTATTTAGAACAGCCGATAGGTTGCTATTGGATTCCAAAAAACAGGACAAGAGAAATCGAGTTCTTCTCACTGGAGAAAGGACCGGAGGTTCAAAAAGCACCTCTGTTCTTGACGGCAAAGCTTGGAAAATGGTCCTTACCCTCTCTCCCGCAAAGAAACAAACAATTCCCGATCATCAACTCGTAGATTGGCTTGTTAAATGTTCTTATCCCATCGGATCATCGGTTGAATTTGTAACCATTCCGTTAGATTCTGCAAAAAGCAACATCATCAAAGATGAGGGATGGGTATATGCAAAGCGGGAGGATAATGGATGGGAATGGAATTCGCTCTGCGGTATTTCCTCAGCTGGTGCAGCAAGGCTGGTTCTGGAGCAAAAATATCAGAAGGACGTGAAGGCTTTGAGTGGCAACATTTTGATTCCTGAATTTCTAATGTTCAGTGTATTTGCACAGCGCTTGGGACGCCACAGTCGAATTCCAGATTATAAGATGACAATTGATCTTGATGGAATATATGGAGCTCTTCTGTCTTTGGATATTGGGCTCCTCTTCACTTATAACTGGATTGCGGCTAAGCCAGACTATAAAACCGAGGTCCCTTTAATCTGGATAAGGTCTGGTGCCGATGGGTTAGCAAACCTGATTCTTGAAGTGCTCCATGCTGTGACCACACCTTTCGCCCCAAATAGCGCGCTATCTTTGGAGGACTTCAAGAAAGAATGGGTGAAGGGCCAGGTCGATAAATTTATTGACACCTTACCTACATACAATACATCGTTGTTTTAATTCCTCGGCCCATTGGGCATAAAAATAGATAAACCAAATTTGAAGGTGTTTGAGTAGTTAGAGTGATAATTTAGATGAAAGGGTGGCGTTGTCTTGACGCTCTTTCCTGGAGTTGCGCTAACAGAGTAATCACGACGATGAATGCGGCGATTGCTGTCCTCAATAAGTTCCCACTACTGCGCGCATCGACCGAGCACATTCTGATTGTGCGCGGTCTGCGAGCAGAGGGAGCATTTGCCTGGCTGTATCACCTAAATAGGGAAAGGCACAAACGCAGTCTTTCGATCACAAACAGAAAGGCCACCGTTTCCGGTGGCCTTTCTGTTACTCCCCTTCAATTTCTGGCAGGAGTGGTGCGTGGTGGTCCACTTGCGCGCATCGGACGAGCACAGTTTTATCGTGCGCGTTCTGCGAGCACAGGGACCACCCCGCGCTGCTTCGTTCCTACGTCCCCATCTCCCAACTCGCCAGATATTTCTTCTGCTCCTTCGTCAGTGTATCAATCTTCATTCCCATGCCGGCGAGTTTGAGCCGGGCGATTTCTTTGTCGATCACCGGCGGGACCGGATACACCTTCTTCTCAAGGTTCTTGTAATTCTTTACCAGATATTCAGCCCCGAGCGCTTGGTTCGCGAAACTCATGTCCATGACGCTGGAAGGGTGGCCTTCTGCGGTCGCGAGATTGACCAACCGTCCTTCGCCAAGCAGGCTGACCCGATTGCCGGTCTTCAGCGTGAATTGCTCGACGCCTGGTCTGATGAGTTGCTTCTTTCGGCTCAATTTCTCCAACGCTGGAATATCCAACTCGACGTTGAAGTGGCCCGAGTTGCAGACGATGGCCCCTTCCTTCATCACGGCAAAGTGCTCGTTGCGAATGACCTTGAGGTTGCCGGTGACCGTGACGAAGAAATCTCCCACCAACGCAGCCTGTTCCATCGGCATGACACGGAAGCCGTCCATCACCGCTTCGATTGCCTTCACTGGATCGATCTCGGTGACGATGACGTCGGCGCCCATCCCCTTGGCGCGCATCGCGATCCCGCGCCCGCACCAGCCATAGCCGGCGACCACGAAGGTGGTGCCGCAGATTAATCGGTTCGTCGCGCGGATGATCCCGTCGATCGTGCTCTGGCCGGTGCCGTAGCGGTTATCGAACAGGTGCTTAGTGTCGGCGTCGTTCACCGAGATCACCGGGAATTTCAGCACTTTCTTCTCGGCCATGCTGCGGAGCCTGATCACGCCGGTAGTGGTTTCTTCCGTGCCGCCGATCACGTGTTTGAGCAAGTCTTTGCGTTTTGAATGGATCAGCGAGACGACATCAGCTCCGTCATCCATCGTGATCTGCGGCTTGTGAGCGATCGCCGATTGGATGTGCTGATAGTAGGTCTTATTGTCTTCTCCTTTAATCGCGAAGGTTGGAATGCCGTCATGCTTGACGAGCGCCGCCGCGATCTCATCCTGCGTACTCAGTGGATTGGAGGCGCAGAGCCGGACATCGGCCCCACCGGCTTGGAGCGTTTTCATGAGATTGGCGGTTTCGGTCGTCACATGGAGGCAGGCCGTCACGCGGAGCCCCGCGAAGGGCTTCTCTCGCTGAAACCGTTTCTTGATCAGCCGCAGCACCGGCATGGTGGCCTCGGCCCATTCAATCTTGAGTTTGCCCTGGTCTGCCAGCTCGATATCTTTCACATCGTATTCCACAAGTGCCTCCTGCGTGATGAGTGATGCGTGATTGGTGATGGGTTGTCAGGAAAAAGGGGAGCGGGTTCGGCAACCCGCTCCCCTTCGCGTATTGGTCGGCAACTAGTTCAACTACAGCCCTGCGTCTTTGCGCAAGAGTTTGGCTTTGTCGGTCTTTTCCCAGGTGAACTCCGGTTCGCTTCGACCGAAGTGCCCATACGAGGCGGTTTTCCTGAATATCGGCCGGCGGAGCTTGAGGTAGTCAATGATGCCGCGCGGGGTCAGGGGGAAGTGTGTCCGTACGAGCTTGTCCAGGTTCTCGACCGCCACCTTTTCTGTCCCCTTCGTGTCGACCAGTACCGAGACGGGATCGGCCACTCCGATCGCATAAGCCAGTTGCACTTCGCATTTCTGGGCTAAACCAGCGGCGACGATGTTCTTGGCGATGTAGCGGGCCATATATGATGCCGATCGGTCCACCTTCGTGGGATCCTTGCCTGAAAAGGCGCCGCCTCCATGGCTGCCGTGACCGCCATAGGTGTCGACGATGATTTTGCGGCCTGTCAGTCCAGTGTCGCCCATAGGACCGCCGACCACGAAGCGACCGGTAGGATTGATGTGGTGCTTCACGCTCGTCGGGTCGTAGAGGCCTTTCGGCATCATGGGCTTGATGACCTTCTCCATGATATCGCGCTCGATCTGTTTGTTTGTCACGTCAGGACTGTGTTGGGTCGAGACGACGATGGTGTCGATCCGCACCGGTTTTCCGTTTCGGTATTCCACGGTCACTTGAGACTTTCCATCGGGACGGACCCAGGGCAGGATTTTCTTTTTCCGAACCTCGGCCAGCCGTTTGGTCAGGCGATGGGCCAGAACGATCGGCATCGGCATGAGTTCAGTTGTTTCGTTGGTGGCGTAGCCGAACATCAGTCCCTGGTCGCCGGCGCCGCCGGAATCGACGCCCATAGAGATATCGCCGGATTGCTGGTGAATGGCGGTGAGCACCGAACAGGTGTGGTAGTCGAATCCCCAGTCCGCGTCGCAGTACCCGACATCCTTAATGACGTCGCGAATGATATCCGGAATTTCGACGTAGGCCTTGGTGGAGATTTCGCCTGCCACGAAGGCGATTCCGGTCGTTAAAATCGTCTCGCAAGCGACCCGGGAAAACTTGTCTTGTGCAATGAGGGCGTCGAGGATTCCGTCGGAGATCTGATCGGCGATCTTGTCCGGATGTCCTTCCGTCACGGATTCTGATGTGAACAGGTAATTGTGTCGCATTGGGTTCCTCAATGTCGGTTTGGCGGTCGCCTGACGAATTGCCGTGCGATATTAGTATGAGCGCCCCCTTATTGTCTACCACACAGTATCCATAATGGCAGTTTGTTATCGCAAAACTGCCGAACCTCGTCGCGACCCCCCGGTGAATGCTTGTCGTGGCGGCGGACCGACATTTGCGACAGAAGCGCTCATGAGTCATACAGGCTTGGTCCTTTGCTTGACACCCATTTTTAGGCACTTGTAAGATGATGAGATTCTGCGGCTCTCGCCTCGGTCGACATGTTACGATCATGGTCGGGCTTCCCCTATTTGGTATTCTTGGGGTGTGGGGGCCGCTGTATGTCATCGTGGCTAAGGGAGTTCATGGCCCGCCCAATGGGGGCGGGGATAAAGGAATAGGTTTGCGGAGTGAGACAAGGAATGATGAAGGCCTGGATTATTGGAACAGTGCTCTGTCTGATGGCCACGATGATCGGGGCAGGTGGTGCGAGGGCGGCAGCAGATATTCTGCCGGTTGCTGGGCGCCACAGTATCAAGCTGGGTGAGCCGGCGCCGAACTTCCAGCTCCGAGATATGCAGGGACGTCTCGTGGCACTCTCGGACTTGCGTGGCAAAGTGGTGATGGTAAATTTTTGGGCCACCTGGTGCGGCCCCTGTCGGGTAGAGATGCCAGCGATGGAAGCGCTCTACCAGACATTTTCGCGGAAGGACTTTGAGATTCTCGCTGTATCCACCGATGCGCAGGGTGTGACGGTGACGAGGCCGTTTCAACAAGAGAATCGCTTGACCTTTCCCATCCTTCATGATGCCGACTATCGCGTGGGATTGATCTATGGCGCTCGGAGTCTTCCGATGACCTTTATGGTGGACCGGCAAGGGGTCATCCGCCACCAGATCTTCGGTGCGCGCGACTGGGGAGCGGCTGAAGCGCATCAACTTGTACAGATGTTGATGAAGTCGTAACGCATGTCGCAATCGATTACGAATATCTCGCTCGTGGCGGCTTTTTCGGCTGGGTTGCTGTCGTTCGTTTCGCCCTGCGTGCTCCCGCTGGTCCCTTCCTACATTTCATATGTCACAGGGCTGTCCATCGAACAACTCACCGATTCGACGGTGCGGTCGAAGCTGAAGAAAACCATTGTCGTCAACGCCTTGTTATTTATTGGCGGGTTTTCTGCAGTCTTTATCTCATTTGGCGCGTCGGCCAGCTTCATCGGACAGGCGCTGGTGACCTATCAAGATTTCGTTCGGCGGATCGGCGGAATCGTGATCGTCATCTTCGGCCTCTATTTATTAGGGATCTTGAATATCAGTTTTCTCAAAATGGAGCATCGGTTCCAATTCAGAAATCGGCCGGTCGGATATGTGGGATCGTTCTTGATCGGCGTCGCGTTCGCCGCCGGCTGGACTCCGTGCGTCGGGCCGGTGCTCGGGACCATTCTGTTGTATGCCAGTACGACCGAGTCGATGATGAACGGGGTGCTGTTGCTGACGAGCTATTCATTGGGGCTGGGTGTGCCGTTGTTTCTCACGGCCCTGGGCGTGGACCGGTTCCTTGCCTATTTCAAGCAGGCGCGTGTGTATTTGTGGGGCGTCTCCACGGTAAGCGGGGTGATGCTCATTGTCGTAGGCGTCATGATATATGCCAATAGTCTCACGATGATTACCGGTTTTCTTGAGCGGTACGGGATTGGCTGGTATCTTGGGCAGTAACCAGAGGGACAGACTGCCAGAGTGAGAAGTGCTGAGTGCTGAGTCGAAGAAACTTCCTTCCCAAGATCCTGCACCAGCAGTCTTAACCCAAGTCTCAGCACTCAGCACTTAAGGTCTAGGGTCTCTTTTCCCATGCCCACGTTGCCAGATGTGAAAGTATACGACGCGCTTGTGATCGGCATGGGGCCAGCTGGGTCGGTGGCAGCCTATGAACTGAGCCGTGCCGGCCTGTCGGTTCTCGCCATCGACAAACAAACACATCCTCGCTACAAGGTCTGCGGCGGCGGTTTGTCGGTCCGGATCGAGCAACTTCTTGATCCAGGGTTCAAGTCCGTCGTCGAAGACACCATTTTCGGATTTCAGTTTTTGTACCGCGGTGAGGAATCCGTCACGATCGAATCGCCCAGTCCAATCGCCTATATGGTCATGCGTGATCGGTTCGATCATCACCTGGTTCAACAGGCCCGACGCGTCGGTACGGAAATTCACGAAGGAGAGCACCCGCAGTCGCTCCGTCACGTGCCGGGAGGTGTCGAGGTGACAACCGATCTCGGACGCTACCATGCAAAGGTCTTGATCGGCGCCGACGGCGCGAACAGCCAGGTCGCGCGGCATCTTTTCCCCGACCGGCGGCAACGCTGCATACCGACGTTAGAGAGCGAGATCGAACTTGGACCAGGACCGCAGTATTCGGCTATAGGCAAAGCTGTGATCGACATCGGCGTCTGCTCGAAGGGATATGCCTGGATCTTTCCCAAGCAGGGGCGGTTGTCGGTCGGTGTGGGGGAGTTTCAGAGCAAACCGGCGAGCCTCAAAAAAACCTTCGATCGATTCGTTGGGGGAGAAAAAGGCCTGGCGGGCTTGGATGTACCCAAGCCGATTGGCCATCCGTTACCCCTGTTTAGCAGGACCGAACTCAGTCCGGAACCGGGAGTGGACGACCTCGTGAATGGCCAAGCCATGTTGGTAGGCGATGCCGGGCACCTTGTCGATCCATTGTTTGGCGAGGGTATATACTACGCCGTCCGTTCCGGCAAGCTGGCTGCGATGGCTGTCCTCAATCAGCGGCACGATCGGACCAAGAGTTTATGGGACTACGAGTTGGCAGTCAGAGAGCAGTTGTATGCTGAGTTTCGAATTGCTTCACGTCTCGCCGACATCGTCTACACGTTCCCGCGCCTCTGTCACAGGTTATTGAGTCCCTACCGAGAGGTCGTTCAGCTCTACTGCGAGGTGCTACAGGGGAAAGAGACGTATCAGTCCTTCATCCCGCGGGCCAAGGGAATTGTGAAGTGCTCCACCAGTGAACTCCTCCTCAAAGCCTTGCAACTGCGTTGAGCCCACCAATAACTTTCAAAGAGATAACAAAGAAGTTGTTTCGTCGTGAGTGCTTGCTGGCAGCTGAATGCTGACAGCTTCGATGCTGCTCCGGCAGGCTGCGGAAAACCATCGTGCCACTGTGAAAATTCAATGGTCAGCGCACAGATGGGGCAACGGAAGAAATCTCGCAGGATGCTCAAAAAGACCGTCCAGCAAGGCCGCAGCGAGCGAAGAGGCGAGGCGTACGCTTCGGTACGTTGAGCCTCTGAGCGATGCGAGAACGAAGCTGGCGGGCTTTTTCAGCATCCTGCTATGTCAGCACCAGGCGCCAAGGCGACAGCTGACAAAAGACTGGCTCAATGCCGTAGCGGAAGGGAGGCGGAACGAGGTAGATGGGACAGAGGGAATCAGTGCAGCGGAAAGACTTGGTTGATTATCAGACGGGGGTGCAGTCGGCTGCGTCACGGGGGCTGCAGGTTCGATATTTTTTGCCAGCACCGCGGCAGGTTGTGCTCCTCCAATTTTTGCGAGCAGGCTCTTTGCCTTGCTGGAATGCGAACTGTCTGGATATTTCTCTGCCAGCAGCGTCAGTTTCTCACTGGCCCAATCGTCCGCTCCGAGGTCGTGGTAACTGAGCGCCAGAAAATATAGGGCATCGGGTGAGACCGACTTGTCAGGGTAGAGTTTCATGATTTCTTCGAAACGATGCGCAGCGGCGAGATAGGAACCACGTCGATAATAGAATTGACCGACGAAGAGATGTGTCTGCGCCAACAGGTCGTGACAGTCTTGGATTCTTTGGAGCGCAGGGCTGTCGTACCGACTTCCTGGAAATTCCTTCCGAACCCGTTCGAAGGCTTCGAGCGCTTTCTGAATGGGGGTTGGATCACGCTGGATTCCCTTGGTCAGCTTCAGTTGGCTTTCGCCGATGCGGAAGATGGCATAGGAAGCTAGGACATGAGTGCGATGAAGATCGAGGAAATGGGTATACTCGACGATGGCTTCCCCATACTCCTCTTTCTCGAAGAATGCCTCTCCTCGTTTCATGATGACGTTCGGGTCGTAGTTTTTCTTGATCCCATCGCCCAGGAAGATCTGCTCGTCGGTGCCGCTCAGGGCCTTTTTCGCTGTGTCCTTGGTCTTGGGCGTGCTGGAGCAGGCGGTGTTGACAGAGAAGACCGCGAGACAGAGGCCGATGGCCACGATCATTCGCCGCGCAGGAGTGTGGAGCGAGAACCAGTGTGCCATGACTGCCGGGAAATGTAACAGGCGCCATGGCTGAATGCAAGGTTTCGGTGTGATTCATCCGCATGAATCACGACGCTTCATCGCGAAATCGCTGAGCCGTTCTGTGAGCCTAATCAGCCGAAGACTCTCGCAGCAACAGATTGACGACGTACGAGAAGCGTTCATGAACACTGTGGGTCAAGTTGACCCCTGTCGTATCGAGACCTATAATCCCGCGGGGATTGCAGCGGACCTCAGACCATATGATACGGACGAGAATTATTGGAACAGGTTCATACCTCCCTGAACGGGTCGTGTCGAATCATGAGGTAGGGGCCTTGCTGGGCATTGAGCCGGCGGTGATCTCTCGTCTCACAGGCATTCAGGAGCGCCGCAGGGCGGCTGCCTCCCAAGCGTCTTCCGATCTTGCTGTGGAAGCGGCTCGACCGGCGCTTGACGCTGCCGGATTCTCGGCTTCAGAGCTGGGGGCGATCATACTCTCGACCACCTCTCCCGATACGGTCTTTCCCTCGACCGCCTGCCATGTCCAACGAATGCTCGGCTGTTCCTTGATCCCGGCGTTCGACGTGGCCGCGTCCTGTTCGGGCTTTCTCTATGGGCTCTCGATGGCCGATGCCATGATCCGGAGTGGCCAGGTCAAGACGTGTCTGGTGGTGGCCGCGGAAGTGAAGTCTCGTTCCGTCGATCCTGCTGACGGCGATACGGCGCTCTTGTTCGGCGATGGGGCCGGTGCGGTCGTGTTGCGGGGCGAGCCAGAGGCCAGCGAGCTGAGCCAAGGACTCTTGGGGCTCCGTCTCCGTGCAGACGGCGCCCAGCATGGTTTGATTATGATTCCTGCAGGGGGATCTCGTCAGCCGACGACGTCGCACACGGTTGAGGCGAAGACTCATACGTTGCGGATGCAAGGGGCGCTGCTCTTCCGTTTGGCAGTCAAACGATTAGACCAAGTCATTCGCGAGACCATGAAAGAGTTCGGTGTCGAGCTCCAAGATGTCGCGCAGGTGGTGTTACACCAGGCTAACGGGCGGATTCTCGATCATCTGACGAAGCGGCTAGGGATTTCGCCGGAACGAGTGTGTTCCGTGATCGGACGCTATGGAAATACGTCATCGGCGTCATTGCCCATCGCGCTCGACCACGCAGTTCGTTCGGGACACATTCATCCTCATGACATCGTCTTGCTGGGAAGCTTCGGCGGTGGTGTGACGTGGGCGGCAGGGTTGGTTCGGTGGTGAACCCCGCCTACGACTCTGTCCGTGATACAAGGTATGGGCCTCTGACATTGGGGAGTGTGCGATGCTGTTTGGATTGATCCCTCGAGAAGAAGCGTTCTTTGAACTGTTCAAGAAGGCCGCGCATAACATGATTGAGGGGAGCCGTCTTTTGAAGGTGATGATGGAGGATTTTCGGTCTCCTGTCGAACAAGCGAAGGAGATCAAAGCCGTTGAGCATATTGGCGATGACATTACGCACGACATCGCGCGCCGATTGAACAAGACCTTTATTACACCGATCGATCGGGAAGACATTCACGACCTTGCGAGCGCCCTTGACGATATTCTGGATGTGGCGGAAGCGATCGCCGACCGTTTCGTGCTGTACAAGATACCGAAGCCGACCGAGAGGGCAATCAAGCTCGCCGATATTCTGTACCAGGCATCGGTGGCAGTGGGGCAAGGTGTGGATCTCCTGGGCCTGCCGCACCCAGAAATGAAGAAATGCAGTGTGCAGGTGAACAGTTTGGAAAATGAGGCAGACCGAGTCTCCCGCGATGCGATTTCGGCCCTCTTTGAGAGGGAAACGGACCCGATCGCGGTGATTATGTGGAAAGAAGTGTACGAGAACTTCGAGGCAGGAACTGACCGATGCGAAGACGTCGCGAACATTCTTGAGCGGATCACGCTCAAACATCACTGACAACTCGTAAGAAGTGAGACGTGAAACGTAAGGCGCAAGAGATCACCGCTATGCGAAGAGGCTGGTTCGTCATGTTCCCTTCCCCATCGGTTCCTCGCTCCTCACGAGTCCAAGATGTCTGAAATGACTGGAATGCTGCTCCTTGTGGTGGCGCTGGCGCTGCTGTTCGATTTTTCGAACGGGTGGCATGACAGTGCCAACGCCATTGCGACCGTCGTGTCGACAAGAGTCGTGAGCCCGTTTGTGGCGGTTATGGCGGCCGGTGTGCTCAATGTGGCCGGAGCATTCATGTCCACCGCTGTGGCGAAGATGGTGGGATCGGGGATTGTCAATCCGGCTATGGTGACTCAAGAGATGGTGGCGGCGGCGCTGGCCGGCGCCATTGTATGGAATCTCTTCACACTGTTGTTAGGACTGCCGACCAGCTCGTCTCACGCATTAATCGGAGGATTGGTCGGGGCTGCGGTGACCCATGGAGGGTGGGATATCGTGAAGTGGTCTGGCCTTCGACCGGTGATGGAGGCCATGGTGCTTGCGCCGTTTTTCGGCTTTGCCATCGGATTTTCGTTGATGGTGGCGATCAGCTGGATGTTCTTTCGTGTGACTCGGAGTATAGCCAATCTGTTGTTCAAGCGACTCCAGCTTGTGTCCGCGTGTTTCATGGCGTTCAGCCATGGCGCGAACGATGCGCAGAAGGCGATGGGGATCATTACGTTGGCGTTGCTCTCTGCGGGGCAGATTTCTTCGAACGAAGTGCCGGGTTGGGTGATCGGGGCCTGTGCGGTGGCAATGGGATTGGGAACGGCCGTGGGTGGCTGGCAGATCGTCCGTACGTTGGGAATGGGCATCGTCAAGCTGGAGCCAGTGCATGGGTTTGCTGCAGAGACCGGCGCGGCGGCTGTCCTTCTCGTGACGGCGTACGTTGGGCTGCCGGTGAGCACCACTCAGACGATTACGACGTCGGTCATGGGGGTCGGCGCCATCAAGCGATTTTCGGCCGTGCGTTGGGGAGTCACCGCGAGAATTCTGTACGCCTGGGTATTCACGCTCCCAGGCGCTGCGCTGCTCGCGTCGCTCATCTACCTGGCCATGGTGAAGTTTCAGTAACCGAGAGACTGGTATGTTGCACTGGTAGCCGGACAACAAACCGGCTGCCGGTCGGAGCGTTCGCTTCGACCCACACCCGCCCGCCAAGGCCTTCGGCGATATGCCTGACGATTGCCAGCCCGAGCCCGGTTCCACCTAACTCGCGTGAGCGGGCTTTATCGACTCGATAAAATCGTTCGAATACACGCGGGCGCTCCATCTCAGGAATTCCTATGCCGGTATCGGTCACGCTCAGTTCCACCGCGGTGATCGCCGCAGGCTGTTCGACATCGTCCGAGACCGGGTGAGCCGCCATCGTGATGGTCCCTTTCTCGGGGGTGTATTTGACGGCGTTATCAAGCAGGTTGGACAGAACTTGCGTGAGCCGGTCTTCATCGCCAAGCACTGCAGGCAGATTGTCTTCCACAAAGGAGACGAGCCGGTGCCCTTTCTTGTCAGCTAAGGGTTTGATCATGGCGAGCGTTCGTTCGATGACACTCGGGATATGCAGCGGCTCTCGCTTGAACACGACCTGTCCGGATTCGATCTTTGACAGCTGGAGGAGGTCTTCGAGAATCAGGTTGAGCCTATCGCTTTGTTTGAGAATGATGTTGAGGAATTGTGCGCTGGTCTCAGGGTCATCTTTGGCGCCATCGAGCAAGGCTTCAATATATCCCTTGATCGACGTGAGCGGGGTCCGCAACTCATGGGACACATTGGCGACAAAATCTTTTCGGATAATTTCCAGGCGGCGTAATTCTGTCATGTCGTGAAAGACCAGAATCGCGCACGCGTCGTTTTCTCGATCGGAATCAGTCGTGGTGGCCTCGATATGGAGACGGCGTCCACTCGGGTGGAGAAGAATTTCATCTTCTTGGTTCATACGCTTCGTCAGAACGGTAGAGATCAGGGCATCCAACTGAGGATGCCGGAAGACATCGGAACAAGGATGTCCCCGTGCCTCCATCCTGGTGACGTCGAACATTCGTTCCAGCGCGGGATTGATTTGCAGCACTCGGCCTCGACGGTCGAGGACCATCACGCCTTCGACCATCGAGGTCAGCATGGCCAAGAGTTGGGATCGGTCCTCGGAGAGTTCATCGATCTTGGTTCTGAGTTGGTCTGTCATGTGGTTGAGCGTGTCGGCCAAGAGACCGACTTCATCGCGCGAGCCAGTTCTAATACGAACCGCGTGGTCACCTTTCGCCAACCGCTGCGCCGCGATGGCAATTTCAGACAGGGGCTTCGTCAGGCTGTGAGCGAGCCACACACTCAGAGCGACGGCAATCAAGAATGCTATCCCGAAGGCGAGGGCCAAGTCTTGGTGCAACTTGGCCACGTCGCGGTCGAACGTCGTCATCGGTAACCCTAATCTCAAGAAGACTGTAGGTGAGGAGGGATTCATCCCATTGAGACGAACCGCCAAATATAACGTTCGCTCACCGGTGGTGCGACTCGTACGGAGATCCGTTCCACGCCCTGTGGCGACGGATTGCTGAATCTCCGGTCGTGTCAGGTGGTTCTCAAGCGTAGCGAGGAGGTGATCCGAGACGGCGCTGTCGGCCAACACCCGTCCATCCGTGCTCATGACGGTTACACGTGCGAGGGCTCGAGCACTGAGCTCTCGCACAGCCGCTTGCAATTGAGAGGGTGAAGTCAGCGCGTCCGATTGTGTGAGAAACGGCTGAAGCCCGTATGCGACCAGACTGGTGCGAGATTCCAGAATTAGACCTGACTGGACGATCTCCTGCTGATCGAGCGAGCGAACCACCAATTCCCTGGCGATGAGAAGTCCGCAGGCGAGGACCAGCAGCGCTCCAATCATCACCTTCCATCGGATGGAGAGGGTCATGCCGAGTGGTCCAACTCTTTGAGCTTATATCCTAGAGATTTGACCGACATAATCGCGTCGCCGAGCACAGGGAGTTTTTGCTTGAGTCTTCGTATGTGGACGTCGACGGTCCGTGTGGTTCCGTAATAATCGTATCCCCAGACGGAATTAAGGAGGACCTCCCTGGTCTGGACTCTGCCGGGATTGCGCAGGAGATGTTCAAGTAGACCGAACTCTTTGGCGGTGAGCAGGACTTCTATTTTATTGACGGTGACTTCGTGTCGTGCGAGATCCATGACGAGATCGCCATAGCGGTAGAGGGCCGGGCTTTCGTCCGATTTCCGCTCAAGCCGTCGGAACAGAGCTTTGATGCGGGCCACCAGGGTTTTGGGGCTGAATGGTTTGATGACGTAGTCGTCAGCTCCAAGTTCCAGACCGATGATGGTGTCCGATTCCTCGGCTTTGGCGGTCAACATGATGATAGGGAGCTTCGCGGTCTCTGGAGCTGATCGAAGGCGTGTACAGACTTCGAGACCGTCGATCTCGGGCAGCATCAAATCGAGGACAATCAAATCGGGTTTCTCCAGTTTCACTTGCCTGAGGCCTTCCATGCCGGTTGTGGCCAAGACGGTCCGAAAGCCTTCTTTCTCCAAATAGAGTTTCACCAGTTGGAGGATGTCGTGTTCGTCTTCAACAATGAGGATCTTCTTGGTTGTAGGACTTGGCATGATCGGTGTCGTGAGCCTACGAGGGCGTAAGAACTCTGTCAAGCAAGGGGAGGAGGGGATGGAGCCTGATGATCTTCTGTGCTCGCGCAACGCGCGGCCTGAGAAGGCCCTCGTTGGACGCGCGCAGTGGAAGATCAATCAGCCCCCATCCCTAGAGAGAAAACGAGCGAGCTTGGAGGGAGCAACTGTAACCTCGCTCGACAGCCGCATTCGAAAGCTCCTCACTCCCTTGCTTGGATGGCATTGAAATGGGGAAGTGCGTAGGAATGCACGCGCGCAACGGAAGATCAGCAGGCGCCGTTCCATATGGTTTAGGTGCAGAGGAACGTCCTTATGCACGAAAGATTTGTGTAGAATATGTTTCAGTCGTGAGATGCCTGATCCGAGAAGGCTGGCCTCACAGTCGGGCCAATTCAGTTGACGAGGCCGGCTGCTCTGACGTAAGGTGAACGACAGCCATTCGTGAGTCTGCGACAGGATCGGACGCTACTGAGTTCAGGGAAGGAGGAGACGGCTATGAAGATCTATCTCGCCAATCCACGAGGATTTTGTGCCGGGGTCGACCGGGCGATCGATATCGTTGACCTCTCGCTGAAAAAGTATGGGGCGCCCATTTATGTCCGGCATGAAATCGTTCATAGCCGGCATGTCGTCAACTCGCTCCGTACCAAAGGTGCCGTGTTTGTGGAGGAGCTGGGAGAAGTGCCGGAAGGTTCGGTCGTGAGCTTCAGTGCCCATGGAGTGGCCAAGTCGGTATGGGACGAGGCTAACCGGCGGCGCCTGCATGTGATCGATGCCACTTGCCCATTAGTCATTAAAGTGCACAACGAGGTCAACCGCGACTATACGCAGGGGTATGATCTCATTCTGATCGGCCACGCCGGCCATCCCGAAGTGATCGGGACACTGGGACAGATCCCTGACAAGTTCCACCTGGTGTCCTCCGTAGCCGATGTTGAGAAGTTACAGGTCGATAACATCCACGACCTCTCCTATGTCACGCAAACGACCCTGAGTGTCGATGAGTGCCGGGATATCGTCGGTGCCCTTCATCAACGGTTTCCGCATATCAAAGGGCCACATCAAGAAGATATTTGTTACGCGACGCAGAAT
>CBDDRW010000008.1:0-7558 GCA_965233175.1 uncultured bacterium
CGTTACGTCACTCGTGCGGAACGTCACGTTCGTGAGGTTCAATGCCGTCGCCTTGCGCCGCGCCACGTTGAGCATCTGCTCGGCGAGATCCAGCCCGATCATGCTTCCACTCGGCCCAACGGTTTGTGCGCCGAGAAGGGCAGGGTAGCCGGTGCCAGAACCGAGATCGAGCACGCGCATGCCTGATCGAAGCCGCGCATCGGCCACGAGCCGATGATTCAAAAACGCCATCTGCTCGTCGAAAAACCGATCCCATTTCTCCCAGCCCCCGGCAACGCGGTTCCAGTCCTGCCGTTGGCCTTCGATTATCTGCTCCGGTGTCTGCCCCATCAGCTCTTTTCCTTTCGGTAGGTTACTTGATTGTCTGCAACGTGTCGCGCAGCTCCTTCAATTCAACGCTCAAGAGATCAAGGTGCAGGTCGCGCTGTGGCTGGTCGGCTTTGAATTTCCAGAGCCGCTTGAAGATGGCCGTCAATTCCTTCTTATGCGTCACGGCTAAGTCGTAGCTCGGTGTCTTGGCTTGGGCATCCGTCACACCGCAGAACGCATCACTAAGCGCATGGAACTGATTGTGCAGATCATCGAAGGCGGTATCGACGCCCTTTCCGCCCTTAGCCTTGACCGCCGCGGACTCCATCATAGTCGTGAGGTTGATCATCGTCTCAACCCCGCTGGAGCCCTTCGCTTGTGTGGCATAGTCGCCTGCTCGGGGATAGAACAAATAGCTGCAGCCGGAGAGCCCGACCAGCAGCATTGAAAGAGCGAACAGTCCAATTGCACGTGTCATACAGGTCTCCTTTGTGGAACGTGTTGCGTGCGTAGTCAAGCATGTTGACCTGCTGAGGTCAACCTCGTTGCCGATCACTCCATTGCGTAGAAGAACTCCTCCTTGACCACTTTTCCATTTTGTACTGTGTAGAGGCCTGTTTCGTCCACGGTCACGCGTTTCCCGTTGTGTTTAGGCGTCATGTCATACTTGAAACGTAGGATGAAACGGTCGCCGTGTGGATAGGGCCCTTCAACCGTGCTCTCATGGATCTGATGATTGTCGACCCACCATTGATTCTTCCCCTTGATCGCCTGAATGCCCTTTTGGGTTTGACCCATCCCGGGCATCGCAACAGCTTCAACGCTCTCGATATTCGTCGAATACAAGCGATCGATCGCCTCCTGATTCTTGCCCTGCCTGCATAATGCGACAAGTTCTTTTCCGATATCCATGGTCGTCATGATTGAGATCCTCCTTGGTTGATAGATGATGGTTCTGAGGAACCCCGCATGTCGGTTTTGCTTGGCCCACCGTTAACGGCGCGGCAGCGTTCTGTCGAAGAAGTCGAGCATCAAACGGGCGATCTCATTCCCCTTGTCTTCGAGCGCGAAGTGTCCGGTGTCGAGCAGATGCAGTTCGGCGCGGGGCAGATCGCGAATATAGGCGCGGGCTCCATCGGCTGGGAAAATCACGTCGTTCTTACCCCAGACAATCAGCGTCGGCGGTTGATGTATACGAAAGTACTCGTGCCACTCGGCATACTGCGCGAGGTTGTTGCGGTAGTCGTACAGCAGCGCCAACATGATGTCTTTATTACCGGGGCGATTTATCAAAGTTCGCTGCAGCACCCAGCTGTCCGGATTGATACGTGCCGGTTCCTGCACCCCATGGGTGTAGTTCCACTCGAGTGCGGCGTTAGACATGGCAGCCTCACGAATGATGTCGAAGTTGGTTGTCGAGGGGTCTTTCCATAAAGCGCGAGCCGGCTTCCAGAAGCTGTCCGGCAAACCCTCTTCATAGGCGTTCGCATTCTGGACGATGAGAGCGGATACTCTGTTCGGGTGCCTACTGGCTAGCCTGAGGCCCACGGGCCCGCCAAAATCCTGCATGTATAGAGCGTAGCTGTCCAGACGGAGCTGACTGGTGAAATGCTCCATGATATCCGCTAAGTGATCGAAGGTGTAGGAGAATGCGGAGGGAGAGGGTGTGTCACTATACCCGAATCCAGGGTAATCCGGCGCGATGACATGGAAACGCCCGGCCAACTGTCCAACCAGGTCTCGATACATAAATGACGACGCTGGAAAGCCGTGGAGCAGCACGATCGTAGGGGCGTGCTTCGGCCCGGCTTCGCGGTAGAAGATCTGAAGTCCGTCGACTGTGATCGTCTTGTGGAGTATGGGGGAGGGATGCGCCATTGCCGGAATGTCCTTCGAGGCCGTAACCGTCGATACATCATCGGTCAAGGCAGAAGCCCGGACCTCAGTGACAACACCTAACACGATTGCTAGGGCTGCCAGGCTTCGAAAAATCCGTGGGTTGACGTGTGGTTCTGTCTTGAACATCGGATGCCTCCATCATGTTGTGTGCCGATCCGTCAATTCTTTAGCGAACAGCCGTACGCTTGGCAGGCGGCAGATTTGCGACAAACTGCTGCCCCTGTACGAGCCACTGGCGCAATTGCACCGCAGTCCTCATGCCGTCGGAGCTCACATAGATGTAACCCTTCATTGGGCGTCCCGTGAAATCCATTGGTCTTGTGTGAGGCTTCTTCAACGCCGCATCGTTGGCCTCCGGCCCCACCCGCACGACCAGATCGTTGTTCAAGATTCCGACGAACATCTTCCCGTGTGACAGATAGGCGAGCCCGCCGAACATCTTTTTTCTCAACGATGGCGTTCTGTCCCTTCAAAAGTGTGCGCACGCGCGTCGCTAACTGCTCATCGTAGGCCATGTCTTTCCTCCTGCCTCAATCGAAGACGGACCTAAACAAGCGCCCAGACCCTGTCTTACACATCACTGCATCCCAAGCGCCTTCATGAAGTTTCGCGAGGGTCGTAGTAGACCGCCTGTTCGATGATTTTGCCGTCTCATAAAATGGTAATGATCGACCTCACCGGCACGTTGATCGCGACGGTCTTAATCGCTGCGTTCATTTGAATACTGTCGTTTGATTTCTTCTGAATCATACTGCCATCACTCCCCCGTCCACAGCCAAGATGCTCCCGGTGGTCCAGCGTGACTCGTCGGATGCGAAATAAATCGCCGCTTCGGCGATTTCTTCCGGCTGTCCCAAGCGCCCCATAGGGTGAATGCCTTCAAAAAAAGTCTTCATGTTCGGATCATTCAGCATCGCTAGGACAGGAGCAGTCAGTACCCCAGCCGGACAAATACAGTTGCATCGGATTCCCTGTTTTGCATACTCGATGGCCACCGTCTTGGTCAGCATGTTCACCCCTGCCTTGGCTGCCTGATAGGCATGACTGGGAAAGCCGGGCATCGCTTTCATGCCCGCGACTGTCGATACATTGATGATAGAGCCTTCACCCTGCTTCAACATCTGTGGAATCCCGGCACGGATGAATCGGAACGTGCCCTTCATGAAAATATCGAAGGTCTCGTCCCAAATTTTATCGTTCGTTTCATGCAGTGGCCCGGCGTGGAACAAGTTACCTGCGTTATTCACGAGAATGTCGAGACGGCCGAATGCACGGACTGTGGCCGCTATCGTCTCTTGTACGTCCGGTTCATTGGTTACGCTTCCTTGAATCGCCAGTGCGCGGCCGCCATGTTGCTCGATGTCCTTGACGACCCGCACTAATTCGGCCTCCCGCCGTCCCGTGATCGCGACCTTGGCGCCTTCGCGTGCAAAGACCTTGGCAATCGCTTCCCCAATCCCGCTCCCTCCACCTGTAACAATGGCGACTTTATTTTTGAGTCTCATGGGCACCTCCTTGAGAAAAATTGTGCGACTGATGTGGCTAGGTCTTGTTGGCTGTGTGATGATGAGTCGTGATCACAGGATCGACGATCTCTCCACAATTGAGGCAGCGCCAGGCGAAGACTTCATACCCAGCAGAGCCAAATTCAAAATTGTCGTAGCGCTCCCGAACCATGAGCCCATCACAACGTCGACATGTCACAAACCACCTCCTCTACCGGAAGGCCTCCATCACTTTGAGTCTGGAATGAATGTTCCATAACGGGCCAAAAAAAGAGATCAGTTCAGTCCAAGATGGAGAGCGCGGTCTCCGCTGTTTGCTCCACCACGTCAGCCGGCGTACCTGCTTTGATCATCACAATGGTTCCTTGCATCATCGTCGTCAGAAAGCGCGCCAGCGCCCGTGGATCTTTTTCACTGCTCAATTCACCCTGCAGTTTCGCACGGGCCAAGGCCTTGAAGAACGTATCTTCAGCCAACTTGAGTGCCTGGCGGAGTGTGCCCGCAATCTCCAGCTCGTGTGGCGCCAGTTCCATAACGGTGTTCGAAATCAGACAGCCTCGTCGTTGTGGATCGGCCAAGGCTCCTGCAATCATGCCATTGATGAATCGCCGCAAAGTGGGGAGCGCCGGGCCTGGTTGCTCGAGGACGGAAAACATCGGTCTGACGAAAGTGGTGCAGTACCGATCCACCACTTTTTGAAACAGTCGGCGTTTATCGCCGAACGTGTCATAGAGCGAGCCGCGATTCAGATCCATCGCAGTCAGCAGATCCTCCATCGACGTGGCTTCGTAGCCCTTGTGCCAAAAGACATGCATCGCCTTATCGAGCGCGTGGTCTGGGTTGAATTCTTTCGGACGGGGCAACTTGGTTCTCCTCTCTATGTATTTCCAGTAGAGGGAAAAGTAGCACATATTGGAACGATCAGTCAATAATGGATGGTCGTACGCATCTATCGTGGTGGATGATGCTGTCAAAGTGCCATACAAGAGAATGGACCTTGCCTTGTACCTCTGGTAGAAAGGTTGCGGTGTGTGACACACAAGGGACGCTTCACGAGAACGTTTCAGTCGTCATGCGAAGGGAGCGATGCAAAACAAACAGCGGGTCAGCGAGCACATTCGACAGGCCTTTCGCGACACCGAACACCCGGGCGATGCGTTTCTGCAGGGAAGCTACGAAGGCTGCGAGCCGGGCGAGTCGATTGCACCGTTCATCGCGGCTACCGATTGGTCGCAATTGGACCCTGTGATTCTCGATGAGAACTACAATGCGCTCAGTTTCTTGTCCGAAGGAGGCTTTCGGTATTTCCTCCCTGCTTATTTGATCGCCGACCTCGAAGACCGGTTGCAGACCGCCGATCCGGTGTTCCACCTCACAAATGGATTTTCTGACAAGATCATCAAGATCCCCGTGGGGCAACGGATCCATGAGAAGACGATCGGCAAATCGGCCTTCGTCAATCCACGTCGATATGGCGCCATGACTTGGCAGGATCATGCACGTTGCCGGCTTTCTGTGTTCACGAGAGAGGAAGCCGGCGCCATCGTGGCCTACCTGGAATACAAACGGGACACAGCCCCACATGGGCTCAATGCCGAAGAGATTAATGGTGCGCTCAACAGCTTCTGGCGGGACCGAGCTTTGAACGGTCCCACGCATCAGGCAATCCTGCAGCACCTCGCAGCAGAAGCGGAATACATGAAAGATATCGGAAGTGGAAAGAACGTATAAACGATAGGAAAGGATTGTCCAATGGCCAAAAGTCGATTGACTCCGGCGAAGATCATGCAACTCGGCACGGGGTTTTGGGGATCGAAAACCCTGCTCAGCGCCATCGAACTTGGGTTGTTTACCGAGTTAGCGAAAGGCCCCCTCGATGCGGCGGCCTTGACCAAGCGGCTCCAACTCCATCCCCGTAGCGCGCGCGATTTTTTCGATGCGCTGGTCGCCCTGGGCATGCTCAAACGAACTGGAGCTCGCTACGCCAATACGACAGAGACGGCGCTGTTTCTCGATCGGACCAAGCCATCATACGTCGGCGGCATCCTCGAAATGTGTAATGCGCGGCTCTATCGATTCTGGGGTACGCTGACCGATGGCCTCCGCACCGGTCAGCCACAGAACGAGGTGAAAACCGGCGGAGACTTCTTCGGCACGTTGTATGCCGATCCGCAACGGCTGGAAGGCTTTCTCAAGGCCATGACCGGACTCAGCGTGGGCTCTGCGCAGATCATCGCCAAGAAGTTTCCCTGGAAGAAGTACCGCACATTTGTGGATGTCGGCTGTGCCCAGGGCGGCGTGGCGGTTGAGATCGCGCTGGCACACAAGCACCTTACCGGGCACGGCATGGATTTGCCGGTGGTGCAACCGGTATTCGATGCCTACGCGAAGGCACGAGGTGTTGCGCAGCGTCTGCGATTTCATCCGGGAGATTTCTTCAAAGACCCGCTCCCGAAGTGCGATGTGATCGTCATGGGGCATATCCTCCACGACTGGGATCTGAACGAAAAGATGATGCTCCTTCGCAAGGCCTATGAGGCCCTGACACCCAGCGGAGCCCTGATCGTTCATGAGGCGCTCATCGACGACGCCCGCAAGCAGAACGCCTTCGGGCTGCTCATGAGCCTCAACATGCTCCTCGAGACTCACGGCGGATTCGATTTCACCGGTGCAGACTGCCGCAAATGGATGAAAGATGTCGGGTTCAAGCGCACGCAAGTCACGCGGCTGGCCGGTCCAGACGGTATGGTGGTGGGATTTAAGTAGGGATTGCCGTAGGGGAGGGGCGAGGGTTGATCTGGTTTGCCTTGTTTATTTAGTTAAAACAGACTAACCGGATTAATCAGATCAACCAGTCGGAGGCTGGCGGAACTTTTCAGCATCCTGATAGAATCGTTCTGCTATGCCGATTGAAACATTCACCGCACAAGTTGAGTCGATCGGCAATCTCACCCACGATGTGCGCCGGCTCGATCTGAGACTGATTGAACCGAAGACCATCGCCTTCAAACCAGGCCAATTCATTTCGTTCGAGGTGCCGGATCCACACACCGGACGTCTCCTCACGCGGGCCTACTCTATCGCATCCCAACCCAGCCGCTCGGGCGTCATCACGCTCCTGTTCAATCTGGTGTCGGGCGGCCCTGGTTCCGGTTTTCTCTTCCATCTCACTGTAGGAGAGAAGACACAGTTCAAAGGGCCGGCCGGGCATTTCTATCTGCGAGAAGATCCTGAGCGCGAACTGCTGTTCGTGGCCAGTGGCACCGGCATTGCACCGATCCGGTCCATGCTGTTGGCGAATGCGGAACGCTCCGATCCGAGACCGGCGACTCTGTTCTGGGGCTTGCGCAGCCAGCAGGATTTGTATGAGCAGGAGGAGCTGGCTGAATTGACCATGCGGATTCCGACCTTCACGGCCATTACGACGTTGTCCCGACCAGACACAGGTTGGTCCGGCTCATCCGGCCGCGTATTGCGGCTGATCGAAGAGCGAATTATTTCAGTCAAGAATCTGGCCGTCTATCTCTGCGGGAACAGCGCCATGATTGCCGACGCCACAGTGTTGCTTCATAAGAAAGGCCTCTGCCCTATCTACCGCGAAAAATACTACGATGGAGAAGGGGATGGAGGCTGATGATCTTCTGTGCTCGCGGAACGCGCACGATCAGAATGTGCTCGTCCGACGCGCGCAGTGGAAGATCAATCAGCCCCCATCCCAGAAGAGATAACGAGCGAGCTTGGTGGGAGCATTTAGATAGATGAGGCGCGTTCGATCCGCGCAGTGAAGGGCAGCCTTGGTCACTCCTTTAAAGAGAGATATAGGGAAAAAGTGATCCCATGCAACG
>CBDDRW010000009.1:0-4137 GCA_965233175.1 uncultured bacterium
CGGTGCCAGAGAAGGCTTAACGTTGTTCGATGGGTACATACAATCGCCCATGTTCGCCGGCATAAATCTGGTCAGGACGGAATAATTTGTTTTCGCGAAGCTGTTCAAGCCAATGGGCCAGCCACCCCGACACCCGAGCCATCGCGAATAATGGTGTGAACAGATCGGTCTCGATCCCCATCTTGTCGTAGACGATCCCGGAATAGAAATCGACGTTGGGATAAATCCCCTTCCCCTTCAGCAGCTCTTCTGCGATACGCTCGACCTCTACGGCCACCTCATACATTGGTGAGCTGCCACTTTCCTTGAAGAGCCGCTCACACAAACCTTGGAGGATCGTCGCTCGAGGATCTTTCACCTTGTACACCCGGTGACCGAAACCCATCAACTTCTGTTTTGCGCCGATCTGTCCTTCTAGATACGAGCGCACCCGCCCTGGCTCACCAATCTCCTTCAACATCTGCACCACTTCTTCATTCGCTCCGCCGTGTAATGGCCCCTTCAAAGCCCCGATTGAGGAGGCGACAACTGTATAGGGATCGGCCAGGGTCGAAGCGGTCACCATGCCGGTGAAGGTTGAGGCATTCATCGTATGCTCGGCATGGAGGATCAAACAATCGTCGAAAATGCTGCCCCACAAGGGAAGCGGCTCCTTCTCGGTCAGCATGTAGAGAAAGTTTTCTGAAAAGCCGAGATCGTCACGCGGTGGAATGCACTCATCCCCATGCCGCAGACGAGCCCAGGCTGCGACGATCGTTGGCAGCTTGGCGACGAGACGGACAGCAGACCAATAATTATTATCGACATCCTGAACATTCCGTCCAGGATAAAACATACCCAACGCGGCAACCGCCGCCTGCAAGGCGTCCATAGGGTGCCCCTGCTCTGGAAGACATTTCAATAAATCGATAATTCTGAACTTGATCCGGCGGTGAAGGACGATGTCCTCGTTCCATCGCATGAGTTGCGGTTGAGTCGGAAGATGTCCGAATAGCAACAGATAGGCGGTTTCAAGATAGGATGATCGCAGACAGAGTTCTTCGACGCGGATGCCGCGATATTCCAGCACACCGCGCTGCCCATCCACATCGCTGATTGCAGATTTGGCTGCTGGGACCCCAGCGAGCCCCGGCATAAAATCATGTGGCATGATCCTGTCCTCTCAGATGAAAAATATATGAGGCGTGAAGACAGTCTATCACGATCAGAGTGGCAGGATCTTGAATTGACCAATACCGGTTGGCATACTCAACGGGCCGGGCCTGCGTGACGGAGAACATACGGCATGCGCGCTGTGGCTGACCCTCATCAGATGTCTTGTTCCTAGCTTCAGCGTTTGAACAGACAGTGGAGGTACGCGGTGACATTTCGCTTGTTCCTCCTCTTGATCTTGTTCAGCCTGCTCGCGTTCGGAACAACTTCCTCCGCCCAAGCAGGCGGCGAGACCCTAGCTTTTGCCGTCGTGAGCGAGGCCCCAAAAGATAAAGCGCGGGTATCGGCCAAAGTCTTGGTCAATGAGGTGGTGTCAGATATGAAGCTGCTCGCGTCGGAGACGATCCTGAACAACCTCATTTGGAAAAAACTCGAAATCTGTCATGCCATGAGGGTAGAAGGATACAAAGTTGCTGAAGGATTTCAGATTGTGACAGTGCATATGATCGATGCCGGTATGCTGCCGATGTCCTTGCAGTCTTTTGCAGGAGATTGCTTGATTAAGAAAGCCATCGAGATCGCACCGCTAGTCGATTAGCAAGGTGCTGAAACACGCCCCCAACTTCGTTCTCGACTCATCGAAATCCTCAACGAGGACCCGGCCGCCTCACCGACTCGGCGGCGCGCACAGACGTGGTGCTCCTTATTCGTCGCACCGTGCGCCCCTGAGGGTACGCCTCCGGGTTCGAATCGTCTCGGGCCTCGTTGGATGACCTGTTTGAGCACCCTGCATACCGTTCTTCTACATCGACTCAACTAACAGCTGTTGACAAACTGGATGATGATGCCGAAAACGCCACCATGCCCGAGATCACCGATGAAAGCTCAATGCTGGCAGGCTGTTCAGAAAGGCCGTCCAGCAAGGCCGCCGCAGCGAGCGAAGAGGCGAGGCGTACGCTTCGGTACATTGAGCCTCTGAGCGATGCGAGAACGATGCTGGCGGACTTTGTCAACAGCCTGCTAATTAGGTGGAGCGGCATTCAGGACATAGCGTAGGCTCTTCTGCGGCCTCGCACTCTTCGGCAGTTAAGGGAAAGAGTTGTTCACACTGCCGGCAGGGGCGAATTTCAAAGTAGACGATCCCCTTGTCGTCGATGTCGGTAGGCAAGAGCAATTCCGACGGATCATATCCGATCGCGCCGCCGTCAGAAAATTTGACGATGGCCAAGCGCTCGTTGAACACCTCGAAGGTCCCTTCCTGCCCTTTGCGGGACAAGACATGCCCGAGGACAAACACTGGTTGTCCCTTACGTTTCGTGCGGAGATCTCGTAACGTGTGTTGGGTGTCCGTGGCGCAAGAGAACTCACCGGTGGAACTGGTTCCGAAGATTGGCGTTGGCATTATAGGTATTCACGCGAGTAGGATGAGATCCATGTATCACAGGGGCAAAATTGGCGTCAAGGCAGGCGAAACACTAAGAGAAGGAGGCGACGATGGGCGAGGTCACAATTTATCAGAAACCGACTTGCAGTACATGCCGTCAGGCAGTCCAGTTGGTGCAAGAGAGCGGCAAACCTTTTAAGACTGTCAATTACTATGAAAAGCCGTTCACCAAGGCACAACTCAAGGGTCTCTTGAAGAAGGCTGGGCTGTCGCCGAAAGATATCGTCAGAACCAAAGAGGACATCTATAAGGGACTCGGTTTGGCGAAAAAGAATCTTTCCGACGACGAATGGCTCGATCTGCTCGTAGCCCATCCAGATCTCATTCAACGTCCGATCGTCGAAAAGGGTGAGAAGGCGATCTTGGCAAGACCGGCAGAGTCGGTGAAATCACTGCTATAGCAAGCAACGCTGGATTGAGCAAACCAGGCCAGCGAGGCTGGCTCGTCAACCGGGAATATTCGAAGAGAGGCCTTTCGTCATCCGCAGAGCGCTGGACGTTCTATCTATACTGACAGTGACGTCTCCATCTAATACTTGCAAGAGTAGATCGCCCACCAATTGTCGCCGCCAGCCATGAAGGATAGGGATATTGATGGTTGTTCGATTCTGCCTCGTCTCCACGAGCGTTTGGAGATCGGCGCTCGTCGCGAGCATAGTCGGGGCAATCCCCTCCTCTGCTGCACGGGCTTTCAGCACAGCCTGCAGAAGCTCGACGATACCGGTCGATTCAGGATCCGGCTTCCGCTCAGAAGGAACTTTCGGCCATGCCGACGGTGGAAGCGCAAGGGCCGAGGTGATAGAAGCCAAGATCTGTCCGCCCTGTCGATCAATCTCAGAAGTATGGATGCCGCGGAGGCCACGGAGATCGCTGACTGATTTGGGAGGGTGGCGTGCTAGTTGGAGAAGCACCTCATCTCGCATCACACGTCCACGCGGCACATTCCGGCGGCGAGCTTCGGCTTCTCGCCAGACAGCCAATTCACGAAGTACCGCAGCTCCTTTGGGCTTGAGTGTGTCCCATCCCCGAATTCGTTGGTACCGTTCATGCGGCTCCCGGCTCTTTTCTCCCACCGCCGTTTCGAGGCGTGCAAATTCCTCACTCACCCATTCCAAACGGCCAAGTGCCTTCAGACGATCCCGTAAATGCGTATGGATCGGCAGAAGGAACTCGACATCTTCCAATGCATAGGCGATTTGGTCATCAGAAAGCGGCCGCGCGCTCCAGTTGGTAAAGGTGTGGGCTTTTTCCAACTTCGTGCCGTGGAGTCGCTGGACTAAGTTCGCATAGGCAACCTGGGCGCCATACCCGACCATGGCGGCGGCGATCTGGGTATCGAAAAATGGCTTTGGAATTTGCCCTGCATGGAGAGCAAACAGATCGAGATCCTGCCGCCCGGCATGAACGACCTTCTCTATCTTGGGATCGCAAATGAGTTCCCAGAAGACATCCAGCGATCCGTTCGCTTGTACGGCAGGAAAGTCGATGACGGCTGCCGTGGTGGTCGTGGCAACCTGAATCAGTTCGAGCCGGGGAATAAA
>CBDDRW010000010.1:0-4933 GCA_965233175.1 uncultured bacterium
AATTTCCGTCGTAGTGCTTGTTCCGTTTCCTCCGGTGTCTTCGTCTTTATATAGCCCCAACGATTGCAGATCCGATGCACGTGAATATCTACACAGATGCCGGGCTTGCCATAACCGACCGTCACCACCAAATTTGCCGTCTTCCGACCAACTCCTGACAGTGTAACCAATTCCTCAATGGAATCGGGAACCATCCCTCCATACACGTCCAAAAGGCGACGGCAAATAGCATGGATGGATTTCGCTTTTGTCCGGTAGAATCCGACGGGATAGATGGCTTGCTCGATCTTCCGGAGCGAGAGGGTCAACATGGTGGCAGGCTGATATGCCAGCGAGAACAATCTGGCGCTGGCTTCAGATGTCGTCTTGTCTCTGGTCCGAAGGCTGAGAAGACACGATATGAGAATGCGAAAGGGGTCTCGGTTCGACTCGCGCGCGACGACGCCGACAACGGGATCCTCCCACTGCCGAATCTCGCGCTTCACGATTCGAAGCGCAGCAGTAATCTGGTCCTGGCGCATGGATGAGGAAGCTATCTGAAGATCTTGGCAGAAATGCGATCGACCGAACGGGCAAGCTCTTGGAAGGACGCTTACTCTGGCTTACGCTTCGACAACCATTTTTGACGCCGCCGCTGTGCTTCTCGTTGCTTAGCCTTTTTCCTGACACTCGGCTTTTCGTAAAATCGCCGGCGCTTCAACTCACGGAAGAGTCCTTCCCCCGCGAGCTTTTTCTTGGCAACTTTGAGCGCTTTCTCGACGTTATTATTGAAGACTTTGATTTCCATTCTTCTGGTCTATGTGCTTTCCCAGGCGATGCCTGTATAGGTTTTTTCTTTGTGCCAGCCCGGCCCCGACTAAGGGGCGTAATGTAACATAGCCCCTTGAGTTCCTCAAGGCGGATCGTCATTTGCCGAATACGATCAAGAAGAGACGATCTAAGTTGTTGATCGTGCTGAATTTTCATATTTTCTTCGGTCGTATGACGCCCCGCCTCGGCTGCGGCGATCGCCAGCACCATCCCAACGGTGAGATCAGACCGAACGCGCGGCTTCACCCCTGCTGAGCAAGCATGAAGCAGCACTCCGGCTTCTGTTGCCTGTTCGGCGACTTCAAGAGGAATCTCCGTCGCCAAATGAAGCGCGGACGTCAAGGCAGCAGGGCGAGTTCGGTCTGTTTTCGCCAGCTTCGTAGCCTGAATAAATCGCTGATAGGCAGCACCGTCTTCCTGCATCAGATCCCGAAGCCGGCGCCCAAGTTCACTCAGCCGATGTTCCACGCCTTGTTGCCGGCTCAGGCGCGCCCCCATAATTCCCAGCGAGGCCGCGAGGGCGCCCACTAAGGCCGCTGCTGCACCACCGGCCGGAATCGGAGTCGCCGCGGCTACTGTGTCCAAAAAATCTGCGAGAGGTTGAGCGTGCAGGTCGACCGGCTCCTGTATCCTAGACGGCGCTAGCCGCGCCGACTCACCGAATAGCCGAGTCTCCAATCTTGCCTCCAACACTTGCGTCGAGTCGAACTGTTCGAGTGCCAGACTATGCCCAGCAGCCTGAATCAGCGCCGCTTGAGGCACAAGCCCGATCACTTCACTCCCCGCTACGATCACTCCCTTCTCAGCTGCGCGCGCCCGGACCGCTTCAAACGCGACAGAGAGAGGGGTGATGATGTGATCAGTGAGATTCATAGCCACCTGAACCATCTGCCGACTCGCTAACTCCACCCCGATCGCCTTCAGATGGGGCAATCCTCCGTTCGATTGGCGAATGTCTTTCGCGATGGATCGGGCCAGTGCCAAGTCTGTCGAGTGGAGATTGACATTAAAGGCGATCAAAGGAGGTCGTGCACCGATCGCCACGGCACCGGCCGTCTTATGAAGTTGGGATGGCCCACAATCCGGCATCCAGTCCGGATCGGACGCCATGCGGAACGCAAGGCCTTGTAGCCCTCCCCGGCGGACCGATTCGAGCGTGGCATGATCACGATGCAGAGCCGCTTGTTCGTACAGAAATACCGGGATCTCAAGCTCTGCTCCTACCCGTTGCCCCAACCGCTTTGCCAGAGAGATACAATCCTGCATCGTCGCGCCGCGCAACGGCACGAAGGGCACCACATCTGTGGCGCCCACCCTCGGATGAACGCCCTTGTGCTTCCTAAGATCGATGAGATCGGTCGCCATGCGCATAGCGCGAAAGGCCGCTTCAACGACAGCGTCCGGTTCGCCGGCAAAGCTCAAGACAGAGCGATGGTGATCTTGATCCATCGTCTGGTCCAACAGCCAGACACCTGGCACCGACTCCACAGCCTGCACCAGTGCCCGCACCGTCGTCTGGTTTCGTCCCTCACTAAAGTTCGGCACACACTCGACGATTCGATCCATGTCACGTCCCGCCTAGAATCAACACAAAGAAGCCGGAGGTCTGATCGTCATCCCTCCGGCTTCTCTCATCCACTGAGTCTCAGTCTGTATGGTTACTTTGTCTTTCTCACAAATGCTTTATAGATCATTCCCGATTTCGTCTGTTCTTCTTCGAGCCCGACCATCTGATGGCCGGTTGTATCGCACCAAGCCGGCATATCCTTTTTAATACCTTCGTCGTCCGAGACGACTTCAAGAACCTGGCCCAGCGTCAGTTCCTTGATCTTCTTCAAGGTCATAATAATCGGCATCGGGCAAAAGTACCCGAGCGTATCGAGCTTCACATCGGCATGTGGCATTCGCTACTCCATGAAGTCTGAGGTGGAAGCTTCGCTTCGCCTCGACCTTAAATAAACAGATTCACGCTGCCCTGCTTGGCTTCCGCAAGATAAGTGGTCACTCCTGCGAACTGATCGATACCGTCTATGAGCGTATCTTTCGTAATCCCCATCAAGCCCATGGTGGTCGTGCAGGCAATAAAGTGAACACCCAGGTCCAGCGCGGTGTCCATGAGTTCGGGCACACCCGGCATCCGGTTCTGCTTCATGACTTTTTGCATCATCTTCGTGCCCAACCCCCACATATGAAACCGCGAGAGAGGAAGACTGTCTGCACCACCTTTATTCAGCAGGCCGAACATCTGACGAAGCCAGTCCTTGGCGGAGCTGGTTGCGCCTTTCCGGCGAATGGCATTGAGGCCCCAGAAGGTGAAAAAGACGGTGACTTGCATTCCCATGGCAGCGGCCCCAGTGGCAATGATGAACGCAGCCATCGCGCGATCCATGTCACCGCTCAACAGCACGATCGTCACCTTGTCAGGTTTGGAGGCCCGCAAGTTGTCCAATGTGACTACAGGGTCCATCTGCGCAGTTGTCATGACGCCCTCTTTTCTGCCACGCCGCATGAGTGTGGCATTTTCTATTTGATTTTTAATATAGTCTCTGCTTCTTTTTCTTGTCAAGGAAGAGGGAAGAAAACCAGGTAGCCTAGATGGTCTCCGTGCTCGCAGAGGCCGCACGCTAAGAAGGTGCTCCCTCGATGCGCGCAGTTGAGATCACCTAGGCAACCTGGCTAAAAATTGAGCAGGGGATGGGATTTTACAGCCCGTAGTTTGACCAGCAGAAAGATCAAAAAATGTGCTCGCCTGGGACAAGAGCGCGTCTCGGCGCGCTCGGGGTTGGGCGGGTGAGAATGTCGCGCGCAGGAAAGGGCCTCCTTGGCCACTCCTTTCAAAGGGGAGGGGGGGAACGTTGCGCGCAGTGGGAGACCGAGCAGTCCACCCCGTTATGAGAAGCAAGGTATCGTGACAAAAACGGATCGAAGATGCAGTTTGGTGCGGGTTGGCTTGACGTTCTACCACCCACTCGTTATATTCACAATGAAGCTGCCGCAGCCCAGGCTTATCCTCTCACGTTCCTCCCTCCTCTGTCGATGAACAGTGACCTCATCACCGAGATCAAACCGTCCAGGAGCGCACCGCTCCTTGGCTTTTGGTATCCTGCGTGCTTGAGCAGCGAACTCGCTCCCGGCAGCCTCAAAGGGACTGTCCTGCTGGGCCTCCCGATCCTCGTCTGCAAGACTTCGCAAGGCGCCGTCGCGGCCATGCGCGACATTTGCCCCCATCGCGGGATGCCGCTGTCCTTCGGAAAAATGGAAGGCGACTGTGTTCAATGTGCCTACCATGGTTGGCGGTTCGATCAGGAAGGACGTTGCCGGGGAATTCCCGCTCTGGTGGAAGGCTCCCCCCTTCACGTCGACAAAATCGGCATCACCACCTACGCGTGCCGCGAACGAGACGGCTATGTGTGGGTATTTGTTCCCGATCCTCAACGACCCAATCAGGCCATTCCGGATGTGCCGCCTCTTCCGCTTCCTTCGTCTCCCTATCGGATGGTTCACATTTCGACGCTGTTGGATTGCGCCATTGACGACGGCATCGTCGGTTTGATGGACCCGGCTCACGGCCCCTTTGTGCATCAAAGTTCCTGGTGGCGGAGCCAGGCGAGTATCCATGAAAAAGCCAAGACCTTTGAACCGCTTCCTCATGGCTTCCGCATGGTACCGCACGCTCCTTCGAAAAACAGTGGGCCGTACAAGCTCCTGAACCTGTTCTACGGAGGACCGTTGACGACCACCATCGACTTTGTGCTGCCTAACCAGCGATTCGAGTTCGTTCAATGCGGCTCGCTCTTCGTGTCGAGCCGCGCCACGGTCACGCCGATCGGCGACCAGCAATGCCGCATCGATTTTACCGCCGCATGGAACTGTCTCAGCTGGGTTCCATTTTCCAAAACCCTCTTTCGCTACTTCGCCAATATCTTCATGACGCAAGATCGGGAGGCGATGGAGCGCCAAGCGGTGGGATTGCGCTACAAGCCAGCCTTGATGCTCATCGACGACGCCGATACACCGGCGAAGTGGTACTATAAGTTGAAAGCCGCGTACCTCGCATCGGTGCAAACTGGGCAACCACTCGACCATCCGCTTAAAGAGCGGGTCACCCTTCGCTGGAAGAGTT
>CBDDRW010000011.1:0-74315 GCA_965233175.1 uncultured bacterium
CCGGTGGTGGCTTCGACCAGACGGAGGCTTAGGCCGACTCGACCAACATTGTCGCCTTCTTTACGCATGTATTCCCAGGAGTTGACCCGTACGACCAGAAATGAATCCACGTTCAGCGCTTTTCCCAGCTTCACCGCGGAATCCTTGTCGGACTGACCGGTCATCTCCAGACGTGAGAAGTAAAATACCAGCGCATCGAATGCCTCTTTCGACGCCTGGAAGATATCCGTGACATGTTCAGGAGATTCCACTCGCTCGATATGAGAGGTCTTGTTCAGGGCGCCGGATAGGACTTCTTGAATATCCTCTCGTGCATTGTCGTATTGGCTCGACATTGGGGGAAGCACCGCAATGGCCTGAGGACGGAACATTTTTGCGCCGGGCCCTTCCCATACCTCCTGTAAGCCGCCGCAGCCGGCGATAAGGAGAGAAAGAAGGCAGATGAAGGCGGCGCGTTGTACGTAATGAAAGGTCATCATGGATTCAGTATACCATTAGAATGTCAAAGAAGCAGAACCTGAAACCAGCGCGCCCTCTTCGCGGAAGTCATACCCACCGCCCACATCGAGACGGAACGCATAAAGCCGAAAGCCCAACCCTGCTGTAGGAGTAAATGGTGTTCCGGCGTCTTTCATATTCTTGAAGGCGCCGAGGCGAAACGACATGAATTCTGAAAAGATAGTTTGTTCGACTCCTAGACTCAATACCTGACTTTTGATGCCTGGAACGAATGTCTTATTCGACGTCATATCGACATCTGCTGTTAACGTCAGTGAAGAATAGGGGTTGATCGCGACCCCGCCTCGAACCTGGGGGCCGAGTTTCAGTTCTTCGCCACCTGGGACATCGAACGTTGGTTGATTGAGATCTTTCGCCACCAAGCCGAAGCGTAGCCAAGAAGATGGGCGGTAGATGGCTCCCACATCGATGCCAAAGGCGGTCGAGAGCGTGGCTTTCCCAAAGTTGTCCGTAATTGACACCTCGGTTCCTCCGGTGAGGAGTGTGCTCCCTCTGTACGCGGCTCCTTGAATGAATTTTCCCGTTACCCCGATAGCAAATGTTTTATCGGAAAAGGCATAAGCATAGGAGAACGCCACCTGCCTAGCCTCTAGGCCTATCAAGGCCATTTCACCAGTTAGACGCACATTTGAGCCGTTAAGGGTCGCTGTCGCCGGGGTATTCATGAACCCTCCACCTGTTGCAACGTCAGACACATTAAATCCGAGTGCATGCTCGCCCAAATGCCCTTTGAGATAGAGGCCGGCTGACCCATTGATCGATACCGTGGCGCCTGGGCGATTGATTCGATCAGCGATGTGTTGAGCCTTCGCTTGGTTGGCTGCCGAGACATCGGTCCTATCGAAATTTTCGAGGTCGTGAATGGCATCGGCGATGCCTAGACGATCGATCACCTGTCCGCCACCTTGAATCCTCACGTCAACGGTCTGCGTCATCGCGAGTCCGGCTGGATTCCAATAGGTGGCCAAGGAATCTGTCGTGATAGCCACGCCAGCCCCACCCATACCGATGGCACGAGGACCCACGGTGACAAACTCTAAAGCCAACGCTTGCACAGGAGCCATCAGGCCAATGAAGATCGCAGCGGCACGAAGAGACCGAGAACAGGACATTGTCGAGAAACTCCTTGCACGTGGAGAAACTGTGCAGAGTCTATTGAATGACCTCGCTCTCGTCAAGGTTAGAGGAGGTTCCATCCTACAGGTAAACATCAATACATAGAGTGAGGTGCGACAGAGATCGCTACACGATTTGGCCGTCCTGCATATGTACAATCCGATCGGCTTGCGCAGACAGTTTGTCGTTGTGGGTTACGATCACGAAGGTAGTTCCACGGGCCTTGTTCAGTTCGCGCATCATCGCAAAGAGCGCCTCGCCTGTGTGTGTATCCAGATTTCCCGTCGGCTCATCGGCCAATACGAGGTCGGGTTTCTGTAAGAGAGCTCGTGCGACCGCCACGCGCTGCTGTTCACCGCCGGATAGTTCACCAGGTTTGTGATGTAACCGACCTCCCAGCCCAACCTCCTGCAACAACATGATGGCTTCCGGTTCGATATTGGCTGGATTTCGTCGTTGAATCAGCGCCGGCATACAGGCATTCTCGAGCGCCGTGAACTGCGGCAGGAGATGATGAAACTGGAGCACAAATCCAATGCGCGGGTTCCGAAAGTCTGCCTGTTCACCTTCCGACATATGAAACATATCCTGGCCGTCAAAATGGACAGTCCCTGTGGTCGGACGATCGAGCGTTCCAATAATATGGAGCAATGTGCTCTTTCCTGCCCCCGACGCTCCAATAATTGCGATTAATTCTCCGCGCCGAATCTGGAGATTGACACCTTTGAGCACCGTGAGGGTTTGCTTGCCCATCAGGAATGATTTGGTTAAGTCAGTTACAGTGATCACGCTGGCGCTCCAGACCGAATGAGAGGTGCTGAAAGGATCGGCATGATCATTCGTAGCGTAGTGCAGCCACGGGTTCGAGCTTAGCTGCTTGGAGCGAAGGATAGACTGTGGCGGCAAAGCTGATCAGAATGGCGGAGCTGGCCACAAGGAGCACATCCATCGCTTGAACATGAACAGGGATCCGCGAGATGTAGTAGACCGACGCATCGAAGGTCCAGAATGTCTGGATCAGCCACAGAAATGTGTAACCGAGCGGAATGCCGATCGCTGTTCCTGACAGGCCGATGATCAGTCCGTTCAGCATGAAAATCCGCCTGATGCTTTTTCTGGTGGCGCCCATCGCCTTGAGGATCGCAATCTCCTTTTGTTTTTCCGTCACGATCATGGTGAGGGTGCTGACGATGTTGAAGGACGCCACGATCGTGATCAACACCAACAATAAAAACATCATTGTCTTTTCGAGTTTGAGCGCTGAGAACAGATTGCGATTCATCTGCATCCAATCGCGTGCCCCATAGGCAAAACCGAGCGACTGTTCCACGGAACGGGCCGTCTCATCCGCGTGAAAGACGTCCGTGACTTTAATTTCAATGCCCGTCACCGTGTGCCCTAGGTTGAAGAACTTCTGTGCCTCCGCGAGATCGATATACGCTAGCGACGAATCGTATTCGTACATGCCGGATTGAAACAACGCAACGAGCACGAAGGTGCGGATCTTCGGCACCATGCCGATCGCGCTGATCGGTCCTGCTGGAGGGGACACCACATTGACCGTATCACCGACAAAGACACCAAGCCGCATCGCCAGTTCCTTGCCCAGGATAATGCCCGGTTTTTCCGTCTCAACTGCCGGACCGTTTGGGGCGTCGACTGGTGGCTGCTTCACCTTCACCGGTTTACTGAGGTCAGCCAATTCTCCTGTCGAGAGATTCTTGGCCAGCTCGGTCACTGTCGCTTCGCGTTGCGGGTCGATCCCGCGGATGACAATGCCTTGCACTCCGTTCTGGGTTGTCAGCAAGACCTGCTTGAGCACAAACGGGGTTGCCGCGACGACACCAGGAATGGTTGCAACCTGTTTGACAACAGGATCGTAATCGCTCATGCCGTCCTTCATTCGATCCTGCACGATGATATGTGCGGTTGTGCCAAGAATCTTGGCCTGAATGTCCTCTTTAAACCCGGTCATGATGCCGACTGTCCCAATCAGAGCCGCCACACCGAGTGTGATACCGGCAATGGAGACGACGGTATTCAACGAAATCGTCCGATTCCGGCGTTTTGCGCGCAGATATCGCAACCCGACAAAGATTTCGAAGGGAAGGGCCACCGTTACTTCTCGGGCCTGAGTTGAGGGAAGAGGACCACGTCGCGGATCGACGCTTGGTCGGTAAAGAGCATGATCAGCCGGTCGATGCCGATGCCTTCGCCCGCGGTCGGTGGCATGCCGTACTCCAAGGCGCGCAAGAAATCTTCATCGACCAGATGCGCCTCTTCATCGCCCGCCGCACGTTGCGCGGCCTGTCCTTCGAACCGCCCCCGCTGATCCAACGGATCATTCAACTCTGAAAAGGCATTCGCGATTTCCCTGCCGGCAATATAGAGCTCGAAGCGATCGGTCAGCGCCGGGTTCGAGTCTTTGCGCCGTGCGAGGGGAGAAATCTCGATGGGATAGTCGGTAATGAAGGTCGGCTGAATCAGATTCGGCTCGACGGTTTCCTCGAAGATTTCGTTCACGATATTGAAGAGCGGCCATTTCGGATCGACTGCGAGGCCAAGATTTTTGGCCGCCGCAATGGCCGCCTCCTTATCCTCAAGGACAGAGGGGGCGAGTGTGTTCACCTCCAGAATGGCCTGGTGATACGACCAGCGGCGCCACGGAGCCGTGAGCGTGATGTCTTTCCCTTGATAGGCGATGATGGTCTTGCCCAAAATCTGTTGTGCCAAGGAGGAGACGAGTTCTTCCGTGAGGACGATCAAGTCCTGGTAGTCGGCATAGGCCATGTAGAATTCCAGCATCGTGAATTCCGGGTTGTGAATCGTCGAGATGCCCTCGTTCCGAAAGTTGCGGTTGATTTCAAACACACGAGGAAATCCACCCACGATCAACCGCTTCAAATACAGTTCCGGCGCGATGCGGAGATAGAGATCGACGCCGAGCGCATTGTGGCGTGTGACAAAGGGTTTCGCCGCCGCGCCTCCGGGAATCGGATGCATCATCGGCGTTTCAACCTCAAGGAAGCCGCGTTCGATTAAGAAGGCGCGAATACCAGCGATGATTCTGCTCCGGGTGGCGAAGATGCCATGGACTTCAGGGTTGGCGATTAAATCGACATAGCGCTGCCGGTAACGGGTTTCCACGTCTGTCAACCCGTGCCACTTTTCCGGAAGCGGTCTGAGGGCTTTGCTCAAGAAGGTTAGTTGTGCGACTTCGACAGTGAACTCATTGGTCTTTGTGCGAAAGAGCGTGCCGGTCACGCCGATCCAGTCGCCCAAGTCGAGTAGTTCCGCAATACGGTAGCCCTGCTCCGAGAGACGATCCTTCTTGAGATAGACCTGAAGCCGGTCGGACCCGTCTTGGAGCACGGCAAACCCTGCTTTGCCGAATCGTCGCAGGGCGACGATTCGTCCGGCAAAGGTACAGGAGATCTTTTCCTGTTCCAGCGTCTCCTTGGGCTTTTCTCCATGCAGTGTGATCAGTTTGCCCGCGCGATCCTTCACCTCGAATCGCGTGCCATAGGGCGCCACGCCTACTTCACGCAGGGCGTCGAGCTTCTTGATGCGTTGTTGTTGCTGCTCGTTCAGTTCGTCCATAGCTGTTTCGGGCTTAGGCAATGGGCAAGGAGTTAGAGGGGCGGTTCTTCCACCACGTCTTGCATGGCGCCTTTTGCCATCTTCCTTTTCAGATAGGCCTCAATGAACCCATCCAGATCGCCATCCATGACGGCGGCTACCTGCCCCACTTCGTAGCCGGTTCTGTGATCTTTGACCATTTGATAGGGCTGGAATACATACGATCGAATTTGGCTGCCCCAGGCAATGTCCTTCTTTTCCCCGACGATCGCATTGAATTCCGCCTCTTTCTTTTTAAGTTCGACTTCGTAGAGGCGCGCCTTCAGGACTTTCATCGCCCCGTTGCGGTTCTGGAGCTGCGACCGTTCGTTCTGACATTGCACGACAATGCCGGTCGGCAGGTGTGTCATCCGGATGGCCGTCTCAACTTTATTCACATTTTGGCCGCCGGCGCCGCCGGCACGAAACGTATCGATCTTAAGGTCTTTGTCTTCGATCACGAGGTCGATATCTTCATTCACTTCGGGATAGACGAAAACCGAGGCAAAGGACGTATGCCGCCGCTTGTTTGCATCGAAGGGCGAAATACGCACCAGTCGATGGACGCCTGCTTCGGCTTTGAGATAGCCATACGCGTAGGCCCCAGTCACCAATAGTGTCACGCTTTTTACACCCGCTTCTTCGCCCGGGAGCAGGTCCAGCGTTTCAACCTTGAATTTCTTCCCCTCGGCCCAGCGGACATACATGCGCAGCAGCATCTGCGCCCAGTCCTGGGATTCCGTCCCGCCCGCGCCGGGATGGATTGCCACGATCGCATTGTTGGGGTCTAGTTCGCCTGAGAGCAGAAGTTCAAGCCGTAGCGCGGCGAGCTTCGGTTCGAATCGATCCAGCTCCCGCGTCAACTCCTTCACGAGGTCGGCATCGTCGCTTTCTTCTGCCAGTTCGAGCAGCGCGCCCAGATCGTTCATTGTTCCATCGATATCCCGCCACTGCTGGAGGTCATGCTCAATCGTAGACTTTTTCCGGCCGATCTTGGCGGCCTGCTGAGCGTGGTTCCAAAAATCCGGTTGGGATGTCTGTTCTTCCAGATGGGCCAACTCGGCCGTCATGCGAGCAAAGTCAAAGATGCCCCCGTAGTTCCGATACCAATTGCTTGACGGTCTGTATGCGATTCTTGACTTCATCCAACATCGAGTGATCCTTTCACGTTAGACCGGAGTGGCGGCCACTGCGTCCGGCTCAGACCCCTTAGAGCGAAACATGCCCAGTAAGAATAAAAGCGCGCAGATTATAGCACAGCTGTAGGCAAACACATCTCCGTATCGGCTGTAAAACGTATGAGGTCGCCAGACCTGAATGGTCGCTTTGGCGGCGTGCTCTGTAAATGTCGGCGTGGCCTCGACAATGCGCCCGAATGGATCGATGAATCCAGAAATACCGGTGTTCGCTGAGCGAGCGAACGCCAAGTGATTCTCGACCGAGCGAAACACCACCATCGAAAAATGTTGCGAGGCAGCCGACGAGGCGCCGAACCAGGCATCGTTCGTGACGGTCACCAAGAACTCCGCCCCATTCGCGGCGAATTGCCGTACCAAGTTTGGGAAGATCACTTCGTAACAGATTGCGACTCCAAAATTAATCGATCGCGCCGCGATTCCTGCCGTTCCCGTCGTGGCAGATCGGGGTTTCGGCGTCAAGGTCAAGACGACTGGACCAGGTCCTGCTTCGAAATCGCCGATCCCTTCCACCAATTTATCGAGGAAAAACAGCACTGAAGATTTGAGCGGGATGTATTCTCCAAAGGGCACCAGATGTTGTTTATCGTATCGGCCCAGCACTTGGCCGTTGGAGGAGAGGAGATAGGCGCTGTTCAACAGATAGGGCCGCCGATCGGGATAGAAACGCAGGGCGGGACTCCCAAACAGGATCGGCGCCTGCGCTCGATTGGCCATAGCAATGAGTTGCAGCTGATACACCGGCTCACGCTCAAAGACGAACGGCGTTGCCGCTTCTGGCCACACCACCAAATCCATGTCCGGACCGAGCCGTTCTGTCAGTCGATCAAAGCGTGCGAGAGTCTCCTCGCGATATGAGGTGTCCCATTTGACGGCCTGGTCGACATTCGGTTGTACTACTCCCACGTTGATGGACGATCGAGGAATATCTGAAAACGGTGTTTCAGATATTGACGCCAGGCCATACTCCCACGAGAGTGTGACGAGGAGGGCCGCCATGGCTACAAGATCCCAAGGGAGCCTGGCCGGTCGGAATCCCCTGAGCATGGGCATCAACCAGGAGAGGAATTCAGCGATGGCGACGTTCACCATGACGATAAGGAATGAGACTCCGTAAACTCCCATGTGATCTGCAATTTGTATGATCTCAATCTGACGATATTGAGAATAGCCGAGGAGGCCCCAAGGTAATCCGCTCAGCGCATAGGTTCGAATCAGTTCGAGCGTGACCCATAAACAGGGGAATACAAAGAAACCGTAGCGAGGAATCAGAGTCCGAAACCACACGGCTCCGGCAGAGTAGAGCCCGACATAAAAACCCAAATAGGCAGTGAGCAGCAACATGAGGCCATAGCTGATCGCCAGCGGGACCTTGCCGTAGGTGTTCATAGCAGTGACGACCCAGGCCATCATGCCTGTAAAGCCAATCGTGCCGGATAGCCACCCGATCCAAAAAGCCTGTGTTTTGTTTTTGCCGTCCAACGCCCAATGCAACGGCACAAGGGCGATCCAGGCCAGCAGCCCGAGGTCGGATTTTGGGAAACTCAGTGGGAGGAACAGACCGCTCGCGCCGGCAAGAACGAGTGAACGCGCGAGGGAATGGGTCATGCCCTGCACATTAGCGAAAGCCGGAGAGGGATGCAACTTTCGATTGAGTAATGAACCCGCGCATCCTTGTCGTGGGGTCGGCAAAGATTTTGGGTTGACGGATGTTCCATGAGCACCTATAAGTATGCGTAATAATCTGGTATCCATGTGGATTTACCCTGACCTGACAGAACACCGCGACCACTACATATGACAAATAGGGAGGTTATGCTATGGATCGAAGTATAGTCGGCTTGTGTCTGAGTCTGATGATATTAGCAGCGGGTTGTGCTGGTAAGAACGTGTCTTCTTCTTCAGGGGATGCCGCCTCGCGGGCAGGGCAGACCAAGAGTGAAGAGATCAAGCCGGATGCGATCAAGCCGATACCGCTGGAGCGATCGTTCGAGCGGCCCGCAGATACCGCACCACCATCCAATCTCGCGCTATCGCCGAATGCGGACGTGGATAGCCAAGCATTGGGCGATGTGTTCTTCGATTACGATCGGTTTCACGTCCGCAAGGATGCGATGCCGGTCTTGGACGCGAATGCCGGATGGCTTCGCGCCAACGGGAGTAAGACAGTGCTGATTGAAGGTCATTGCGATGAGAGAGGCACTGTGGCGTACAACCTCGTCCTGGGAGAAAAGCGGGCGCGCGCGGTGAGGAAGTATCTCCAGGACATGGGCGCGCAGGCTTCGCAGCTTCAGATTACGAGCTATGGAGAAACCAAACCTATCTGCAAGCAGCAAAATGAAGACTGTTATCAACAAAATCGTCGTGCCCATTTCGCGATAAAGTAGAAACCGTGTGTGTCGCCGGAGATCTATCTTCGGTGCCAGATATCAAGGAGGCATATGTGAGGCACTTTCACACCCACATGATAGGAATCGGGCTTCTTGGGATTATCTTAGCCGCTGGGTGCGCCAGCAAGGGGGAGCGTATTGATCTGAAGGTACCTACGGCGAGCGGGGCAGATGGGAAGGTTGTGGCGATGAGTTCCGCAACCGTGGCGATTCAGCCGTTTGAAGACCATCGTACCGACCGATCGTATCTTGGCACCAGACATCATCTATGGGGAGGGAAGAGTCGCTTCAGCCTCCCGAACGGCACTCTTGGCGAGGCGACGGCACAGGCGTTCGCTGATTTTCTCACCGCGAAAGGCTGGAATGCGAACGTCGTCAGAGATAATGCCGCCGAAGGGGCTGATATGACCATCACCGGCAGACTCATTGATATAGGAGTAGATGCGACCAGCGGCATCGGCCAAACGACTCTTAGTGCGAAAAGCCGGATGGCTGTCCAAGTGAAGAACCGGGCCGACGGGAGCCAAATCCGTGAAACCCTCACCGGTACCGGAACTAACCAGGTCTTCTGGTTCGACCCTGAAGATGCCCAGGATTTGCTGAACGAACTGTACAACAAGAATTTCGAAAAATTTGTGGCGGATACCAAGCTCGATGGCACGATCCTCAAGCTTCGCTAACGGAGGTCTTGTCTATGCAATGGGCTAGAGAGGATGCATTCGGGATCTTGTTTCACAATATTCAGCCAGCCGAACTCGATGAGGTCGAACGGCTCATCGATGAGTATGAAGAGCGAGATGGTCATGCCTATACATAGTAAGTCAATCCTTGACTCACCCGCATTGGAAGAATATCGTATTCCTGTGGGGGGAGCTTAACGCCCCGAGGGGATATGGTTCATAAGGGGGTCGAGCGTCGGGATGGTGTGCAAGCCCAGCATGACTGGGAAGCCTAAAGTCCCGCCAAGATCTCCGTCGTACCTATGCTGTCCTCGGTAGGTGCGCGCTCCTCCCACCCTAATTGGCCCGCTCGTTTTTGTTGGCGGTTTCTCCCGTTCTCCCCCCCGCCATGTACCGTCCTGCTCCTCTCACATCCGTGACGAGGAGCCCCTTATGTCATCTCTCTTGCTCGAGATGGCAATGCGTGTGTGCCGAAGTTGTCCGGCGTCGTCACCTGACTGGAGAAGATGAATGAGTACGCAGAAGTCACATGTATCGATGTCCAAGCGCACAGACTCCCTTGCCGTTTCGGCAGTGACGGCGGTAGAAATGGGCGCGCGACAGCGCGAGATCTCCGTCTCCGAATTTTTTACCAAGAATCGGCATTTGCTCGGCTTCGATAACCCGCGTAAAGCTCTGCTGACCTGTGTGAAGGAAGCGGTGGACAACGCCTTGGATGCCTGTGAGGAGGCCGGGATTCTTCCTGAGATTGTGGTGCAGTTGGAAGTCGTGGCAATCGGATCGTCGGCAAAACCACCCGCAAGTCAGGCGACACGCTTCCGAGTGACGGTTACCGATAATGGCCCCGGGATCGTCCGGCAGCAGATTCCAAAAATCTTTGCGAAACTGTTATACGGTTCCAAATTCCATCGCCTGCGGATGAGTCGCGGCCAGCAGGGGATCGGCATTTCGGCGGCAGGGATGTATGGCCAACTGACGACCGGCAAGCCGGTCAAGATCATTTCGCGTATCGGTCCCAAAGCCTCGGCCCATTATTTCGAGGTGCAAATCGATACGAAGAAGAATGAACCCCTGGTCCATGAGAATAAGCAAATCGAATGGGACCAGCCTCGTGGCACAGAGGTCGCGATTGAAGTCGAAGGCCGCTATCAGAAGGGGCGCGCCTCAGTGGATGAGTATCTCGAACAGACCTCTATTGCAAATCCTCATGTGCGGCTCATCTATCGGACGCCGGAGGGGGAAACAAAAGACTACCCACGCGCCTATCATGAATTGCCGCCTTCGCCGAAAGAAATCAAGCCCCATCCCTACGGCATCGAGTTTGGAATGTTCCTCAAGATGCTCCATGAGGCAAAGAACCAGACTCTCTCGAGCTTTCTTTCAGCCGATTTCTGCCGTGTCACGCCGGTGCTCGCGGATGAGATGTGTAAGGCGGCGAAAGTCTCGCCCAACGCGAAACCTCGAGACGTGCGTGGCGCGATCGCGGAGACGCTTTATCACACGATTCAAGCGACCAAGATCATGGCGCCGCCGACCAATTGCCTCTCACCGATCGGTGAAAAGGCGATCCTCTCTGGTCTGTACAAGCAGATCAAAGGCGAGTTTTACACAGCAGTGAGCCGGCCTCCCTCCGTGTATCGTGGCAATCCTTTCACTATCGAAGCGGGATTGGCTTTTGGACAAGCACCGGACAGTACGACAAAGGCTGAGAAGCCGGCAATGCCACTGGCGGAAGGGGAGCATGAAGAAGGAGACTCGGAACTTGCACGTGTGATTCGTTATGCCAACCGGGTCCCGCTGCTATATCAGCAATCTGCCTGCGCCATTTTCAAGGCCGTACTGGCGACAACCTGGCGCAATTATGGAATCAGCCAATCACGAGGCGCTTTGCCAGCAGGGCCGATGGTCATCTTCGTGCACATTGCCTCCGTCTGGGTCCCTTTTACCAGCGAATCCAAGGAGGCCATCGCGGAGTATGACGAGATCCATAAGGAGATCACTCTTGCGCTTCGCGAGTGTGGGCGACGACTCGGGCTCTTCCTGCGCCGGCGCGAGCGAGCGGCAAGTGAATTTCGGCGGCGCAACATATTTGAACTCTATATCGAGGAAGTTGCCGAAGCCTGTAACAGGTTGAAGGGTGGGAAGCTGCCCGTTGAAAAATTGAAGGCGCAACTGCAGAAGATTGCGTCTTCACGGACTGGCGGCATGAAGACGGATGAAACGCTCGGTAAGACTGGCGCCGGGCCTGAAGGCCTGCCGCATTCCATCATTGTCACAGCGGAAGGTATCGAAGGGGAGACTCCACTGACAGCTCCCGATGAAATACAAAGCGAGGAGCAGCCGGCTTCTCCTACATCTGAGCGACGACACACTGCAAAGATAGGGTCTGCTAAGAAAGCGCAGCCCAAGGTTAAGACCATCTCCTCGACTCCTAAGAAGGACGCTTCCACAACGCGGCAAGCAGGTAAAGTCCGAACAGGCCGTCAGGCTTACCTGATAGGGAAGAAAAAGTAGGACGACATATGGCGAAAACGAAAATAACAAAGAACGGGGCGGTTGAGAAGAAATTGGTCGGGCTGGCCGATATGGTGATTGCTTCCGCGCAGCGAGCCAAAGATCCAACGATGGAGATTCCGCTCCGTGCCCTTTCGAATGTGACCTTTAATCCGCGCAAAGGCCTGCTCGAAATGGGGAGTAAGAAACAGGCGCGTTCGTTCTTTAATGTCGGCATGGCCAAAAAATTCATGCAGACGATATTGGTTGCAGACGCGCTCTCGGAACTACAGCGTGCCGAACTGACGACATCGCTCAGAGAGATTTATTACCGGACGAAACATACCATTCAAGACTCGCATGAGAATACCTTCGATACACAAGACGAGTCGGATCCGATTATCGAAGATCTGGAAGTGTCCCTTGTGGCGCTTCGTGAGGAGTTACATGTGCGCGCGGAAAATGGGGGGAGTGTCGTCGGCCCGCTCGTGCTCGGAGATGACGGCGATCGTGTGGATTGTGCCAAGCTGGGGAAAGGCGGGTACTCGGTTCCTTCGATTGTCGAGCCGGAGTATGTGGAAATCCGCCGCTGCACAGCGGATTTCGTCCTGTTGGTGGAGAAGGGCACGCAATGGAACCGTCTCTCAGAAGACAAATTCTGGCGCCGTTATAATTGCGTGTTGTTAACGGGCAATGGGCAACCTCCTCGTGGCGTTCGTCGTTTGGCACGACGATTACACGAGGAATATACACTCCCAGTCTATGTCTTGGTCGATAACGATCCCTGGGGATACTATATCTATTCCGTCGTCAAACAAGGTTCGATCAATCTCGCATTCGAGAGCCAACGGATGGCGATTCCCAAAGCCAAGTTCATCGGTCTGTCCAGCGCCGACCCGGAACGGTACGAGCTTCCGCGTAACGTCGGGATCAAGCTCAATGAGAAGGACGTGACCCGTGCGAAGGAACTCCTCAATTATCAGTGGTTCCAGAAGCCGACGTGGCAGGTGGAAATCAAGCGGATGCTGACGAGCGGGCTCAAGTACGAACTTGACGCCCTCGCCAACAAGGACTTTCAATACCTCACGAAAAAGTATCTTCCACGGAAACTCAAAGAGAAGGACTGGCTGGATTAGTCAGGCCAACCATTTTCCCTCGCACCTACCGTCAGTAGTTAGTGCGCAGGTAACATCAGATAGAGTCCGATCACAATGATCGGCGCCATTACATACATCGCCTTCTTGCCGAAGCTATCGTAGACGCCATAGATCAGGATCGCGCCCATGAAGGTGAAGTAGAGCGTTCCGATTCCTCGATACCCCCCATGTTCTTCCGCCAGGGCGAGCGCGGGCGACGCAAAGGTCAGTATGGCCGAAAAAGCTGCGAGTCGTTTCATTTCAGCCTCCTTCTTTTGTGATGGTACGTCTGTATCGCGGCAGAGACAATAACGCCCTCATGGCGTAGTCTGCCAAGAGGGCGCGATTCCGTTCTTGAACGATGCTGTGTGGCTGGGATGGAAGAGACTAGCATGGGGTCACAATACACCTCTGTGCTTTATGGATAATGGACGCCATGCTGCGCCTTCCACAGGGGGAAGTCAAACTGATATCATTGAGAGGTAAGTCGCGATAGGCGTGAAGGGTTAGGGGTGTGGATGGTGTGAGCCGTTCGGTCCCGCCGTGCGAAGGAGGGTTGTCGGACAAGTATTCAAATAGCGCAATTGAAAAGACTCCCGACCTCCTTGTTTTCTACGACCCCGTTCTTTTCTCCCTGCTCTACTCTCCGATCGCCTCAATCATCAGGCGTCTTTTTGATTGATCTGTGTTGATTCTCACAATCTCCAGCGGGACAGTATAATGCCTGCCAGAACCAACATCGTGAAGGTGCACGACTTGAGCGTCGCAGGTCTCGATCCGGCACTCAATTTCATATCTGACTTTGTGACGAGACCATTGATCCAAGTCGATTTGCCTGAAAGTTATCAGCTGGTCTTTGTTTCGCAGAAGTTTTCCGGCTTTTGTTTTTCTGCTCGCGATTATATATTTCTTTGGAAGCGGCCACGCTCTCTGATCCTCTCCTCACAAAGGCAGGGCCGGCGAAGTGGGGACGTTCCGGGCTCGCCTCGATGAGCACGGCAACAACACTCTTCCCATCAACCGTGAACACTTGATTCTGACATTTTACAGACGGGTAACAACCACTCTCAGCAATGTCTCTCAGCTTCTTTGCAATGAATCGGAATTGGTCACTCCAACAACCTTCCCGTTATTAGCCACACCAATAAAGAGAACTGCCAGCTGTCCTTCCGGCACTGAGTTCGCAAAGGCCACGAGTGTTTGTCGGAATTCTAACGGTTTAGCCGCTTCAGTTTTTCGTTCCGTGAAACCGTCCTCGTTGTCGTTTAACCGCTCAAGCAGGTCGGATGGAGTCATTCGTCAACCTCGATTAAATATGAGAATATTGCTCGACCTGATGCTCACACAGTCGGCGTTCTGCTGCAGACTGGAATCAATCCACCATAGTATCCTGCTTTAACCGTAAAGCATCTGAAGGGCAGACTTACTGCGATATAGCACTCTTGCAGACTGGCCTCGATCATGCGGACGAACAAACGTAAAGCCGTCCGGCACAGGGATTCCAAATTGTCTGGCTAGCACTAGCTGTGCGGGGCTAGCCAGACGGCATTGCCGTAGGTGTCCAGATACATGGTGGCCAACCACTTCGGCACGATGCGCCTTGTATTCCGATTGCCTAATACCAATGTATCGAACTCGAAAACGAGGGAGGTATCGAATGACGAGCGAAGCTTTTGACTTGCCAGTTTTCTTTGCTTGTCCTCTGCCGCTGTAATATGACTCTTTCTCTTCGCAAACAAGAAAGTCTCGGATGATAGCAGCTACCAGAGCGAATTCATTACCAGACTCAGCTGCCTGATTTGCTTGCTCAGTTGGCTCTTCTTTGGTACTGAATGTAATAAATCCGAGAACTGCATTGGTCGAGTAATGGTCACACGTCAGTTTTCCGTCTTCTTCGATAGTAAGTTTAACCTGACCTAACGAAATGGTCCCGTCCTTGTAAACCACCTTATAGCCAAAACTATGATCTGAAGTCTCAAGGAGTACAATTGATTTTATCTCCCCGGTCTGGACCAGAATCTCGCTCACCTGATCAATTGTATAGACCCTGCTGCCATAGGCATTTATTAACATTTCCGTTCCCACCTCATACGAATGCTCAATAGATGGGAATGCATCGTTGACGTGCTTTGGGGAGAGTGCCTCCTCTGAAGTCCAGAGCCGGGCCGATACGGTAGTTGGTAGCGCCAGCACAACCGAGAGATGGTGATAGAAATCATCTCTATTCGAAGCATCGGAACTCAATGGCCGTGTAATGAATTGATTATTTCCATCGACACCTATAGGAATTGCCGCGTTGCCGAAGTGAGAGTGAGCAACTTCTCTTACAATGTCAGCAAGGCACACGCCAAGGAGTTCAAGAAATAGCTGACATTCCGCGTCTGCCAATCCTTCGGGGTATTGAGCCCAGAAAGATCGGTGTGAACTGCAAAGTGTCACAAGGAAAGAAGGGTTCTCTCTGCATTTTCCACTCAAGTCATTTACGAATTTTTCACGTACGTGCAAGAATTTTGGTGGCAGTGTCTCCTCATATCCAAGAGCGAGGAAAGGTTTCAGCTCAGGTGCACACGCTGATGCTGCCAGGCGCAATCGTTCATACGTCAGACCTCCCATCTGCCGTCCTAATAATGAGGCATATAAATGGCCAACGGCAAAATTCACGGCGTGAAACAAATTGTACCGGTCTTGCTGTGGGGCAAGATTGAGCCGGTCCTGCCAATACGTGCCAACAGCTCCTGTGATGGCCCATGTATCGGGATCGTAAAAGTGCTGAAATATCGCAGGCAGATTCTTGGTTTGCTGACTGACACTTGGTTGGAGAGTGGACAAGTGGTCTCGAAACCACTGAGGTGCATTGACCATCAACTCATCTGTAATTTTAGCGGCCCGATCCTTAGGAGTTGATGTTTTCGGAGGGAGTGGACTCGGCAATGAAGAATCTCTACCAAGATATCGACGGATAGTTTCATCCGGTATTTCGCGGAAATTGATTCCTCGCTTCCCCAGGCGCTCCTTCCGTTCCGGACTGATCAAATAAGCCACTACCATAACCTCAACGAACTCTTCGGGATGGCGTGCTTTGTATTCGTCGTAGTAATCTAGGACCTTGTAGAGGTGGTAACGATCAAGGCTTCCTCTCTGCAACTCGACAATAAGTTTGGCTCCGTGACGATCCCCAAATAGAAGATCTAGTTCATATCTGCCGATCCACAAGTTACGCTCAATTAGACTGAGTTGTTCTCCAAGAAGCTCCTGGGAATGGGCAATGATCACCTCCGCCATCTGCTTTTCGCTGAAGTCCATGTTGGTCATTATACTGCTGTCATTCTTGCAAGCTTGGTCCTGCGGAAAGTCGAATTTTGTCGAAACAGTCTAACGGTTTTGTGTGAGAACTATCTAGCGAGGAGAGGGTAGTCTGTGGTTATCGAATCGTCGGACGAATTGCAATGCTCTGACGCAGCTGTAAAATGGTCGTATGCAGGGCTATTTCCCACTCATTCCATCTCTCTCAACATCACTCTTTCTCAAACCGCAAGTCGTCTATTTCATGATGCGAACCCATCACTCGATCGCTCTCTTCAAAGGGGGAGTCGCTGGACTGTTCTTCATTGCGTCCATAGGACGGGCACAGTTTCATCGTGTGTGTTCTGCGAGCAAGAAGGATGGTCTGGTGGCTCTCTTTCCCACCCCTCCAAGCTCGCTCGTTCTCTCTTTAGGGATGGGGGCTGATTAACCTTCCGCTACGCGTGGTCAATCTCTTACTTTATTTTCAAGGGTGCCCTGATTGATCCTGGATGCACGCGTGGAACGAGCATATTCCTATTGTGCGGTTCCGCGAGCAGGAGTACGACCAGGCTGCCCTCCAATCCTCTCTTGATTCTAGTTCACCAGTCAGCTAGGCGGTGCGGTTGGTTTAGAAAAGAGGCGATAGCGCTTTGCCATGAAATATTACAGGTGGTGTTGATGCCTCGATAACTTCGGGATGCTCAAAAAGGCCGTTCAGCAAGGCCGCAGCGAGCGAAGGCCGGAGGCGTACCCTCTGGGGTACGTTGAGGATCTGAGCGACGCGAGAACGAAGCTGGCGGGCTTTTTCAGCATCCTGTTATGACCGATAGCTTGCGTTGATGCGGACATAGTCGAATGATAGATCCGTCGTCCAGATATGGGCTCTGTGGCGGCCTTGTCCCAGCCTCACCGCGATTGTAAATTCTTTTTGGCGAAAGACCTTCGCGATGCGGGCTTCAGCAGCGAGTCCGAGACCCATGCCTTTCGCGACCATCGGAACTCCGCCGAACGAGAGGCTGAGCTTCGAAGGGATAATCGGCACCCCGGCTCGTCCGATCGCCGCCATGACGCGGCCCCAATTGGCATCTTCGCCGAAGAGAGCGGTCTTGACCAAGTTCGAGGTGGCAATGGTGTGAGCGATCTGCCGTGCCTGCGCAACGGTGGCGGCTCCGGTTACCTCGATGTTCACCACTTTAGTCACGCCCTCTCCGTCGCGGCAAATCGCCAGTGCGAGTGATTGGCAGGCTTCTGTCAGGAGCAGCAGAAATCGACGAAAGGAAGCCGTGCCTTCTTCGATCATGCGGTTCCCAGCCATACCGTTTGCCAAACAGAGGACCGTATCGTTTGTGCTCGTGTCTCCATCGACTGAGATGCAGTTGAATGATTCATTGGCTGCCAGGCTGAGAGCTCGCTGGAGGGCGCTTCTTGTGATCGACGCATCCGTGGTGACATAGGCCAGCATCGTCGCCATGTTGGGATGAATCATTCCTGAGCCCTTGGCCATCCCGCCGATGGTGATCAGGTGACCACCGATGGTGTCCTGAAGGGCAATGGTTTTCGGGCGAAGATCGGTTGTCATAATAGCCCGGGCAGCATCCGGGCCTCCATGGTCGCCGAGTTGAGCAAGTAGCTGCGGGATGGCTTTGACGATTCGATCGACCGGCAAGACACGACCAATCACGCCGGTTGAACCGATGAACACGTGCTGCAAGGGAACTCCGATGTGACGTGCGAGCACGGTGGCAGTTTTCTTTGCAGCAGCCAATCCTTTGGCGCCGGTACAGGCATTGGCATTACCGCTATTCACGAGAATGGCTCGGCCGATTCCCTGGCGCAGGTGTAGACGATCGACGATGACTGGCGCCGCGACCACCTGATTGTTCGTAAAGAGTCCGGCGATGGGACCGCTCTGTTCTGAAACGATGAGCGCGAGGTCCAACAGGCCAGGCTTTTTGATGCCGCAATGGGTACCGGCTGCGCGGAATCCCTGCGGTGCGGTGACTCCACGGCGGGGAGATGGTGTTGGTGATGTCTTGCCCATGAGCGAGGGAGTAAGTCTTCAGATTCTAAGGGTACGCTGCGGGAGCCGTCAGTCCCGTTTCCTCAGGGAACCCCAACATGAGGTTCATGGCTTGAATGGCTTGACCTGCGGCGCCCTTCACCAGATTATCCAGCGCGGCTACCGTAATGACCGATCCTGAGCGGGAATCAAGGTAGACTCCGATGTCGCAATAGTTAGAGCCCTTGATATAGCGCGGATTCGGAACGATCTCTTCCAGGAATCTAACAAACCGTTCACCCTTGTAAAAATCTCGATACAAGGCTCGCAGGTCCGGCAGGGCCATCGGACTCTTCAACTTGCAGTAAGCGGTGCTCAGAATCCCACGATTCATTGGGACGAGGTGTGGGGTGAACGTCACAATTGGCTGTACGGCCTTTGTCTTTGATGGTTGAGTGGCTCGTTGGAGGAGCCTTCCGAGTTCTTGTTCGATCTCAGGAATATGGCGGTGCCCACCGAGCTTGTACGGCTCTAAAGACTCATGCGCTTCGGGGAAATGGTAGGGGAGCGCTGGGCTTCGTCCAGCTCCGGAGATACCGGACTTGGCATCGATGACGACGGTGTCCGATTGCACCAGGTCGTGGGCGAAGAGGGGAGCTAATTGTAACACAGCTGCGGTTGGGTAACAGCCAGGTGATGCGACGAGTTTCGCCTTGGCAATGGCGGCACGATGTAATTCCGGAAGTCCATAGACTGCATCTTTCAGCAAGCCTGGATAGGTGTGCGGCGTGTTATACCAGTGCTCATAGACGGCAGGATCTGTAAGCCGGTAATCTGCGCTGAGGTCCACAACCAATTTGCCGGTTTTGAGACAGGCGGACACCGGCTCTAGCGATTTGGTATGGGGAAGGGCTAAGAAGACTGCATCGGCCTGTTCTGCCAAAGTCTCCGGCGAGAGCGCTTGAAACGAGAGAGACACGAGTCCAGCCAGACTCGGGAAGACTGTTCCCACGGGAGACCCTGCGGACTTCTCTGAAGTGACAGCATGGAGATCGAAGTGTGGATGGAGGGCCGCTAAGCGAACAAGTTCTGCTCCGGCATATCCGCTGGCTCCTGCGATGGCGACGCGCACTTTGTTCATCTATCTCACCTATCCTGTGATCCACAAACACAAAAAAAGGGAAGGCATGGAGCCTTCCCTTTTTCAGACTGTGGCTCCGATGATTATCGTTTTGAGTACTGGAACCGCTTTCTCGCGCCTTTTTGTCCGTACTTCTTTCGCTCCTTGACGCGCGAGTCACGTGTCAACAAACCTTCCTTCTTTAAGGGTGTACGAAGGGGTTGGTTGAGTTCTACCAACGCGCGTGCGATGGCATGGCGTAGGGCGCCGGCTTGGCCCGTCGGTCCGCCGCCATGGACCGTGGCTTTTATGGAGTACTGTCCCATCACGCCACCGATCTCAAGCGGGAACTGAATAATCTGTCGCAGGGTCAGCCGCGGGAACGCTTTCTCGATCGGCTGTTCATTGATGGTAATGTCGCCTGCCCGCCCAGTAACCCAGGCTCTGGCAATGGCACACTTTCGTCGTCCGGTTGCATATTGAGTCGCGACTGCCATGCTATCTAGTCTCCTTCTTCCGTGTGATGTCTAGCGGGATGCTGAAAAAGTCCGCCAGCGTCGTTCTCGCATCGTTCAGAGGCTCAACGTACCGAGGCGTACGCCTCGCCTCTTCACTCGCTGCGGCCTGCCGGACGGCCTTTTTTGAGCATCCTGCCATTCAGAGAGTTTTTCCGTATCCTGCTATAGGGTAATTGATTCCGGTCGTTGAGCCTGATGTGGATGGGTAGGCCCTACGTAGACACGGAGCTTCTTTGCCATATGATTTCCCAGCGGGTTCTTGGGAAGCATCCCTTCAATCGCTTTCGTTAAGAGTTCTGTCGGATCCTTTCGGAAGACATGCTGCGCGGTGGCAGTTTTGATTCCACCAGGAAAGCCGCTATGGCGGCGATAGAGTTTGGAGACCATCTTGTTGCCGGTGAGATGAATCTTTTCCGCATTGATCACCACGATATGGTCACCCATATCTACATGAGGGGTAAAGGTCGGCCGGTGTTTGCCGCGCAACATCCCGGCGACTCGGGCTGCTAGACGGCCCAATGTTTTTCCCTCCGCATCCACGAGATACCACTTTTCCTGCACGTCTAACGGCTTTTGCATATAGCTCAACATTATTTTCTCCGTTCTTTCACGATCGAGTGACTAGGTTTCTTGTACTTCTGGTGCGCCGATATCTTTTGACTCCAGCTTTGCCAGCCAGGCATCCAGATTCGTCGTGCTCCGCCGCTTCAACACGTCTTGGGTGATGTAAATCGGGCAAGGAGCCCGAAGGGCCAACGAGATAGCATCACTGGGTCTGGAATCGATCGTCCGTTCCAGGCCTTTGTTTGCGACATGCACCGTGGCATAATACGTACTGCTTTTGACGTCCGTAATGACAACGCGCTGAATCGTGATATTCAGGTGCTCGGCGAAACTCTTGATCAAATCATGACTCATGGGCCGTGGCGTGATCATGGTATCGAGCGCGAGTTTAATCGCATTGCCTTCTGCAGACCCGACCCAAATCGGAAATGTGTCAGGAACACCGTCCTGACGCGTCAAGACGACAATCCTCGTATCGGTGTTGGCCTCTTCCAGGATACGATCTATCCGATATTCAACCAAGCCTTGTTCGTTGGGTTGATCGACGGTGTTCATAATGCTGTCGCGTTGATTCAGGAGTCTAGTTTCCCAAAATCTTCCGGTTTAAGATTTTCCAGCCACTGTTCAAGCTCTTCGGAACTCTGTTTGGTGATGACAGAATTGTTCGCAAACACCGGCGCATTGCTCCGGAGTGCGAGGGCAATCGCATCGCTAGGCCTGGCGTCGACCGTATATTCTGAGTCTTCGTACATCAGATGGATTTTTGCAAAATAGGTGTGTTCCGATAAATCTGTAATCACCACGCTGATGACTTTTGCATTGAAGGCATCAAGGAATGACTTCATGAAGTCGTGGGTCATCGGTCGGGGAGGCGTCACATTTTCCAACGACATGCTGATGGCACCGGCCTCTGATTTCCCCACCCAAATGGGGAGCATGTCGGAATGCTCTTCGTCACGTAGCACCACGATATAAGCATTGTTATAGGGATCAAACATCAACCCTTTGACATGCATCTGCGTAATCATGAACACACCTGGCACAGGTCCTTCTTCGTGACGAGTTGTGAAGAGATATCGATCATCATGGATGGATCGAAACCAATGAAATGTAGCATTTCAGAAGTCCGCCTGTCAACGAAGTCTGCGGGATCGCAGGAGAAATTCACAGAGAACGTGACGATCACAGGCCTTGTCGAAAAATCCAATTGCCCACACAGAACGATTCAATCTTAGGCGGGCGGGCGGTAGTTCTGATCGAGTTTTCCGGTATCCGTTTGCTCTCCAAGCTTGAGAAAGGCCTTCATCTGTTTCTTTACAAGTTCTCTGCCACTTTCTTCACCCAGATTGACCTGATACTCGTTAATGACCATCACCCGCATGCCTTCCCATTTCTTCCAGCAAGGCTTGCAGACCTTGGATTTGATCTCGGATTCAAGCTTTCCCATGAAAAGAGGGTCGGTGATTGTTTCTCCCGTTTGCCCACACGTGACGCATTGAACGTCTGCCATAATATGAGACTCCTCCCGAATGCAGTTATGAGGTGAGTATTGGAGCAGAATTGTAACACTGCGGTCGTAGGAAGATAAAGAGGGGAGCAGATTGACCCGCCTATGGCTTCATGCTAAGAAGATTCGACTGTAACGTGGTACGCCCGGATGGCGGAACTGGCAGACGCGCCGGACTCAAAATCCGGTTCTCGCAAGAGAGTGGGAGTTCGACCCTCCCTCTGGGCACCAATTGGTTCGCAGTGTGCAAGTGGTATGGCAGGAGTGCGTGTTGGCGTTGGACGATAATCAGATGATGCAGAGCACTGAATGATATCAGATTCTGTATTTAGATCAGTTGACTTGTCTCAATGGCTAGACTATAGTTTCCAAACATTAGGGTGATGAAACAACGTCATAGTAATAGATGGTCTCATCTTAGTGTCCGCCACGTCACTTCATTCTTTTATTCTCTAAATCTTACCGAGGAGGCAGCACATGCGTAACGTGTTGGCACTGGGGGCCGCAATTGTTTTTGTCGGCGCCACAAGCATGGCAATCGCTCAAGAGCGGTTGCAGTCTAACCAATCCGGCATGGGTGTGGGCGAAGGGGTGGGCGATGTCTCTGGGTCGAGTACTCGCGTAACCACGTTCGATCGGACTCAGTTCCTCGATCGATTATCTCAAGCGGAGACAATTTATGGCCGTGTGATTGGGCTCGATCTGCCAGGCAAAAAACTGCATCTCGAAGGTGGTGGAAGCTCTCACGATGAAGGCCGTGCAGGTGGTGGCGCAATGAACTATCGGACGGTGTACTTCGATGACAAAACTAACTTCGATCAGATTCGTATGCTTGAGTCTGGGGACGACGTCACGATACAGGCATTCGAGGAAACGAGCACAGCTCAGCCGTTCGGCACGGGACGTAAGATCGTCCGTGAGATCACCGTTGTGCGTGGCAACGAAAAGCTGGCCGGTTTCGGTGGACTCGGACAGCGTCCAAATCCGGGCACAGAGCGCGGGATTAACACGAACAGTGGATCCACCACCGGTGGTATTGGTGGCTCTGTCCTTCCAGGAAAGATTGATTCCGGTATTACTAGTTCAATCGGTGAATTTACCGGCTCTGCGCCCTGCTGGCAGTGCGAACCACAGCCGGGATGGGGGAATGCCGCAACCGGAACCAAGTCGGACTATGGAACGGACTACACCAAGCCAAACTTGGTCAAGGGCCTGAATTAATTCGAGATACATTCTGCGGTGGGGTAGGAGAAGGGGCAGCAACAGGCTGCCCCTTTTTTTGCTTGCACCGCGCGAGGACATCCAGTCACACGCTTGCGGAGCTTCCACTTCCTTGCTAGGATTGGCCTCGGCCTAGTGAGGTGAATTTTCATGTTGAGCGAGAAAGAGAAAGAGAAAGAGAAAGACGTGAGTGGAGAAGGAGAAGACCATATCACATTGACTCGCGAGCCAGATACTGAGTTGGATTTGCGGGGAGTGATTTGTCCCTATAACTTTGTCAAAACCAAGTTGAAACTCGAAGCCATGGAGCAAGGGCAGATTCTTTCAGTGCTCTTGGATGATGGCGATCCTATTCGAAATGTCCCTCTGAGTGTCAGCAATGAGGGACACACTGTCCTTTCACAAGATCGCGTTGAAGGGTCCTATCGCGTGCGTATTCGACGCCGCGAAGATGAGTAGCGCATAACGCTCTTTTGCGCAACATCAGTGGCGCGCGATCCCATCTTTTTTCCTTCGATGACGACTGTCACCGCTGAATCCTTTGCCACAAGTTTCATCTGATTTCGCAGCACACTTGGCACTCCTCGCAAAACGGTTTCTCTGGAGGTTGTGAGATTCATAGTAATGGCTACCTGTCTGGCGGGGAGTATCTGTGTCAGAACTTTCAATAGCCTTGCGAGGGTTCTTGGCTTCACGTAGAAGACGAGGGTGCTGCGTTCATGTTGAAGCTGAGAGAGATATCGTGCGAGAGCTCGACCGGTTGTGGGGAGGTGTCCATCAAAGATGATGGCATCGCCGGAAAATCCTGAGATCGCCGTTGCGGTCGTGAGGGTAGAAGGGCCTGGGATGGCCTTGACCGGGATTCCTGCTTGATGGGCAGCGGCCACAAGTAGGCTGCCTGGGTCATAGATAACGGGAGTGCCATTGTCAGAGACCAGGGCTACATCCTGCCCCTGCATGAGTCGATGGAGAAGGAGTTGCATTTTCTCATGGAGATTGAACGGGCCATAGCTAGTAACTGTTGCCGTAATCTCATGATGCGCCAGGAGCGCCTGGGTTGGGCGAGGGCTCTCTGATGCCACAATCATGACGCGGCGTAATGTGGCCAGGGCCCGAAGGGTGATATCGTCTGGGTGGCCGATAGGCGTACTGACGACATAGAGGGTACCGACGGAACCAGAGACGATCATCCGCCCCCTCGTTTCATGATCGTTTGGTTGACTCCCCTCTGGCGCCATCGATATAATCCACCGCTTAATGTTGTCTGTTTATCCTGAAAAGTTGAGAGGATAGCCCTCTATGGCCGCCATGTTTTTCGTGGTGACGATGGCCTTGTATTTTGCGGCCACCGTTTCCTTTCTTATCTATCTGCTCTGGCCGTCTGAAGTCCTTGCAAACGTTTCGCTGGGTATGACAGCAACTGGGTTTGCCGCACATACCATCACGTTGGGCGCCGGGATGGTTGGGGTGACAGACATCTCGTCGCCTGGATTCCATGAAGCCCTGTCGTTTTTTTCCTGGATGCTGATTCTGGTATTTCTTGCCGTGGAGTTTCGTCATCATCTTCATGTGCTTGGCTCGTTCATCGTTCCACTGGCCTTACTCTCGCTTGTCTCTGCCGCCGCATTGCCGGAAGCTGCGCCGACGCTGACCCCTGTGTTTGGAACGCTGTGGGTCCATGTTACGCTGAGCATGCTTGGGACCGTGGGATTTGCCGTCGCCTTCGTCGCTGGTGTCATGTATCTGATTCAAGACGGACTTCTCAAGTCTAAACGGTTCAATGTCCTTTACTCTAAATTACCTGCCCTGGATTTTCTCGACAATTTGAATCAACGATCAATCGTGACGGGGTTCCCGCTGCTGACGCTCGGCATCATTACCGGTGCGTTATCCGCCGAATTCTCCCGAGGCTCGTATGTGAACTGGAATCCGGAGCAAGTATGGGCGCTTGTGACGTGGGTGTTCTACTTTGTCGTCCTGACTGGACGTTTGACCGTAGGCTGGAGAGCCAAACGGGCAGCCTATCTGACGATTATCGGGTTTGCCGGCGTTATTCTCACTCTCATCGGTGTGGTCCTCAAGAGTCACGGACCGGTGTCGTGATATGCACATTGTCGTCGTCGGTTTGAGCCATAAGACTGCCCCAGTTGAAATCCGTGAGAAGCTGGCGATTCCTGAGAGCCGGATGGGTGAAGCTTTGGGGCGCCTTTGTTCGTATCGAGGGGTGCGAGAAGGGGTGTTGCTGTCGACATGCAATCGGGTTGAGGTCTATGCCGTTGTCGATGAGATCGAATCGGGATATGGGCGTATTCAGGATTTCCTAGCCGATGCCCATCTCTCGCTCTCCTCGGAGCAATTGACTCCGCATCTGTACTGGCATGAGGGGGATCGGGCGCTCGGTCATTTGTTTCGAGTCGCCTCTAGCCTCGACTCTATGATCGTCGGGGAATCGCAGATTCTGGGCCAGATTAAAGAGGCCTTCGAGGTTGCGCTGACGCACAAGGCCACCGGCATCATTCTGAACAAGGTCATGAAGAAAGCGATTTCCGTCGCCAAACGTGTGCGGACGGAAACGAAAATTTCAGAGATGGCAGTGTCGGTGAGCTATGCGGCGGTCGAATTAGCCAAAAAGATATTCTCAGATTTAACTGAGAAGACCGTGCTGTTGGTGGGAGCAGGGGAGATGGCCAAGTTAGCCGCACGACATTTTATTGCCAGCGGTGTTCGACATGTGCGGGTGACGACCAGAAGTCCGCAACATGCAGTAGAGTTGGCCAATCGGTTCGGCGGAACTGCCGTTCCTTTTGAGGAGTTTCGGGAGGACATGGCTACTGCCGATATTGTGTTGGTATCGACGGGCGCCGCGCACTATCTTGTGAGCGAGGACGACGTGCAGCACTCGGTCAAGCAGCGGATGAACCGTCCGATGTTCCTGATCGACATTTCGGTCCCGCGGAACATTGATCCAGCGGTTCGGCACGTGGATAACGCGTTCCTGTTCGACATTGACGACTTAAAGATGCGGGTTGAACAGAATCGCGGGGAACGCCTCAATGAGGCGGAGAAAGCCGAGCGGATGGTGGTGGATGAAGTTGGAGTCGTACGACAGTGGCTTCAATCGCTTGAAGTAACCCCCACCATTGTGGCGCTTCGCGCTCGGATTGACGAGATTAAAAAGACTGAGATCGACAAGACCATGGGGAGATTGGGAAATTTGTCTTCGACGGAGCGTGATTTGGTCGAGGCGATGGCGTCGTCCATTGTGAATAAGCTTATACACAATACGATGGTGACCCTAAAGACTGAGGTAAATTCTTCGGAAGGGGCTGCTTTTGTCGAGGCCGCGCGGCGATTCTTTGGCCTCGGAGACCCCTCCAGTTCTAACGTCAACGGGAACGTGTCATCGGATTCAGAGACCTGTCATCCCGTACAAGAAGGTATCCAGGATGCTGAAGAAGTGACTCCAAGGACTCGCTCGGAAATGCCGCGCCATTGAGCGTACCGTTCTCTACCTGGAGGTAAGTCGGTGAAGGGAACTACGTCACAAGTTGGTGCTGAACGATCCACCGTCGTACTTGGAACGCGCGGGAGCAAGCTTGCGGTGCAACAAAGCGAGTGGGTGCAGGCGCAATTGCATACGCTCGCTCCGCATGTGACAGTAACCCTGCGGAGAATACAAACATCGGGAGATAAGATTCTTGACGTTCCGCTGGCTCAAATCGGCGGAAAGGGATTATTCGTGAAGGAGATTGAGGAAGCGCTCCTGAGCGGTGAGATCGATCTGGCCGTGCATAGTATGAAGGATGTGCCCACGGAATTGCCAGAAGGCTTGGAGATTCTCTGTGTGCCGCCGCGAGAGGATCCGCGGGATGCGCTGATCAGTCGGGACGGGAGTTCGTTTAGGGACCTTCCTCGTGGCGCTCGGATCGGCACCAGCAGTCTTCGCCGTCAATCGCAGCTTTTGCACGCCAGACCGGATCTGACAATCGCCATGTTACGCGGGAATCTGGATACCCGTCTGAAGAAATTACGTGAGGGACAATTCGACGCCATTGTGCTGGCTGCAGCTGGGCTTCGACGATTGGCTTGGGCACATGAGATTACGGAATATCTTGCTCCGCAGATTAGTTTGCCTGCCATTGGTCAAGGAGCGCTGGGGATCGAGGGGCGGCGAGAGGATTCCTTTATTCGTTCTTTGTTACGTGGCTTGGATCATGCACCGAGTAAGACAGCCGTGCTCGCCGAACGTGCGTTGCTCCATCGGCTCCAAGGTGGCTGCCAGGTTCCGATCGCGGCATATGCGACAGTAACTGAGGCAGGGGTGAAGCTGGAAGGATTGGTATCTAGCGTGGACGGCAAGGAGCTCCTTCGCGATACCGTTGAAGGAACCATTGAGAATCCTGAATCGATCGGTATTCAACTTGCGGAACGACTGCTCGCACGTGGCGGCGATAGAATACTCCACGCAATCTACGGGGCCACATGATGAAATCGAAAAGACCGGGGAAGGTCTACTTGGTTGGGGCAGGACCAGGCGACCCTGGGCTTTTGACGTTGAAAGGGAAGGAGTGCCTTGAGGCGGCGGATGTCGTCCTCTACGATTATCTCGCCAATCCTGTTTTGCTGCAGTATGCTTCTGCCGAGGCCGAGCGCATCTATGTCGGCCGGCGGGGACGCGGGCAGTATCAGGATCAAACCGATATCAATCGATCGCTCATTGAGCACGCCAAAAATGGAAACGTCGTGGTCCGGCTCAAAGGGGGTGATCCTTTTGTGTTCGGACGGGGCGGAGAAGAAGCGGAAGCGGTGGCGGCGGCAGGAGTCGATTTTGAAATTGTGCCTGGTGTGACAGCGGCGGTCGCGGTTCCTGCTTATGCGGGCATTCCGGTCACCCATCGCACGCTGGCGTCCACGGTCACGTTTGTGACCGGCCATGAAGACCCCACCAAACCGGAAACTCAGTTGGAATGGCCGAAGTTGGCGGGCACATCTGGGACCCTTGTCTTTATGATGGGCATGAAGAATCTTCCTTCGATCGTCAAACGCCTCCTGTCAGAGGGACGGCCGTCGAACCAGCCGGTAGCTGCGATCCGTTGGGGAACCAAAGCCGATCAACACACTATCGTGGGGACGTTGGGCGATATTGTCGCGAAAGCGGAAGCGGCGCACCTTGAGCCGCCGACTGTCATTGTCGTGGGTGAAGTCGTGCAGTTGCGAGGACAGCTCAATTGGTTTGAAACGAAGCCGCTCTTTGGGAAACGGATCGTACTGACCCGCGCGAGGGAGCAAGCGAGAGAATTTTCCCAGTTGCTGGCGGCCTACGGTGCAGAGCCGATTGAAGTGCCGACGATTCAGATCGTGCCTCCAGCGAGTTGGCAGGCGATCGATAGTGCGGTGACTCGTCTTAACACCTATCAGTGGCTCATTTTTACCAGCGTGAATGGGGTGAGGCCCTTCATGGATCGGCTTCGTGCCGCGGGGAAGGATGCGCGCGCTTTGGCGAATCTTCGGCTGTGTGCGATTGGACCGAGAACTGCGCAGGAACTGGAAACGTATGGGCTGACACCGGATGTCGTTCCAACTGAATTTCAGGCGGAGGGAATCATCGCCTCACTGGCGGGTAGGGGGATCCGTGGGAGCCGTGTCCTGATCCCGCGTGCCGCAGTGGCGCGCGAAATCTTGCCGGAACAGTTGCGTGAATTAGGGGCAACCGTCGAGGTGATCCCCGTCTATCGCACAATCCCTCCTGTGGTGGATGTTGCCTCTCTGACACAACAGTTTCGCAATGGGCGGGTGGCGGTGGTGACATTCACAAGTTCCTCTACCGTCCGTAATTTCGTGGAAGTCTTTGGCGGACGAGACGCAGTGAAACCTCTTCTTACAGAGGTGGTAGTGGCCTGTATCGGGCCCATTACGGCACGCACGGCGGAAGAGTATGGGTTGACGGTCACGGTCACGCCGGCTGAGAATACGGTGCCGGCACTGGCAGAAATGATTGTGAAGTATTTTCAGGAGGGGCATACGTCGCCCTTTCTACACGCAGGTAGAACTGCATAGGCGGCGGGGCAATGGGATGTATTAGTTAAGGGAGGGCATAGTTATGGTGGCAGTCAAGTCGTTCATGGTTCCGAGAGAGAAGTTTGTGACAATAGAGCGGGATACCGATGTGCAGACAGCGGCACGGATCATGCGTGATCGGGGCATTGGCAGCCTCTTTGTGACGAATGGGAAGGAGATTATCGGCATACTGACGGATACCGACATGGTCCGGCGTGTGGTCGCGGCTGGAGCGGATACCCACAAGACGCCGGTTGAACAAGTGATGTCGGCCCCTATCATGACGATCGAGGAGAATAAGACCCTCTTAGACGCCAACGATCTCATGGCCAAAACGCACATTCGCCATCTTGGCGTGACGCAGGGTGGGAAATTAGTCGGTTTGATTTCTGTGCGAGACCTCGTTCTGTTTTTAACAAATCTTCCGAGGAAGTAATCTGATGGCCTTTCCAATACAGCGGCTCAGGCGGCTGCGGCAGCATGAAGGCTTTCGCCGAATGGTGCGGGAGACGAGCCTGACCCCGTCCGACTTCATTTACCCGCTGTTCGTCGTCGAGGGGCGAGATCGAAGAGAAGAGATTGCCTCGATGCCAGGCCAGTTCAGGCTTTCGGTCGATCTCTTGGTCAAAGAGGCCGGTGAGATTGTGGCCTTGGGGATCCCCGCTGTCATCCTCTTTGGGATTCCCGACCGGAAAGATGATCGAGGGAGTTCGGGGTTTGATCCAGATGGCATCATGCAGCGGGCCGTCAAAGCGGTAAAAAACCAGGTGCCGGAGCTGTTGGTGGTGACCGATGTCTGCATCGATGAATATACTGATCATGGCCATTGCGGCATCGTCAAGGACGGACGCATTCTCAACGACGAAACGCTGGAATGTCTGTGTGCGATGGCGAGGACCCACGCACAAGCCGGTGCCGACATGGTAGCTCCGTCCGATATGATGGATGGGCGGGTCGGGGCGATCCGAGCCGACTTGGACCAGGCGGGTTTTTCAGAATTGCCCATTATGGCCTACGCCGCGAAATTCGCGTCGTGTTTTTACGCACCATTTCGCGAAGCCGCGTTTTCAAGCCCTCAATTCGGCGACCGGCAATCATACCAAATGGATCCTGCCAATCGTCGGGAAGCGCTTCGGGAAATTGCGCTCGATGTCGAAGAAGGGGCCGACATCATTATGGTGAAACCAGCGCTGCCCTATCTCGATATCATAGCCGCTGCCAGAGCGCAGATGTTGTTGCCGGTGGCGGCCTACCAAGTGAGTGGGGAATACAGCATGATCAAAGCAGCCGCCAACGCCGGCTGGCTCGATGAATCACGTGCCATGATGGAATCGTTACTCTCGATCAAACGGGCCGGTGCAGATCTTATTCTGACCTACTTCGCTAAAGACGCCGCTCGTCTCCTTGGCTGACAATCATGCTGAAAGTGACGCGTGGGTTATCCGGCAAGTGTACACGTGCCTATCCAGTCGCCACGATCGGGAATTTCGACGGCCATCATCTGGGTCATCGTGCGTTGCTGCAGACGGTGGTCGAGACGGCACGAAACGCACAAGGAACGGCGCTCGTATTGACCTTCGACCCGCACCCGGTAAAAATCCTGGCGCCCCGTGTCGATCTTCGTTTTCTTACCAGTCCAGCGGAAAAGCTTGCGCATCTCGAAGCCGCAGGGATCGATGAAGTGGTGTTTCTGGACTTTACCCCCACCTTCGCGGGCATGAGTCCGAATCAATTTGTGGAAGATATCTTGTATCGGTCGCTCGCCCTATCGGAACTCTTCGTAGGCAATCATTTTGCGTTTGGAAAAGGACGGACAGGGCATATTGATGACCTCGTGCGCCTCGGAGAGCAGTACGGATTTCTTGTGCATCCTGTGACTCCTGTGGTGATTGAGGGGGACGTGGTAAGCTCCAGCAGGATTCGCCGAGTTATTCAAGAAGGCAATATGGAGCAGGCTACTCTCCTGCTCGGACGCGTCTATGGGATTCAAGGGACTGTGGTGCATGGGACACAACAGGGGCAGGCGATGGGGTGGCCTACAGCCAATCTGCGTATCCCTGCTGATCGTGTCGTGCCCCCTGATGGGGTGTATGCTGCGAGGACTATCCACGCCGGTCAGATCTTTGATGCCATTGCCTACATTGGAACGAGGCCGACCTTTGGAGTGGGTGAGCGGTTGATCGAAGTCAACCTATTGGATCAGACCAGCGATCTGTACGGCCAGGAAATTACTGTGCAGTTTGCAGCACGAGTACGCGGCGATCACACCTTTGCATCGGCCGATGAGCTATCGAAGCAAATTGCGCGTGACGTGGAGCAGGCACGCATCAGTTTGCGGCGTATTCCGCAGGGAGTTCAGTAAACATGGCTGCTGAGACGACGATCATGAAGCCGAAGTCCACGTCCACCGCACGACCCGTGTTGTTGGCCCAGCTCGTTCGGACGGTGCGGCAGCATCAGCTGTTCGTTTCCGGTCATCACGTCGTGGTAGCCGTGTCGGGTGGGCCAGACTCGATTGCGTTGTTGTCACTCCTCCATCGCTTGGCCCCCTCCTGGCGGCTCACCCTGACTGTGGCTCATTGTAACTACGGGTTACGTGGAGGGGAGTCCGACGCCGATGAAGCATTTGTCAGCACTTTCTGCAGGGAACGACAGTTAAATCTTGTTGCCCACCGCCCTTCGTTGGTCATGCGGCGGCACAGATCGTCGCTTCAAGCTGCAGCACGTGATGCGCGGTATGACTTCATGAAACAATTGGCGAACGAACTCGGGGCCGACCGCATTGCGGTCGGTCATACTGCCAATGACCAGGCTGAAACGGTACTCATGTGGCTGTTGCGGGGGGCAGGCCTGACCGGTTTGGCGGGAATGCCGTACGCTCGTGAAGACAGGATTATTCGTCCTCTGCTCACAGCGACCCGCGAAGAGGTCCTAGCGTATCTGGATCATGAAGGGCTGACCTATCGACATGACTCGAGTAATGAGAAGCCGCTCTATCATCGCAATCGGATTAGGAAAGAACTGTTCCCTGTTCTCAGACAGCTAGCACCGGCTGCTGTGCATGTGCTGCGGCGGCAGGCGGACTTGCTACGAGAGGACCAGCAGTACCTAGAGCAAGTAACAGATACCCTCGTGAGCGCACTCGTCAGTCGTGAAGCACACGGTGTGCAACGAGTCGATCATCGAGCCTTCACTGAGTTGCCGATCGCGCTTCAACGGCGTCTTGCTCGAGCCATGTTACGAACATATGATGAAGAGGGGCGCGCGAGCAGCCTGGCGGTCGTGGAATCAGTTCGGCGTGTCTTTCTGAAGGAGGAGAACGGGATTCGGTTGGTATTGAAGCAGGTCGTCGTGACGCTGGATCAAGGTGTGGTGCGATTTAGTCCAGCAGGGAGCGGTCGTAGCAATCCAATTGATGCAGACCAAACCAAGAGAGAGGTACGTACGGTTTCGGTGCCTTCAATGGTTTCATGGGCTGGAACGAATCAGGAAATTCATGTACAACGTATGACTCGTTGTGCTGCTGATGAGCTAGGGAGGCTCCATACACAAAATAGGGCGCTGTTCGATGCCGACCGATTTTCTGAGCCCTTGGTCGTTCGCGCATGGCAGGCCGGTGATCGATTTTTTCCTTATGGGATGAAGGGAAAGAGCAAGAAGTTGCAAGACTTCTTTAGTGATAAGAAAGTGGCTCGCCATGGACGGGGGAGGGTTCCACTATTAGTGGCGCCAGAGGGGATCCTCTGGGTGGTGGGAATGCGGCAGGACGAGCGGTTTGTCGTTCGTAATGGAACGACACAGTGTTTAGTTGTTTCGGTGCATAACCGGGCAAGAGAGAGGGAGTAAGGGAGTATGGAACGGATCTTCGGTCGACCGATCGTCACACAAGAAGAAATGCATGCTCGGATTCGTGAGTTGGGGAAGCAGATCACGACCGATTATGCTGGATTGGATTGTGTTTTGGTGGGGGTATTGAAGGGAGCCTATGCATTCTATGCCGATTTGGCTCGCGCAATTAGAATTCCCGTGCGGGTAGATTTTCTTATGGTGACAAGTGAAGGGTCTCAGACAACATCGTCAGGCAAGGTGAAAACGGTTAAAATGGTGACCGAGTTGACCGAGGACATCAAAGGGAAAGACGTGTTGCTCGTGGAGGACATCGTCGACTCCGGGCTCACGGCTCAGTACCTGCTCAAGACGTTAGCGAAAAAAAAGCCTCGGTCAATTAAAGTGTGTACCTTGCTGAGTAAGCCAGAACGTCGAGTGATCAATGTCACCATCGATTATGTGGGGTTCAAGATTCCCGATAAATATGTCGTGGGATATGGGCTCGATTATCAGCAGAAGTATCGGAACCTTCCCTATCTGGCTGTCTTGGATATGGAGGGAGATCAAGAGTAAGGTTTGATCTCACGGTTGTCAGTATGAAGGCACCTGTGGTAACATCACTCACGTTGATGGTTGTTCTGACCATAAGCGTGCCATCCACAAGGAGATCTGGATGAATTCCAGGACAAAGAATATACTTTTCTGGGTTGTTGTCGGCCTCTTCATGATTTTGTTGTTCAACCTATTCAGCGTGCCGCACCACGAGCCGGAAGAAGATGTGATTTTTAGTGAGTTCATGACCAAACTCGATAAGGGCGAAGTTGAGCGTGTCATCATCAAATCCAGCCACATTAGCGCCATCCTAAAAGACAAAACTCGCATTCGAACCTATTCGGTAGAATATCCTGAATTGGTGCAGGTCTTACGGGACAAGGGAGTGCAGATTGAGGCGAAGCCGCCGGACGAAAGTCCGTGGTACATTACGTTCCTTGTAACCTGGGGACCGTTTGTCTTGTTTCTGGGCTTGTGGTTCTTCTTGATGCGGCAAATGCAGATGGGGGGCAATAAGGCCCTTTCATTTGGAAAAAGTCGTGCCCGTTTGTTGACAGAGGAGCGTAAAAAGGTTTTGTTCGCCGATGTGGCTGGCGTTGACGAAGCCAAGAATGAAGTGCTTGAGATTATTGAGTTTCTCAAGGATCCACGCAAGTTTCAAAAGCTCGGCGGACGTATTCCAAAAGGTGTCTTGATCGTCGGCCCGCCAGGTACAGGGAAAACGCTATTGGCCAAGGCCATTGCCGGCGAAGCTAATGTGCCGTTCTTCAGTATCAGCGGATCGGACTTTGTTGAAATGTTTGTCGGCGTTGGAGCGTCTCGTGTTCGTGATCTTTTCGAGCAGGGGAAAAAGCATGCACCCTGCATTATTTTTATCGACGAAATCGATGCCGTTGGTCGGCTTCGCGGTGCTGGGTTAGGTGGAGGTCATGATGAGCGTGAACAGACGCTCAATCAATTGCTCGTCGAGATGGATGGGTTCGATACGACAGAAGGTGTGATCTTGGTTGCTGCCACCAACCGGCCGGATGTTCTCGACCCCGCCTTGCTCAGACCGGGGCGTTTTGATCGACAAGTTGTGGTGAATCGACCGGACATGCGCGGTCGTGTCGAGGTTCTCCAGGTGCATACAAAGAAGGTTCCGATTGCGGCGAACGTGGAGTTGGAAAAAATCGCACGCGGCACTCCGGGATTTTCAGGTGCTGATCTGGAAAACTTGGTCAATGAAGCGGCCCTCTGGGCGGCGAGACTCAACAAAAAAGAAGTCGAAGTCATTGACTTTGAGATGGCAAAAGATAAGGTGCTGATGGGAGCAGAGCGAAAAAGTATGTTCTTGAGCGACGAAGAGAAAAAGACAACGGCGTATCATGAAGCCGGGCACACGTTGATCGCCAAGTTGCTCCCTGGAACGGACCCTGTGCACAAAGTAACCATTATTCCTCGAGGCCGCGCCTTGGGCGTCACGATGCAGCTCCCTACCGATGACCGGCATGGTTATTCAAAGGGTTATTTGCTCAACCAGCTTGCCATCCTCATGGGAGGGCGTGTGGCGGAAGAGTTGGTCTTGAAGGAGATGACGACCGGAGCTGGCAACGATATAGAACGCGCGACGGACCTTGCGAGGAAGATGGTGTGTGAATGGGGCATGAGCGAAAAAATGGGTCCCCTGACGTTTGGCAAACAAAACGAACAGGTTTTTCTCGGACGGGAAATGGGGAGTCAGCGCGATTTTAGCGATCAAATAGCCATGGAGATCGATCAGGAAGTCAAGCGGCTTGTGACAGAAAATTATGAGCGGGCAAAGCGGCTACTCACGGAAAACATGGCGAGTCTGAAGCGTTTGGCGGAAGCACTCTTAGAGAAAGAAGTACTCGACGGGTCCGACATTGATCACATTCTTATGCAATCCACATCCCAACCAGTTCCTGCCTAATTTCTGTATCGCTGATCCCGTGACGCCATTTCTTCAGGGCATTGGCGCCGGGGGATAGTATATCTAAAAGGCGACAGTCGAGAAGGGAGTCCTTCTTGTATGTGACGTGTTGTATCCTGTAAGTCCGTGACAGGTGGAGTGTTCTGTTACAGAACATTCTCTTAATGCGCCGCCTCATGTGAGAACCTATGACATTGACACGACAGGCAAAAAATCGATTGATAGAATTTTCCCACAGACCATTGATTATGGGTGTGGTGAATGTGACGCCTGATTCATTCTTCGATGGCGGACGTTATTTGGATACAGCTGCGGCTGTAGCGCATGCCGTTCAATTAGTAGAAGAAGGGGCCGATTTGTTGGATATCGGCGCAGAGTCGACACGTCCTGGCGCGGATGTCGTAAGCGAGGTAGAAGAGTCCCGTCGTGCGATTCCTGTCGTGACCGCGGTGGCAAAGTCTGTTTCTGTTCCCATATCAATCGATACTTCAAAGGCTATGGTTGCCCGTGCTGCACTTGACTCAGGGGCGATTCTTGTCAACGACGTCACAGCATTACGCGGGGATCCCATGATGGTCGATGTGATCACTGAAACGGGAGCTGGAATCGTGTTGATGCATATGCAGGGGACGCCGCGTACAATGCAGGAAGCCCCACGATACGACGATGTAGTCGAGGAGGTCTCGGTATTTTTCGAGGAACGAATTCGTTTTGCGATGGCACATGGTATCGTACGAAGGCAGATCATTCTTGATCCAGGTATCGGATTTGGTAAGCTGCTGGAACATAATCTTACGCTGATAGCCCAGCTATGCCAGTTCGAACGGTTTGAATGTCCCTTGATGGTTGGTGTCTCACAAAAGGGGTTTCTTGGTCAGCTCGTGGGACGACCGGTTCAGGAACGCCAATGGGGCACAGCGGCGGCAGTCGCGATTGCGGTAGACCGAGGAGCTGGAATCCTTCGCGTCCACGACGTGCGAGCTATGAAAGATGTGGTGCAGGTCGCAGCGGCGATCAGTCGACAGCGGACCATTTCTATGAAAGCACAACATGCGTAAACTGTTTGGTACAGATGGGGTTCGAGGGGTCGCCAACCTTGACCCAATGACGAGCGAAATGGCGATGCAGCTGGGGCGAGCCGCGGCACATTTATTTATGCGCCGATCCGGGCGCCATCAAATCGTTATCGGCAAGGACACCCGCATCTCCGGCTATATGCTGGAATCGGCGTTGACTTCAGGAATTTGCTCGATGGGTGTTGATGTCTTGCTGGTCGGTCCGATGCCGACGCCAGCCATCGCATTTTTGACGAGGAGTCTTCGTGCCGATGCCGGGGTGATGATTTCGGCCTCGCACAATCCCTATCAGGATAACGGCATTAAGTTTTTTTCGAATGATGGGTTTAAATTGCCTGATGAGATGGAGGTTCGTATTGAAAGGCTCATCGTCTCGAACGAAATAGCTCACCTCAGACCGACGGCTGATGCCATTGGGAAAGCTTATCGTATCGATGATGCCGAGGGACGGTACATCGAGTTTGTCAAACGATCTCTTCCAAGGGAATTAGACTTCCAGGGGATGACTGTGGTGGTCGATTGCGCCAATGGCGCAGCCTACAAGGCTGCTCCAACGGTGTTGCGCGAACTCGGTGCGAAGGTTGAGGTGATCGGCAATATGCCGGATGGAATGAATATTAATGCCGGCTGTGGCGCGGTTTATCCTCAACCACTGCAGAAGGTGGTCCGTGAGCAAGGAGCTCATCTGGGAGTCGCGTTGGACGGGGATGCTGATCGCGCCATCTTTGTCTGCGAGCAGGGGCGTATTGTAGATGGTGATCATATTATGGCGATGTTAGCGCTTGATCTTCATCGTCAAGGGAGGCTTGCGAAACAGACAGTGGTGGGGACTGTCATGAGCAACTTCGGGTTGGAGTTGGCCATGACGAAAGCGGGTATTGCTCTTGTGCGGACTGCCGTCGGAGATAGATACGTGCTCGAACGAATGTCGGCTGAGGGCTACAACTTCGGAGGAGAGCAGTCAGGCCATTTCATTTTTCTAGACCATAATACGACCGGTGACGGATTGATTTCTGCGTTGCAAGTCTTGTCGCTTATGAAACGCACCGGGAAGCCAATGTCCGAGCTGGTCAAAGCCATGACGGCGGTTCCACAAGTATTACTCAATGTGAATGTCACAAGGAAACCGATTCTCGACACAGTCCCAGAGCTCCAACGCGCGATCCATGAAAGTGAACAGCGTCTCAACGGAAGCGGGCGTGTGTTAGTGCGATATTCCGGAACAGAACCGCTCTTACGAGTGATGGTCGAGGGTGAGTGCGATGATCAAATACGTGAGGTTGCCAATCATCTTGTAGATGTGATTAAGGTCCATCTGGGTTAAGGTGTCACCCTCTATTGAGGGAGGCTTATGCTGCCATCCCTCGCCGTTGCTTTCATTGTCGGGCTCTTCATCGGATCACAGATCCAATATTTCCCCCTCTCCACCTCTTTTCTGCTCCTCCTTGCCGGGTTGGGTGCGGTCGCCCTGGAACGATTCAATCGTGTATCTGTTCGAGATATTACGTGGCACTACGGAATACTCTTAGTTGGAGTGGTCTATTGGGCGGTGGGTGTCAATCTGATCGCCCATGATCCAATAACAGAGGACCCTTCCAATTCCACAATCGAGATTACTGGACGTATTGTGGCCCCAGTGCAACAGGCACCCGATCGGCTGGTTATGACCATCAGGCCGGACGATCCAATTGATGCATTGAGAATACCGAGGCATATTCGGCTGACGTGGCGCACACCTGAACGAGTATTCTTCCAAGGCGACAGAGTCAGCTTTCGGGCGATAGTGCGGCGTCCGAGCGGATCATTCAACCCAGGTGGATTTAACTACGCGATGTATCTTGAGCGGCAAGGTATTGATGCGATCGCTACAGTGACCGGACCTCATGCGGTGCAGTTTCTTGAGCCGGGGTCTGCGCATGCCTGGTGGGCGATCTGGAATCTATTTGATCGGTGGAGGAGCAACGTTCGTTTCGCCGCGATGCAAACTCTTTCCCAGCCCGCACTAGGATTGTATCTGGGTATCATCATCGGTGATCGAGGATATTTGGATACAGAGCTCCGCGATCAGTTTATGGCGACCGGAACAGTCCATCTCCTTTCTATCTCGGGGAGTCACTTAGGCCTTGTCGCGCTGCTCATTTTCGCGGTTGTCAGATGGACAACGATTCTGTTGCCTTCCAATTGGCTTCTTGCAATGTCTCGGAGAATCACACCGACTCGTATGGCTGCTGTCTGCACGCTCCTTCCGGTCGCGGGTTACGCCTGCCTGGCTGGGGCGGAACTTGCCACGATACGGTCGTTGCTGATGGTGATTGTGGGACTGAGTGCGATTTGGCTAGGCCAGGAACGCCGTCTGTTTCATGCGCTCTCTGCCGCAGCACTGGTGTTATTGCTGCATGATCCTCAAGCGCTATTTGATATCTCCTTTCAGCTCTCATTTTTGTCCGTCATTGCCATGGCCGCGTGGCTCTCTTGGCCAGCCGCAGTTCAAATGGAAGAGTTGCCAGCTGAACCGTCGCTCCTGAGAACCTGCATTCGATGGGGGAGAGATTCTATAGCCATGAGTGGCATCGTGACTCTGCTCACTCTTCCTCTTGTTGCGTATTATTTCTATCAATTGCCTTGGCTCGGTCTTTTTACCAATGTACTGGCCGTTCCAGTGATGGGAATCTTGCTTGTTCCGGTTGGCCTCGTGTCTGCAACTTGGCAGATTGCGATAGGAGGGACCATATTGCCTCTGGCTGCATTGAATCAATGGTTGCTTGAGTACTTTGTGGATGTAGTCCGCTTGATATCGATGCTCCCTGGAGGGGAATGGCATGTGGCGGCCCCTTCAGTATTCTCTATAGTACTATTTTATGGTTGTCTCATGCTGCTCTGGCGACGAGTTGGTGGTGAGGCATTCCGATGGGCAGCGGGGGCGGGAGTCCTAGTGATATTGTTGTGGTGGGCTTGGTCTCCACGGATATTTCTTGATGAGGATTACTTTCGAGTCACATTTCTTGACGTCGGGCAAGGCGACAGTGCGGTGATTGAGCTGCCGAATGGACAGGTGGTATTGATCGACGGGGGAGCGACATATGAACGATTCGACATGGGCCGTGCGGTGGTGGCTCCATTTCTCTGGAATCGCGGTATTCGTACTATTGATCAGGTCATCGGTACGCATCCTCAACTTGATCATGTCGGAGGCCTTGCCTGGATCGTCCGACATTTTGTTGTGAAACAGTACTGGGGATCGGGAGAGACGCGTGAAGAGCTATTTTATCGACGTTTGCAGGAATCATTGGCGACTCAAGGACTCTCAGAAAGGGTCGTCAGTGAAGGGCAGGAGATCGTATCATCCGGCCCATGTCGGTTGGTTGTCCTAAATCCACAGATAGATGGGGACCGTGCAGTACCGTCCCATCAGGGTCGTTCAGGTGGGCATGAGTTGAACAATCGTTCTGTGGTGACGCGTCTCACTTGTGGCATTCATACGATGCTCTTCGCCGCGGATGTCGAGCACCATGGTTTGTTGCGTATGTCCCGTTCACCGCTTCACGGTCCGGTCGATGTTCTCAAGGTGCCGCATCATGGGGCGGTGAGCTCGTTGAACTATGCCTGGTTGGCATCGGTGCATCCCCAGTATGCCGTATTTTCTGCAGGCCGCCATAATTCCTATCGACACCCTGCCGATGCTGTTCTCGATGCCTATAAGTCGGAGGGTAGCATGGTGTTACGAACTGACCATGACGGAGGGATTTGGTTTACCGGTCGAGTGTCTGACGACAGGCTTCATGTGCATCGAGCGAGCGAGTTGGTGTTCCAGCCAACGAGCAGTGTCTCATGCCTGTGGCCTTGTGAGAAGGCAAACTGGATCCGGATATGGAAACAGTGGCATGACGGTCATTGATCCGCTGTTTGGCCGAATCATGCAGGCCTACCTCGTATGCCTGAAATCGTGACACTTCCATGAAGAATCTAGACACATGAGCGAGTGCACATTTCAAGTGCTGGCAAGGCGAAATTCGTCATTCTCCATCCCGGTAATAAAACATCCATAGCATAAGTCTCCAAGTTTACTCAGCTTTCATCATCTGCTATCAAGGCATAGCATGTGCATACACCAATGCTGGCGTCAGACTATGCCATCTAAACTCCTAGGAAACCCATGATATGGCACATCTTGTACGAATCGTAATTCAGCTACCTGTTAACCTTAAAACCCAACTCGATAATCTGAAGCAGCAAGGGTATACAACTAGCGGTTTCATCAGGGCAATGTTGGAGCGGGAGTTTGCCAAAATAGAAGAGAAATCTGAATCCTCTGTTCCAAGCGTGAAACGTGTCAGCAGTCGGTAGCAGGTTGTAAGAGCCTTGATCATGTACAGAAAGGTTTGAGTCGTTGTGACGCGGTTAACCGATCTTATTCAGGGACAGTCGAACCAGGAATCCAGTACTGCTGATGTGAAAGGTTCTGTTCTCTCTATGAAACCGACAGGCCCTCCACATCCACCTCCCACTCTTTCTCTGCCTCCCACTGAGATCGATTGGCATCAGCGTGCGTGTCATGAGATCCAGGGAATCAAGCGTGCAGTTCAGACGAGGCAGCCATGGGCGATGGATGATTTAGTGCGTATCGCAGCCGGCATTGTGACGTCTCTTGGAACCAACGACACGTTGCTTGAGAAGGTTTTACAGCGCGATGCCGGAGACTTTCTCGCCATCAATGCCGTGAATGTTGCGATTGTCAGTGTGAAGATTGCGGAGGGGCTCAGATATGAGCCGGCGAAGTTCGAGCCGATTGCGCTAGCAGGGTTACTACATGATCTCGGGATGTTTGTCCTGCCGGACTCCCTGGTCTACAAGGCCGCAACATTGACGGAAGAGGAACGTCAGATCATGCGGGAGCATCCACATCATGGATCGCGCCTGTTCAAGGATGTTGGAGAATCCTATCCATGGGTGGGGAGGGTGATTCTCCAAGAACATGAACGATGGGATGGTAGCGGATATCCTAACCGGCTGACTGGCGATCATATCGATGAGATGGCCCTCATCATCGGGTTGGCAGATGTGTTTGATGCCCTGATGAATGTACGTCCCTATCGACGTGGTATGTCGCCTCATCAGGCGATTCGCACGCTACTCGTAAGCGGCAAGACGACGTTTCCGCATCATCTTCTAAAGGCATTGGTCGAACAACTCTCGATCTATCCGTTAGGCACGACTGTTCGTCTGAACACCGGCGAAACCGGAGTCGTATCACAGTTGAATCGGCAGTACCCGCTGCGGCCGATCTTGCGGCTCATGCCATCAGGTCATGCCTTGATGGCGAAGACGGTGGATTTGCGGGCTGAGACTTCCCTGCACATTGTAGAAGTGGTACCCATCAGTTGATGATCAGATGGTCGTAGTAATACTTTAGGAGTTGAGGCTGTGCGATTGTTCATATCCAGATGTCTTATAGGTCTGCTGAGTATCGGTCCTTTGCTCACCGGAGCATTCACTGGGTGTCATAATCCTGCCAACTCGTCTTTGCCGCCATCTGCTATCAGTTCCTCTGGGACCGCGATCCCCCCGCTGCCGAAGGGCGATATCTATGCCGATGAAACTGTCCCCACCTCGGAAACCCCTATCGAAACAGGGGATACACTCGAAGTGATTATTCGGCGCGGTGCCGGCGAGGAGAAGTTCTCCGGCGTTGTGCGGGAGAATGGAAAGATTTCAGTCGGGTTTATGGAAATAGATGTTGGAGGTGTCACCGCAGCTGTGGCGGAAGCCCGTATTCATGAAGCTGCTGTGCCATATCTGCGCGACCCGCGTGTGCAAGTCCTTCTAAAGAAGAAAGTGTTGAAGGTCAAACGCATCTTTGTGTTTGGAGACGTAAAGAAACCAGGCGTCGTTCCCATGTCGAGACACATGACCGTGCTGCAAGCCGTCGCTGCCGCTGATGCATATCAGGAAACGGCATTAATGGAGGAAGTCCGGGTGATTCGGGGCGGCGACCTTACGAGACCGCACATTGTCATGGCCGACCTCGCACGCGCATTTACCTATGGCGATCTAAGCAGGAATGTGTCGCTCGAGGAAAACGATATTATATTCGTGCCGCGCGAACACTTAGGCGATGCAGCCGAGGCGGCAAAAAAGATCATGCCGGTCATTTCAACTGCGATTGTCCCGTTCTACCCGGCGTTTATTCTTCCCGCATTGCTGAAGTAATGATCGCCGGAATTGAAACGAGAGAAGGACGCTGACCTCATGGCCCAATACGAGCTCAATGTCATCGACTACTGGCTGATCATTAAGAAGCGGAAGTATCTCATTCTGCTGGCAGCCGGACTTGTGGTGTTGTTCACGTTCCTGTTTTCAGAACTGTTCAAGCCGAGCCCGCTGTATGAAGCGTCTGCACGAGTGAAGTTCGATCGAACGAGCACTGTGGCCCAACAGTTGATCGAGACCATGTCCTTCTCAAATGCCAACGACCTCAACTCCCAGACCGAGTTTATCCGGGGGTTTCCCGTGATGGAGCGTGTGGCAGTGGAGTTAGGACGAGTACCGGATAATGTGGTGCCGGAAGAGAAGCGATCAGCCACCTACCTGAACACAGTGTACAACCTCGGTCAGGAAATCCAGACACAGCGTGAAGGCGATACAAATATCATCCGTATCACGGCGACCTCGGATCAGCCGGAGATGGCAGAAAAGACGGCCAATTCAGTGGCGAATGCCTATCGTCTTGAAAATATTATGACCCGGAATCGTCTCGTCATGGAGTCGAGGCGATTTGTTGAGGAACAGCTGGCCGGGCTTGAACGGCAGTTGAATACTGCCGAAGAAGCGCTGAGAGTCTTTAGAGAACGGGAAGGGCAGGTATTCCTGTCTGAAGAGGCGCGTGCTGCATTGGAGACATTTACCAGGCTGGAAGAACAGTACAATGACGTGGCGCGAAAGCGCGCAGAGGGAGAACGACAGATCTCGGTGCTCAGCCGAAGCGATGCGGTGATCGGAAATCAAACCAGTCGGATCTTCACGGAGGAGCCCTATGCGCTGCTCACGATCCTGAATCAGCGCCTCCTTGATCTCATTCAGGAACGCAACACCCTTCTAATTAACTATACGATGGATCATCCACAAGTTCGAGAGCAGCAGCAGAAGGTCGACAACGTCAAAGCCGAGATGATTCTTGAACTTCAGGCTAAACTCAAGACCATGCAAGATCGGGAAGCCACTCTCATGGATCAGCGTGATCGCTATCGGAACCGGTATTTGAAGTTTCCACGAGCGACGATTGAGATGAGCCGCCTTGAGCGCGATGTAAAAATCAACGCCGATTTGTTGGCGACGCTCAAGGGCAAGCTTCAAGAACTGCAAATCAAAAGTGCGGAACGGATTGAAGAAGTGACGATTATTGCACCGGCGATCATACCCGGGGGACCGATCAATGCCCCCAATACGGTGCTGAATCTCATGGTTGGCTCTCTCATGGGTGTCTTTCTCGGCATCGTCATCGCGTTTGCTCGAGAATCGTTCGATACCTCGATCGGTACCATCGAAGGAATCGAGGAGTTTCTCAAGGTGCCGGTCCTCGGCGTCATCCCGCAGTTCGACGGGAAAGAAATGGAGGAAGCCGCTCGTGCGGCGCTTCCAGTCGATGCCTCTGCGTTGGCTGTGGAAAATTTCTCGAAACTCATTTGCCTGATTGATCCGAAATCTGTCTTGTCAGAAAGTTTGCGGTCGCTACGGACGAATATTCAATTCGCGTGCATGGATCGAAAGGTCAAATCTATCCTCTTCACCAGCGCAGGCCTTGGAGAAGGGAAGAGCACGTGTGTCACTAATTTGGCAATTACGCTCGCCCAGGAAGGGCAGCGAGTGTTGCTCGTCGACGCAGACCTTCGGAGGCCGATTGTCCATCAGCGGTTGGGGCTCGAGCGGGGCCCAGGTTTGGCAGATGCCTTGGTAGGCAGTACCTCTTGGCGCAATCACGTGCGATCCACGACTGATCTGATGCTTGGGCTGATGGGGGCAGATCGGGTGATGAGCACACCTGGATTAGACAACCTACATATTCTGACCAGTGGATCTGAGATTGGCAATCCCAACGAGTTTCTCAATATGAACAAGATCAAGACGCTGGTTGGTGAAATGAATGAGGAATATGACCTTGTGCTTTTCGATACTCCTCCCATTCTTCCGGTCACGGATGCAGTGGCGTTCAGTTCACGCGTCGACGGGACGATCCTGGTCTATCAAGTCGGGCGGATCGGTCGGAATGCACTCAAGCGCGCCAAGTTCCTCCTGGACCATGCGCAGGCCAATGTGATGGGCATCGTCCTGACAAATGTAAAATCCGAGGTCGCATCGGATTGCGGTGTCTACCGTTACGAATATCGCTGACGCGGCAGCAGGAGTTGACATCCCATGCATGCGTCGATGGTGAAACCTCAAGATGCCGTCATTGTTTCAGTATTAGCCGCCGTACTCGCGCTCGGCCTCACATTAGCGACCCCAACGATAGGGTTACAGGTCGTTTTCGGGTTTCTCATCGTACTCGTCGCCGTCACATCGGTTCCCGCCTCGCTCTTTCTTCTAATTGGTTCCATGCTGCTCTCTCCGGAAATTGCGGTTGGGCGAGTGGAAGGGAGAGGTGTTGGCGCGCGAGAACTCTCGCTGCGAGTAGACGATCTCTTGCTCGTGATCATTGGATTCAGTTGGTTGGTCAAAACCGTTATCTATCGGGATTTAGCGCTCATTCGCGAGACACCGATCAATCGCCCCATTATTTATTACATGCTGGCCTGTGTGCTTGCAACGCTGATTGGCGTCATCGCGGGTCGCGTCCGCCCGCTGACTGGTTTCTTTTTTATTATGAAATACTTTGAATACTTCTTTGTCTTCTTCATGGTCGTCAATCATGTATCGACCAAACGGCAGGTTGTCAGTTTGGTGACGGCGTTATTGGGGATTTGTTTCGTCATTAGTGTGTATGCGATCTCTCAGATTCCAAGCGGACAACGGGCGACCGCGCCGTTTGAAGGAGAAAGCGGCGAACCAAATACCCTCGGTGGTTACCTGGTCTTTATCATGGCGATCGTTATGGGTCTTTTCCTCCACTTAAAGTCTGGACCGGTTCGGGTCGTGCTCGCACTTCTCATGGGGTGTATCAGTCTGGCTCTCATGGCCACACTCTCCCGCTCATCCTACCTGGCTGCCGGTGTGTTGGTGCTGGCTGTCGCTGCGACGCAATGGCGGCGGCCCGGTGTGCTCGCACTTCTACTTCTCCTTGCGGTTGTCCTTCCTTTTGCGGCGCCTGCGAATGTGAAGGATCGGGTCAACGAGACGTTCTTTGGACGTCAATACGGAGGCGAAATCACAGTGGGGCGTGTTGGGTTGGATCTCTCCACGACAGAGCGGCTGCGTTCTTGGCAATATGTTCTGAAAGATTGGCTGCATAGTCCTCTGATCGGACGCGGTGTCACCGGTTACGCCTGGGCGGACGCTCAATACGTCAAGATCCTGGGCGAAACGGGTCTCGTCGGCCTTGTGGCGTTCATCTTTCTGATTATCCGCTTGTGGCGACGCGCACGCGAGACGTTTCTGAGCGAGCAGGATCCATTTTGTAAGGGACTAGCTCACGGATTGCTCCTCGGCATGGTGGCCATGCTTGCACATGGCATCGGAGCCAACACCTTCATCATCATCCGCATCATGGAGCCATTTTGGCTGTGCGCGGGACTCGTCATGATCTTGCCACGTTTGACATCGGAGCAGACGAACCCTGGCATTCAGCGAGTACCCATATGAAATGGTTCCTCTTTTGTTATTGGTATGAGCCGGATGCACCATCCGATCCCGTAGGGCTCGTTCGTCTCTGGGCATTGGCGCGACAACTTGCTGAACAGGGCGACAGTGTGACAGTTCTTCCTCCACGCTATCGATCCTCATTACTCCAACGAGGATTTTCTGTTGCACCGATTCCGCTCGTTCCATGGCCGGTATTGCGTCCGATTTCCTATGCAGTTCTCTCTTTCCTTGTCAGCTTCGTGCGGGCGTGCCGGTCAAAGCCAGATGTTGTGTATTACCGGTGGATGGATAGTCCGCATCCGCTGTTACTCGCGAGACTGTTTGGCGCGCAGTGCATTTGCGAGGTCAATGGGGAGCCAGTTCCTCCCTGGTGCACGAGTGGGTTGAGAAGTTGGATGGCTCATGCCTTGGCTGCCTTTGCGTTACGCCGTTGTGATCGTGTGGTGGTGCTGACAGATGGACTACGTAGCCTTGTGCAATCACAGTACGGTGTGCAGGCCGATCGCGTTGTCGTGTTACCGAGCGGGTCGGATACAGAGGTGTTTAGACCAAGGGAAATTAATGTGTGCAGACAAGAAGAACACTTAGACCCTGCGTGCCAATACATCGGGTTTGTCGGGAGCTTTTATCGTTATCAAGGGTTAGCCACCTTGTTGGAGGCCTTTGCGCGTATCCATGATCGCCGCCCTTCGACGCGATTGCTGATGATTGGTGAAGGGGAAGAAACTGCAACGCTGTTTGAGCAGGCGGCACTACGAGGTCTTTCTTCTTGGATTACCTGGGCAGGGCGAGTCGAATACACCCGTGTTCCCACCTGGATTGGGGCCATGAATGTGTGTGTCGCACCTTTCTGTGGTAATCGAGGTGAAACATCCCCGGTGAAGGTCTTTGATTACTTGGCTTGTGGGAGACCTGTCATCGCGAGCGCCATTCCGTCGGTGACCGCACTGTTTTCTCGCGCGAATGGGGTAGTCCTGGTCCAGCCCGATCAGATCGATGCGCTGGCTGAAGCCGTTTTGGACTTGCTGGCACACCCTGACGAAGCATGCCGATTGGGGCGTGAAGGACGCGCTTTTGTGGAGCAGCGATTTGGGTGGGACGCGATTGTTCGCACGTTACGTGACCTGGCTCGGCAGATTGTTCCACAGGACCATGACCAGCATCGGGTCATGGTCAATAAATAGGGGTGGGAGAGCATGAGTAAACTTGGGGTGGAATACGAAGATGAGGCCATCCCTGAGGAATTGTATTTACACCTGATGAAACAGTGTCTGACTCGGATGCTCTGGAAAGAGAAATACCGGCCAATGACGTCGATCAATGGATGGCGAAGACTCATTTTTGACCCCCTCCGATCGCTCTTACGCCAGGTGCAGTTGGAAGTTGTCCACATTGAACCGGATCGAACGGCTGCGAGACAGGACGGACGCGATTGGCCGCTTGAAGCGGAGACAATGATTGGCCTAAAGCGACTGGATAATCTCCAGCATTGCGTCACATCGGTGATTCGAGAGGGTGTGCCTGGAGATCTGATTGAAACCGGAGTATGGCGTGGCGGATCGTCGATTTTTATGCGCGCCGTATTAAAAGCCTATGCTGATCGTTCGAGAAAGGTTTGGTTGGCTGATTCCTTTCGTGGATTGCCACAACCTGATCCAGTCCGCTACCCGGTTGATCATGGTGACACGCTGTGGACCTATAAAGAGTTGGCAATTTCAATAGAAGAGGTAAAGGCCAATTTTTCCCGTTATGGGTTACTGGATGAACAGGTGGCATTCTTACCCGGCTGGTTTCGCGACACGTTGCCGGCTGCCCCGATCACTCAATTGGCGATTTTGAGGCTCGATGGTGACTTATATGAGTCAACGATGGACGCATTGACGGCATTGTATCACAAGGTATCGCCGGGAGGATTTGTGATTGTCGATGATTTCGGGTTGCCGACTTGTCGCGCCGCCATCGAAGATTTTCGTCAAGCGCGAGGGATTACCGATCCGATTCATCAGATCGATTGGACTGGGGCTTTCTGGCGCCGCTCGACGGAGAATACGCGTGCGATCGTTTCAGAGGGTCATGCTGCGCTGCACGCCGACTCATAAAGCACAGTCCGCGCTATGAATATTCTGGTCTTTTGTGATGAGGACCTTGGAGTCGCCGGAGGGGGGGCTCGACAGGTTGTGCAGTTTGCACGGGCGCTTGCAGCCCGCAGGCATGAGGTACGGATAGTCGCGCCGAGGCCGTCGTCCGGTATGAAGGATGATGTTGCATTCATCGGTGTGCGAGGAGTGTGGGTACGGGTTCCTCACCTGCCGATGATCAGACCATGGGCCTATCTGGTCGGCTCGGCGATCGCGCTGCTTTGGACAATGTGGCGAGAGAAACCAGACGTCATGCTGTGGTTCGACTCCCCGGGCCAGGTCGCTCCCTTGATCTGTGCCGGTGTGATGCGATGCCCGTATGTGCTGTTTGTCAATGGTATGGCGGGAGAGGAGTTGACTGGCCTGTGGGGATGGAAACCCATTCGCAATGGCATTCAAGGAACTCTACGGGTGTCGGGGAGACGGGCACAGGCGATTGTCAGTGTATGTCGGGAAATTCCTCTCTGGATGCAACGGGAGTGGGGTATCGCTGCTGATCGTTGCCATGTGATTCGAAACGGGGTCGATCCTTCCGTCTGTGTGCCGCGGCAAAAGAAAGATGCCTGTCACCGACTTGGGCTTGACCCTCATGCATCGTACATCGGATTTGTCGGTGGGTTTTTCCCCTGGCACGGGCTCGACACTCTCGTTGAGGCCATGACGATAGTGTGCCGTGAATGTCCAGCCGTTAAGCTCCTGCTTGTAGGCGATGGTCATACAAGGCCAGCGCTTCAAGCAATGGTGCGTCAACGAGGCCTGGACAATGCCGTATCGTTTGTGGGGCGAGTGCGCGTCGAAGAGGTGCCGTGGTGGATTGGGGCAAGCGACGTGTGTGTCGTTCTCCATCGACCGGTCCGTTTCTATTCTGGTGATTCGATGAAACTCTGGGAATATCTGGCTTGCGCGAGGCCTGTGATTGCAACGGCCGGCGAAGGCTATGGCGACATGGTGGAAAAGTTAGGCGCCGGGCTATCGGTGAAGGAAGAGGATCCTGTGGCGCTCGCCGAGGGGGTGATTCGCATGCTCCGGGATCCTGCCTCGGCGAGAAAGATGGGACAAGCCGGGCATGTTGCCGTTGTGCACTCCCATACGTGGGATATGAGAGCGATGGAACTGGAACAGGTGTGTGGAGCCGTGGCGGCTGAACATGTTCGTGGCAGAGAGTGTGCGTGATGATAAAGGTGGCATCAACTCAGAACCAGGTTCGCCATGCTGACCACGATGAGTCAATGGCCGGATCCACGAGAATCCGTCATCGAGTTTTGCAAGCCGGAGGGTGGGCTTTTGCTGGGTTTGCTGTTGAGAAGGGCATTGCCGTTATCCAACTTGTTGTTCTGACACGACTGTTGCTGCCAGGTGATTTTGGATTAATGATGGCATCCGCTGCCATCCTGCTTGCCGTGCAGACCTTTTCTGAGTTGGGTTTGGAGCCAGCGGTTATTGCGAAGCCCGATGTCAATGAGGAAGACCTTCGAGTCGCGTGGACCTTGTCGATCATGAGAGGGATCGTACTTGCAGTCGGTCTCTGGGGATTGGCAGATGTGATTGCGATCGGAATGCAGATCCCTGAGCTTGGCCTATTTCTTCGTGTCCATACTGTGGGGATTCTTCTGCATTCAGTACAGAGTCCTGCCATGTTTGTGTTGTTGAAGAAGCTGGATCTAAGAAGACGGGTGTCGTTTGATCTGAGTCGTCGTGTGCTCGAATTCTGTGTCACGATCGGCTTGGCCTGGTGGTGGTCGAGTGCATGGGCATTATTGGGTGGGCAACTGATCGCGTTCTTATTTGGAGCGGTTCTGTCGCACTGGATTGCACCCTGCCGTATTGGGTGGTCACTCAATCACGCTTCATTATTGAATCTCTGGAATTATGGACGGTATCAGAATTTTACTGGGTGGTTTCTTTTTACGGTCATGAGCGGAGGAGATCTTGTCATAGGACGTCTGTACGGAGTCGCAATGTTGGGGCTCTACCAAGTTGCCATGGCAATTCCGATTATGATTGGCATTCGGGCCATGAGTGTGATCTCTCAAATCAGCTTGCCCACATACGCCATGTTACAAAAGGACCGGTCCGGTGTGATGCGTGCGTTGAGCCTGCAAATGGGTTTAACGGGAATGGTCGTTGTGCCCAGTGCGTTGGCAACGGCCACTTTGGCACCATATCTTGTCCCGTTTGTCTTCGGCCCATCATGGACCGCTGTAATTGATCCGTTGCGGGTCCTCTGTTTGTTTGCCATTGCCGCGGCATTCTGCAGCGTGATGGCTGCGTTTCACTGCGGAGCCAATCACCCTCAAGTACAAACCAAAATCTGGGCTGTGATGTGCCTGTGCTATGTCGCATTGCTGATTCCGTTTACGATGACGTGGGGACTGGTCGGGGCGGCTTGGGCAATCTCCCTGACGTTTGTAGTCGGTCTTGTGTTGCATGTTCGGGCGACGGTCCAGCTATTGGGATGTGATGCGTGGCCGGCGTTTGAACCGCTGAGATGGGCGGGAGGGTTGGTGGCAATCGTTGTGCTGGGTCTACTGCTCAGCCATACCGTCCCCTCGATGAGAATGGAACAGTGGCCGGCGATCATATGTGGGTTCGCCGGCATGAGTCTGTATGGATGGTATCTCTGGGCGCGAGAATACCCCCGCCTGCGGACCTTGTGGAGCGCTTGATTGGGAGGGCCTCGGTGTTCCAAGGACATGAAGAGGATGTGTCGATCATCATCGTGAATTGGAATACGCGGGATTTATTGTGCTGTTGCTTGCGCGCGCTTGCGAGTGGAATAGGTGGCGTTCGTGCACAAATACTTGTCGTTGATAACGGGTCGATAGACGGCAGTGCCGTGCTTGTGGAGGAAGAATTTCCGTGGGTGGAACTGCTCAGAAACTCAGAAAATGTCGGGTTTGCCCGAGCCAACAATCAAGCCTATCAACGAGCACGAGGGCGCTATGTCATGTTGTTGAATCCGGACACAGAAGTGGGGTGTGGATCGATCGAACGTATGGTCCAGTTTCTCGATACCGATTTACAACGGGCGGGTGTAACTGCAGTATTACGAAATCTGGACGGGACGATACAACGCTACCACAAACGGCTGCCTTGCTGGCGGTACGTGTTGTTCTCGGAAACGATATTGAGGAATGTGTTCCCACGTAATCGGTGGGTTCGCGCCTTCTATATGTCCGATGAGCCGTTTCAGAGCGTGACGGAAGTTGAACAACCGCCAGCAGCATGCTTAATGCTGAGGCAATCAATCCTCACGCCACTATCGTTGTTTGATGAACAGTTTCCCATTTTTTATAACGATGTGGACCTATGCCGATGGTTATACGATCACGGGCATCGGATATTCCTGTTACCGGAAGCTGAGGTCCTGCATCACGGAGGAGCTGGAGGAGTGCATGAGTTGCCCGATCAGGGGATCGCCGATAGCATGATCGGACTTATTCGCTACTATCGAAAGCATGAAGGGCTTCTAAGCGCTGGACTATTGTGGTTGATTCTGACCGTCAATTCCTTGCTGGTACTTGGTGGAGGATTGGGGAAGGTGGTGTTGGGGCGTCGATCGCCGAAGTGGTGGGGGCATGAGCTCACCAAGCGCGTGCGACTGGCCGTTGGGCAAGAAGCCTTCCATTACCCCAAAGACACAAATACAGACCTGACATCGTGTGCGGTGACATGCCGACACTAAGAACGGAAGAAGCGGCTGATTGTTTGCTCTGTGGCACGCCTGGGGAGACATTGTTCCGCGGACTTCACGACCGCCTGTATTCAGTCGAAGGTGAGTTCGGCTTTGCCCGCTGCTCTGGCTGCGGGCTGGTGTGGGAAAGCCCGCGACCGACGATTGATGAGATTCCGAAATGCTATCCAGACGACTATGAACCCCATGAAGGAGTCGCACTGGGTGAAGTGGCAATCAGGCCGGCAGCTGGTGTTCGTGATGTATTGCGCGGACTGATTTTGAGCGAGATTTTCGGCTATACCAGGTTTAAACGACATGAGTGGTGGGCTTCGGTGGGGGGTCGTGTTCTCGGTCAGGTTCCTGCGTTGCAGAGTCGTGCACGATATGGACGCGACGAACTCTGTCCTCCCTTTGTCGAAGGGGGTACGCTTCTGGATATCGGCTGCGGAGCGGGTGGGTACCTCTCAGCGATGAAAGCACTCGGATGGACGGTTATGGGGATCGATCCTTCCCCTCAGGCCGCCCGGATCGCTCGCGAGAATTATGAAGTGCCTGTGAAGGTGGGAACGCTGGAGACAGCTGGACTGTCAGATCGCACCATAGCTGTTGTGACCATGGTGCATGCCATTGAGCATGTCCCAGATCCGTTGGCCCATTTGCGCGAGTGTCACCGGGTGTTGCAAGACGGTGGGCGGTTGGTTCTCACGACACCGAATATGGAGGGGCTTATGAGCCGGCTATTCAAGGAGGATTGGATGGCACTGGAACCCCCTCGGCATTTATGGCTGTTTACGCCGAGCACGTTGCAGACGTGTGTGGAGCGAGCGGGGTTTCGCGTCGAGCGTCTGTTGACACGCCATTTTCTTTCCCATGTGAACTACGAAAAGAGCCTGAGGATTCGTCGCCAGGGCCATGCGCGCGGCAACTTGCAACCCTGCGATGCTGGTCCGGTCGCTCGAGGGCTCCACCGGCTCGAACGAGGGCTCTTGCCATTCTGGCGATGGGCCGGCAATGAACTCATGCTCAGTGCGGTCAAACGATAGGAGCCGGCACTCCGTGGATCTAACGATTGCCATCATCAGCTATAACACGCGAGGCTTACTGCTGGCCTGTTTGAAATCCATTCAGGACATGACAAAGGATGTGAGTTATGAACTGATCGTGGTCGATAACGCATCTAACGACGGCAGCGTCACTGCCGTGCAGGCCCAATTCCCGCAGGCAAGGGTCATTGCGAATCAAGATAACGGTGGATATGCCAAAGCCTGTAACCAGGCTGCCGTCATTGGCAATGGACAATATGTGCTCTTTCTGAACAGTGATACGGTGATGCGGGGGGGTACTCTTTCTAGAATGGTTGAGTGCTTGGATAGGCAGCACGATATTGGGGCTGTCAGTTGTCTCCAATGTAATGAAGCCGGACAAGTGCTGCAGTCTTGTTTTCCCTTCCCTTCGTTCCGCGATCATTTGCGCTATTCGCCCTGGATTCCAACGATTGTTAAACAGATGGTCGGCAGCAGCCCTGAACTAGACTTCACAGTTTCTCAAGACGTGGAGTGGGCAAATGGCGCCTGTTTTATGGTGCGAAAGGGGTTGTTCGAACAAATGGGAGGATTCGATGATCGGTTTTTCATGTATTTCGAAGATGTCGATCTGTGCCGGCGGATTCATCTGCGAGGCTATCGCGTGCGACATATCGCGGACTGTGAGGTGGTCCATTTGATCGGGCGCAGTAGTGTGGAGCATCGAGATCAACTCAATGTGCAATGGGAGCTCAGCCGGATTTTTTATGTGGAGAAACATTTCTGGTGGCTAGAGCGGCTTATCATGAAGGCGTGGATTGGAGGGGGAGTGCTCGCAAAAATGTTCAAGGCTGTCTGCTCAGATCGCTCCGATCGTCATCAACAGATGGAGAAGCTGCTGATGATGTTGTGGCGTGTCTGGGTGGCGGGGGAGCGTCACAAACACAGTGCTGCCTATTCAGTTGGGGGATCGGCATGAGTTGGGAAAGGCCAGGGCGCACGAATGTGACGGAAAGACGTAACGGTTGGGTGCTCAATGAATCGGACTAGCGCAGGCCAACGCGAGCGATACAACGATGAATGGAATGGGTGGAAAGCCGAGGCCACAGCCTTTAACGGCGTACGCCGATACGATCAGATCAGCAGCGTGGTCCAACGGCTTGCTCCGCAGAAGATTTTAGACGTCGGGTGCGGAGATGGGCGGCTGGCAAGGGCGATCCGAGCGAATTGTTGCGATGTCGTCATTCATGGTTGCGATGTGTCCACTGCAGCTCTCACTCGAAGTGAAGGGCTCGATCGGCAGTACTCCGTCGACCTCAATTGTGAGACGTTGCCGGAACCCGGCGAGAGTTTCGACCTGGTCATTGCGAGCGAAGTGATCGAGCATTTGATCATGCCGGATCGCACCCTAGAGGAACTCATTCGCGTTCTGAAGCAAGGGGGGCATATCTTGCTGACCGTTCCGAACGTCGCGTTTTGGCGATTCCGCGTTCAAGCATTGAGCGGTCAAGTGCCGTCCGTGACCGCCGATGAGCGTCATCTCCATTCATTCAGCGCATCCCTGCTCGAACACCTTGTCAGGAAGGCGGGGCTTCAGGTGGTACAGCTTACGGGCTTGCGTCAACGATTCAATCGGCTCAGTCAGCTCCATTTTACCTTGCTCTGTGACACCCTGCTGATCGTTGGAAGGAAACCGTGATCTCGTGGGATATGAACTGACCAGGCGTGAGTTCAATCGAACCATCCGAACCTATCAACCGTCTCCATACGAGACGTTTGGGGAGCAAGACGCGCGTTTTACTACCCCGATGAATCACGCATTGAAATGTCGAGATCGTCTCCATGTGGCGCTTCGAAGCGGGTTGCAACGGTTGCCGGATGGGCCACAGACGATCGTGGATTTTGGTCCCTTTCCAGGCAGTCTGTTACGCCTCTCGCGTGGGCTCGAGCCGACACGAGCGGCGCGTTTGTTCGGTGCCGGACTGATGGCGAGTCCCGAGTTTGTGCAGTTCATGAAACAGGATGCCGATGTCGAGATTTTCACCGTCAACCTCGATCCGGCTGGGCAACAATTCACGTCCAAAGGTTACCAGGATAAAGTCCCGTTGCCAGACCATTCCGCACAGCTCGTCTTTGCATTGGAGATCGTGGAACACCTCATCTCGCCGTTTCATTTACTGTCGGAAGCCTACAGAATTTTGAAGCCCGGCGGCCATCTTGTGATCACAACTCCAAATGTCACTCGCATCGGGAATATCTTCAAACTGTTAATCGGTCGATCGCCCAATGATCGGCTGGCCCCTCCCGGTTATAACGATCCAAACGATGAATGGCGTCCTCACGCACGGGAATATGCGATGCACGAGCTGGCAGGCATGCTACGCCACGTCGGGTTTGAGATCGCTCTGTCGCGATTTTTTTTGGGTGAGGACACTCAGGACTGTCAACAGACCGCTCGGCAGAGCATGATTGATTGGGCGAAGGTCCCGTTTTATCTCATCCCGCATTTGCGCGGGAGCTTATTGATTCTTGGGAGAAAACCATGACCCCGGTCGTTCTTGCAGAGCTGGCCGGGTCTGCGGCCTATGGAGGCGGTGAACGGTATCTGGAACTGCTCTTTGACCGTCTCGACCGCAGTCGATATCGAGTGATGCTGATCTGCCCCGAACCTGGCCCATTTATAGGACGTATGAAAGAGCGGGGAGTGGAGACACACCTCGTCCACTTGGCGCCGTTATTCAACCTTTTCGCTCTCTGGCGCTTGACCCGATTGCTTAGGCGGGAGCGAGTGACGATTCTGCAAACGCACGGTGCCAGGGCGAACTTTTATGGACGCATTGCGGGACGTCTGGCCGGTGTGCCGGTCATTATCTCGACGGTCCATAATTCACTGAAAGACTATGAGGTGTGTTCACTGACACGATGGTTTTACATCACGGCGCTCCGTCTGACGCTTCCGCTCGTTCATCGGATCATCTGTGTCTCGGACTCCAATCGTTGTGATCAGATTGATGAATGCCCGGCAGTGGCCGCACGGATTCAAACGGTCTACAACGGTATAGATCCGTCAGCCTTTCCCTCACAGCCGAATCGGGAGAAAGTGCGGAAAGAGCTTGGTATTGTCACAGGGCCAGTATTGGTCATGATCGCCAGGTTGACCGAAGCAAAGGGGCATCGTGTTCTGTTGCAGGCGCTTCCGCACCTGATCGAGGCATGGCCGCAATTGTGTTGTGTATTCGTGGGAGATGGGGAACTTCGTGACCAACTGCATCGCCTGGTTGTCGAACGCGCCGTTGAACGGTCCTGCCGCTTTCTAGGGGTTCGTGAGGACATTGTCGATATTTTGGCTGCTGCGGATGTCGTCGTGATGCCGTCGCTATCAGAAGGGTTTCCGTTTGTGCTGTTAGAGGCGTTGGCGATGGGCTGCCCAGTGGTTGCGTCGCGGGTCAACGGGATTCCAGAGTTGATTGAACACCATAAGACGGGGCTGCTTGTGCCGGCGCGAGATCCTCAAGCCCTCATGATGGCTATTCAAGAAATATTGAGTAATCCGATCGCTGCCGCCAAGATGGGAGCAGCAGGGCGAGCCGTAGTGCAGAAGCAGTTTACGGTGGAGCATATGGTGAGAAATACGACAACGGTCTTTGATGCGGCGTTGCGGGACGCAGATGTGCAGGCGCCGGCCCAGAAACGGATGGCAGCGTGAAGATGGCAGCGATGCCGGAGACAGAACACATTGTTTGCCCTTGTGGCAGTCACGCGACACCGGTCGATATGTTTCAGACTCCGACCAGGCGGTATGTGCGTTGTCCTGACTGCGAGCTTGTGTTTTTGAATCCTCGTCCATTGGGGATCGTGGTTGAAGAGTTTTACCGGGAGGATTACGACGAGGCCTATGGGGAGGCCGAGGCGTCGCCTGACCGCCACCCGGTATTTGAAAGTGTCGTGCGCCGGCTTGGCCTGTACCGGCAGCCTCCCGGTCGGCTACTTGATATCGGGTGCGGAGACGGCGCGTTCTTGTCGCTTTGTCAGTCGGCAGGATGGACATGTTATGGGCTGGAGTTGTCGAAAAAAGCAGCCGAGCGTGCGGCTCATCGTCAGCTCACGATCCTTCCGCCCGATTGGTTGTCACGAAGTAGCCATCCTGAACCGTTCGATGTGATCACCCTTGTGAACGTACTGGAGACAGTGACGAATCCTGTAAGCCTCTTGCGGCAGGTCGCCCGCGCACTGACGCCATCGGGTCTCGTCGTCATCAGAGCAACCAATGGGGTGTTTCATCTTCCGATGCGGACACCGGCCCGGTGGGTTGGATCCCGCTTTGATCAGTCATTTCATCTTTTTCTCTATTCGCCTCACGTGCTCAGTTCGTTGCTCAAAGGGATTGGATTACACACCACGGCGATTCATAACTCAGTTCCTAGTCGCGGGCCTCTCGCTCTGGAGAATCCATGGAGGAGTCGCCTTAAATGGCGGGTAGCCGGGACAGCGTTCTGGTCTTGTGCGGAGGTGCTCTATAAGGTAACGGGAGGGCGCGTGGTCTGGGCCCCTTCATTTGAGCTCATTGCCCAGCGGGACAGGGTATTGTCGTGAGCAGATCCCATTGGTTTAGCCTCCGTGGACGGCGTGCAATCAGATTTTTGGGGATCGTCATTGTGCTTTGCCTGCTTGCCGCAGTCGCCACGTTTGGAGTGCGGTCTCTGTTTACCTCGGTGGGATCTGCCAAGCATACGCGATATGAGCCGGTCGACGTGCCGCCTCAGGAGATTTCGCCTCGCCACCAGAAAGAGCGAGAAGAGTATGAACGGCGAGAGCGAGTCTTGATGGAGAAGAGTCGGTAGCTACGTTCATTTGGAGTTGTCATGCTATGTGCGGTATTTGCGGCTTTGTAGGAGACAATGATCCAGCTCTGCTTGACCGGATGCTCGATCGGCTTGTCCACCGGGGGCCGGACGAGGAAGGGAGACATCACGACATAGGCGTCGCTCTTGGTGTACGGCGATTGCGAGTGATTGACCTTGCCGGTGGAAGCCAACCGGTCAGGAACGAGACCGGCTCCGTCTGGGCAGTGATGAACGGGGAGATCTACAACTATCGCGAACTCCGCGAGGAGTTGATCAGCAAGGGGCATCGCTTTCAGTCCCATTGCGATACTGAGGTCCTGGTCCATCTGTATGAAGAGGAGGGGCCTGAGGCGGTCTACCGGCTGCGGGGAATGTTTGCCTACGCTGTATGGGATCGAGAGCGTGATCTTGTGTTGTTGGTTCGTGATCGTTTGGGAATCAAACCTCTGTATTACTCTGTCCAGCCTGGCAAAGCAGGGGTTGCCCAGCAAGTGCTTTTCTCGTCAGAATTGCCTTCCCTGCTGGAAGGACTGCCGCATTGGTCGATTCGCCCGCAGGCGATCGCTGATTTCCTCTCACTGCTCTATGTTCCTGGCCCTGATACGATTGTAGAGGGTGTCTCCCAGCTTCAACCCGGCGAGGCCCTCAAGATTGTACGGGGTCGATTGGAATTCTGGCGCTATTATCGTCCGACGGAAGAAGCAGGCAGTTTGCATGAGGCTCCACTGGGCGACCAACGCTCACAGTTCTTGAGTGCGCTGCGAGACTCCGTGCAGGCCCATCTGATCAGTGATGTTCCTCTCGGATTGTTCCTGTCAGGTGGGTTGGATTCCGCGTCGATTCTTGCCTGCATGCGCGAGGCGATTCCTGGGTCGATCAAAACATTTTCCCTCGGATATGACGCGCCGGAAGATCAATCGTTCAATGAGCTCAAAGCTGCCAGGCTCCTCGCGACACACTTCGGGACAGACCACACGGAAGCCATACTGCGCCCTGATGCAGTTTCGTTGTTGCCTCGTGTGGTGGCCGGCATGGGGGAACCGTTTGCCGATTCATCGGCCATTCCTACGTATTTAGTATCAGAGGTAGCCAAACAGTCCGTGACGGTTGCGCTATCCGGCATTGGCGGCGACGAACTCTTCGGCGGCTATCCACGCTATCTTGGGCTACGAACCGCGGCTCACTACGCATCGCTTCCTGTGGGGGTGCGTTCATGGATTGCGTCTCGTGCTGTCTCCTGCCTACCGGATGGCGCAGGCGGCCACGAGATGCGTGGTCGTATCAAACGATTTCTCCTGGATGGCCATCGCCCGTTAAGTGAGCAATATCTCCGTTGGACGACGTTTCAACCTGCCGGATGGGATGCGCCGTTGTTCGCCGAGGGACTCCAATCTGCTGTAGTCGACGACTCGGCATTTCGCCGTGTCCGAAGTCTTTTTCAGGAATGGCCTTCACTCGACCCATCTGATCGCGCAATGGGCGTTGATTTACAGACCTATCTGCCGGACGATCTGTTGCGAATGGGCGATCGAATGAGTATGGTCCATTCGCTCGAACTCCGTGTCCCTTTCTGCGATCACCATCTTCTGGCCTTTGCCTGTTCGTTGCCAGCCTCAACAAAATTTCAAGGATGGAAGTTAAAGCAATTCATGAGATATTCTCTACAAGATATATTGCCTGAAAGTATTATCTCAGCCAAAAAGCGCGGTTTTATGCTGCCACTCGCACGCTGGCTGAGAGAAGACTTACGCGAGATGAGTCAAGATTTGCTCTCTGAAGAGACCATCCGCCGTCGGGGGTACGTCAACCCTGCCTATGTGCGGTGGCTGCTCACAGAGCACCACAGCGGCCGGAGGAATTTTACAGATCAACTCTATGCACTCATGGTGTTGGAATTGTGGCATGGGCAAGTGGCACAGTCTGCCTCCTCCTATCCAATGGGAGTCGGCGTCGCATGAATGTCGTCTTATTTGCAGAAGTCACGATCGAACAGGTCATCGGCGGCGCCGAGCGAGTGCTTCGTCAACAAGCGTTGGGGCTTGGCAAGCTGGGCCACGATGTGCGCGTGATTGCCCGGGCTCCTTTTGAGTCTGCCGAAGCCAGTTTGTCGATCGGAAGTGTGAGCGAACGTAGGTATTCCGTCAAGCGGACCAGCGAGCCGGCCTTTGTCTGGTCTTCAGTGCAAAACTCTCTTCGGGTATTTGATCTCACCATGCAGGCCCCGCCGATCGATGTTGGGATGATTCATCAATCGCTGGCCGGTCTTGGCCCGATTGTGTTCCGCTATGGAATGGTCAACCGCTGGATTTATGTCTGTCACTCGTTGGCGCACGAGGAATATATTACCAGAGCAGAGCGGGCTTCGGCGACGCATGAACGGGTCAGGCGACGGCTGAGCGTGCGCGCTCGCCGTTGGATTGAACGCATGGTGATTCGCCGCTGTCATCATGTAATCGTCTTGAGCGAATTCATGAAGCAACAAGTCATAGCCACGCACGGCATCACTCCGAAGTCCATTACCGTAGTTCCAGGCGCAGCCGATCCAGTCACGTTCTACCCGCCGCATGATCGGAATGAAATCAGACGGGAACTCAAATTGCCGGAGAGCCGTACGATTGTGTTTACGGTTCGCAATCTGGTTCCCCGCATGGGGTTGGAGCATCTCCTTGACGCCATGACAATGCTTGGAGAGGAACAGGAGAATTTGCTTCTTCTGATTGGTGGGGAGGGTCAACTGCGCTCGCGATTGGAAGAACACATCTCGAGCAAGGGATTACACGATGCAGTCACGTTGCTCGGATTTGTGCCTGAGGATCAATTGGGCAAGTACTACCAGGCTTCCGATTTGGTTGTGATGCCGACGCTGCAACTCGAAGGGTTCGGCTTGGTGACGGTCGAAGCGTTAGCCTGTGGTACGCCGGTCATGGGGACGCCGGTTGGAGCGATCCCAGAAGTGTTGAGCATGGTCGATCCGATATTTGTGACAGAAGGGACAGACGGAGCGGCTCTCGCAAAAACATTACGACTCGTATTGAAGCGATTTCGCGGTCAACCAGGTGAACGAGAGCGCTTCTCAAAGAAAGGTCGCGAGATCGTGGAGCGGCGATACAATTGGGTCGCGCATACGGCAGATCTTGATCGATTGTTCGTGACCTTGTCGGAAAATAGACCGGCTGTGCGGCATCAGTCGATCAGAGCGAAGAAGGTGATTCATGTGATTACGCGCCTGGATCATGGTGGCTCGGCGGAGAACACGATGTTGACCGCTCTCGGTCATGACCGTGCGCAGTTTGAGCCGCTGGTGGTTGCCGGGTATCCAGGTCGTTGGGATGCGCAGGGCGGGCAGGCTGCCACTGAGGAAAATTGCCGGCGGCTTGATAAGGCGGACGTTCGTTGGACATTGCTTCCATCACTGACGCGAGAGGTCAATCCGATCAAAGACGCACAGGCCCTGTGGGAATTGATTTGCCTGTTCCGACAGGAACAACCGATGCTGGTCCATACTCATACATCGAAGGCAGGTGTGTTGGGCCGAGTGGCAGCGTGGGTTGCGAGGGTGCCGGTGATCGTGCATACGCCACATGGACATGTGTTCTACGGGCATTTCGGCCCGTTCCGATCCTGGCTGTTTCTTCAGATCGAACGCGGGTTGAGTGCACTCACAGATCGTTTGATTGCACTGACAGAAGCAGAGCGGCAGGATCACCTCGATCGGGAGGTGGGTAAGGCCGACCGCTTTGCCGTGGTACCGAGTGGGATCGATCGTGAACGATTCGGGAGGGCAAGAGCTCAGGGGAAACAACTACCGGACTGGTTTGGCTGTCCACCTGGGTCGCAGGTCGTTGGATCGGTCGGGTGGCTCACTGACATTAAAGGCCATAGATACCTGATCGAAGCTTTCTCCAAGTTGAAGAAGGATTTTCCCTCCCTTCATCTCGTGATCGTCGGGAGTGGAGATCAGCTTGACGCACTTCTTCAACAAGCGAAGTTGACTGGACTTGATGATGCGGTGCATTTCCTCGGTCACCGGGATGACGTAGAAGTCTGTCTGGCCGGGATGGATCTGTTTGTGTTGCCTTCACTCAATGAAGGGATGGGGCGTGCCTTGGTTGAAGCCATGGCAGCTGGGCTACCGGTGATTGCCTCTCGTGTCGGGGGTATTCCGGCCGTCATCAGTCACGAGCACACTGGTTTACTGGTGCCTCCTGGCGATGCCGGTCCGTTGGCGGATGCCATACGGCGAGTACTCGATCAACCGGATTGGGCCAAGCAATTGGGCCTGGCAGCGGGACGTAGCGTAGACAGCCGCTATGGGTCGGTCTCAATGGTTCGCGTCATTGAATCAATTTTTACTGAGACCCTCAGTGCTCGTGGATAAGGATCATGGACCAATGAGTCGTACGTGTCGATTCATCCTGGCATGTGTGATTATGGCGTCATCTCTGCCAGGTTTTGGTGTACGAGCACAGGCATCGGAAGAACGGCAACAGGTGCTGGCCACGGTGCACGTCCATAGTACTGCCAGCACCGGTGAATTCACCGTTGATGAGTTGGCAGAACGGGCGGAACAACTCGGTCTAGATGTGCTGATCCTCACCGATAATTTTTCTCTCCGTTATGAGTATGGACTCTGGCCGTTGCCAGGTCTTTTAAAGCAACAAGTCAGTTTTCCATCTGTGCTGGAGTATGGGATCGAACGGTACTTGGACGAGATCGCGGCGGTGCAGAGCCGTCACCCGAAGCTGATCATCCTACCCGGAGTCGAGGTCGCGCCCTATTACTATTGGACCGGCTCGATTGTGGGGCGAACGTTGACGATGCACAATGCTCAACGCAATCTTCTGGTGCTCGGTCTAACTAACCCGGATGACTATCGATCCCTTCCTGCGAGCGGGAACACATCGTCCTACTCATTCGATTGGCGAAGCGCGGTGAATGGTGTGCCGGTGTTGTTGGCGATTCCAGCCGTCTGGTTGTGGAGGCCGCTTAAGCGTCGCGCCGATCAGCGATCGCTCCGGCGGGCCATGGCCTGTGTTCTGATCGTCTTTGCAGTGGCGTTGCTTGTGAATGCTTGGCCCCTGAGCCAGCCTGCGTTTAGTTCGTATGATGACCGATTGGGGTATCGCCCCTATCAGGCCCTCATCGATGATGTGAGGGCCAAGGGTGGGCTTGTTTTTTGGTCGATGACAGAGGCGCGAGACTTTCATGAATATGGTGCGGGACTGCTTGGAACTGTGACCATCAAGACAGAGCCGCACCCCGAGTCGTTGTTACACACGATTGGGTACACCGGATTTGGTGGGCTCTATCAGGATGGACGAACAAACATCAAGCCGGGTGAATTGTGGGATCGATTGCTGCAATTGCCCACAAATGAACAGAGACCGATCCCGGTCCTGATCGGGGAGCTGGCGTTTCATGGATTGAAGGATGCCGGGAAGGATCTGCATCGCCTCATCACGGCGCTCTGGGTGAAAGAGCGGACAGCAGCCGGTGTGCTTGAGGCGCTTCAGTCCGGTCACTCCTATGCAGTGGGGGATGGCGATCATCACGTTCAGCTTCGATTGGGAGAGTTTCGAGTGGTATGCCAAGGTGGAGCCAAATCGGCATCGGTCGGTGATAGGCTTGACCCAGGTGGGGCACACGATCTCATGGTCCAGCTCTCTGTCACGGCAGTCGATCGTGGCCGCCACCCTGTGAAAGTGAGGGTAATCCGTTCCGGTCAGGTCATCGCTCAGTTGATTGGTGAAACACCGTTTCGGGTCGACTGGCCTGACACAAGCGTGCCAATAGCAGAGCGGATGACCTATCGAGTGGAGATCACCGGCAGTGGTGAACTCTTGAGTAACCCGATCTTTGTGGAGCCGATTCTCGCACTGAGGGCAGCTCGCTGAGGCATAGTGATGCGCGTCACGATCCATCAACCACAGTATCTACCCTGGCTGGGGTATCTGGACAAGATCGATCAGGCAGATCTATTTATCGCCTTGGATTCAGTGCAGTTCAAGAAGAACGAGTGGCAAAATCGCAATCGAATCAGAACTGCGGGCGGTTGGCAATGGGTGACCGTACCGGTCCTTCATCGATTTGGCCAACTGGTAAAAGATGTTCGGATCAATCAGACCGTGAATTGGCGAAGCCAGCATGAACATGCCATCGAGATGCAGTATGCACGGGCGCCATTCCGCAACCGCTATCTTCCGGAATTGCTCAGCCTCTATGCGAGGCCATGGGAGCGGCTGCATGAGTTGAATATGGCGGTGATTCGTTGGCTGCTTGAGATATATGGAATTACGACGGCCGTTCGTTGTGCGTCTGAGTGGGAGGTGCGCGAAGAGCCTACCGACCGATTGATTGATCTGTGTCATGCTGTTGGCGCATCGGGATATCTCTCCGGTTCTGGCGGGGAGCAGTATCTGGATGTTGGACGATTTGAATCGTCTGGATTGAAGCTGGAGATGCAACAGTTCCAACATCCGATATATCGGCAAGTCTATGAACCGTTCATGCCGGCGATGTCGGCAATCGATCTGTTGTTCTGTTGCGGCCCTGAGGCGCTGACGCGACTGCGCGAGGCACGGACGGGGCAGAATGTGGCTGCCGAGATATAGCACGAAGAGTCTTCGGTCAAAAATGTTGTACCGGGGAAAAGCTCAATTGTCTCTATTTCTTAGGATAAATAGAGATAAAGTCAGGCTGGATGCTCAAAAAGGCCGTCCAGCAAGACCGCAGCGAGCGAAGAGGCGAGGAGGTACCAACCGCACTCCGTGTGGCCGTTCACCCCTAGAATGGATCTTGGTGAACGGATAGATCCCGTCAGTGTTCCGGACCTCCGAAAGGTTTTCTGCAATGTTGAGCTTCTGAGTGATGCGAGAACGAAGCCGGTGAAAGGCGCGTCTCGGCGCGCCGGGGTCGGGCGGGTGGGAAACACGACTTTTTCAGCATCCAGCGGAGTGAGGGGGATGAGATGGCGACTGATCGTAGAAAACCGATGCGCATTTTGGCAATTGGCGCGCACCCGGATGATATTGAAGCTGGGTGCGGAGGAACGTTGCTCAAGTATGCGCAAAAGGGGCATCGCATTTTTTTGATGGTAATGACGTCCGGCGATAAAGGTGGATCGAGCTACGTACGCAAGCGCGAGCAGGAAGAGTCGGCGAAACAATTACAGGTCGAGAAAATTTATTGGGGCGGGTATGAGGACACAGCCGTTCCAATGGGGCGCGAACTCATTCAGGAGATCGAAGAGGTGGTTAAGGAAGTGCAGCCGCACTTCATTTTCTCGCACTATCACGACGATACCCATCAAGACCATCGGCACCTGGCGATGAGTACGATCACCGCGACCCGGTATACTCAGAACGTGTTGTTCTATGAAGGACCGACGACCCAGAACTTTTCGCCGACCGTATTTGTTGACATCGACCATGTGCTCGAGGACAAGGTCAAATCAATCGAAACTCACGCCTCGCAGGTAAAGAAGACCAACATTGAAGGTCTGAGTATTGTGGATGTGATTCGGGCCGGGGCGCATTTCCGCGGCATCCAAGGCCGGGTGAAAAATGCAGAAGGCTTCGTTCCGCTGCGCTTGTTTATTAACATCGGGCAATGATGACGGTATCGACAATGATTCCACACTCACGGCCCGCAATCGAACAGGCGGACCTACAAGCGGCAGCCGAAGTACTAGGTTCTGGACAGATTGCCCAAGGGCCTCGGGTTGAACAGTTCGAGCGTGACATGGCCACCTTCGTCGGCGTGCAGGGTGGCGTGGCGGTCAGTTCAGGAACCGCGGCGCTGGAACTGGCGCTGCGGGCACTTGCGATCGGAGCGGGCGATGAAGTGATCATGCCGAGTTATGTGTGTGCGGCACCCTGGCTTGCAACACAACGAGTCGGGGCACAGGCTACGCTTGTCGACATTGACTTGAATACGTTCAACATCGATCCATTCGCAGCCCACCGGGCGATAACCAAAAAGACTCGCGCAATCATTGTCCCGCATTTGTTCGGCCTGCCGGCCGACTTGACGGCGCTCGAAGGCCTCGGGATACCGTTGATCGAGGATTGTGCGCAGACCCTCGGGGTAACAGAACAAGGTCGGCTTGTCGGCACGGTTGGGCGGCTTACCGTCTGTTCATTTTATGCGACGAAGACGCTGTGTGCCGGAGAAGGCGGGATGGTGTTGTCGAATGAGAGGGCGTTGCTCGAACGAATCAAATCGCTGCGCGAATATGATGGCGCAGCGGCACTGGATCCATCATCCTTCAATCTCAAGCTGACCGACTTGCAAGCGGCGCTTGGGCTCTCCCAGTTAGGACGGTTCTCTGCCTTTCAGGAACGGCGCTCTTTCCTCGCCGCAGCGTATCGGGACACGCTTTCTGCTAAGGCTGCCGTCTGTCCGAGTGCTCCTCCAGGCAGGACACATGGCTACTATCGATTTGTTATTAGGCTATCGCATGCACAGACTGATCATGATGGCCTTGCGAATGTGATCAATCGGTTGGAGCAGCAGGGGATTCACTGCCGCAAGCCTGTCTTTCGCCCGCTTCACCGTTATCTCGATCGGGCTGGTTTTCCTCATAGCGATGAAGCGGATCGAACAGCGCTATCGATTCCGCTCTATCCCGATCTCGTAGACGATGAAGTTCTGCAGATTCAGCGATCGTTGTCGAAGGTACTTTCGTGAAGGCTATCGATATCGAGATACCATCCTTCAAGCTGCGCAGCAGTCGACGCTGGCTGACACCAGTTGCGTTGGGGGCGCTGTTGGGTGTGGTGGCCTTAGCGGTTCCCACGGTTCGTCAATTTTTTGTGTTCGAAGGTCTTCGGTGGCTGTACATCCTTCTGTTTGCATTTCTCGGTGCCGGTGCGTTAACGCCGGTTATGATCCATCTCAGCCATCAGTGGGGGGTGGTGGATCAACCGTCCGAGCGAAAAATCCATGTGCATCCGACTCCGAGGCTCGGTGGCGTGGCTGTGTTTCTCGGATTCCTCAGTTCGGTGCTGTTGAACTCGATTCTACCGGACTGGATGATCGCGATCCTCACAGCTGGATCGCTACTGTTGGTGGTCGGCGTCATCGACGATGTGTGGGAACTGCCTGCCGCGTCCAAGCTGGTCGCTCAACTGGCGGCGGCAGGAATCGTCATCGCGACCGGCAAGGTTCTGACATTGTTTCCAAGTGGCCCAGTCGGCGATATGGCGAATGTCATGTTAACCTTGCTCTGGATCGTCGGGATCACGAACGCCTTTAATTTTTTCGACGGAATGGATGGGTTGGCCACGGGGCTTGCCATTCTCATCGCTGGGTTCATGGGCGCGGTGGCGTTTGAAACGAATCAGCCGGAATTGGGCTGGCTCGCCGTTGCGATCATCGGGGCAGGGGTTGGATTTCTTCCCTACAATTATCGAGGGCGTAAGTCTGCCGTCATTTTCTTAGGAGACGGGGGAGCGACCTTCCTGGGATTCACCCTTGCCTGTCTCGCCGTGAAAGGGAATTGGGCGGATCATAGTCCAATCGTCTCGTTCAGTAATCCGCTCCTCATTTTCGGCGTCCTCATCTACGATATGATCCATATTACGGTGGAGCGGATAGCCAAAGGAAAAGTACACTCCATCAGGGAATGGCTCGATTATGTGGGGAAAGATCACCTTCATCACCGGTTGGAACGCGCCTTGGGGTCTCGCCAAGCCAGTGTCGCAGTGATCTGTTTGATGACAATTTGCCTGGGGATCTCGGCACTCGCGCTCCGTCATGCTGGACCGACTGAAGCCCTGCTGCTGCTGTTGCAAGCCGGCTTGATTGTGGTCATCATCACCATCTTGGAATGGAGTGGTCGCCAAAAGCGCTAACCCCTTGCACTCGCTCTCAGTTCCCGCTACAAGATCCTCCCATGGTGCCTACCGTTGAATGGAAAGACGGCGTAGTACGGCTGCTTGACCAAAGCCGGTTACCGGAGTACGTCGAATTTCTAGACTGCCGGGACTATCAGACTGTTGCCGATGCGATTCGTAGCCTGAAAGTCAGAGGTGCCCCGGCGATCGGTGTGACAGCGGCGATGGGGGTTGCACTCGGCGCCCAGACCATCACGGCGTCCGACTATGAGTCCTTTGCAACACAGCTGTATGTGATGTGTGATCATCTTGCGGCAACCAGGCCGACAGCCATCAATCTATTTTGGGCCATCGAACGGATGAAACGCCTGTTCGTCTCCTTGCATGGGGAACCGATTGCATCGATTAAAGCTCGATTACTGCAGGAATCTCAAGTCATTCTCGATGAAGATATCGCGCTCTGCAAGGCGATGGGACGACATGGAGCGAGGCTCATTGCGAGTGGACAGACGGTCCTGACCCACTGCAATGCCGGTGCGTTGGCGACAGCAGGCTATGGAACGGCATTGGGCGTCATTCGCGCGGCCTGGGAGGAGGGCAAGCACATTCACGTCATCGCAGACGAAACCAGGCCGGTGCTGCAAGGCGCACGGCTCACGGTCTGGGAGTTGATGCAGGATAAGATCCCTGTGACGCTCATCACAGACAATATGGCCGGTGCACTCATGCGACAGGGGAACATTCATCTCTGTATTGTGGGGGCCGATCGGATCGCGTCAAATGGGGACGTGGCGAACAAGATTGGGACCTATTCAGTGGCTGTCCTGGCGAGAGCCCATGGGATTCCATTCTATGTGGCCGCACCCTATTCCACGATCGATTTGAAGACACAAACAGGAGCGGACATCCCGATTGAACAACGAAATTCCTTGGAAGTCACCACCATTCATGGCAGCCATCCTGTGGCGCCCAAAGGGGTCGCAGTCTACAATCCCGCCTTTGACGTGACCCCGGCCGAGTTGATCACCGGCATCATCACCGAGCGAGGCGTCTTTAAGCCTTCAGAGTTGGCAGATCGCTTCGGCTGAGGACTATGTCTGCACGAATTCTCATTGTCGATGATGATCCCGACATCCTTGCAGGCCTAAAACGGCGGCTTAAGTGGATGGGGCATCACACGTTCATAGCAAAAGACGGAGCGAAGCGCTTGCTGCAATTCAACATGAAGTGCCCTCCCTTATATTGCTTGATCTTAAGTTGCCGATTCTCTCAGGAATCGATGTCCTGAAACGGCTCAATGGGCGGGGAAAGATGGCTCACGCCGCCGCCGCGCATCCTGGAGAGCATCACGAAACCATTCCTCCAACCATTATTCTCACAGCGTTTGGAACGATCAATCGTGCGGTCGAAGCTATGAAACTTGGAGCCTGTGACTTTCTGACGAAGCTATTCGACCCTGACCACCTGGGATTTGTGATTAAGAAAGTCTTGGAGCGGGAATCGCTCAAACGAGAAGTGACACGCTTACGCTCGGATCAGGATGCACGTATTCTACGATAGTCGCTGAGAGTTCAACGATGAAGGAAGTCATCACTGCGGCGAAACGCGCTGCGATTTCTGGGGCCATTATTTTGCTTCAGGGCGAAACCGGTACAGGAAAGGAGCTCCTGGCTCGCTCCATCCATCGGTGGAGTCCGAGAAGGAGCAAACCGTTGATGGTCGTCAATTGCGCGGCCTTACCGGAGCATCTATTGGAAAATGAGCTGTTCGGGCATGAACGTGGCGCGTTCACCGGAGCAACCCATATGCAGGAAGGCAAGATCGAGGCGACAGAAGGGGGAACGGTGTTTCTCGACGAGATCGGCGATATGCCGCTTCTTCTTCAAAGCCGGTTCTTGCGACTCTTGCAGAACAAGGAATTTCAGCGCCTGGGCGGCACGCATCAAATCCGGGTGGATGTAGGGTTCGTCGTGGCAACGCATAGGGATCTTCGCAGATGTGTGAAGGAGTGTACGTGGTGCACTTCACGGCCAGGGACGATCAGGGCGGCAGCTGCAGCAGCAGCATGAAAGTCGCGGGGCCGCACAGCAAGAAGAACACGGCGGGCGAGGGGCCGCAACTCCATAACTCGTTCGCGCCGTAAAGCATCAGAACAGGGAGGGGTTACGAATCTACCGTAATTCCTCCCCGTTTCATGTCAGGGAGAACAGATACAGATACGGTGATTGCCGTGCCCATTCGGTTTGACGTGATGAATCAAAAACGATTCAGTCCCGAATCGTTTTTGATTCACCGAGATCACACCCACACATTTCAATCAGCCTCTTAGAGACCAAATTATTAGGAAAACCGGAAGAGATGACCGAAGGGCCGGCATTTTCTTTCAGGCACGCGGATTGCTGTGTATTCGTGACATTCAGTTTCGTGATTAACAAAAAATGCTGTCATTATCATCTTTAATTTATTATGCGTAAGTTTTATTGACTCATGACAATTGCGTGGTATAGAAGGTACGCCCCCTCATCTCAACGTCAGATCCCCTGAAAGATTCTAAACGCATGTGGCGGTCACGACCATACATAGTCTTCGTAAGCCTGGTGTTCCTCACGGGATTGGCCGGATGCGGACCGCCTTCGTCTGACAACGCACCGAACCTTGAGTCGCGCGCGGGCATGGGCGGGCTTCCCCTTTCCACGCAGGGTCCATCACCAGGCAACAACCCATTAACTCCGGTCACCCCGGCGGCGAGCTCTGTGCCCCTTGTCTCGGTCAATGGGACAGACTCATCGTCAGGAACGGGGAAAGTCCCAGGGGGGGACAGCCCCAACACAGTATCTGTTTCTTCTTCTAAGTCGACAGACACACTGGAACCCTTGGTCGTACCAGCGTGGATGGCTAAAGAACTCGACTCACCTGATGTTCGCGTCCGGCTCTTGGCCCTGGAGACCTGGACCCAGACAGCGCCCCTGGGGGCCATTGATCCATTGATCCTGGCCCTCGAGGATAAGGACGAGCGAGTCCAGGATCGGGCGATGGAATTGATCGAGCAAGATATGGCGCGAGACTCCGACGTAGAGAAGTAACACAAGGCAGAGGAGGTAATAGCCAATTCCTGGGGCAATGAATTGATCTGGGATCACGTTCAAGGCTTCATGAAAGACCTATCGTGAGTGATGAATGACGAACATTAAGCCACGCAGCAATCAGCATGCGCCATATCAACATAGCCTAGAAGGAGGTTATTTCGGTTCCGATAATTCGTTTTTGCCGATGGCATTCGCAACACTGTGGCCACAGAGATGTGGCCCAACCTAGAAGGAAATTACCGATGGGGAAGCGATTTATTGCTCGATTTACTATAGGGGCGGTCGTGCTGTTGGCCGTGGGTCTTTTGGGTACTGTACCGGCCAGTCAGGCCGCGACTGCCGTTAAATTCATCGCCACCGACGAGCCGGGCCCCTGGTTCAAGTGCACCGAGACGACGAACCCCGGTGAATTGCGGGGCTGTGTTGATGCTGGCTCCAAGTCTCTGGCCATTCTCCGCACAGGAGACACTGTCCAGATCGACAATGGAAGCGGGACCACAAACGAGACAACGAACAGCACCAACACGGTCCACACCTTCACGAGCCTGCTCTATCCGACTGGAGCGGCGAACATGCCCTATGACCAGCCCGCGGCTTTTCGTGGGAGCCTCCCCCCCCTCACACTCAATGACCCGGGCCTCTATGTCTTCGTGTGCAAGCTGCACCCCTTCATGCTTGCCGCGGCGATCGTTGACAATCCGGCTACAACTGGGCTTGACCTCGGCAATACGGACTTTAACCTACACCTCATCAGCTACAAAGGCCTCGACTTCCCCGCGAGCAGCGACCTGGCCACCAGGCTCTTGCGAGCCTTTTTCCTGATCACGAACCCGGATAACTATCAAAATCGCTCCGTCGGTGGGATCTGGCAGGTCGCCTATCCCCCCGTGCCCGTCAAAGTTGCTCCTGGAGCGGGAGAAACGGGAGTAGTTAATCTAAAGACTGAACTAGAAAGACGCTACCCCGCCATCACGCTGGAAGGCGCATTCGTCAATCCCGGCGTGAAAGGTGTCGGTGAAGTTTGGATTGACACCGAGTACGAAAAAACGGACATAAGGGTTAAGCCAGGAACCGTGACGGCCGTGGACACCACCACCTGGACAGTCACTAAGAAGCTGGCCCTCCCCGATCTCCGGATCGACATGAACAACCCCCACAACATGTGGGCCAATAGGGATCAGACGGTTATCTACCAAACCCAGTGGTTCAGCAACAAGCTAACGGCCTTCGACCCCAAGACCTTCGCAGTAAAGGAGAATATCGAAGTCGGCAATTCCCCCGCCCATGTGATGACGCGCGTGGACACCGACCAGGTGCATGTGAGCATCAACGGCGGGAACGATGTGGTCGAGCTCAACCCCGGCCCCGCCGGTACCCTGAATCTCAACCGACGTATCGCCACACAGCGTCCAGGTGAGCTAGCGGCGCAGCCCCATGCACACTGGATGAGCCACAACGGCAAGATAATGGTCACGCCCAACTCCAACACGGGCGACTCGACGAGGATTCATATACCAACCGGCACAATCAAGGCCAAGACGCCGACTGGCTTGCTCCCTATCGCGACCGGCATGATGCCGGACGCCAGTAAGTACTATGTCTCGAACTACCTGGACAGTACGATCACCTGCATTTCCATCGAGGGCAAGAAGTGCAAAGACGGACGCAAGCACGTGGCAAAGAAAGACATCCCCCTCCTCCTGGCGGGGACGGATCAACCATGGGCCAACTATGACCACATTAACGTCACCCCGACAGGAATGAAGGAATCGGGTGCCCTGCCGATTCAGACACCGGTTAGCCCGAACGGCAAATATGTCGTCACGGCCAACACGTTGTCTGGGACGATCAGCATCATTGATACCGATACCGATGAATTGGTCAAGGTCCTGGAGTGCAGCGCGGGTTGTCACGGCGTGAACTTTGGTGCGAAGGATGGCGGCGGGTACTATGCCTATGTCTCGAGCAAGTTCTCGAACGACTTGCTCATCGTCGATCCCGATAAGAACAACGACGGGAATCCCTCTGATGCGGAGATCGTCGGCCGCGTTATCCTCGTGGAGGAAGTGGGCACCACGGCCAAAGACTACACTTCGGTGACTCACTTCGCAGGCATGGGAGGCCAGGGAGTATTACCCGTCCCCAATGTCTACAACGGCTGGGTTCAGAACCTTCCAGATTCCTGGAAAGACCAGTTAACAAAGAGGCAAAGACATCCATTCCCGTTCCATAAGTAACATAAGCATAAGGATAAGGATGATTAGAAACGGCAGCCTCGCATAGCTGCACAGCCAAGGACCCGGTGAAGATGGCTCAACACCATCGCACCGGGTCCTCTTGGTTTGTGACCGTTTAACGCCAATCAACTACCACGGCAGAATTGATCACCCGCATCATCACCGAGCGGGTTGTTTTCAAATCAGGCGATCTCGTTGCACAGATCCAGCCATAGCGCCCATTCCGTCAGAAATGAAGACGTTCTACTTTTTAGGCTGGCCCTTCTATCGCTATGAGAGGTGAAGGGGAGTGGGGGGGATAGGAACGGTAGGCATGTCATTCGGATAGGCTTCTCATCTTAATCACGCGCCCTCTTGTGCCCATCGGGCGTGGCGTTTATTATGACCGCCCGTCCCCATATTTATTTACCCGGAGCCCGACCTATGAAAAAGCGATCGACCCCGGCCGCCAGTTCGTCGTCCCTAGCCCGCCCGCCGTCCCTCCCCACGATGCGCCTCGAACGAGATACCATGGGGGAACTGGCGGTGCCGGCCACCGCCTACTATGGCGTGCAAACCGCCCGCGCCCTTGCGAACTTTCCCATTAGTGCGCTGCGCTTCCCGCGTGCCATGATCCGGGCCTTAGGCCGGATCAAACGGGCCGCCGCCACCGTCAATCAGTCCCTGGGTTTGCTCGACAAGTCCACGGCCCAGGCGATTATTCAGGCGGCCACCGACGTGGTGGAGGGGCGGCTCGATGCCGAATTCCCCGTGGATATCTTCCAAACCGGCTCCGGGACCTCGACGAACATGAACACCAACGAGGTGATCTCCAATCGGGCCACTGAGCTCTTGGGCGGGGCACGCGGCAGTAAACGGGTGCATCCCAACGATCAC
>CBDDRW010000012.1:0-9865 GCA_965233175.1 uncultured bacterium
CCGCAGTCGGTCAATGCCAGGCTGAGCCTGGCCAAGAGCTATTGTGCCGACGGCCGCCACAGCGAAGCGCTCTCGCTCGCCTCCGAAGCACTGGACCTTATTCAAACCTACCGGTGGGATGACTTCGCTCCTGAAGCGGAAAAAGTGTTGGCACAACTTCATGCCAGCGCCACCAAGGCGAATTAGCCTCTCCTACTGTCTTCCTGGCACCAGGCATAAAATCGTGCTATCTTGACCCCAGAATGAAAATGCACTTCATCGTTCGTGACGCGTCGTTCGTATGGCATCTCTCGCTGGACGACACGTGCGCTGCACGATTTACGAAATACGCTTCACAGATGTCTACCATTCTGTCAGGAGTCCACCATGTTACTCGACGGTAAAAATGGACTGATCATTGGCGTAGCGAATAAGCACAGCATCGCCTGGGCGATTGCGCAATCCGCCGCAAACCAAGGGGCACAGCTCATCTTTAACTATCAGAACGAACGGTTACGAGAGAATGTGGAGGAACTCGTCTCCACCATGTCAGGGGCCAAAGCCTTTCCCTGCGATGTGGGGAACGATGCCGAAATTGCCGCACTGATGCAGCAGGTTCAGAAAGAGATCGGACGGCTGGATTTTCTTGTCCACTCCGTTGCCTTTGCCCCGCGTGAGGAACTCACCGGCCAGTTTGTCAACACCACGCGCCAGGGGTTTGCGACAGCGCTCGACGTGAGCGCCTATTCCCTCGTCGCTGTGACAAGAGCGGCCGTGCCATTGATGACCGACGGCGGCTCTGTCGTGACGCTCACCTATCTTGGAGCGGAACGGGTCGTACCCCACTACAATGTTATGGGGGTCGCCAAGGCCGCGCTCGAAGCCAGCGTCCGCTACCTCGCCCATGACCTCGGCCCCAAGAACATCAGGGTGAACGCTATCTCTGCCGGCCCCATCAAGACGCTCGCGGCTCGCGGTGTCTCCGGCATCAGCAAAATGGTGGATCATCACCGAGAATTCGCACCGCTCCGCCGTGCCACGGAACAAGGGGAAGTTGGCGACACGGCGCTGTTCTTAGTCAGTCCTTTAGGACGTGGAATTACCGGAGAAGTGATCTATGTCGATGGCGGGTATCACATTCTGGGATCGCTAGCTTCAATGGAATGATGTGAAGTCCGAAGCACAGCCTTTGTCCTGCGAGAAACGCATCACCCACGATGGTTATTCGAGTGACCGCCTGAGGGTTTTCAGTTTCCCCCGCTTAGTCTTACCCTCCAATCGCCGTTCTTTCGAACTCTTTGTCGGCTTTGTAGCTCTACGTCTCTTGCGCGGGATCGCCACGCTCTGAATGAGCTCGCACAGTCGAGTGAGCGCATCCTCTCGATTCTGCTCCTGACTTCGATATTGCTGGGCCTTGATGGTGATCATGCCTCCTTCTGAGATGCGGTGATCTTTCAACTTCAGCAATTCTTCCTTATAAAATAGCGGCAACGATGAAGCGGCAATATCGAACTGCAAATGAATCGCGGATGAGACTTTATTCACGTTCTGCCCACCGGCACCTTGCGACCGCATCGCATGGATGTCGATTTCAGAATCGGGGATGGTGACATGTGATGAAATGTGAAGCATAGAGGTTACTAAAAATCTGGCCCCTTGAGCATATTTCTGATATTTGGACTGATCTCATTTTTTGGTTTTCTCAGTTCCGCAATTACTAGACCAAGAAGTTCGTCTATTTCTGAATGAACTGCTGCAAAGAAATCTCTGATTGGGCGAAGTTTGTTACTTAGGATAGTGGGTCCGTTTGGCAAGATCATGATCTCATATTCATCCATAAAGAAATGATGGATGACGTGGTTGCGATCCGTTACCGCTTTCTTGAGATTCGGTTCGAGCGATGGCGGGAGGTTGATTCGCCTGTTTACTTCATCGACAAGTTTACCCATAGTCTTCTTCTGCTGCATGGGATTATTTCGAGGGATTTCAAGATATCCTTGGAGCATCTCTTTCGGTAAATTCCCATTACCCAGATTGTCGATTGCCCCCGTTAAGAGCAATAGCGACTTTTCAAGGCTCAATGCCGCGACTGCGGTGAGACCGTAATTCGCGAACATCTCCTTGTAGCCGGGTTGTGAGTAGTCAATTGGCATCCTGGAACCTGTATCTAACAGCTTGGCTAAGAGGCGTAGCGCTTTATGTCGTATCCTTCTCCAGCCGAATGTTCGTTCGTCACACGAACCGTATCACTAACCCATTTATCAACAAACTGACAGCTGTTAATGTGAGGATCATATTGACCGCTGTGATCCAGTTCGGAGCAGACTGGATCTCCTGCCCCGTAAAATCGTTAAAAGTCGCCTCTATAGCTGGAACGCTTCTTCGCCGCATTGGTGGCGTAATTGTGCATTATTCCCCATGACCAAAAGCATCCAGCTGCACATGCGATGGCAAGGGCAAACAGTATTCCATGTTCTGTTCCGTAGAGTAGTACAACTGCTACGATAGCGACCAATACAGATAGCCAGCCCATCCAATTTCAAGCTCCCGTCGTCTGTACGTTTTTATGGAGTCTACTGCCCCCTCGCTCGATTGTAGCAACACGAGACTGCGGAACCCATCCAATATTAGCCACGGCGTGGTGACCGCCGACTTTGCCGGAGGAACGGGGGCTCGTCGAGACTTCGCCAGGAAGAAACGCGGAAAGTGACCGAGTCCGAGAGGGAATTTCTGAAGGCTTCCCCCTGACAGATACCGGCAGGGGTGATCCGAGAGGCACGGACAGAATCTGCCTCTGGATGCTTAACATCCGTGACTTTGAGCCCCCTGGTAGTGTAGAAACAGGCCCCTGTGGCTGGGCGTAATGATACTGAAGTTGTTGAAGCTTAGGAAAGTTCCGGCAGGCGATCAATGATGCGCAGGCGGACCTCATTGCCCACCTGCATTTGAATCATCTTAGTCATCAGGCTTTCACGAACCCTATTGGCATCTTCCAGATTAAATTGAATGGCCCCGCCAGATTGCTCGACGAAGTGAAAAAGCAGCAAGCTTGTAATGTGCTGGAGTTCCTCCTCGCTCGTGTGCGCACTCAGGTTCAAAATCTTGGACATTGAAGAGATTCCAGCTCGATCGTCAGGCACGGCCCTTTATCGCTGAATTCTCCATTATTCTACAATGCCTCCAAAGAGGGGGTAGCTCTGTCTTGCAATGAGAGACGCCTTGTGTATCATATCGGCTGCCGCTTACTGCCTTACCATGACAATGGTGTACAGACGGAAGTGTACGATCAGTCTACGGAAACGCTAGTGGTGGCCATCAGCGATTCAATCCGGCCAAGACGGCCTTCGTTGTCTGCGGTATTACTTCGAGGCGGGTTAGGACTTCGAGTCCTGATATTCTTCGTGCCAGGCCATTTGGATCGATTCGAGAATTTTCTCGTTCGATTTCTTGGGATCGTCCTTAAAGTCCGGGAGCGCCGTAATCCAGGCGTGCAGATCGGTGAATCGGACGGTAAGTGGGTCTGTTTCAGGATGTTCTTCGACTAAACGAATGGCGATATCCTCGGTATCCTGCCACTTCAGATTCATATCCACTCCTCATGTTCCGTCGTAAGCCAACCACGGCATCGGGACGAGACCGTCGCTACGTGACATCCGAGACCTTTTTACCCTGCAACCCCTTCGTAAGCGAATCATTTAAGAGTGCGACGGTCAGCGGTTTTGCGGCCTGTTCGAGGTCCGCCATGCGTGCACGGATAGCGCGTGGATCTGTCGCGTCTTTGGCAACAGTCAGCGCCGCCAGCGCGGCACGAGCGACGGCAATGTTGTCTGGTGCAATGAGATGGCCTCCCTCCAGGAGGGATTTCTCCGTCGTCGTAATCAAAGCACCGGCATCCAGTCGTGCTTCAATCAACTTGCGGGCGGAGACATCATCCGCAGCGAACTTAAATGAATCTTCGATCATTCGCTCCACTTCACTATCCGACAAACCGTAGGATGGTTTGACCTCGATAGACTGGCTTTGCCCGGTCCGCATGTCTTTCGCCAGTACGTTGAGAATGCCGTTTGCGTCGATCAAGAACGTGACTTCGATACGCGGCACGCCAGCGGGTAAGGGTGGCACTTTGAGTCTGAATCGCGCCAGGCTTCGATTGTCTCTCGCGAGCTCGCGCTCCCCTTGAAGGATATGAATGTCGACACCGGTCTGGCCGTCGACGTAGGTCGTAAACATCTCTTTTGCGCCCGCGGGAATAGTCGTATTCCGTCGGATCACGCTGCTCATTACGCCACCCATCGTTTCGATGCCGAGCGATAACGGGGTGACATCCAGCAGCAGCATGTCGGTGGTACCACCGCTCAATATATCGGCTTGGACTGCCGCCCCGAGTGCGACGACTTCGTCGGGATTGAGTTCGCAATGGGGAATCGTGCCGAAGAGATCCTGGACACGCTGCCGAACGAGCGGCATACGAGTCGACCCGCCGACGAGGACCACTTCTTCGATATCTCTGGAAGTAAGGCCTGCATCTTTCAAGGCGAGGCGGCATGGCCCGAGCGTGCGCTCCACCAGATGCATGGTGAGAGATTCGAGTTGATCACGAGTCACATCTCTCTCGTACCGCCCTTTCCCCTCAGGCAGATCGAGTATGGCCGTCGTCTTGATCCCATCGGAGAGCCTAATCTTCGTCTGTTCTGCTTCCAGTCGAACCGCTTGAATATGGTCGGGATAGGCATTCAAGTCGAGACCATATTGCTCGTGGATTTCCTTGACGAAAAGGTCTGCGAGCTGGCGGTCGAAGTCATCGCCTCCAAGATGAGTGTCGCCGTTGGTCGCCAGAACTTCGAAAATGCCGTTCTTAAGTTTGAGAATGGAAATATCAAAGGTTCCCCCGCCAAGATCATAGACGGCAATCGTTCCTTGAGTCTTTTGCTGGAGCCCATAGGCCAGCGAGGCAGCGGTCGGTTCATTGATGATCCGTAACACCTCGAGCCCCGCGATCATCCCGGCATCCTTCGTCGCTTGCCGTTGGCTATCATTAAAATAGGCGGGGACGGTGATGACAGCTTTGGTAATGCTCTCGCCGAGATACGCCTCAGCCCGATGCTTCAGTTCCTTCAAAATCATGGCCGAGATTTGTGGCGGGGAATAGGTTTTCTCGCCAAGCTTGATCCGAATCACCCCACCCTGCTCCGTTAAGTGGTAAGGGAAGTACGCCAGCTCGCCCTGCACATCCTCAAGACTCTTTCCCATGAATCGCTTCACGGAATACACAGTCCGTTCTGGGCTGCGGGTCAAGTGTTCTTTTGCCGGATTGCCGACGATCAGCCCGTTGTCGGTCATCGCGACAACAGAGGGAACCATTGTCCGATCGTGTCGATCTGGGATAACACAAGGACGCCCGTCTGCCATGTAGGCCACGAGCGAATTCGTTGTCCCGAGATCGATACCGACGATTCGTGCCATGGCAGTGATTATCCGATGGTTGAGACGAGATCGCTTACGATATTCTTGACATAGGTGCGGTTAGAAAGTTGTTCGCGCATCTCTTTCAATATCCGGTCACGATCGGCCCTCGCCTGGCTGGTGGCCTCCCCGCGATCTTGGAGTGCGTCCCACTGAACGAAGAGCTGCTGCAGGGTGGTCTCCATCTCCCGTTGCCGCTGTTCAAGCGTATTCCGTTCAGACTGGAGCTTCGCACGAAGCGTCGATCCAGTTTCTGACGTCTGTCCGGCAGTTCTGTATTCATTCAATGTATCTTGCAGCTCAAGAATCTCTTCAAACAGGTCGGAGGGAGGAGTATTCCGGATCTCCTTCACCGCCCCTGCTTCCAGGCCGAGAAGATATTCAGCTCGTTCGATTGGGTCACGGAGCGTCCGGTATGCGGAATTCAACTGGGCAGAATTGCTGAGACTGATCGTCTGTTCGGCAGCGCTCTTATTCTGATAAAAATCTGGATGGAATGCGCGACTCAACTCGTAGAATTTGCTTTCCAGTTGCCGCTGATCGATCATGAGGCGACGGGGGAGGCCCAAGCACGTGAAGTAATCGAGCTCCTTGGAGACCGGCTGGACCTTGACGCACCGGTCACAGAAGTATTCACCGGACACTTCAGACTGGCAGTGCCAGCACATGCTTCGAGCCATCTGTAGCTCACGAGGGCTTGAGCTGTGGGTGTGCTGATGATTCATCCCGCTACCTCTTCTAACAAGACGGGCATGGCAGCCTGCCATGCCCGTGGACGGTCGTGATGCTCTGCTGACAATCGTTATGCCGAGAAGGACTCTCCACAACCACAGGTCTTGTCGGCATTCGGATTGACAAATTTGAAGTTTCCGCCCATCAGGTCTCTTTGAAAGTCCAACTGCGTGCCTTGAAGATAAATCGCGCTCTTGGCGTCGACAATGACTTTTATACCGTCGAAGTCATGGACTTGGTCGTACTGGCCAATCTTTTCATCGAAGTTGATCGTGTAACTGAGGCCTGAACAGCCGCCGCCCTTCACGCCGAGACGGAGCCCCCCTTCCGTGAGGCCCTGCACGTTGATGAGACGCTTCACTTCCTTCAACGCCGCCTCACTGAGCGTAATCACCGGAGCTTGAATATCTGCGTTCGTCGTGTCCATAGCGCACTCCCTTTGTTCACGTTACTTCGCGTCGGTCAGCGCTCCGTCGGTCTTCTTCTGGTAGTCCGCGAGAGCGGCCTTGATTGCGTCCTCTGCGAGCACGGAGCAATGGATCTTCACAGGCGGCAGGTTCAGCTCCTGCACGATGTCGGTATTCTTGATCTTTTGGGCTTCGTCGATTGTCTTGCCTTTCAACCATTCTGTAGCGAGACTCGAGCTGGCGATGGCAGACCCGCAGCCGAAGGTTTTGAATTTCGCGTCCACGATGGTATCGTTCTGCACTTTGATCTGAAGCTTCATGACATCACCGCACTCCGGGGCTCCGACCATACCGGTGCCGATACCTTCTTCATCCTTCTTGAAGCTCCCCATGTTGCGGGGGTTATTGAAATGATCGACGACTTTGTCACTGTAGGCCATGGTTCATCCTCCTCTTGACTATCTGGATCAGTGGGCAGCCCATTGGACTGATTTCAAATCAACGCCTTCCTTTGCCATCTCGTACAACGGGGACATTTCGCGCAACTTGGTGACGACCTCAATCACCTTCTTGATCGTATAGTCGATTTCATCATCCGTGTTGAAACGGCCCAGACCGAAACGGATCGAGGAGTGTGCCAACTCTGTCCCGACGCCCAATGCTCGGAGCACATAGGACGGCTCCAGTGTAGCCGAGGTGCAAGCTGAACCAGACGAGAGAGCAATATCCTTCATGCCCATCAATAACGACTCTCCCTCCACATAGGCAAAGGAGATATTGAGGTTACCGGGAAGCCGGTTGGTTGGATGGCCGTTCAGATAGCTTTCTTCAAGGGCCTTCATGATGCTGGCCTCCAGCCGATCGCGCATCGCACTCAACCGCACTGTGTCTTTAGCCATCTCCTGCTCGCACAATTCACAGGCCTTGCCGAATCCTACGATTAAAGGCACGGGGAGCGTTCCGGAGCGCATACCGCGCTCATGCCCACCGCCATCCATTTGCGCCGCGATGCGAACCCGAGGATTCTTTTTCCTCACGTAGAGAGCCCCGATTCCCTTGGGTCCGTACATCTTGTGGGCCGAGAACGACATCAGATCGATGCCCATATCCTGCACATCGACCGGGATTTTACCGACGCCCTGTGTCGCATCACAGTGAAACAGGATGCCCTTTTCTTTCGCAATCTTGCCGATCTCCTTGACGGGGTTGATCGTACCGATTTCGTTGTTCGCCAACATGACGGAGATGAGGATCGTCTTTTCTGTAATGGCTTTCCGCACATCTTCGGGATTCACCATCCCGAATGTATCGACGGAAAGATAGGTGGCTGATGCCTTGCCCTTGCCCTCTAACGATTTGACGGTATCAAGCACGGCGCGGTGTTCGGTAGACGATGTAATAATATGATCGCCCTTCTCCTTGTACATTTCCAACACGCCCTTGATCGCAAGATTGTCCGATTCAGTGGCACCGCTCGTGAAGACGATCTCTTTCGGGTCGGCCTTGATCAGCTTTGCGATCTGCTTCCTGGACTGCTCGACGGCTTCTTCCGCCGCCCACCCGAAGGCATGGTTGCGGCTTGCCGCGTTTCCGAATTTCTCGACGAAGTAGGGAAGCATCGTGTCCAAGACGCGCGGATCCATCGGTGTCGTGGAATGGTTGTCCAAGAAAATCGGAAGTTTCATCGTTCAACTCCTTGTGCTGCAGGGGACTGAATGGTGATGAGGGGTACGCCGCCCATCATGTCCTGGAGGGTCATGCTATTGAGCAATTGAGCAATGCTGTCTTGAACTTTCAAGAGGGGTGTGCGGATATGGCAATTTTCTCGCTGCATGCAGAACTCTCCATCCTTCTCGTGCGAACAATCGGTGATGCCCAAAGGACCCTCGATGCTTTCGAGAATTTGCGCGATCGTAATTTGATGTGCGCGTCGAGCCAGCACATACCCGCCCTTGGGCCCGTTGTGACTCTCGATCAATGCGTTTTTGGCAAGAGTCTGGAGCACTTTGGCCAGCAACTCGAGAGGAATGTTATATTCCTCCGCGATCTCCTTCGTATTCACTACACGCCCAGGCGTTACGTCTCCGAATTGGACAGCCGCGATGTGCTGAAGGGCCATCAGGGCATAATCTGCTTTTTTCGAAATCTTCAACATTGCTATTGCCGATCTCCAAGGTCGGAGACTATAATGATCTCCGATCAATAAGGTCGGACTAAGAATAGCACGCAAGTTTCAAAACTGTCAACAACGGAAAAATATGGCTGAGACAGGCAGAGAAAGGAATAGGTAGATGGGCGGGACCAATCCTTATATTCAAAAAGCTGATTATGAACTCCCACGAGTAGCCTATACCGTCACCTTTATCGCCCCTGGCGGCGTAGAGACGAAGGTTGAGGTGGACCCGGCCAAGATTCCCTATGGCCCAACGGGGCTCCCCGGGAGCCTCCTGGACGTGGCGATGGGCAATGGGATTCCGCTGGAACATGTCTGCGGGGGGGTCTGTGCCTGTTCAACCTGTCACGTCATTGTTAAACAGGGGCTTGGGAGCTGTAATGAAGGTACGGACGATGAATTCGATCAACTGGAAGAAGCGCCGATCACTACCCTGCAATCACGGCTCGGTTGCCAATGTGTGCCGAATGGCACACAGGATATTGTGGTCGAAATCCCTGCGGTCAATAAGAATCTGGTGAAGGAAGGCCATTAATCATAGGTTTCTATTTTTACTTCTTTTCGGTCATACCCCGCTTCCATAAGATAGGCTCGCAGTGGTCGCACAAAGCCTTTCGTGCCGCACAACATCGGAATCACTTTCGACGCTTTTTCAATCAGTGGCCTGAGCATGGGACACACGAGGTCGACACCCTGTTGCTCCCCTTCCGTAGCCACGAGCGGGAGATAGCGAAACTTGGGGTAGGTCGAAGCCAAGATCAATAGTTCCTCGTGAAAGAGAATTTCATCCTCTGCAGGGGCAACCGCAATCAAGAGGATCGTATCGGTCTGTCGCTGTGCGTACAGATGTTTCAGCATGCAACGGATTGGGACAAGGCCCGTGTAGCGGGCGACGAGAAAGAGATCGCGGTCGAGCTGTTGCGGAATGGTGAAGTTCCCATAAGGACCTGAAAGTTGTATCGCATCACCGGGTTTGACTGTATAGAGATAGTTGGACCCCACGCCGCCCGGTACACGATCGAAGATGATGGTCAATTCGCCTGACGGCGTGCTTGGCACTGCCATCGAATAGGCCCGATTGAGCGGCGGCGCGGCCCCGACCGGCAGTTTG
>CBDDRW010000013.1:0-24248 GCA_965233175.1 uncultured bacterium
CCCTTTCAAGGCAGTAACACGGGTTCAAATCCCGTTGGGGACACCAGCCAACGCTCAAACACCGTTCCAGCATTGACGATTCGCTGTTTTAAGCCACTGCACTGTAGCAGTCCTACAGTAGCAAACAGAGACTATCATGGCGCAAATCTTGATTCGGCGTGGGGTTTTCTACTGTCGTGTCCCTATCCCTGCTACAATTCGTACTACAGTTAATGGGCGGTCGGAACTGTGGAAGAGCCTACGAACACGGTCGAGGGATATCGTCACACTGCAAGCGGCTCGATGGGAAGGGAAGGTCCAAAGGCTCTTCTTTCGTCTTGCACAATCTGCCCACGCTATGACTCCTGCACAAATCAAGCGCTCGTCGCGGAGTACGTCAACGCAACTCTCGAATCAGTCGGCGAATACAATTGATGCATACGCGAAGTGACGATGAACGCGAAGCCGCAAGCCTTGCGATCACTGACACGCTCGAGACCTCAACAGGTGAACTCCTCAACAACGACTTCCACCGCGTTGCCTCCACCGCCAACGATCTCTTGGCAAAGCACGGATCGCAGATGTTGAACGCGCTCACTGGACTGGAAGCGGCTGTGTCGCGGGTTGTTAGTCGGCCTTCAGATCGCGCTACAAACCGAACTCCGCCACGTTGAGGGAGACTTTGCCCCACACCCCAACAGCAACAGCGGTACTGCAGCGAACAACGGCACATCAGAGCCGCTGATCGTCTCAAAACGCTTCTCCGACATTGCGGCTCGATACTTTGCCGAGAACACGCGAGCCAAGCGAACCGATGGGCAAATCAAATCGGAGTTCACGCGGTTTCTTTCGATGATCGGAGGAGACCGACCAATAGGTGATATCACCAATTAAGATTGTCGAGCGTACAAAGATTCTCTGCTTAAACGTGTTGGGTCGGCCACGGTCAACAAACACTTGCATAGCCTTGCCCATCTCTTCACTTGGGCAAGCGGTCAAGGCTTCATCCAAGAGGACTACCAGCCGGTGAAGAGCCTGCTGATCCATAAGCGGATCGCTCGCAGGGAGTCGCAGAAGCGGAAGCCATTCACAGATGCACAGCTCTTGCTGATTCTTCAGCGCCCTGAATTTGTTGCACAGAGGGACGGTCAACACCCTGAACGATATTGGTTGATCTTGGCGCGCTTGTTGTCTGGAGCACGGCGCGAGGAGATTGCGCAGCTTCGTACAGAGGATATCAGAGAAGAGGAGGGGTGTCTGTTTTTCAATATCATCCCTGAAGAAGCAGATCAATCCACCAAGACCCTGGTGGTCGGCGGCGTGTCCCGATCCACAAGGATCTGGAGCGCCTTGGGTTTCTTCACTATGTGAAACGGATGAGGAGAGCGAAAGAGAAACGATTATTTCCCAAGGCGGAGAAGGGGGAGTAATGGAAACGGAGACGCGACAGGAAAATGGTTTACTCGATTGTTGCGGGACCATTTCAAAAATCACAGACCGCGCCTACGTCCTTCACTCTCTTCGGCATACCGTCATCATGCGACTCAGTGGTGCAGGTGTGCCGGAGAACGTGGCTGAAATGTTAGTGGGCCATGTATCCGAAACGGTTCACGGTCAGGTGTATGTGGATCGGGCAAGCATTCCGTTGCCCATGTTGAAGATTCAACTGGAAAAGCTCGACTACGGCGCTGTGCTGGCGAAGCTGGAGTGGGCTGGTAAGTAGAATTTGAATTTGTAGAGGACAGACACTCCTCAGACTTCCCTCTCGCACTACATGGCGAGGGAGTAGTCGCCAAATAACGTGAGAGTTCCATCTGAGAGACCATCTGCCCACTGTTCTACAAAGCCACTCTCCTACAGCCTTCAAGGTTCGCAGAACCTCACCAAGGCTTACGGTTTCACACCACCTGCGATCCTTCCAACGCCGCGCCGTTGCTCTCGGCTCGCTGTGTCGTGGTACTTGTCCAATCGGTATCAATGAAGCCCGCATCAGCCTCTGCTAGCAAGCGAGACTGAAGTGGGTTAGGAGGCATTGAATAGAATTTTCTTCCTGTGTGTGAGCGTGAATGGTGTGCTGAGGAAAACTGTTTTCGAGACTAGGAGGATTCCCAGGTCAGCGAAGCGATGCAGGAATGCAAAGATATCTTCCTACAGGTGAATATCAACCAAAGGAGGTTTCAATATGTCATCCATACCTAAAATCGTTGGTGTGATGTCGTGTGGTTTCATGCTCTGTCTGAGTGTATCCAATGCCTCTGCCTCGGAGGTTGTAGAGAAGAAGATTTCGCCTGATCCTTGTGCCGAGATGAAGGGTGGGCAATCCAATCTCACGAAGTGCTCGGAAGAAGCACAGATGGGCATTAATACCGTCAAGGGCGAATTATTGCGGATAGACGGCGATACGTATTCAGTCAAGAAGTACGATGGCAAGGAAGCGGCCTTGCATGTCGACGACAACACTCAAATGTATGAACACGTTCGCGTGGGCGATCCTATCGAGGCGAAAACTCAGATGCTCGAAGGTCATGATCGGCAGCATACAATATCTATTAAGCCGCTCAGGCAATAGACTCACATGAGGTTAGTTTGAGAGAGTACCGCAGGGACATCTCATGGGACGTGGTGAAGTACTACCACCACACCCCACAGAGCCAACAAACTGCGAGGCCACACCCTGAGATGCAATCGGTAGTGATCCAGGCGGCGGAAGCCGCGCTAGACCATACCGAGATGTCTCAGGGATGGCTTCACAGTCAGCCTGCTTTTGGTGGATGGGTGGAGGTGTGATGTAGGGTGAAATAGGTGACAAAACCGCCTGCTTCTATCCAGGCTCCGCCATACTGACCTTCGACCTCTCTGAACTCTCTACCTGGCGCGAAGTTAGCCTGCTTTTCTCTGAAGCTCCGCCATAGTTCACACGATCTCACCGAATGCTTCAAGACCGGCGCGAGGTTGCCCCTCATTCAGAACTGCAAAACCGCCTTGGTTTATCTGAAGCTCCGCCATAACTGGCACGGTTGCCCTGATTCATTCGAAGGGACGAAGGGACGTGAGGTTGCCCTAATTCAGAACTGCAAATAGCGCCTCCTCCTGTGGTAACCCTAGGGTACTGACGGTGTGTTGCTGCAACAAATGCTGCAACCGCACGATCTCTTCGCAATCGCGAAACAGCGCGGCTGCTGAGAACGCTTCTCGTTGAGAACGGATTATCAGTGGACAGAGAGAGACTCATTCGTCTTTGCGAAACAGAAGGGCAAGGCAATAACCCAGATGTGGCAGCTCCTGGGCTATTGTCTTACTCTGCTCTTCGTGCCTAGGAACAGACCATCCCTCCTCCATCCACTGAATGTTGTGGGTTCAGTCCCGAGGAAGGGAATCTTCGCCGACCAATCAGATCTGAAACAAGGAATGGTCCATGGAACCATTTCCTTGTGCGGCTATGGAAGATTAGATGTTAGGCGTTGAGGCGGCAGGGGCTTCTTCTACTCGGATGGTGTTCGCCCATTCGGCGACGAGAGGGTCTCGTTCTTCCATCGTCATCCCGGCATACTTCATAAACATCTGCGGGCCTTTGCGGCGTCGCCAGGTGAGATAGCTCAAGAAATGTGCTCGGCAGACGCTGTGGGTGCCGGCTGGGGCATAGGCTTTGGCTTGGCAGCCTTGGATGAGACAGGTCAGATCGTGCATTCCACTCTCCACGTGCAATGTCGTAGTATGCAGAACACAGGGGTTAATTATCAACCGGGTTCGCCCTGATGAATCATGCAGCCTATGCTTGACGCATCGTTCCCGTTCCGGTAAGTCCATTGGCATGATGAGTCCGCTTGCTATTTCCTTTCTGTTCTTGGCCGCGTTTGGTTTCATTTCAGGCTGTACTGCATCATCGCTCGAGGGGCTTCCTCCTGGAAGTCCCTTTGCCGAGTCGAATGTTGTGTCGAGAAATCTGTTGCCACAGGGAATTGCAGTGGGGGATGTGACGAACCAGTCGGCCTTGCTTTGGGTGCGGACCGATGGGCCGATGATGGTGCAAATCGAGTGGGCGCCGGTGGTGGTCTGGAATCGGGTGTCGAAGATGGGAACTGCCGTCGCTCCCGTGGCGCGGACACCATTGTTCACGACCAGCCAGGAAACGGATTTTACCCTGACGATTCCCGTTGACGGATTAGCGTCGGCCACACGATATCGATGGTATGTATTTGCCGGCACGAAGGGCGGTGACGGTACATCGACTGAAGCGCGTGTGGCAGCTCAAGGAGAGTTTACGACACTTCCGGATACGAACAGTCATCTGCCAGTGACCTTTGCCTGGAGTGGCGATCTAGGTGGACAGGGACGGTGCCGGCGTGGCGTTGCCGGCTATCCCATACTCGATGTGATGCGCGCCCAACAGCTCGATTTTTTCTTGTTTCTCGGGGATACGATGTACAGTGACGTCCGGTGTCCGTCTCCACCGAACGAGCCCGGTGCTGATTTTCTGGCAACGACCTTGACCGAGTACCGTGCTCGTCATCGCGATCAACGAGGTGCGGAATCGCTACAGCGGTTTCTCGGCAGCGTTCCAGTCCATGTGAACTGGGACGATCATGAAGTGCGGGATAATTTTTCAGGGCCTTTCGAGAGCCGTATGCCGGCAGGGCGTCAGGCATTGCGCGAGTATTGGCCGATCCGTATGGCGTCCGATGACCCCCATCGGCTCTATCGAACGGTGCGTGCCGGGGCAGATCTCGAAATGTTTATTCTCGATACCCGGCAGTATCGGAGTCGCAATGCGGATCAGGATGGTCCGGCGAAGACGATGTTGGGGGAGAAGCAGCTTCATTGGTTGTTACACGGTCTTACTGAGTCGACGGCGATATGGAAAGTGATTGTGACTTCGATGCCTCTGTCTATTTCGAAAGGAGGCAGCGCCAGCACCCCTGGAAATGATGGGTGGGCTGGAGGGGCGGACGGAACCGGTTTCGAACGTGAGCGACAGGTGATTGTAGATTATATTCTTGGCCAGCGTGTGAAGAACGTGGTGTTTTTGGCCGGGGATGTTCACTATGTGCAGGCGAATGCGTACGATCCAAACGGTGACGGAACCACTGACTTCCATGAGTTTGTGGCTGGTCCGTTGTCCGCCGTGTCTGGCAAGCCGACATTGCCCAGGGTGGAGTTACGACCGACCACATTGGTCAATGAAGGTGGATACATGAATTTTGGTGTGATTCGAGTCACAGAGTCTTCCTTTGATGTGAGAATTCTCGACGAAGACGGCGTCACAAGGTTTTTTCATCAGGTGTCTGTCAGGTAGTTGTCACTGTTCGCAACGAAATCTTCTTGAAATCGTGCTAGATAGCCAGTTACGGTACACCATCGTTGTGTGTGGAGGGTCAGGCGAGGTGCGCGATGCTCTTGCAGCTCATTTCGGTGATGGGCGCCTTGATGGTACTGGCGGCGTATGGTTTGCTTCAGAGCGGGGTCTGGAGCGAGCTGCACGTGGGATATCTTGCGTTCAACATTATTGGGTCGTTGCTGTTAGGGATCGTCGCGATTGAGGATCAGCGAGCCGGATTCATTTTCTTAGAGTTTGCGTGGGCCGGCCTGGGGTTGATCGGTGTAGTGAGAGCTGTGAAGGCCCGGCGCATAGCGCAGTAACAAGGTGTTGATGAAAGGACTATACAGATGACAGGGTTGATCTCAGCGGAGGAGATTTTTGAACAGACTCGCAATGCCGCTGCCGCGGCGACAGGGCTTGATGAAAAGGCTATGCAGATCGATTATCCGGCGTTAAAGGAGAAGATCCGCGCAGCCTTGGGGGATCGCAAAGTTGCGCTCTGCCATATCAATAAGTTTTTGCCGGAGGGTTACGAAGATCAAGGACGGTTTAATCTCATGTTGCTCACGGCCAGCAATGTCTTGTTCGACATGGTCATCGGAGATTCGTATTTTCGCTACGATGTGGTGTCGGTCGGCCAGTTGGACAAAGTTCAGTTGATCGATGCGATGTGGGACAACAAGGAAAAACGCCGCGAAGAACCGTTTCTCAGCCTTCGCCTCATGCATGGCGAAGAAGCGCATCTTCTATTGGCGTTGGACGACGAGGAGCGGGCCAGTCTGCTGACATTTGCGTCGGCCGTGACTGCTGCGAGAAATCCGGAGCGATAGACAGGGTGGCGAGTGGTGAATGCCGATCGTGGATTGGGAAAGGCGTAGATCTCCCAATCGCGGAGGCTTCCGAGCGGAAGCTTGGGTGACACAGCCGTTGACTATGCTATGTCGTCAATGAGCTCAAAGGTTGGCTGTTTCCACCGCCACGCGTTGTGAGATGTTGGATAGCAAGACCAGACGCAACATCAAAGCCGCTCTCTATCAGCACGCGAACGATATAAAACTTGGCCTCAACGGTCCAAACTCTCACGGTTCCAGCAAGGGAATCAGCGCAGTGTGGCCTTTTTCGCGTGCGCGATCGACCGGTCGTAGGCCTTTGGCATCCTTCGCCGTCTTGTCCGCTCCCTTCATCAACAGCATCACCGCGATCTCCTGATGTCCTTGTTGTGAGGCGACATGGAGAGCCGTCCATCCGTTCGTCGTAATCGGTGTCACCTCCGCCCCTTTGTCCAATAGCAGTGCCACAATTTCCCTATGCCCCTTGCCCGCTGCAACGAAGAGTGGGGTTGCATTGTTGCCCGATCGTACTTGCTTGACGTCTGCGCCACGATCCAACAGCAGGGCTACCACGTCACGATGCCCTTCCTGGGCCGCGATAAAGAGAGGGGGTTCGCCGCTCTCCGTTCTCACCTGCTTCACATCTGCACCCTTATCCAGCAGCAGTTCCGCCACGGCTCGATGGCCCATCTCAACGGCAATGTGAAGCGGGGTTGCCCCGTCCATCGTCACCTGTTTCATATCTGCGCCTTTGCCCAATAGGAGAGCCACAGCGTCTTGATGCCCCTTTTCCGCTGCCTTGTACAACGGAGTGATTCCATCCTTGTCCGCCGCGTTGACGTCGGCCCCTTTTTCGATGGCTCTGGTGATCTCGCCGAGATCGCCTTTGTGAGCTGCCGTAAGCAGGGTTTCATCCATCGGCTGCATGGCCAGGATCATCGGCATGAGTCCGAGTAGGGCTATGAGAACCATCCAACGTTGTTTCATCTGTTGGCTAGCCCACATGATTCTTGACAGTTCGTCGCGAAATCGCGGAGCAGCGTCGTGAGACCGGCGCGCGGAGTCCTGAGGACCTGAGGCGTACTCGTGCAGTACGTCGAAGGTCCGAGGGGCGAGCCCGCCGGCCGCAGGCTCGTCGGAACAGCGGATCGGCGATTGCAGCAGAAGTGCTCATGAATCATGTGGGCTAGATCTTGGCAAAAAAAGGCAAGGTGTGGACGGTGGCAGGATATCTTCCACTGTCGAGTTCCACGGTCAGCTCAGTGCCTGTGTTGCTGAAATCCCGCAGCGGAAACGCGAAGGCGATCACCTCGTTGAGCTGCGGCGAATGGGTGGCGCTGCTGACCCAGCCGACTTCTCGATCTCCGCTGAATAGCTTGGCACCTCTCGGTGGAATGATCGTGCCATTCATGACGAGCCCAACCAATTTCCGCCGTACGTTGCCGTAGGTGTCCATTCTCGCAACGACTTCTTGCCCTGGATAACAACCCTTATTCAAACTGAACGCTTTCCCTTCCAGGTTTGCTTCCGGTGGGACAATCTCTTCGTTGAGGTCTGGGCCGGCCTTTGGCAATCCTGCTTCAATGCGGAGGGCCTCACGAGCGTGACTACCGACCGCCTTGATGCCGTATGTCGCACCGGAGTCCATAAGCCGTTCCCATGCTGTGTGAAGGATATCGGCAGGCAATAGTATTTCCAGATCATCCTCTCCGGTTTCTTCTGTGCGCAGGACAAGCGCGCCATGGCCGCCGATTTTTGCTTCGATAGCGTTCACCGGCTTGAGGTCGCTCATCTCGACACCGAAGGCGGCGCTGACCGTCGCGCAGGCCTTGGGCCCACTGACAAGTAAGAGTCCCCAGGACTCCACACAGTTCTCCATCTTCGCTTTGATCCCGTAGAGCAGAAACTTTCTGAGGGCTTGGAAGGTGGAGTCGCCGACTTCGCCGACATCTTCTACCCATACGCTGTCGGGGAGAGTATAGACTCGAAAGTAGCCGAGCATCTTGCCCTTATGGGTGAGAAAACTCGAATAGCGTCCTTGGCCTGGCTGGAGCGGGAGGATATCATTGCTAATCAAACTCTGTAACCATTTCACGCGATCGTCACCCGTGACACGGATCTTCCCACGGTGTGAGAGGTCGGAGAGTCCGACGGCATGGCGTACAGCCTGATGCTCCTTCTCCCATTGGCCATAGTGAGCGGGCATGTCCCACCCAGCGACCTCTTCAAAGATTGCGCCAAGCTTCGTGTGATGTTCGTGGAGGCGTGACTGTTTCATGTGTGAGTCCCTGCCACCTCATCGACCAGATCGTTCAATCGTGAGGAAAATTCATTGCGCGAGACAATCTTAGTCACGCCCAGCGCTTTGGCCCGGTGAAAGGTGTCGACTTCTTCGTGGTTGGCGAAGGCGAGGATGGGAATGGTCTTCATGCCTGCATCGGCCTTGAGGGTTTCTAGAGCCTGAACGGCGTCCAGTTTCTCGTCATTCATATTCAAGATGAATGCGGATGGGTTCGTGGCCGAGGCCTTTTCGGCGATGTCCTGTTGTGTGCGAGCCCGTTCGATCTTGTAGCCTTTCGTCATCAAGACGTCGCGAACTTTCGTATAGAAAAAGATATCGGTAACCGCGACGAGAATAGTTGAGTGGTCTCTTGTGTCTGTCTGAAGGGAATTCGTCGTCATAATATGATCCCGTCTCCGGAAGAAAGTAATTGGCTCTCACTTCGCCGAACGAACAGACGAGAAGGTTCTATAGATCGGTCAATTGAGTGAACTGATCAATCGTCCCAATGCTTTTTTTGCCAAGGCGTAATTGGGGTTGAGCGTTAAGGCTTTCTTGTAGGAATCGATCGCCTCAGTCCATTGTCCTTTGCGCTCGAAGACGCGACCCAAATTGAGATGAGGAAAGGCTGGGCTCTCATAGCGCCTTGCCTGCAGGGCTTTTTGAAACCAGGTCATCGCTTCATCGAGTTCGCCCTTTTCAATCAGATAGGCCCCAATGTCATTGTAGGGGTTGCCGAAGTCTGGGTCCTGCGCGATCGCCTTGTGACATTCCTCAATTGCATCGTCGAGTCGTCCCATGAAGCTGTAGGTCCATCCGAGGAAGGTATAGGCTTCGGCGGTTGGATGAGTCTCAATGGATTTTTTGTAGAGCGTCACCGCCTCTTCCAGTTCGCCTTTCATCTGCAGTTCATAGGCTTGTTGGAAGAGTTGCCACGCTTCGCGTTTATCTTCTTCGTGGCCTTCGCCTTGGAGCAAAAAATCTTGTACGTCCATAGTGCGGCTTCTGAAAAACGCCTCCAGCGGCGTTCTCGGTCGTTCAATCAACTCAACGTACTTCGAAAGTACGCCTCGTCGATTTCACTTCCTGCGGCCTTGGTGGAGACCTTTTTGAGAAGCCGCGGGAAATGGGTTTCATTATTCGTTCTTCAGCTTCTTCTTGATCAATTCCGCGCCGTAGCGCCCTGAGAGTAACATGGAACCGAAGGCCGGTCCCATGCGCGGGGTGCCATAGACTGCCGCCACGGCCAATCCGATGACAAAACAGTTGGGATAGACTTCGCCGGTCCGGTCCATGACTTCTTCTTCGGAGCGAGAGACCCACATGGCACCGTTACCGGGCACGGTTTTGTAAAGATTGCGTTTGTGCAACAGTTCTACCACGACGGCATCGTGGCCTGTCGCGTCCACGACAATCTTGCTTTCGAGCGCGATGGGGTCGACGTGGATCATGTCATGGCCCGCCATTTCAGCCGTTGTGTTGTTGACCACCACGCCTTCGAGCACGCCGTCGCGACGAAGTATGAGATCGACCACTCGCGTGAGGTTCATGATCCTGGCCCCACCCCTGTAGGCCGCAGCAATCAATGCACCGGTGGCGTGCGGAGGATCGACCATGTACATGCCTTCGCATTCCGTGATCTTCTTACAGGGCACGCCGATCTCTTCGAGAATCTCGTTGGCCGGCTCGCAAATCGTGGCCTTATTCATCAAGTAGCCGCCAGACCAAAATCCGCCGCCCAGAGCAAGGCTCTGTTCGATGATGACCGTTCGAAAACCCATCACTGCCAGGTCATGGGCACAGATCAATCCCGAAGGTCCGGCGCCGACAATGATCACATCGCTCTCGATCAGCTGGTCAAACTCTTTATAGTATTCGCGCGCGATTTGGCGCGTAATATCTCGTTCTCTTAGCGGGGCTGGTCGAGGCTTACTCATATTCTATTCTCCCTTAACGGCTGCTGAAAATGGTCCCCAACTTCGTTTTCGGCTCATCGCAATCCTCAACGGGGACCCAGCCGCCTCACCGACTCGCGCAGACGTGGTGCTCCTTATTCGTTGCGCCGTGCGCCCCAGAGGGTACGCCTTCGGTTTGGTCTTGCCTGCGGCCTTTCCGGAGAACCATTTTGAGCAGCCTCTATCGGTAGATCTCGGAGCCAGTTTTTTTGAATTCTTCTGCCTTTTCCTTCATGCCGATTTGAATCGCTTGCTGTTCATCCACGTGTAATTGCGCGGCATAGTCGCGGACGTCCTGCGTGATCTTCATCGAGCAGAAATGAGGGCCGCACATGGAGCAGAAGTGCGAGACCTTGGCGGCATTGTCAGGCAAGGTTTCGTCGTGGAAGAGCTGTGCCGTGTCCGGATCGAGTGAAAGATTGAACTGGTCTTCCCAGCGAAACTCGAAGCGGGCTTTCGAGAGCGCGTTGTCTCTAATCTGCGCGCCCGGATGCCCCTTGGCAAGGTCTGCCGCATGCGCGGCGATTTTGTAGGTAATGACGCCGGTCTTCACATCTTCCCGGTCGGGGAGGCCAAGGTGTTCCTTGGGTGTCACATAGCAGAGCATCGCACAGCCGAACCAGCCGATCATGGCAGCGCCTATGCCGGAGGTGATGTGGTCGTAGCCCGGCGCGATATCGGTCGTAAGCGGTCCCAGTGTATAGAATGGCGCTTCCTGGCAAGCCTTGAGTTGTTTCTCCATGTTGACCTGGATCATGTGCATCGGCACGTGGCCAGGCCCTTCGATCATGACTTGGACGTCGTGTCGCCAGGCGATCTTAGTGAGCTCACCCAACGTCTCCAGCTCGGCGAACTGCGCCTCATCGTTGGCATCTGCAATAGAGCCAGGTCGCAACCCATCGCCCAAACTAAATGAGACGTCGTAGGCCTTCATAATCTCGCAGATTTCTTCGAAGTGGGTATAGGCAAAGTTTTCTTGATGGTACGCCAGGCACCATTTTGCATGGATCGCCCCCCCTCGGGACACGATGCCGGTCATACGTTTGGCGGTCATCGGCACATAAGCAAGGCGTACGCCGGCGTGGATGGTGAAGTAGTCGACTCCTTGTTCAGCCTGCTCAATCAATGTGTCGCGATAGATCTCCCAGGTCAGGTCTTCGGCTTTACCTCCGACTTTTTCGAGCGCCTGATAGATCGGTACGGTGCCGATGGGAACCGGCGAATTGCGGATGATCCATTCACGGGTCTCATGGATGTTCTTGCCGGTGGAAAGATCCATGACTGTGTCCGCGCCCCATCGAATGGACCAAATCATTTTCTCGACTTCTTCTTCGATGGAGGAGGCGACCGCGGAGTTGCCGATGTTGGAGTTGATCTTCACCAGAAAGTTGCGGCCGATGATCATTGGCTCGCTTTCCGGATGGTTAATGTTGGCTGGGATAATCGCGCGGCCACGGGCGACTTCGTCGCGGACAAATTCGGGGGTAATCACAGCGGGGATACTTGCGCCCCAAGACTGGCCCGGATGCTGGGTGACCCCGCCGCCGTGCCCATTCCGTGAGGCCAATTCGCGCGCCACTTCGCGAGATTGGTTCTCCCGGATCGCAATGAATTCCATTTCCGGTGTGATGATACCTTTTCTTGCGTAGTGGAGCTGCGTCACGTTCATGCCGGGTTTGGCTCGCAACGGCTTGCGAATGTGCTGGAACCGGAGTTCGTTCAGTTTGGGGTCGGCTGCGCGTAGGCGGCCATAGTGAGAGGAGATATCTGTCAGTTCGACGACATCGTTTCTGCCGAGCACCCAGTTCCGGCGATAGGGCGCCAATCCAGCCCGTGCGTCGATCGTCACGGCGGGGTCTGTATAGGGGCCGGAGGTATCGTAGATGGTGATCGGTTCATTGGCGATGGATGCGCTCCCATTCATCGGTTTGGTGGCAGTCAGACTGATTTCTCTCATCGGGACCCGCACGCCAGCCTGTTCTCCTTCCACGTACACTTTACGGGAGGAGCGGAACGGCGTAGTTGTTAAAGCTGATCCGACAGGTTCGTGTCCATTATCAGAGGCAGATCCATTACCCTTTGTATGGTCGCTCATGAGGAGATCCTTTCTCCAAAACGTGAACTGTGCTCAACGTCAAAAAAAAACCGCACCGATAAATTAGGGGGTGCGGCAGAGAGACCAACAGTCCGGTTGTTCTCGCTTCCCTACGCTGGTATTACCCAGGTCAGGTTCTGAGGGTCGTCCGTTTGGGCGGACTCTCAGCCGTGTGGCCCCCCTAGCTTCAGTGGGGAATCGTATCGCCAGTCCTCTACATTGTCAACGGGGTATTAGGCCTACCGGCGTCGAATCGAGTGGATCATGCTGTGCTAGGACTTCCTCGTATCGATTGGTTCATTGATTGTGGGGGAGTCCTAACGTAGAATAATAGTTCTCACTCTTTGTTGAGGAAACTGTGCACACACTCTCGATACTTCCAAGACCGATTACAGACTACCAGCAGCTAACGCCAGAGGAAGTATTTCGCCGGACGGTTGAGGCAAAACGTGTACTGGGCAATCGCGTCATGATACTCGGCCATAATTATCAACGAGATGAAGTCATTGAACATGCGGATTTTCGTGGGGATTCTCTCCTGCTCTCGAAACTGGCAGCCGAGCGGTCGGAGCGGCCTTATATCGTCTTTTGCGGCGTGCATTTTATGGCCGAGACTGCCGACATCCTGAGCCGCTCCAAACAAACAGTAATCTTGCCCGACATGGCAGCCGGTTGCTCCATGGCCGACATGGCGGCCATTGAACAAGTCGATCAATGTTGGGAAACGCTGGGCCGAGTCCTCCCTGTTGAAGAGACTGTTATGCCGGCGGTCTATGTAAACTCTGCCGCCGTGCTCAAGGCTTTTTGTGGTGAACATGGCGGGATTACCTGTACGTCTTCCAACGCGAAGGCGGTCATAGAATGGTCTTGGGCCAGGCGAGAAAAAATCCTTTTCTTTCCAGACGAACACTTGGGACGCAATACCGCCAACAAGATGGGCTTGCCGAGAGAAGAGATGATCGTGTGGGATCCCTATCAACCCAATGGGGGCAATACGAGAGAGGCGATCCGGCGCGCAAAGCTCATTCTTTGGAAGGGCCACTGCAGCGTGCACCAGATGTTTCAGCCTGTGCACGTGGACAATTTCCGCAAACAGTATCCGGACGGGAAGGTGATCGTCCATCCCGAATGCCACGAGGATGTCGTGAACAAGGCTGACCTATCCGGCTCGACGGAGTTCATCATCAAAACGGTGACGGCGGCACCGGCCGGGACGGCCTGGGCGGTGGGAACGGAGTTGAATCTGGTCAATCGATTGAAGCACGATCTTACCGATAAAAAAGTCTTCTTCCTCTCCTCTACAGTCTGCCAATGCGCCACAATGTTCCGAATCGATGGTGCTCATCTCTGCTGGGCGATGGAAAACCTTGCCGACGGTCACGTCGTGAATCATATCGTTGTGCCGGACGACGAGAAGCATTGGGCGAAGATTGCGCTAGACCGCATGATGGCCGTCAGCTAGCGTGCAGGATGGTGAAAAAGCTTCCCGGCTTCGTTCTCGTTTCGCTCCAACCCTCAACAAATCTCGGAAGCCGGAATCACTGAGGAGATTTTCCGTTCGCCAAGATCCATTTACAGGGGCGAACGGCCCACACGAAGTGCGGTTTGTACCTCCTCGGGCTCTCGCTTACTGCGGCCTTGCCGGAAAACTTTTTGACCATCCTGAAAAATAGAAGCATCAGTTTAGGCTAGTACCTCAGCCTCCCTTTGGGTATATTCCTACTTTATTAAGGTTCCAATGAGAGTTTGAAATGTCCATGGACTACAAGGCCACGCTCAATCTGCCCAAAACCGATTTCCCCATGAAGGCGAACCTGCCGCAGCGGGAGCCTGAACTCCTTGCCTCGTGGGAGAGGGAACGGTTGTACGAACAGATTCAGGCGGCGGGGAAAGGCCGGCCGCTATATATCTTGCACGATGGGCCTCCCTATGCCAATGGCCGCATTCATATCGGTCACGCGCTGAACAAAATCCTCAAAGACATCATCGTCAAATCAAAAACGATGGCGGGCTACGAGGTGCCCTATGTGCCTGGATGGGATTGTCATGGCCTCCCCATCGAACATCAAGTTCTCAAAGAACTCGGCGATAAGAAAAAGACGCTCGATACCCCAGCCATTCGCAAACTCTGTCGGGAATATGCGGAGAAGTTTTTCGCGATTCAGCGTGAGGAGTTTCAGCGACTCGGCGTGTTGGGCGATTGGCAATACCCGTATCTCACGATGAATCCCGGCTATGAGGCTACGATTATTCGTGAGTTCGGAAAATTCGTGGAGCGGGGCGGTGTCTACAAGGGACTGAAACCGGTGCTCTGGTGCACGGCAGACCAAACTGCCCTTGCAGAGGCGGAAGTCGAATACGACGATCACACCTCTCCCTCGATTTATGTGAAGTTTCCGTTGGTCACATCGCCCTCGGTGCTCAGCCAGACCTTCCCGGGAATTTCATTCCCTATCGATATCAAGTTGGTTTCCGTCGTGATTTGGACGACCACCCCATGGACACTCCCGGCCAATCAAGCGGTCTGTCTCCATGGCGAGATCGACTATGCATTTGTCCAGGTCGGTGACGAAGTGCTGATCGTGGCGGAGAAGCTGCTTGAGAGCGTGACGAAGGCTTGCAAGCTCGAAGGAGCACGAACGTTCGGGGTCAAGAAGGGAAAAGAAGGATTCGAAGGGATCGAGACGCAACGGCCCCTGACCACCGGGCTCTCACCGATTCTGCTTGGTGACTTCGTGACACTCGATCAGGGGACCGGCTGTGTCCATATTGCACCGGGCCATGGCATGGAAGATTACATACTCGTCCTTGAGCACAATGCCAAGGCGTCGCCGGGAGAGCGGTTGGAGATTTTGGCGCCGGTCGACAACAGCGGGCGATTTACTGAGATTGTGAAGGAATTTGCTGGCCAGCATGTGTTGAAAGCGAATCCAAAAATCGTGGAATTCCTGCAGGCCAATGGCCGGTTGCTGGGGCATGGCTCGTTGAGCCATTCCTATCCGCACTGTTGGCGTTGCAAGAATCCTGTCATTTTCCGCGCCACCGAGCAGTGGTTCGTGTCGATGGAGACGAACGAGCTTCGGAAAGAGGCGCTGGCGGAGATCGGGCGGGTCCAATGGATTCCAGCCTATGGGCGCGATCGGATCAACGGGATGATCGAGAACCGCCCCGATTGGTGTTTGTCGCGTCAACGCGTGTGGGGCGTACCGATTCCCGGCTTTACCTGTACCGAGTGCCGATCTGTTCTGGCCGATCCGATCGTGATCGAGCACATCGCGACGTTGATGGAGTCCCAAGGGGCCGATGTGTGGTTTGAGCAATCGGCTGCCGATCTGCTGCCCGCTGGCACGACCTGTTCAAAGTGCGGCGGGATAGCGTTCGAGAAGGAGCGAGATATTCTCGACGTGTGGTTCGAGTCGGGTGTCAGTTATGCGGCGGTGTTGAAAGGACGGAAGTGGTGGCCGGCCGATCTCTATCTCGAAGGATCAGATCAACACCGTGGCTGGTTCCATAGTGCTTTGCTAGCCGGCGTCGTCACCGATCATCGCGCGCCATACAAGGCGGTCCTGACTCACGGTTTTGTGCTCGATGGGCAGGGCAAGAAGATGTCGAAGTCTGCCGGAAACGTTGTCGCGCCCCAAGACGTGATTAAACAATCGGGGGCAGAAATCCTGCGTCTCTGGGTTTCTGCGCAGGACTATCGTGATGATATTAGAATCTCTCAGGAGATCCTGAATCATTTAATCGAAGCCTATCGGAAGATTCGGAATACCTGTCGCTTTCTTCTGAGCAATCTCTACGACTTCGACCCTGTAAAGGATCGTGTCCCGTATGAGCAGTTGCCCGAACTGGACCGATGGGCATTAATGAAGCTGGGCGAACTCATCCCAAAAGTGCGACAGGCATATGAGGATTTTGAGTTTCATGCGATCTTTCACGCACTGAACAATTTTTGCTCTGTGGACTTGAGCGCGGTCTATCTCGATATTCTTAAGGATAGGCTCTACACGTTCCGTGCGGATTCGCCGTTTCGGCGTAGCTCACAAACGGTGCTCTTCGATATTGCAGTGGCTCTCACTAGGCTCATGGCACCGATATTGAGCTTCACGGCTGAAGAAATCTGGCGCAACCTTCCGAAGATGGTTCGAAATGAACCAATCAGCGTTCACCTGGCATCATTCCCCGAGGGTAATCCCAAATGGGCGGATGAGAAACTGGCGGTGCGGTGGGAATGGTTACTGTATGTGAGGACTGTTGTGCAAGGGGGGCTAGAGATGCGTCGGCGTGAGAAATTGATCGGTGCACCATTGGAAGCGCAGGTGCAGCTCGTGGCGACTGGCGAAAGTTATGAAACTCTGAAATCTTCCGAGTTGTCCGCCCTCTTTATCGTTTCTCAGGTCGAGTTGGAACTCGTGCCAGCGATTCCGACAGAAGGGATGTTGCTGAGTGAGCCCGGCGCCGGCTTCGCGGTTAAAAATATTGTGAAAGCTGCCGGCTTGAAATGCGAGCGGTGCTGGAACTATCGGCCAGCCGTCGGAACGTTTTCCGACCATCCCACTCTCTGTGATCGCTGCGTGGAGGCAGTGCAGTGATGAAAGGGCCTGTTCGTTATCTGATCCTCGCATTGCTGGCCGGGGCGATCGTGGCAATCGATCAGGCGACGAAGATGTCCATCGTGCAATCGATGCGGCTGAATGAATCTATTCCGATTATTCCCAATCTTTTCAGTTTGACCTATATCCGCAATCCCGGCGCCGCTTTTGGGTTGCTGGCCGGCAGCAGCGATGCCTTTCGCATGGCGTTCTTCGGAGTCACGTCGCTATTTGCGCTGGCCCTACTGGGGACGATTCTCTTCCGGTTGCCGAAGAAAGACTGGATGGGACAGCTCAGTATTGCTGGAATCCTTGGAGGAGCGATTGGAAATTTGATCGATCGATTACGGTATGGCGAGGTGATTGATTTTCTCGATGTCTATGTGGACTCCTACCATTGGCCGGCCTTCAATGTCGCTGATTCAGCAATAAGCGTAGGGGTTGTCTTCTTGATTATCCATTTCGCCTTTGAAAAGAAGGAGGTGCCTCTCTTGCCTCACGAACTTCCCAAAGCGTGATGGATTCTCGTGCATGAAGCGCGAGGCATGCGGGACGTGGACAATCTGGACTCTTGCGTCATCTCGTTCATACCGCTGTCGCGCGCGCCCATCCTGTGAACTAGGTCGAGAGGGTAATGATGAACCCGCCCTGCTCTCGGAATTGTTTCTGCTGCTCAGGAGAAAACATCACGAGCGGTTCAGTGTGGCAGAACTGACATTCTTTCACTGTCACCGGCACGTCGCCTTCCCCAATGCTGGCCAGATGTTTCTTGGCGAGTGTCAGCGCCGTCGCCTCATCGGTCGTCATCACGTCGAAGTGCAGCAGTCGCTTGGTGCCCTTCACCCACGTATCAAATACATGGACTGTATCGGATTGAGAATGAGCCATCGTGAGATATCCTCCTTTGCCGCGCGTCTAAAATGTCGCTGTATTATCGGGTTAAATATGTTTATGGCCATAGGCTTAGTATGGAACGGGTAATTCCCAAAACTTCTATAGATTAACTGAAATCCCAACCGGCTGTCCAACTACCCATTGGGACAACATCGGCAGGATGTTCAAAAAGGCCACGGTTCTCACCCGCCCAGCCCCGGCGCGCCGAGACGCGCCGTTTCGCAGGCAAGGCCGCAACGGTTTTTCACACTACCTCTAAAGGGTGGCCTGGTCGATCCTCGATTGCGCGCGTCGAACGATATAAATGATCCTTCCAAGCTCGCGGGTTGCCTCTTCAGGGATGGGGGCTGATTGATCTTCCACTGCGCGCGTCCAACGAGGGCCTTCTGAGGCCGCGCGTTGCGCGAGCACAGAAGATCATCAGGCTCCATCCCCTCCCTTTTTCAGCATCCTGCTAAAAGCCGAAGATATAGAAGACGACGATGCCCATGAGGATGCGGTAGTAGGCAAACGGTCGGAGTGTATGACGTTTCACAAATGAGAGAAAGGCTGCGATGACGATCCAAGCGACGACGAACGACACGAGCATCCCGATTCCGAGTGCCATATAATCCTCTTGTCGAAACACGTCTCGTGATTTCCACATTTGATAGCACGTCGCCACGATCAGTGTCGGCAGGGCGAGAAAAAAAGAGTACTCTGTCGCCACTTTCCGGTCCAATCCTACCAAGAGCCCTCCAATGATGGTGGAGCCAGATCGGGACATGCCTGGGAGTAATGAGGCGCATTGGGCTACGCCGATCCAGAATGCTGATGCCAGGCTCACCTGTTCCAGTTGGTGGACCTGTGTTTGGGCACGGCGCGCTTCGACCGCGAGAATAATGATCCCTCCTATGATTGAGGAGGCGCCCACTGTCTGAGGTGTGAAGAGCTGGCTTTTGATCCAATTATGGGTGAGGAACCCGATTGCGGCAGCCGGTAAGAAGGCAAGCCCGAGTCCGAGGAGAAACCAGAGATTTTTGTGAGCTGCCCATGACGTTCTCAGGACCGTCGGCCATGGGGTCGTTCCGCGTGTTCGGATCATCGTGGAGACGTCTCGTTGTTCCCGGCTGGCTTGCCCGATCATGGACATGAGCTTCTGTCGTTCATAGGCGATGACGGCCAGGATGGCGCCAAGTTGGATCGAAATTTCCGCGCTGGCAGCGAGGTCGCCTTCGAACCCTAGCACGTGGCCGACGAGAATGAGGTGACCGGTTGACGAGACGGGTAGAAACTCTGTCAGCCCCTCCACGATACCCAAGATCGTGGCGAGACCAGGACCCCACTCATTCATGCGATGTCTTTCTGAGATTAGGTTGCGCGCCCACACGGCGAGTCTCAGGCATATTCACAAAGTGGCGGCAGCCCGTCAAGCGCGTCGATAAATCTTCGCAGTTCTTCACGATGCTCTATGCCGGTAGAGGACTGCAAATCTGTTGACAAAATGGAACGCTTGACATACACCAAACACGAGGCGTAGAGGTGTTGTTCTGCACGCTCATCCTCGTCCGGTCTGTTGGATAAAAGAGTGGGTGGCGGCATCGATTGCAGAGACCACGCACAGTGAGGGGAGGCACGCATGAAGTCTCGATGGATGGCGGCGGTCGTGATGATCGGCGCAGTCTCGATGGTTGGTTGTGTCAGTCAATCCAAATACGAAGAGGCGATGGTCGACGTCGATTCGGCTAAGTCCGAGTTGACCTTGGCTCGTACGCAAAAGAATGCGTTGGAGCAACAAGTCAGGACGCTCAAGGATCTCAATGTGAAATTTGGGAGTGAAGCCCAGCTCGCCCGAGATGAGCTCGAACGTATTCAACATGGTCGTGACAAAGAACGCGGAGGTGTCGAAGATAGAGCCAAGGAACTCGAAGCGCGTATGCGTCAGCTTTCTGCTCAGAATCGGGCGCTGCGTCATGAGTACGAAGACGTGAAGCGGCATAACGAGTCGCTGAAATCCTTGGTGGCTCGCTATCAAAAAGAGTTAAAAGACCAGTCACGCTCTGTGATAGGGGTCCCGCCACCGTCTGTGTCATCCGTGAGTCCCGCTCCATCTGGTACGTCTGTTCCCCCAGCGATGAAGGACTCTCAGCCCCTGTCTTCTGCCATGAATGTGAACAAGGCATCTGCTGGTGATATGGTGCTCGTGCTTGGGCTCTCCAGAGATGTAGCAGACCGTATTGTGACGAATCGTCCGTATCGGGTGAAGGGTGAGTTAGTTGCGAAGAATGTGTTGCCCAAGGAAACGTTTGATTTGATCAAGGAGCGTATCAACGTCAGTCCCTAATCGGAGCCAGAGTCCGGTACGTCTGACAGGCCGTCCGCCACGATGCGGACGGCCTGTTCGTTTTCTAGCAGGATGCTGAAAAAGGAAGGAAAGGGTAGCCTGGTCGTCCTCCTGCTCGCGGAACGCGCCCGCTCGGAAGGTGCTCGTTCGACGCGCGCAATCGAGGATCGGCCACGCCACCCGTTAGAGATAGCGTGAAAACCCGTTCTTCTTGTTCTAAAGGTGTCTGCTGTGCCGAGAAAATTTTTCCGCAGTCTGCGGGAGCCGTAGGAAGGTGATGTTAGCCAGATGATTCGCCTCAGGCTTGCTGATACAATGCATGCTGTGTAGATGGGGGGCAGGAGAACGAGTCGATGCGCCGTGTCATGCTGATCATCAGTGTCCTGGCTGTCGGACTGGCCATTGGAGGCTATGTGTTCTTCAATGGAGAGCGCAAAGCCCCGGTTCGTTATCGGAGCGCTGTGGTCGAGCGAGGTCCCGTAATTTCCCTTGTCACGGCCACGGGAACGATTAATCCTGTCGTGTCGGTTCAGGTTGGAACGCAGGTGTCCGGCATGATCAAGAGCTTGCATGCCGATTTCAATTCGGTCGTCAAAGCCGGAGAGATCGTGGCCGTCATCGATCCGGAACCTCTCAGAGCTCGTCGAGATCAAGCGGCGAGCAACCTTGAGATGTCAAGAGCGAATGTCGCACGAGCCAGAACCGATTTGGCTCAACGCAAACGCGAACTCGATCGGGTGAAATCGTTGGTGGCTCAACAGTTCGTTTCTCAGAACGACGTTGATGTGGCTGTGACGAATTTCCAGGCTGCGGAGGCGCAGATGAACGTCTCAGCGGCGCAAGTCAAACAGGCCGAGGCGGCATTGAATGCTGTGGAGTTGGAGCTGAAGTACACCGTGATTCGCTCGCCGGTGAATGGGATTGTGGTTGCCAGAAACGTGGAGGTCGGTCAAACAATTGCAGCAAGTTTTGCCACACCGAACCTCTTCTTGATCGCGCTTGATCTGACGAAGATGCAGGTCGATACCAACGTCAGCGAGTCGGATATCGGTGGGATTAGCGAGGGAAAAGAGGCCACGTTCACGGTTGACGCATATCCAGGGTATCAATTTTCCGGCACGATCCGTCAGGTCCGTCTTTCCCCGATCAATGTGCAAAATGTGGTGACCTACAACGTAGTCGTCAACGTCGAAAATCAGGATCTCCGCCTGAAACCGGGGATGACCGCGAACGTCTCTATCATAGTGGCCCAACGAGATGCCGTATTGAAGGTGCCGAATGCCGCATTGCGATTCACCCCTCAGACGTTGGATCAGGTCGAACGCGCCAAGCTTGGTGGCAAACCCACCAAAGAGAAAGGAGCTGACCCCCCGGCAGGGATCGGCAGAGGGGCTGTGGCGCCAAGTCGCACAGTCTGGAAACAAGGACCCGCTGGGGAACTCGAGCCCATTCAAGTCCAGACGGGTATTTCTGACGGGGTAGTGACGGAGATCGTATCGGAAGAGTTGTCCGAAGGCACATTGGTGGTTGTCGGGATCGACCGGCCTAAAGGAGATCGTGGCGGAAGCGATCTGCCTCCAGGATTTGGAAGCGGTGGCCAGCGAGGTTCCTCGCGCAACCGTGGAATGTAGTATGCGTGAAGCATATCTCGTGAAACATTGCTCGCTGCAAGCACTCGCACTTTCTGCCACGTCCATCGGAATACTGTCCTTCACGAACACGTCACGCATTATGCTTCACGAGATACGATGATGGGCGCGCTCATTCAGTGTGAAGATGTGTGGAAGATCTATCGGGTCGGTGACATGGAAGTGCAAGCCTTGCGCGGGTTGAGTCTCACGATTGAGCAGGGTGAGTTCGTTGCCATCATGGGGGCTTCCGGTTCAGGCAAATCCACCCTGATGAATATTCTCGGTTGTCTCGATCAACCGACAAAGGGGCGCTACCGATTGAATGGAATAGAAGCGAGCAATCTGAAGCCCGATCAGTTGGCTGGGATCCGGAATCAGCAGATCGGCTTTGTCTTTCAGAGCTTCAACCTCATTCCCAGGACCAGCGCGCTCGAAAATGCGCAGCTTCCGTTGTTCTATCGAGGGCTCTCGCTCAAAGAGCAACGGACGCAAGCGGCAGCGGCGTTAGTACGAGTGGGGCTCCAGGGGCGAGAGCACCATTACCCTACTCAGTTATCCGGAGGGCAGCAACAGCGTGTGGCGATTGCACGGGCGCTGGTCACATTGCCTTCGTTGCTCCTTGCCGATGAGCCGACCGGCAACCTCGATACTCAGTCGAGCCAGGAAATCATGAGAATTCTGGAAACGCTGAACCGCGACGAAGGGATTACCATCATTTTGGTGACGCACGAGGTGGATATTGCCGCCTACGCCGCACGAGAGATTGTGATTAAAGACGGGCAGGTGTTAACCGACCACGTGACCAAAGCGCGGTCAACGCCCAGCTCAGTTGAGGTTTAGGAGCCTGTCCGACATGACCGTTCTACTGTGGCGAACGCTCTGCGACCATCTGCGTCGTGCTCGGCTCGGAAAAATCCTCAACGTATTCCAGCGAATACGCCTCCGGTTTTTTCCGAGCCTGCGGCCTCGCATCTGGCCGCACCTCCTTCGCCTCGTGACGAAGGCCATGTCGGGCAGGCTCCTTAGCCCGCATTATCCATGCACGCTTCTGCTGCAATCACCGATTCCACTGTTCTTACGCGTGAAGCGTCGTTCGTGAAGCGTGCGCGCAGGGCGGAATGTGTGTCTGATCGTCGCATGCGAGATACGAGATACGTTTCACGAGGAACGCGCTTTCGGGCGGCGTCGCGACGAATCGGCATGAATAATGAGGGCTGTTAGATGCTGGCGTTTGTGTGGCTCACCATTCTGACCGCGCTACGGATTTTAGCTCGAAATCGGATGCGAGCCGGTCTCACGATGCTTGGGATCGTGATTGGTGTGGCGGCAGTCATTGCAATGGTGAGTATTGGGGAAGGTGCCAAGCGAGCTGTGCAAGCGCAGATTGCTACAATGGGTACCAACGTCATTATCATCTTTCCTGGGTTCACATCTGCAAGCGGTGTACGAGGAAGTCAGGGGAGTGCCGTGACACTGACGGTGTCGGATGCCTTGGATCTAAAAAAGCGCATTCCCTTGCTGTCCGATACTGGATGGTCCCGGCGCGATGTTATGCAAATCGTCTATGGGAACCGAAACTGGAACGGGACGGTGAACGGTATCTCACCGAGCTACCTCACCATTCGAGACTGGTCCTTTACGAGTGGCGGTCCTTTCACGCAGACGGATGTGGAAAGCGCCGCCCGAGTTGCACTCATCGGCCAAACAATCGTCGGAAATCTGTTTGAACCGGGTGAGGAGCCAATAGGGGCAGTGATTCGCATCAAGAACGTGCCGTTTCGTGTCATTGGTGTGCTTGCGCCAAAAGGCCAATCTGCGCAAGGGTCTGATCAAGATGACGTGATTTTCATTCCCTTCAGCACCGCGGAACGAAAAGTATTCGGCACATCATTTATTGGGTCGGTCGGAGCGATGTTCGGCTCGACCGATCAGGTTGAAGATTTACCGATGGCTGCGGAGCAGATTCGAGAGGTGTTGCGGGCACGCCACAGGCTTCAGGCCGAGAAGGAAGACGATTTCACGATCCGGACGCAGGTCGATATTGGAAAAGTCCAAGAAGGGACGAGTGAGACCTTGACGATGATGTTATTTTCCATCGCTTCCGTGTCCCTCTTGGTCGGCGGGATCGGCATCATGAACATCTTGCTTGTGTCCGTGACGGAACGGACGAGAGAGATCGGGGTCCGCATGGCTGTGGGGGCCAAACGCCGACACATCGTGATGCAATTCCTGATCGAGGCCATGACGTTGAGCCTGGTAGGAGGCGTCTTGGGTATTGTTCTGGGAGTGACCGGCGCGAAGTTGACGACGCTGATTGCCGGCTGGCCAACCATCATCTCCGGCAATGTCAT
>CBDDRW010000014.1:0-15093 GCA_965233175.1 uncultured bacterium
ATTGATCGTGGAATCAGCACCCGGCCGGATCGTTCAGGGTATTGGGTGCAGCTTGTTGTGGATGGCAGGCGGAAGACGTTCAAGGCCAAAACTATCAGCCAGGCACGCACCCTATACATGCGGCTGCATACCGAGAAGACCGATCGTCGGCTGAGCCCAGAGAAGTACCGAGGACTGAAACCTTTAACCGTCAAAGAATGGGTCGCACGATGTTTAAGTGGATCGAGTAGCCGAGACAGGCTTCATGAGAAGCAGCGCATGGAATATTGGTCGACGTTGTGGGGATCTCGTCCACTTGCAAGCGTAACCGCAGAAGATATCCGACAGCATCGCGCCGTCATGATGGCAAGTGGCGACTACTCCCCTGCTACTGTGAACCGCTATTGCTCCGCCTTGCGTCGGATACTGACCTTAGCGTGCCAGGAGAACAAGATCGATCGACACCCGATGAAGGGGTTGAAGTTTCTCCCAGAGCCGATGAAAGACCGCTTTTTTACCGATGAGGAATTGCAGCACCTTCAACAATTACTTCCGGCGCAAGAGTGGCGTGCCGTCGCCTATGCCCTAGGTACCGGTATGCGATTAAGTGAGCAGCTTGGGCTGAAGTGGCAACAGATCGACTGGGAGAGTAAGACAGCGACCCTTCCGATGACCAAGTCCGGACGGGTGCGCCGGGTACCACTGAGTCAGGACGTGCTCGGTATTCTGCGCGAGCAGTTCAGCGAAAGCCCGTATGTTTTCCCTCATGCCCATGACCCATTGCGGCCTGCCGATGTGCGAGAAACGTCGAAGTGGTTCAGCGTGCGATTGAAACAGGCCGGTATAGCGGGCGCCAGTTGGCATGTGCTGCGTCATTCCTTCGCATCGAGACTCCTACAGGCTGGAGCGGATATCGTCACGGTGAGCAAGCTCCTTGGCCACAGCACCATCCAAACGACCATGCGGTACCTGCACCATGCAAAGACCGCTCTTCACGAAGCCGTCAACACGGTGAGCGTGATTCGATTTGGAACTACAACCGGAACTACAACCAAGGCGGACGTGAGGCTGCAGGTAGCAGGACAATGATTGGATAACTTATTGATTATTGGTGCCGGAGGCCGGGATTGAACCGGCATGGGCCTATTAAGCCCGAGGGATTTTAAGTCCCTTGCGTCTGCCAATTTCGCCACTCCGGCAGCAGGCCGAACAGTGGCGGGACTTTAACATCGAGGTCTAGGTGGGTCAAGGTCGCGGCGGCGCACACAGTCTGACACCAAACTCTGTGCGCCACAGATTTGATCCCTGAGCAATCGATCCAATCATGCCGCTTCGATCTGGGGTCTTTCATCCTCCGCATGGCTAGAAGGCTTTCGGCGATCCATCACCTCTTTCACACCGGATTGGACAGCCCGACTCCAACGAGTCGTTTGCAATTTAGCCTTTTTTGCATAACGACCGACTTCACGCCGAGTTTCTGCCCCCGCTTTCGGCGCAAAGAGCAATCCAATTCCGGCTCCGATCACCGCCCCACCTGCCACCAACGCTGCGATCGTCGTTACCTGGTTTCTCTGGTCTGACATGGTGAACCTCCTGAAACGGTTATTAGAAGAATGTGCGAGTCGGCACGCCGTCCACACATTCTCATCAGCAGAAAACGTGCCAGAGCAAAACCGTGAACATTTCCCTAATTTCGTCACAGCTCGGTTCCGTTGATGAGCGCCGATTAATTTTTCGTTGCGTTTTCCTCACAGGTCACAACACAGTCGTGACAGAAATCCAACAGCCGACAGTGGTACGCAGCTCAAACTGGCTCTGAGAAAGGACTGGAAACGATTCCCGTGAACCGCGCTCTCATGCTTGCAATGACCATCACCCTCACCTATGATCGTCCAATACGCCACATGAGGCATTCATGACTTGGTTGCACGCCATCCCCTTCCCCAACATCAGCCCGGTCTTCTTTGAGTTGGGACCTCTGCAATTCCGTTGGTACGGTCTGATGTATCTGATCGGACTGGCTTGCGCCTATTTTATGATCACCCATCGGGTAGAGTCGACGGGCCTCGCTATGACCAAGGATCAGGTATACAACATGATCGTGTGGGCCGCATTCGGGGTGTTTATCGGAGGCCGGCTTGGCTATACCCTTTTCTATAACTTCTCCTACTATATGCAGCACCCAGCGAGTATCGTGGCAGTTTGGGAAGGAGGCATGTCCTTCCACGGCGGTCTACTCGGCGTCATCGTCGCCTTATTTTGGTTCAGCCAACGGCAGGGTATTCCCACCTACCAAGTCGCCGATCTAGCTGCTGCTGCCACACCGATCGGATTGGGGTTCGGACGAATCGGCAACTTCATCAATGGAGAACTGTATGGCCGAGCAACCGATGTCGACTGGTGTATGGTGTTTCCGAGTGGAGGGCCTGTCTGCCGTCATCCCTCACAGCTGTATGAGGCAGGGCTGGAGGGTGTATTTTTGTTTACTCTGTTATGGGTGATCGCAAAAACTGCGCCACCTCCAGGCACCCTCTTCTGGAGCTTTATCGCCGGCTATGGGGTCTGTCGGATGATCGTAGAATTCGTTCGTGAACCCGACGCCCATCTTGGATTCATCGTTGGATCTTTCTCTATGGGCCAACTCCTCTCCCTGCCCATGATCCTCGTGGGAATTATCATGCTTGCCATCGGCTATCAACGGAGAGCCCTGATTCAGGCCAAATCCTAGGAGTGAGGAAAACCAAGCGGTATGCAAGAATTCCTATAATCTGCACGCGTGGCACAACGGGACAATACCCTTGCAGGGTGCTCAAAAAGGCTGTCCAGCAAGGCCGCAGCGAGTGAAGACCCGAGGCCGTACCCTTGCGGTACGTTGAGGGCCTGAATGATGCGAGAACGAAGCTGGCAGACTTTTTCAGCACCCTGTTAGTACGGCATGTCCTCATCGCTCAGCCCGACATGGTGTCCAAGTTCGTGAACCACTGTGTCTCGAACTTCGTGGATCACTTCGGCCTTGGTCCGGCAGAGACGCAGAATGGGGCCTCGATAGATGGAGATACGGGCAGGCAACTGTCCGGCAGGCTGGAAAAACGACGGCTCATCGATCGGGACGCCTTGATATAGACCCAACAGATCGTCTTCTGACTCCAATGCAAGATCCCGCAGAACCTCAGTCGAAGGTTCCTCTTCGACCACGATAGACACCTCTTCCGCCAATGTTGCAAAGCGTGGGGGCAACTCAGCAAGCGCCTCCTGTATCCACCTATCGAATTCTTCTGGCGAGACTGTCATTGGACGTTGAGACGGTGGCATCGCACTGATCCCTCGCGATGTCTAGAGCACGACTGCAGGAGGCTCAAAAAGGCCACAATTCTCACCCGCCCAGCCCTGGCGTGCCGAGACACGCCTCTCCGCACGCCAGGCCTCAGCGAGCGAAGAGGCGAAGAGGTACCAACCGCACTTTGTGTGGCCGTTCGCCCGTAGAATGGATCTTGGCGAACGGAAAACATCCTCCAGTACTTCCGGTCTCTGAGCGATGCGAGAACGCCGCCTGGTGAAAGGTGCGTCTCGGCGCACCGGGGTCGGGCGGGTGAGAAGAACGGCTTTTTCAGCATCCTGTTAGACATCCACGGCCAATCCCAGCCTTAAAAAAATGAACTGGAACGAGAGGGACGACAACCCTAAAGAACGTCCGACCGCTTGCAGATACATATCCGCTTGGGGCCGGTAGCGATCGACTCTGGTCTGTACATCCTTAGCCACCACCTCGTCCGTCTTATAGTCGGCAACCCAGATCCGGTCGTCAAGCCGAAAAATCAGGTCAACGACTCCTTCCATCAGCTGGTTCTCACCACAGGGCATGACAAACGGAATTTCGCGTCCGAGCACCGTTGCACGTTGCAGCCGTCTATAGGGCTCGGAGGAAAAGAAACCGTCAAAGAGCGCCGTCAGGTCCTCGGTAATGTTGTGTATCAACTGAGGATGATCCTGCGTCACATAGAGGCGACAGACCTGATCGATGGCCAAGCTAATCTCTGCACGAGGCCTGGTGAAGTCCCACTGTTCAAGCACCGCATGGGCACAGACTCCTACCAGCCGGCTTAGATCGGCGTGACGGCCTGTGACAATACGTGAGGTCATTGCTTCGGGCCTGATTCCTATGAGACTCGAAGGAGTCAGGTGTCGCGGCGTCGCTCGACACCGCTCCCACTCAACCTGCCTTGCCTCACGGCGAATCAGGATGAGACCAAGGGCCGGTTGAGGGACCATCGTAGGCATGGGCTCCTGTTTGCGCCGTCTTGTTTCGGTCGTGGCCTGCGTGATAACACGCGTGAGCCGACTTGTTCCAATACAGATCGGGTCAGATTTCGAAAACCCATCCTCGTCTTCAATTGCCTCTCCAAGCAGAGAAAGGACTGTGTCATGTCCCGGTTTCGCAGTGAGCCCACCGGATAAGATCAGCAGATCACGCGCTCTCGTCATCCCGACGTACAAGAGTCTCCGTTGCTCCGCCTCCTCTCGCGCCGCCATCTTCATATCGACGAGCACGGCTCCTAGATTCGAGCGGCCTCCCATCCGTACGCTATAACAGCGGCTCGACCAATCATGATGGATGGATGGCCCCTTGCGAGGATTCTTGGCTCCCTGGTGCAGGCCGGGAAGAATGACGATAGGAAATTCCAAGCCTTTGGCCTTATGAATGGTCAGCACGCGGATTGCGTCCAGCGATTCCTCAGCCAGGGCGCTTTCCGCCTCATCCGGCTGTTCTGCTATCCTCGTCATCATGAGATCGACGAACCCGGTCAAGGTGAGATGGGGGCGATCGGCCAACGCTTCGGCCATCTCTCTGATTTTGCGGAGATTGGCCACCGCTTGCTCGCCATGGAGCGATGCGGCGGCCAACTCCAGAATAGGCAATCGATCGTAGAGTAGATCGATGGCGTCAGGGACAGGCTTCACGGGAGCAAGCTGATGCAGTTCAGCCAATCGCTCATAGAGCCGCCGCACTGTTCCTGCCCGTGGATGGTTCCACGCAGATAATCGTTCCCTTCGTTGGTAGCCCAATCCATCGATCTGTTGGAGGGCCAGCAGATCCCGGTCAGCCATCCCGCCAAGAGGTGACCGCAAGACTCCGGCCAGCGCAATCGAATCGTGCGGGTTGTCGATGACTCGGAGGAGGTTGACCACATCGACAATTTCCTGCCGCCGATAAAAGTGCTTTTCCCCATCTGTGATATAGGAGATATCATAGCGGCGAAGGGCGTCTAAATACACCTGTGCCTGGGTCAACTTTCTGAAGATCAGGGCAATGTGGCCCGGCCTCAGCGGACCATCGCGCCGATCGCGATCCGTGACCGTCACCTCTGGAAGCAGCTCTTCCTTCAGCCAGCGCGCCAGCGCTTCCGCCTCCGCTCTAGTTGCAGCCTGCACATCGAACTCTTCGTCGTCCTCCCCTGCAGTCACGAGACGAAGCTGCGCGCCGGAAACCGACACCTCCGATTTTCGCTGCGGCTTGACTGTCAGCGGTTCATTGGACGGCTGAATGTGCTCTGCCGGTTGAAAGAGCCGGTCGAAGACACTGTTGACGACGGCGAGCACCGCCTCGTTGCTGCGAAAATTCGTCACCAGGGAATAAATCGTTCCCCCACCGGCTCGTATCTTCTCCACCACTCGCTCGAAGGCTTCGATGTCGGCTCGGCGAAAGGCATAGATCGACTGTTTGGGATCTCCCACGATAAATAATTTACCCGGCTCCAGTTCTATGTCTTGCCACTCAGTCCGGTGACTGCCCGCCCTTTCACCGAGATACAATATGATCTCGTACTGCACTGGATCTGTGTCTTGAAACTCATCGACTAAAATCGCCCTATAGGTCTGTTTGATCCGAGCACGGACGGACGGATGGTCGCGTAGGAGAATCTTAGCCCGTGCCAGCAACCCATCGAATGGAATCCACCCGGAGGTGATCAGCCCATGCCGCACCTGATTTAAGAAGGGCCGCACGAGCATCACCACCTCTTTGAAGTATGGCTGGTCCACTGTGAGGAGTCGCTGGGCGAGTCCAATAATGGAGGCAGCTTCCTGAAACGGAGCACGATCCCATCCGCCAGGCGCCTTTCCAAGATCTTTTTCCAAGAGAGCCTGTTCGTCCTGTGTCAGTTGAGCGAGCCCGGTCGGTCCTTCTGCTATCAGGAGTGCCATCGACTGCACGGCGGCAGCCAGCATCTGCTCCGCCTTACGCCGTTTCGATCGATCCTGTGCGGCAAGAAGACTGGTTGCGCGGCCATGCATAGCCATGACCCAGTCCTTCAAGCCACCATTAAGAGAAAGGGATTGGCATTGATGTTCCAATTCATCCAGGTCCACAAAATCTCCGGCGAGCGCTTCAGTAAACTGTCGGAGCTCTTCGAGAGTCGTCCCAGCGAGAACTCGTCGCCATCGTTCATGCTGTGGTCCGGACGATCCAAGTTCATCGTCCAACCACCGGTCCCAACATGAGTGAAAGAGTTCCTTGAAGCGTGACCCGTCATCCTCTTGGAATAATGGATCAATTTCTGACTCAGCTGGATGAAGTCGCAGGAGATGTGCGGCAAAACTATGCAAGGTGCCGATCTGGGCTTTTTCCAGCTGCCCTAGGGCCATCCTCGCCCGTTCACCGACTTGTTCAGCAGAGAGATGGTATCGGGCTCTAAACGTATTGATCAGATCCTCATCCTGCTCTGTCATGCGAAGAAGTTGTACTCGCAGCCGCTGCTTCATTTCCGTTGCCGCTTTGTTTGTGAACGTGAGGGCGACGATCTCCGTAATGGTCAATGGGCTCGGCTCTCTCATGAGGAGGTTGAGGATACGATTGACAAGGATGGTGGTCTTGCCTGTCCCGGCTCCTGCCATCACCACGACATTGCGATCCCAGGATGTCTCAGCCTGGAACCGATCCTGGGAATCCGCGAGCGCCAAAAACTCAGTCATCGCCGACCTTCTGTTTTCTTAATTTACGCATGACTCTGGCCTGGGGCGATCGATACGAACGCAACCAAGCCATCGCGTCGTGGCGGCGGCAGGCGCCGGAGAATTCGCAATAGTCGCAATAACCATCGGGAAGAATGAAGAACTCCCCGTTCGCGATCCCTTGAATCAATGTCGTAAGCGTCTGCCGGATCATGTCACCGGTGTGGCTGGTCCAGAGACCGGCGTCGAAAGTCGAGCGGGAAATCTGCGACTTCCATTCCGGAGCTAGGAAAAATAATTGGACATCAGTGACAGCGGGCCGCGACGGCAGCGTCATGCGGGCATAGAGCGGTGGTTGGAGTCGAAATCCTCGGACAGCCGACAGAGCAAGGTTGCGGTCCACGGCAGCGATCTCACTCCCCTGCTTAAATTTATAATCCACGATACGGAGCGCTGGGGGTTCAGTTCGAAAGTCGACACGGTCCAAGGTGCCATGAATCTTCAAGGAAGGCGGCGATGCATCGTGTTCCAGCGAAATGTTTCCTTGCGCTGTTGCCTCAAATGCGACAGGACGGAATCCGGTTACGAGATACTCTTCCTGATCGGATGATACAGCCGTCGTGACCAACCTTATCACCTGTTCACGAGCCAATGTCCAAAGTAGAGCGTGCCCCGTTCCCTGGCTTACAGCATGGGCGGCAAAGGTCTCGGTCACCGCGTCATGCACCAGAGATTGCACCGTGATCTCGCTCAGCCGGGCATCAGGCCACCGAAGCAGCAGTAATCGTTCGTAGCTCACACGAAGCGATTCATGAACAAGCGTTCCAAGCATGACGGGAGGCAGGTGGTCGTCATGAACCCGCCGTACCGGTTTCAATCGAAGAACTTTTTCTGCGAAGTACTGAAAGGGACAGGTCGCATATCGTTCCAGTGCTGTCGGCGAAAAGCTCCGTTCCGTCGCCGCCGGTTCTTGTGCGCCGACCATGCCGTCGAAGGGACCTAGCTCGGGGGATTCCCGCTCGATGATTTTCAGGGTGGCCCAGCCCTGTTCAAAGAGACGCCGGTCCCGCCCAGTGGCATCGAATACCGGCAGGGCATCGTGGCCTTGCAACAGGCAACCCAAAACCAGTTCCTCCGCTGCCAACAGATCTTGGATCGAGGGTTGTTCACTGATCCGCTGGCTCAGCCGTCGAGGAATTTGCGCTTCCGGCTTCCCGATGAATCGCGGATCGCGCATGGCCATCGCGATAAAGCTGGACGGACTCATGACCCGCCCTGTTTCATCGGCTCGCTGGTACGAGAGATAGAGCCGATTGGTCGCCGAGCGGCTGAGGAGTTCAAACAAGAGGTGTTCCTCTTCGTGTCCTGCTAACTTCTCATCGATCTTGTAACCCAGAGTCGATTCCAACAGAGCTCGTTGACGGTCGCGCAGAAAGGGATCTTCCCGCACGTATCGTGGAAAGATCTTTTCGTTCATGCCGACCAGAAAAAGCGCGCGAACGGTCCTGCCTCGAGCCGTCATAGCATCCAGCACCTGGACACCCTGGTGCCGATCCTCTTCGATAGGAATGCTGGTTTCCTCCAAGACCCGCCGGAACAGCTCGACCCACTCCGCCCAGAGAATATCCCCGCCGAGCGGATCCAACTGTTGTAACCGGGCCAGAACGGATTGAATCAGCGAGCCAACCTTTATGAGGTCAGCCGATGTGAGTGATTCAGTCGATGATAGGTCGGACAGCCCGGGCACATGAATATGTGATTGCGCCAATTCGAGAAATGCATCGGTCAAGGTCCCGATCGATCCTTGCGCGGGGAGAGCCTGGCAATCATGAATCAACCGCGACACGATCTCCCACAAATATGTCAGCTGGAAGTCGTCATACGACTCGACCGGTCTCTCGCCATCGTTGCCAAGCTCCGCTTCTGCATCACGTAGAATCGACAAGCTGGCCGGCTCTACCATACGGTTCCATTCCGTCTCCCCTTTTGTAATACCCAGGGTATAGACCAGGGAACGCCAGAGATCAGGCCGGAGATCAGCTCCGGTCGAGCCGGAGCACTGAGCGTTATAGAAGGGCGATGTGACCACATCCAACATGGCACCACGGTCAAAATCGTGTAATGGAAGTGAGGCAAGACGTAAAAGTGTTTTGACCAGGGGTTCGCGCAACAGCGGCTTTCCCACCGTGGACGTGAAAGGGACCAGGTAGCGGTTGAATACCGATTGCAACCGAGCTTGGTAGGGTTCTAGCGTGCGCGCCACCACTCCGATCTCATCGAAACGATAGCCATTCACTTCCACCAGGACCAGAATCTCACGGCAGACTGTTGCCAATTCCTCTTCGACCCCGATCACGTTCTTCACTGAAAGTTCGACCAATTCCGTTGTTGTGATTCCCTTCCCACCCTCGGTCAGGTCCTCGTGGTCATCTGCCAATGGGAGAAGATGACGCTCGAAGAACTGGCGGGCAAAGAAGAAGGCCGGGCGGTCTTGCAGTGGAAAGTACACTGTCGTCGGCGCAACGTGGGTCACCGATTCGAAGAATGAAAGTTGGACCTGCGAAAGATCGTAGAACCCATAGTAGAACACGTGCTGTAACCCCTTGAGAAATTGGAAGCCTGAGAGATCTCGACCCAGGGAGGCAGCCAGGTCATCCGGAGAACCGACTCTGAGCGAGCGACTGGCTTCCATAACAGCCGCGTACAGAGTGAAAAGGGAACGGAGCCAGGCTCGATCTTCCTCCTCGAACACTCCTTCTGTGAGGGCCTTCATTGCCGTCGTTGGTTCGACCACCGCATCTTTCAAATCTCGCACTGCCGCCCACAAGCCCTTCCAGGTCCCTGGCGAAGCAGGGAGACACACGAGAGGTTCGAGCCCTGAAAGCTTACGCCGGATGATCTGTCCCACTAATTGCTCGAAGAAGAAGTCATCGACCAGTTGCAGGTTTGACTCAGGAACAGTCTCAGAGACCGATGCGAGATCACCCCGCAGACGGAGAGCCAGCTGGTGGAACGTCAGAAAGTGGATATTCAGGAAGGCATGCGGTTCACGACCGGTGAGTACTAGCTTGAGACGTTCGACTAAAGAAGCTGATGGGGCAATGACGGCGAGCGGAGCAAAGGGATCCCTGGTCTTACGGGACCGAATGTCCTCGACCAGGGCACGATCAAGTACTGGATGAAAAGACCCGGTGACGAGGCGAAGCATCTCATACCGCAGAGACTAGCCAGTTTCCGGCCCTAATAGCTCGCCGTTACAATCCACACAGCACCAGTCACCGTCTATGAAACCCATGGGATCACCGCACATGGGGCACTCTGGCGGAGGGCCTTTGTCGATGACAGGGAGCTCGGGTAGTTCAAAGTCGTCGTCGATCATGAGGCGATCTTCTTCTTTATTCGCGTGGTTTCATTTTAAGTAACAAGGCCTTTTCAGCACTCTCACGGCTCGGTACACCAACAAATGTCAACCGCCCATCGATAATGGTCGCCGGCACCGCCCTGACTGAATGCCGATCGGCAAGGCTCCGTCCATCTTCCGTGGTAATATCCACTTCGCGATAGCCAAAGCTATATTTCACCCTCAACTGTTTCCACAAACTCTTCGCCGACGGGCAGGCTCCACAACTCGGCGAGACTAACAGCAAAATGTTCGGCACCTATTCCTCCAAATCCATCCAATCTTAACACCCGGTTGAAGGGGGCGGCAAGCGATGGAAACAGTGCGGTTGGACCGCTCTGGTCTTGCAAACTGATCGTCACCATGCTAGCGTGCCAAGGCTGTCGGGGTCAGAAGATCAGCTCCTTCTCGCATAATCTCTTGCGTGAGGATTCAGTATCAAATTCATATCGACGTCATGGACGTCGCTCGACTTGAGATAAGGGGGCCAGTCCCCCTCGCCTAGCGAATAGGTGCTCTGCAAGTCTTGAGGGGAGGTGAAGGCATGGGAGTGGTTTCGATCAAGGAATTGTTAGAAGCAGGTGTCCATTTCGGACACCAGACGAATCGGTGGAACCCGAAGATGAAGAAGTTCCTCTTTGGCGAACGCAACGGCATCTATATCATCGACCTTCAACAAACACTGGCTCGGATGGAACAAGCCTATGCCTTCGTTCGCGACACCGTCGCCGCCGGCCAATCGGTCCTGTTTGTCGGAACCAAACGGCAGGCCGCTGAAATTCTTCAAGAAGAAGCCCTGCGCGCCAATATGTTCTTCGTCAATCAACGCTGGCTCGGCGGAATGTTGACGAACTTTCAGACGATCCGCAAAAGCATCGAAAAAATGAAAAAGCTGGGAGCCAAGCTGGCAGACCCAAGCCAATACGGGCTGAAGAAAAAAGAAATCATGAAAATGCAGAAAGAAATGGTGAAGCTCGAAAAGTATTTGAGCGGCATCAAGGATATGCGGGGCGTCCCAGGAGCCGTCTTTGTCCTCGATACCCGCATCGAACACATTGCCGTACAGGAAGCGAACCGGTTGGAGATCCCCGTGATCGCAATCCTGGATTCGAATTGCGATCCGGACCACATCACGTACCCCATCCCTGGAAACGACGACGCCATTCGCTCCATCAAGCTCATCACCTCTCGCATCGCCGACGCCTGTATTGAAGGCGCGCATTTACGGACACAGCGTGAAGAGGCAGATTTCAAACCAGTTCCGCCCGGAGGCGACAAAGCCGCAGCTGTCAACTTTGCCAGTGCGCCGGCGTCATAACGCCCGGCATCGTCGACACGACTCGCACCACTTACTGTTTATCGAGAGGATCGTCACGTATGGCTGGATCAAGTCACCTTGTTAAAGAACTGAGAGAAAAAACCGGCGCCGGCATTCTCGATTGCCAGAAAGCGCTCACTGAGAATAGCGACGATGTCGAGAAGGCCATCGATTATTTGCGTCAAAAAGGCTTGGCCGCAGCGCTCAAGAAATCAGGCCGTGAGACGAACCAAGGACTGGTGCACGCCTATATCCACATGGGCGGGAAAATCGGTGTGCTGATCGAGGTCAATTGTGAGACGGACTTTGTCGCTCGAAACGAAGAGTTTAAGACCTTCGTCAACGACTTAGCCCTCCAGGTCGCCGCCGGGAAACCTTCCTACGTCAAACGGGAAGACGTACCCGCATCAATCATCGAAAAAGAACGGTCGATTTATGAGGGACAGGCCAAAGAAATGGGCAAGCCTCCTGCCGCATGGCCTAAAATCGTCGAAGGAAAGGTGGAAAAGTTCTTTCAGGAAAGCTGTCTGATCGAGCAGTCCTTCGTCAAGGATCCCGCCGTCACCATTAAGGATCTGCTCGCACTGAAGATTGCCAAAATCGGCGAGAACATGAATATCCGCCGCTTCACCCGGTATCAATTAGGGGAAGCATGAACTCTGCCAACTACCGGCGCATCCTCCTCAAAGTGAGCGGAGAGATGTTGGCCGGTGAGCAGGGCTATGGGATTCAACCTTCGATCCTTGAAGGTCTCGCCTCGGAAATTGCCTCCGTCGTGGCCCTGGACATCGAAGTGGCCGTGGTCATAGGCGGCGGCAATATTTTTCGTGGGATCGCCGCCAGCGCGTCCGGTATGGAACGCGCTTCAGCCGACTACATGGGGATGCTCGCGACCGTCCTCAATGCATTGGCCCTGCAAAACGCGCTCGAGCGTGCCAACGTTATGACACGGGTCCAGTCCGCAATCGAAATGCGTCAACTGGCCGAGGGATATATTCGCCGGCGGGCCATTCGCCATCTTGAAAAAAAACGTGTGGTCATCTTCGCCGGCGGCACAGGAAACCCCTATTTCTCGACCGATACCGCAGCGGCGCTCAGGGCAATGGAGATTGGAGCCCAAGTCATCATGAAAGGGACCAAGGTCGACGGCATCTATGATGCCGATCCTGTCAAAAACCCTTCTGCCAAGAAATATGAGACGATTTCCTTCCTCTCGATATTGAACCAGGACTTAAAAGTGATGGATGCCACAGCCATAAGCCTCTGCATGGACAATAACCTTCCCCTCATCGTGTTCAACCTGAAAGAACAAGGCAACTTCAAACGCATCGCCACCGGCGAAGCGATCGGAACCGTTGTCACCCCCGATCGCCGCTAATTTTCTGGGGAGTCTCTCATGTCCAATCCAGTTGCGATACGCCAAAAAGTCACAGAAAAGATGGAGTCTGCGCTGGAACATCTCAAACGAGACTTGGCCGGGTTACGGACCGGGCGGGCATCGGTTGCCCTCTTCGACGGCGTACGGGTGGATTACTATGGCACCATGACCCCGTTGAAGCAGGTGGCCAATATTTCGACCCCTGAGGCCCGCCTCATCACCATTCAGCCTTGGGAGCCGGCACTGATCAAGGAAATTGAAAAGGCCCTAGCGGGATCGGGCCTCGGCATCACACCGTCTAATGACGGAAAGATCATTCGCGTTCCCCTTCCACCGCTCACCGAAGAACGGCGCAAAGAACTCAGCAAGATCTGCAAAAAACACGGCGAAGATACGAAAGTCGTCATCCGGGGGTTTCGGCGAGATGCCAACGAAGAGTTGAAGAAACTGCAAAAGGATGCCAAATTAACTGAAGACGAACTGCGAAAGTCGGAAACCGAGACCCAGAAACTCACCGACCAGTACATTCAGAAAATCGACGACGTCGTGAAGAAAAAAGAACAAGAAATTATGGAAGTGTGACCTCAATTCCGACCTTGCTACCCACCTACGCCAGCATCAATCTCGCGGCCCTTGCCCATAACCTTTCTTGCATCACGCGATACCTCACTCCAGGCTGCCAAGTCATGGGGATCGTCAAAGCCAATGCCTACGGGCATGGAGCGGTGGAGATCGTTCAGGCCCTGGCACGCCAAGGGATCGAGCGATTTGCCGTGGCTTCGCTCGATGAAGGCATCGCGCTCCGCCAAGCCGGTTTCTCAACCTCTATCGTCGTTCTCGGAGCCCTGTTCGAAGAACAGATATCAGACCTGGTCGCGCACCGCCTGACTCCTGTCGTCAGTGACGGACACATCCTTCCCGCACTGGCCAAGGCCGCTCAATCACATCCAGCCCCTTATCCGATTCATCTCAAAGTTGAAACCGGGATGGGTCGGCTGGGATTTTCTTCCGAGGAGCTGTGCTCACTTCTCGACAACCAGCTCTTGCGAAGTCCCCTCAACGTTGAAGGCCTGATCACCCATCTTGCCGACGCAGACGGAAAAGACCCTGCTGTCACGGAAGAGCAACTTGATACATTTCGCGCCATATTGAAACAGATCCGACAACGCGGGCTTACCCTTCCATTGGTGCATGCGGCAAACAGTGCTGCCATCGTCAGGTTTCCCGAGGCGCAATTTTCACTCGTGCGTCCCGGCATCATGCTATATGGATACCACACGTTGCCGGACACAGTGCCTGCTCCCGATCTCAGACCCGTCCTCTCACTACATACGACGATCGCCCAACTACGGACCATTCCGCGAGGAGGAACCGTCAGCTACAACGGAACATTCGTCGCAACAAGACCGACACGCATCGCCGTGCTGCCGATCGGCTATGCCGACGGCTACAGTCGGCGACTCTCCCATCGCGGATCAGTCTTGATTCAAGGGCACCGAGCCCCTATTGTCGGGTTGGTCTGCATGGATATGATCATGGTGGATGTCACAGACCTTGCACCGGTACAAGTCGGTGAGACCGTCACGCTGATAGGCCAGCAGGGAGAGGAATCAATCTGGGCTGATGAAGTGGCCGCCTGGATCGGCACGATCCCCTATGAAGTCCTGTGCGGGATAGGCTCCCGTGTCCCGCGGCTTTATGAATCCGCCTGACGCACGTCTTGCACATCTCACCCACCAGAACAATCCAGCAGGATGTTCAAAAAGGCCGTCAGCAAGGCCGCAGCGAGTGAAGTCCCGAGGCGTACCCTTGCGGTACGTTGAGGGTCTGAACGATGCGAGAACGATGCTGGCGGGCTTTTTCAGCATCCTGCTAATAGACCATTCGAAGCGATGCACTCCCAAGATACAATGTCGTCTGGTAGGTTCCATCAACCGTCGGGTTACGATTTCCCAGCACCGTACGATCCTCATAGATTCCTGCTTGAAGCGAGAGATCGAGCCCAATGGCCTTGGGTTTCAGGGAGCCCAAGCCGAGATCTCCACATCGCATCAAACCAAAAAATGATCC
>CBDDRW010000015.1:0-8563 GCA_965233175.1 uncultured bacterium
GACTCGTCTTGGGCTGGCCAAGGCTTTTTTGACCGAACCGAAGATTCTGTTCCTCGATGAGCCGACCGCGAGCCTGGATCCAGACATCGCGCAAAAGATTCGAGGTTTTCTCAAAGAGGAGCGAGGATCGTCCGGACTCAGCGTGCTCTATACGTCGCACAACATGCTGGAGATGGAAGAGATGACGGACCGGATCATCTTTCTCCAGCGTGGAAAGATTGTGGCGGAAGGGACGGCGCAGGAGATTGTAGCGCGGTTTGGGAAAGCGGATCTGGAAGAAGTGTTTGTGAAGTTGGCCAGAGAGAAGTAAGAGGGAGACGCTGGGCAGGTTCCCCTTGCTCCCGGAGCGCGCACGATCAGAATGTGCTCGCTCGACGGCCGCAGAGGAAAACCTGCCCAGCGCCTCCCTGAATACGTTGACTGTCCAACTAAAGAGAGAGGGGAAGAGAAGAAAAAAATGAAGGTGCATCGGATCTATGCATTAGTGGTGAGGTATATGTACTTGTACCGGCGGAGTGTGCCGCGGATGATGGAAATTTTCTATTGGCCGTTTCTAGACCTCGTTATTTGGGGATTTATTACGGTCTATCTTATGAAGTTCCAGGGGCAGATTCCCGGGGCAGTGACGTTTTTTATAGGCGCCTTGATTTTGTGGGATATATTATTTCGAGCACAGCAGGGAATTACGATTTCGTTCTTGGAGGAAATTTGGGCGAGAAACCTCATGAACTTATTCGCCAGCCCGCTCAAGCCGAGCGAGTTCCTTGCCGCGACGATGGTCATGAGCGTGTTCAAAGTCGTGGCCGTCTCTGTGGTGATGGTGGTCTGCGCAGGTCTGTTCTACTCCTACAATATCTTCGTCATCGGGATGTGGCTGATTCCATTTGTCTTGAATCTGGTGATGACGGGATGGATTATCGGGGTGCTGACCACCGCCCTCATTATGCGGTTTGGTCAAGAAGCCGAGGTCCTGGCTTGGAGCATGGTGTTTCTGTTTCAGCCCATCTCTTGTGTGTTTTATCCTATGGAGGTCCTCCCAGTTTGGTTGAAGGCTATTGCATGGATGAACCCGGCTGCCCATGTATTTGAGGGGATGCGCGCCGTGATCAGCAGTTCTGCCGAGCCGATAGCCCATCTTGGGTGGGCAACCGGACTCAATGTATTATTACTCGGTATTGTCATTGCCGCCTTCCATTGGACCTTTGCGCTTTGCAAGGAACGGGGATTGCTGGTGCGTATTGGAGAGTAAGACCCTATTGACCCCGGCCGAAGGTCTGGACAGGATGAGAACGACCTATGGGAAAAGGCGTATCCCTGGGAGGAGAGACTGTCTTGCCATTCTCTGGCGGGCGGGTGGAAGGGTTACTTTTTCGGTGTTCGGTGGTACGGATTGCCATTTTCGAGAAAGCTATGATAGCCTGCAATTGCCTTATCGCAGTGGCCTGGCGGCGAGGTGGAACGAAACATACAGGTCTGCAGCATTAGATATTGCCTTGCCCGAGAATCTCGCCGGAAGTCAGACCTAAGCCGCCGGATCCTTCGCGTCTTCGGCCCGCCCCTTCCTTCGTCCCTCGTGTACAAGACAATATCATTATACTCATAAGGAGGAACCCCAGATGGGTTCAAAGATCTATGTCGGTGGGTTGCCCTATTCGGCGACTGAGCAAGAGTTGAGCGATCTGTTTGGGCGACATGGTGCCGTTGCGTCCGCGCGGATCATTACGGATAAGTTCACGGGACAGTCACGCGGCTTTGGCTTCGTTGAGATGTCTTCCGATGCGGAAGCGCAAGCAGCCATTACGGCTCTCAACGGTGCGGAAATGGGTGGCCGGACTCTAACCGTGAATGAAGCACGCCCCCAGGAGCCTCGCACTGGCGGTGGCGGTGGATTTGGTGGTGGCGGTGGTCGTGGCGGCGCTGGTGGCGGCAAGCGAGATCGCTGGTAATCTGTCATCGCGAATACGAACCGGGGCTGTTATCGTAAAGATAGCAGCCCCTTTTTTCTGCCAGATTCGGATCGAGTAACAAACTGGCGGATCTCGAGACAATTCGGAAGCGAGCGTTGCCCCGCCTGTATGTTCTTCCACAAAAGTGCTGTTCTTGTCGTCGAGAGTTTTAAAGCGGCAGTTCTCCAATTTCATCGCATGTGTTGTGTGAATCAAGTCGCAGGCGAAGGGCGGAGACAGTCAATCGTCGGCTGGTTTATGACCGACACCTGTACGTTCGGCTAATCAAACCACCCATCCCCAACTTTTGGAACACCTGGCTGGCCTTCTGTCAGGCTCTCAGCTGAAGGAGGAGACGCGTGAAGAGTCTGTCGCACAAGTGCGACCAAGGCTTGGGGCTCAAACGGTTTAGGAAGAAATGGAAGACTCCCCTGGCGTAAGCCGTACCCTGCCAATTCTTTTTCGATATTGCCGGACATAAGGACCACTCGAAGGCCTGTCCGCGCGCGGAGCGCGCGGACAGCTAACTCGTGACCGTGCACATGGGGGAATTGGTTGGAGCTAGAAGCCAACTGAAAGCCTGGAGGAGGGAGGATGAGATCTGTCAGTAGCAGATCGATGGGCCCTTCGTGCTGCGCACAGATTTTGAGGGCGTCTGAGCTGCCCTCGGTAGTGAGGACAGAAAAGCCTGCCTGCTGAAGGATCGTCTTGCACAACTTTGTGATGGATGGTTCGTCATCGACCACCAAGATAGTCGGGGGCTTGGTTTGAGGTACGGCCTGTTGCTGTTCTAACATAGGGGTGGCTACCTAGCGACAGCATAGTACCAGGCAACGTCTATGGCCAGAGAATCCACATTATTGGCCATAGGGTGAGCAGGCCAGCTGGGTCTCAGGTGCCCAATGCCGTTCGCTGCGCGCCAAATACGCCATCCGATATTTGCGGTATCGGGCTTCGGATAAACGCGCGGTTTCTTGCGCTGGGCGTTGGTTATTCAAGATTTGAAGGGCTACTCGTGGGCCGAACGGGCCTTGAGCGCATCAAGCCGGTTCTTCTCCAAAACGACATATATCGATTTCTCCTGTGTCACGACGACGGCGCCTGGCGCTTGGCCCTTCGCCTTCTTGACCCACTTGCGTCTTGTATAGATGACGTCCCCTTTGCCGCTTTTCTTTAAATCACTGTAGAACAACGTCAGTGTGGCGGCGTCTCGTATCGTCTCAGGTGGCGGATCACTTCCTTTTTTCAAGCGCACCACGACGTGTGAGCCAGGCGTACCGCGGGCATGCAGCCAGAGGTCGTCACTCTTGGCGAAGCCGAACGTCAGCTCATCGTTCTCCCGCGCATTTCTCCCGACATAAATCGCCAAACCGTCTGCCGAGGTGAAGCGGCGGAACGGACCCTGGCGTTGTTCTCGTTGGGATGTTCTCTCGCCTGCCCGATGGAGAACAATAGATCTTGTCGTCTGTCGCGGGTTCTCAGGTGGCTGCCTGGTTCCTTGTTCTATGGCCGTGAGCTCTTTCTGTAAAGCCTCCAGCTCTCCTTCTCCTTCTTTGATGCGTGGCCGCAGTTCCCGCTCTGCCGCTAGGTGCTTCCGATGCTTTTTGAAGTAGTCATTCATATTGCCTTGGGGAGTTTTGGCCTGATCGAGCGGGATGGTGAGGTTAGAAAGTTTCTCATCGAAATAATCCACCACAGTGACGTCGGTTTGGCCCTTGCGGATGGTTCCCAGGTTTGCCTTAATCAGTTCGCCATAGCGATCGTAGGTCTTGTACTTTTGTGCTTTCGCGAGGTCTTCATGCCAGGCCTCAATGCGACGGCGGAGTTTTTTGATCGATTTTGTGAGTATTCCTGCCCGGGTATTCCATGCGGTTTCGACGACTGAAGTATTCTCCGCTGCGTGGTAATGGGCATCGATGGCAGCTGATAGAGGAAATGGTGAATTGGAGACATTCTGGCCGAATCGCGATTGGCGGGCAACGGCTCGTTCTCGCTGCTGATGTGGGGGAAAAGCGTACAGCTGTCCTACGCGATCCTTTCTTCCGTTCAGGTCTCGTCGGATCAAGCCAACTGCATCGAGTACGAGGAGGTTCGATGTTGCCCCTGTCAATTCCGCGACTAGACGGCAGGGGCCTTCTTTGGCCGTCAGTGTAAGTTGCACGATTCGGTCTTCTTGCATCTGTTCGACTTTGTCGATGCGCGCTCCTCGCAGATGGGCGCGGAGAAATTGGCAGAAGGGTGGAGGCGTCGGCGGATTCTGAAAGGCCCTCATCGTGATATGAACCCTCGCGGTTTCTGGACGGCATGAGATGAGGAGTCGGTGTGTCTGTCCCGGCGTGCGAATCTCCAGCACTACGGTACGATCTGCCGGTTGATAAATTTTTTGAATCCAACCTCCTACCAAAACGGGGGCACATTCACCCATCACTTTAGCAATTTCTGTCGCATTCAATGCCACAATGTGTCCCCGGTCGGTTCCTGCGTTTAACAATAACAGGCTAGATTGACCATGAAAGGGGAGCGTTTCTCACTCAGGCCATCGTATGTTGGATCTCTGAGCGATGTGAGAACGAAGGCCGACGGGCTCTTTCTTCGATCTGCCGAGCATTATCGCCGCATGGGGCCAAATCTGTCACATCTATCAGTAGGTTAGGCCGAACGCCGTTCATCAGTACTCTACGATTCATTGGGAAAACACGCAAGCTGTCTCCATCACACCCGTGGCATTGAGATTGCTTCTTTAGGCAAATAATTGGCTTGACACACAGCTGCTACACTCAGTAGGAGAAAGGTTGGCGGCGTAGGCTCCAGCATACACAGAGGAGGATCTCATGCAGTGCGCACGATGTGATGGTCTCATGGTCGGCGATAGCCTCATCGATATTCAAGAGAGCAGTATTCCGATGTGGATGAAAGGATGGCGTTGTGTGGCCTGCGGAAACATCGTCGATCCGCTCATTCAACAACATCGGATGATTCAACGGGCAGGAGCGGTACGGTTACTCGAAGTCGAGTCAGCTAAGCTGCCACTCCGGCACGTCGCGTAAAGCGACGGGCTAGGATCGCTGACCGCGTGGGATTATGACTTCCAATTCCGCGATTGAAAAGAGCGGGCTCGATTCCTCGTCAATCGTAAGCAAGTCAGGCAACACTCGGTCAGTTAACACTTCCGGCCAGATTCCTTTCCTCGCAAGCTCCGCACGAACAGCGACATGTGCTTCATGTTCCGTGGAAGATATTCATAAGTCACGTTGCTGTATCGTCCCATCTGCCAGAGACTCCGGTTTAAACCACCGTGCCCGCCTTACGAAGCTCAATAGCGCTCTCTACAGTTGTAACCGGGGGAGTGGCATAGAGCCGAGGCCGACACGACTATGCGAGTGGGTCGGCCCAATGGAATTGTCCACCGGCGGAGGTGAGCTACTATTGATCTGGGCGAAGTTCGATGTATCTACGTCTTCAACTTTTCGAAGATGCCTAGTGGGGAATAGAGAGAATATCGCCAACTACTTGGACCAAAGGAATAAAACGTATACGCCCAGATGGCGATATCGGTCAGGTTGCCCAATTCGGCTTTCCCATTCCATGCTCGATAGATGACGAGCAAGATGCCTGTGAGGGCAACGAAACGAAGAAAGTGAACACCTATCGTTAACCGAAGAAGAGAGAGTGCTGTGGCAACGAGGAGGCATCCGGCAAACAAATCTGATGCGAACAACCCACCATCGGTCGTATCTCTAGACAAAAAATGCCAGGCCCCCATCCACGCGAGAAGGGCGTGAAAACCCCACCATACGATCGTTCCAATAAGCTCATCTCTCTGAGAAGTCTTCATCGAACAGTCCTTATTTAGCGGGATGTTAAAAGTTGCTATTTCAGCCGCCAATATAGCAGAAACAGATTGTGAAAAGGGGCAAGTAGTGTGTGCACCAGTAGAGAGCAACCGGCTACTGCTCTGTGGAGAAGTCGCCTTGTTTCTTACAGGTGAAAGAAGGACATGACTACCACTGGGTGAGGTAACCTTTCTCCTTACTCTGTAGTCGTCTATACTCCATCAAAGCGTCTCTTCTCATTGAAGCAAGGTCCGAGTATGACCGAATCGGCATATGTCTTTCAGCGAGTTGAGGATCGACGAGAGTGGGAACGGCTTCGGGCGATCGAAGGAGTATTCGATCCTGCGAGTCGGAGGCGGCTCTTGGCCACTGGTCTCAAGGCCGGCTGGCATTGCCTTGAGGTTGGGCCCGGTGCCGGGTCGATTATGAACTGGATGGGTGAGGTGGTTGGTTCGACCGGCCAGGTCGTTGCGGTGGATCTCGATCCGAAGTTCCTGAGTAACAAGGAGCAACCAAATGTGAGCGTCGTGCAAGCCGACATTCGTACGGCCCAGCTGCCTCAAGAATCGTTCGATGTAGTTCATGCCCGGTACGTCTTAATTCATCTCGCTGATTATGAGGCGGCGTTGACGGAGATGCTGGACTGCCTCAAACCGGGAGGGTGGCTTGTGCTGGAGGAACCTGATTTTTCGGCTTCGCGTGGGATTGCCGGGGAAGAAGAGGACCTCGCGTCTGTGCATAATGTAAATCAGGCGATCGAACAGATGTATGCGACATTGAGAATGGACTATGCGCTGGGCTTGAAGTTGCCAGCCTTGCTGCAACAACGTGGACTGAAAGGCCTCACCGTAGAGAACGAAGCTCCGCTCTGTGCGGGTGGGTCCGGCATGGCCACAGTGATGAAGATGTCGGCAGAGCAATTGGGGGAGAAGTATTTGGCCACAGGTGTCGTTGAACCGGTGGATCTTGAGCGCTATTGCCGATTTGCCGACGATCCGAACGCCTGGGCTGTCTATTACGCCACCATCGCCGTGAGTGGTCGGAAGGCTGAGGGATGAGATGTCTCTAGATACGCCGGTGTTAGTGTTATCCGGTATTGGCAATTCAGGGCCGCAACATTGGCAATCGCTCTGGCAGCGGCACCATCCTCAATGGCAGCGAGTGAATCTGGGAGATTGGGACGCCCCGGTGTGTGACGATTGGGTTCGCGCGTTGGATGTTGCTGTGCGAGCATGCCCTTCTCCGCCCATGCTGATCGCTCACAGCCTGGCGTGCCTTCTAGTGGCTCATTGGGCTCATCGTTCGGCGCTGGTTCCGGAGGGTGCCTTTCTCGTTGCGGTCCCCGATCCGCAGAGTGTGTGCTTTCCTGCCATGGCACGTGGGTTTGCGCCGGTGCCGATGCGGCCTTATGGGTTTTCCTCCATTGTAGTCGCAAGCTCGAATGATCCATTCGGATCATCAGCGTTTGCGCGGCGCTGCGCAAACGATTGGGGCAGCCGTTTCGTCGATATTGGAGAGGCTGGCCACATCAATGCCGATAGTGGGCATGGTGACTGGGACGAAGGCTACGCGATCTTTCAACAACTGGCAGGGTAATCGATGTCCATTCAGGTTGGTCAGGCTCGACCTGAGGATGCTGATACCGTTGCCACGCTGGTGGGGGAGTTGCTCCAGGAGATTATGGTGGCCGTAAAAGACCCGGTGTTTGTGTTTCATCACGATGACACAGTGGCTCGTGCTTGCTCGTGGTTGAAGGACGATCTGTACACAGTGCTCCTTGCGTACGAGAGGTCTGCACCGGTCGGTTTTCTGGCCCTATATCAGAGTTATGCGCTGTACACGGAAGGCGAGTACGGCACGATTCCAGAATTCTATGTCCGTCCAGCGTATCGCTCAAAAGGTGTAGGGGCATCGTTGTTGGAACAGGCGCGGAGACTTGGGCATTTGCGTGGATGGCGACGGCTCGAAGTGACGACCCCGCCACTCCCTCAATTCGACCGGACTATGGCATTCTATCAGCGGGAAGGATTTAGTCTCTCCGGCGGGCGGAAGCTCAAACTGGAGTTACCATGAATCCGGTCATTCAACTATAAGTAGATGGTCCGGTATTTCATCGTCGCCAATGTCTGGGCTTGTAGGTCCCACTCGATTAGGAAAATCGCCGAACGTGCCGAAGACATGGATAGGAGCCTCCGCCCGTCCTTGGCCACCACACTCTCAGCCTGACGAAAGTCGAGTGTCCGGTCTGGTCCGGTCCGATTGCATACGATGAGCGGGAGCCCTGTGTCGCGAGTGCATCGTTCCCATTCGCCGTTTGGCCCATGAAGACCCGGCGCCCATGCGGCTGATGAGACCAGGAGCTTCGCTCCTTGGTTCAAGAGGTTTTTGGCGATCTCCGGCGAATACGCATCTGCACAGATCAGCATCCCGACCAGCGTGAACGGAGGGACCGGTATGGCGACGGCCTGCGTGCCGGGGGTCGACCACGCCTCCGATCCCACTCGCAACGTATTAACTTTTCGATGTGAGCCGACAATGGTTCCATCTGCTGCGATTGCGAACAGGCTGTTGTAGAGTTTGCGGGACTTTCGGTCCTGTTCGGGGCACGAGAGAAACAACGTCACGCGCAGTTGGGCGGCGAGTCGAGCGATGCTGGTCATCCACGAGTCGGGCTGCGGCAAGATCCACTCCGTCCCGATGCTGTCGGAAAATGTATAACCGGGGACAACGAGTTCGGGCGTGATGATCCATGTCGCGCCGAATCGTGCGGCAGTGGTGATGGCT
>CBDDRW010000016.1:0-17208 GCA_965233175.1 uncultured bacterium
GAAACTGCCTTGACGAACTTGCCCAATGCGCCTAGCATGTGACCAGACGTTTCTGCCCCGCTGACTGCCCCATCCCTCGCGCTTCCCGCGCCCATCTCGCGCGATCGATTCTCCAGTCTCCGCCGCTCCAACGCCTGCTTCGATCGTACCCGTGCAGTGCACCTGGGTGAATCGGACACGTTCAATACACAATTTTTTCTATTTAAGAAAGGAGGGTTTACCACGACCTAATTCCATGACGTGTCCGTATTCCAAATCTCACGCGGCACTATCGAGGTCGCAGTCGTGTCTGAGCCAGAGGTGTGATCGGGTCCCGATCACATTGCAGAATCTACAACCTTAAACCTTACTGTGGAGGTTGCTATGGCTACCATAGCCCAAACCAGTGTTACACAAGACAGCCAGCAGGTTGCTACCAAGGATACAAGACACCATATGAAACGACCCCCTTTCTTGTTGGTCGCGGTCGCAGCGGTGGCGGGTGTCATCGCCACGGCTCCGCCGTCGAGTTACGCCGAGGAAGGGACAGTTCCGACGCGGAGCGCCATGGATGTCCGCGGTGCCACGCCGTACATGGAAATCAAGAATGAGCCTCCACCCAAGCTATTCGTGGACGCCGCGCTTCCCGAGGGGCTAGCCCATGCGGCGGGCGCCTTCTGGGCCCAGTACCGAGTGGAGAACGTGCGCCTGTTACCCGTGTTCGGCGAGAGTGCCCTCAAGGCATCTCCACGTATCGGGCATCTGCACATATCCGTCGACGACATGCCCTGGTTGTGGGCCGATTCGAGTGACAACAACACTGTCGACATAGCCGGGTTTCCGCCCGGCCAGCATAAGGTGAAGATCGAGTTGGTTGATGCTAACCACAACGTCTTCCCAGGGCAGTCCAAGACAGTGTCGTTCACCATACCTAAGAAGTGAGCGTCTTCAGTACTGAGTACCGAACGGCATTCAGATCGCTGCGGTAGCTCAGGGATTTGGCCTGCCCGATAAGGACGGGCAGGCCATGTCTGAAGAAAATCAACCTATCTACATGAAATTTTCGCACTTGGATCTTACGTCCACACAGTCTGTCCAAAACCCTCATTGTGTGCAGGTGTATTAGACATCGACCTTTCAAGGACATCGCCCTCATCTTCAGGAGTATTCAAAAGAAACTCTTTTTTGACTCTACAATAATTTTCCTGATAACAAGGAAGTTCATGCGGAGGCCTCCTTAAAAACTTCTCTCGCCGCCCTGATTCCTGATTCAACAGCTCCTTCTATCCATGCGTGCTTGAGCGAGGTATGCTCCCCGGCAAAATGGATACGATCATGGCATTTCCACACATTTTCGAAGAGCTCTTTTTCTTGATAGGGCTCGAACAGCGTGAAGGCACCAAATGTGTACTCATCTTCGGCCCAGCTATGGCTCATTCCTCCCACCAGAAGCTTTTCGCATTCGCCTTGCTTCATGTTGTGCAGCTCCGCGACGTTACGTACGGCAAATCGTATGCGATCGGATTCATTGAGTGAGCCCCACCGTAGACTGTCCGTACCCCATGTATAACTGGCGAGAAGGAGCCCGCGACCTGAGTGGGCAGGGATTTGGCCGACTGATGGATAGTACGTCCATCGTATTGGAAGATCGGTAATGCTGCGTCCGCCATATATCTGGTTATCTTCCCAAAAGCGCCTTGAGAATTCTAAGACTATTTTGGTGGCATTTTCATAGTGAAGGTTTCTGATCGCATGTAAGCGCTCAGGTGGAAGGACGTTATGGCCAAATCTGACATGAGTCAGCGCCGAAAACGGTGCCGCCAGAATGACGTGATCAGCTTGTTCGTCAGGAAGGGGAAATTTTGTGAGGGAATGTTCCGAAACAATCTGATACTCCTTCCCTAGCCGTACTCTGTTTACCTGTGTGACGCGTGCATGGTATCGGATCGAGTCAACAAGGCTCGTTTGGTTAGAAGAAGTCGGAGTGATAAAGCTGCGTGGTAAGAGATCCATTCCGCCCAGTATTCGATATTTTGTCCCTACCCCTATCACCATATGGTCGCGCATTGTTTCTAGAAGTGAGGCACGGAAATTTGCTGCTCCAAAGACAAACCCTATGAGCTCGATGTCACCATGTGTCAATTTCAGATTCTTCGGGATGTTACCCTCGGTGATGGGGTTTCTGGAACCATTGACAAACGCATGGAGATACTCACCCCAGGAAATGGTGTCTAGCTGGATCCGTCGATGCTTGTCTTGGTAGAAGTGTGTGAGATGGGTCAGAACCTGCTCAACCATGCTTTCGGCAGTTTTGTTGCGGGAGTACGGTGTGCCAAAGTAACACTTGCCTTTGAGATAGTCTGATCGGCGTCTTCGTTTTCCGTTGATATATATAAGGGCTTCTGGGTTGTCCTCCATGAACTCAATCAGCTGCAAGCCAAACGTTTTACATAAATGCAGAGTCAGTTTGTGTGAGGCAGGGATACGCATGGCCCCAGCTTCGGCATAGAGCCCGCTCGAAAACACTTCTCTGAGGGTTCTTACCCTTCCACCCACTCGTTGGCTCGCTTCATACAGCCGAACTTGTAAGCCTGCTCTCTGGAGCAGCCAGGCGGCAACTAACCCTGCCATCCCCGCCCCAACAATGGCGATATTGCATCTGGATCTCTTGTTGTAGCGTCCAAGGCCTTGTGTGAGTAGTTCCAGGTAGGATGTGGTTTGTTCAAGCATGCAATATCTCCTGGTGTCTTGCATTCTTTGACGAAGGGTCGGCGACGGCGCGCTGCCTTCGACGGCGTTTGACTGATTCTTCGCTCATGTGCAGCCTTGAACGAAATTTTTAGTACTAGTCAATTCCCAAACATTTGTTTTTGAACCTGCGAAAAGAATACGCGTTATGGCCTAATAAATCGAGGTGTTCCATGAGGGATTTAAGCTAGGGTTTTGAACACTAGAGAGACGATGGGGCAGGCGTGTTTCTGCAGAGGTCTATATTGGGCCTCATGGAGGATTTCAGTTTGAAACTCAGCGGGCCTCTAGGAATTTGTGCTAAAAGTCTGCGAAATGGATAGAAGCAATAGAATGAGTGGAACCAATCGAATCAAAGAAAGTCGTTGATTTTCAAAGGAACGGGGAAACCAGGTTGCCAATCAAGCCGTTACAAAAACTGCCCTGTTCGCGCTCTTAATCAGCGGGCCGTATTATCTGAAGAGTTTGGCAGGTACCCACCACAGATAGAACATCATCCCGAATAGCTCGACCATGGCCTGCACAACGATCACCACGGCGGTTACTTCCCACCCAACCGGGAGTGACAGGGCAAACGGCAAGATCACAAAGGAGTTGCGAGTGCCGAGGCCGAATGCCAGTGTTCGTCCCTGATCGGTTGGCAGCGCCATTAACCAGGCCAGCCCTTTAGCGATCAGTGCAGCCAGGATCAGGAACAGCACATAGAGGGGCACGACGACCGGAAGCATGCTCAGCGCACCCCGCACGGCACCGACCTGTGCGCCCGCAATCAGGAATACCACCAGAGCCAAGAGCGGCACAGGCCAGCAGGCCAGCTGCTCGCGAAGGATGGCCCGCTCTGGACGGGCTTCGATCCAGCGTTCAGACAGCGCAGCCGCGATCAACGGGAGCACGACGACGTTGAGAGCGGGCCACACCTCGGCGAAACTGAAGGTAGCGGAAAGATCCGTCCCCATCATCAGCCATAGATAGAACGGGGGCAAAACGTGGATCTAAATTCCTCGGACGTCGGCGATGGATTGCTGATCAGAGATCACGTCTGGTAGTGGAAAGAGCATGTAGGCGGCCTAGCTTGAGCACGCAGTCTTTAAAGATGAAGCAGAGTGGAGCCTCGACTTCTAGGTCTTGCCATCAAGCCCTCCATCATGGTTGTGGTCGTTATTTCTCTTGCTCCGGTTTTGGCCCTATCTCTTGCTCCTCTGGGTTGTCTTTAGGGCTAGTTCGGCTAGAGGGGCCATCACAGCATACCCCTTGTCGTTTGGATGGAGTCCATCATCACTGAGTTCATCTCTCAAAAACCCCTCTTCATCTATCATCGCTGAATGGTAATCCAAATAGGTGTGACCGTTTCTTGCCGCATATGCTTTGATCCAATCGTTAAGTGTTTTGATTTGATCAGGAGGTCTGTCCGTGGTCCTAATGATTTGCTTACCCTCTTTGTCCCTCTCATGATCACTAACGGGTAATAGTGAAGATAAGATAACGAGAATGTCGTTAGCGCGCGCCAGTTCCGCCATAGAGACGAGATTATCTGTAATCGCTTGGAATGTGGTCGATCTTGCGATGCCCGCAATGTCTCTTACATTTGCAAATTTAATATCATTTGTACCTGCGAGGATCACTACAACTTTCGGCTTTATTGCAATCACATCAGCTTGAAAACGGCAAAGAATCTCACTCGTGTGCTCACCACTGATGCCTCGATTGATGTAGGAATTGCCGACGAAGGACCTCTCAAACCCATGATCAGCCCATAAGGCTGTGATTGAATCGCCATGGAAGACCACGCGAGTTTCATTCTCGGTTGGTAAAGGTAGCTTAGCGTTGGACTCACGAAAGGTCGACAGAGAGGGACATGCTTTACGTCTAGATTCGAGTTGGGCAGCGACAGCATTAGCTCCCGCGCCATCCCGTAGGTGTGGAGTGCAAGATTGAATTAATGCAGCGGTAGTCGAAAGAAGCAGGATGTAAATAACGGTGAATAATCTCGGCAAGGTAAAGCCTCCCAAATAATGACCTTCATCCATCCAGTGGACACACCCGGTCGAGCAACATCAGAGCTAATATCCATGAATAAATTGGCCATCAGCCGCGTGAGATATTGCGTCTCGTCTAAGAGCCTTTCGATCCCAAAAAAAGGCGATGTTTTGGTCAAATGCCCATGAAATTTTATTCCGCACTAACAGACAGATCTTTCTTACGATTATGAACAATTTATAAGAGGTTTGCACAAGGGAAGTTGCGAAGCTGCACACCTTCAGGGTTAGTTTTTCAGACGGAGCGAGTCCTAGAGGCCGAAACTGGACTTACGGAGCAGGAACGTTCACAGCTGGCTCAACCAATGGAATCAGTAGAAAGTTAGCAAGCTCACGACTTTCAATGAGAAACGGAGAAACCTTTGCAACATCGAGCGGTTCGAATTATTGCCTTGTTGCCACTCTTAATCAGCATGCCAACCATTCGACTTGCACTGCTTGACAGTGGGGCACCCCGTGCTACCTTCGATCAATGATCATGCCGTGGCACAAGCGGCTGAGTGCCATCGGATTGGCCCTGCTGCTTAGTGTGCCATCTGGATGTGCGATTCTTACTGGCGGAGCCCGCCTCGCCATATGGTCGACCGCCAGGCAACCTCACCAGTATGCGGTCGACTACCCGTATCTGTCCGACGCCATGCCGTGGATGGCCATGGGTCTTATTGGGATAATTGGCAGTGTCGCGGTCCTCACTAGTAGTCGACGGAGGCTCTGGTGGCTTTGGCTTCCGGTCGTGACCCTCGTCTATTGCACACTATTACCCCTGCAAACAAAGCATGGCTTTTTCTTTCATCGTGCGACGCATCCGATGGTAGGACTTCCCATCCATTGGGCGCAAGCCATGACACGCCACGATCTCAACCAAATTACTGGGATCCTTGCCCAGCAAGCTGTGAGTAAAGGCAGGTTCGAGTGCCCCCCAGAAAGCCTCTCCAACCGTAGCCGGTTTATACAAGCCGGCGCGTTGCTTGCCTATACAATCCAGTGCACAAATCAACAAAGCACAAATACCCCGATAGTCCCGTTACGCCCAGCCACGATTGTGATGACCGTGAGCCAAGATGAAAAAGAGGCGTGGTTTCGCGTCAGCGGTTTGGTCAGCGATACCGGCGGTGTGACCGACTGGATCAAGAATTATGGCGGACAGGACTACATTGTCCATCACTCTGTTCGCACCGACCAAAAAATACTCTAATTCGTTTAGTATGAAGAATGTGTGGAATGAGATCACAAGGGCGTCAATGCACCTGAGGAAATCGACCCAGTGCACCGGCCGTGATCGTCGCATTCCGCACCAACGTTACCACCGGTCTTCCTGAGTGTTGCGTCCCATGCGCGGATTTCCTTGCCCACAAGCGAGACCCTAATGGACCCAATTACGCACACCTGTTCCGGCATTCTACTTGGGCAGGGGCTGCGTCCGATCACAGCGGTTCGGAAATCGACGCTGCTGGTGGCGGCACTGGCCGCGTTCTCCCCGGATATCGATGCCGTCAGTTATCTCTGGGGAGCGGACACCTTTTATCGTGTCCATCACACCTACACACATACGCTTGTGGGGCTGGTTGTGGTGGCGCTGGTGCTGGCCATGATCGAGCGCCGCTGGCTCACGAACCTATCCTTCGCGCGTCTGCTGGGGATAAACCTGGGCGGAGGCGCGATCCATCTATGCGGCGACATGATCGCGCTCTGGCCGCTCCACCTCCTCTGGCCATTCAACGACCATGATTTTGTCCTCCAATGGACCAGTGACTTCGATTACGTGGTGCTGGCGGTGGTGATCGTCGCGACCGGCTTATCTGAAACGGATGGCTTTCAGGACCGGGCCCCCTGGATCATCGCGGGAGCCGTGCTCCTCCTTGTTGCCTATTTTCTGTTCATCCCCGGCTGGGGAGCGGCATGAAGGCTGGTCGCCGGAGCGTTCGGTCTGAACTGGACAATGGACCCACCCACGCAACCTGGAACTTATTGTCACCTGAGGATGCCTTTGGCGGTTTCGGCTGTTTTATCGACGAGGCGTTGGGCATTTCCGATCGCTTTCCCTAGTATTGTCCCCACCGCTTTGCCAGCATCGCGCACTTTTGATCGAGTGGTGCCCTTAGCACCCTTGGTTTTCCGCTTGAGGGACTTGGCTCCTTGAAGTGCCCGTTTAGCGGAAGAACGCGCAATACGGCGTGATTTGGCAGCGACGGTAGAGCGCTTCTTCAGGACCTTCCGTTTAACGCTGGAAAGTTTCCGCTCCACCTTCTTGCCCAATTGTTTCGTCTTTCGCGGAACCGTCATGTGACCTCCTTAATTTGTGGGGACACCATGCATAAGCATGGGACAGACAAAAGCTTGTGGAGCATTCGGGATGATACTCGATCCCTTGTATCTGATCAATATGCCCCACAATTCACAACCGCGCCCCCTTCATCCACCTCAGTTCAACCCATTTCAGCCAAAGTTCATGGTTCAGGCAATCCTTGGCCGGAGTAGACCCGAGCGAGTTTGAGTACGCTTGAGGAGGGTGGTGGAAGCTGGAGGTCGAAAAATAACTATGGGAAAGGTTATGGAACATTCAATAGTGAAATTATAAATCTGCCTAATTCCCACCTAAAACACGCCTTTCCTAAATATAAACCCTACGTGTTCCCCGCGTGTTCATTCTACGGAATAATCCGCCCTAAGGCGCCTCACTCCAGCTGAATAGAACCCAATGGTCAAACCGATGCAGAGCCACTCTAGAAGAGGCGTTCAACTTTAATGACAAGGGTTAGAGTCCATGTACTGGAAAGGCTTAGGAAACCGCTGCTCTATCCAACTGAGCTACGGGGGCGTGGCTTGAATTTAGCGTACTTACGTGAGGATTGAAAGCGGAGATTGAGGCAACTGTGCCCATATTGTGCCCGTGGAGCTTTCTGGACGCCTCGCGAAGGTCGGCGTCGGATGTAATGTTGTAGCGATCGAAGACGCTCCGAGTCTTGTGCCAGCTAATCTTCATCGCCACCGTCTCCCCTACTCCCGATCGCACTAAATTTCTCACGGCACTACGCCGGAAATCGTGCCGGAGCATCCCGATCATTCCTGCTCTCTTGCAGGCGGTCAGCCAAGCCTTTCTGAAATCTCGAAGCTGGGATCCTTGAAACCGTCCCTTTCGAGGGTTCGGGAACAAATACGGAACGACTCGATTCAGTTTGCGAGACAATGCTTTAACACGCTCGATCTGTTCGCCCAACAGCGGGTCCAACTCAGGCGTAAGATAAACGGTTCTCCCCTCGCGATTCTTTGTTGTTCCTGGTTCAAGCCTTAGCGTTTCCGCGGCCAGATCAACCTGACTCAGTTGCATCTGCAAAACCTCGGATTGCATCCTCCAGCAAAGGCATGAGCCAAAGAGATGGCCACTTGTAAATCCGGGCGGTTGGTCAGATGTTTGCGCACGCACTCAAAGTCGCCTCGCTCGAAAAAACCGGATCGCGGCGCAGACTCCTGCAAGAGATGAATGCGCGGCATCCGCATGAGTTGGCGGCTCTTGAGCCAGCCGCAACATTTTCCCTAGCAGCGAGAGCTCACGGTTGATCGTCGCATTGGACAGGCCCAGGGCTTGGCGTTGACTCATGTAGGCGTGATTCCACCGTGATCGATGCCAACGACCCGGTGATGATCAAAGAAACCCCGAACTGGCTTGAGTTTGCTCTGCACATCTTTCAGTTGTCGGGAACCTGTGACTCTATAGTGCTCTGTCAGCGCGTCGGCGGCTTCGCTGAACTTGATTCGGTCAAGCCTGGGGAGAGCCGGTGCGCCCATCGCGATGCGTCCCTCCCGGTCCTTCAGAAATCGTTCCGCCTGCTTATGCTTTGTCGTGCCTGTGCTCTCTCGAATCGGCCTGCCCCCGATATAATATTTGATCCGGAACATCTGGTCTCGTCAGTAGACCATGCCCATATAATCCTCCCTTTCATGGTTTCAGATAAGACCTATCACATGCCTACTATCTTTCATCGATGACCACCTGTTAGCCTATGCAAGTAATTACCCGAAACACTCGTCTTCCTATCCGATGACTTTTTTAATCAAGGAGGCCCTCATGTTTTCCATTCCTAAAGTCCTCGTTGTTCTGTCGTGTGGAATATTGCTGTGCCTCGGGCTGTCCCAGGCGGTACACGCCGCTGATGAAACCAAGGTGATCAAAGGGGAAGTGGTGCGCGCCGATTATGGCGGCTATATTCTCAAGGATAAGGAAGGTAACGAAGTTCATGTGCATATGACGAAGAATACTCAGATCATGGGACAATTCAGAAAGGGTGATCGTGTTGAGGCCAAGGTGGACAGTAAGAATAACGCATTGATGATTCGACTCCCCTGAACCTGAGGTTTGCCTTTTGGTAATTCTGTCGTTCCGTCGGCGCGAGTTGGTCTACTCTACCCACTGATTCCTGCGACGCGGTAAATCAAATCAAAACAGTCGGCTCGATGACGCGAATGAAGCACGATGACTGCCTCTTTGCTTGTGATTACGCCGCCTTCTTGCCCTTAAAATGCTGCTCCAACAAATGTCGAATCAATCCCGCTGCGCTTGTGCCACGTTTATGTTCGGCATCGAGCTTGGCTTTCAGAGTTTGGGAAAGCCGAATGTTGAGTCGTTGCATCTGCATCTTGGCATTCTCCTCTCACGCTGAGCACCAGTGACCACAAATGTAGTCTCTGTATCAAATGGTGTCAGGTGGTGTTTGACTGTGCCGAATGGAATGAGTACCCTGGGTTTCCATGAAACCCGCGACATGCCCAAGGACCTAATTGCAAAACTCAAAAGAGGCAGCGGCTATAGAGCCACGCATCCCTCAAGAACTACGTTACTGTGCTCCTTCAACATCATGTGGCTGATCTAGAGAAGTAATCTATTTGGGCAGTTCCCATGGACGGGGGTGAACTGTGAATGAACGATGGTGGGTGGAGAATTGTAACCAGCATAATCAGTGGTCTCCTTTTGCTCGGAGTCCTTGCCTTGCTCTATTTCCATAAGCACCCCGGTCTGCTCAAAAAATATCGAATGAAGTCCGAAGGGGAAATAAACATGACGCCGGTTTCGCATGGTCCCTTGAGCTTTGACAGGCCATTGATGTCCATCGCAGGACACAGCAGGATAAGTGAGACTGTGATGAGACGTACCATATGACTTCTGCAATTACAGTTGGACGGCTTTGCATGCTTGATGACGGCAAGAACACGTCACAGACTCTGTTGTCACTTTCGCCGTCGAGGCGCATTCCGGGCTACAGTAGGGATAATCTCCGGTCACCTCACACGAACACCCTCGATGCGCACAGGTCTTTGCGGTAGCAGCCATTGCTGAAGTTGTCATATCAACCCTCCCGTGAGAATTAGTCGCAGGAGAAATTCTACTGCATTTTCATGAAGGGTGGGCTACCGATGTGCCTAGCTACTGAGTTTATGTCTCTAAGGTACAGCGAGCACTTGGCCTCCGATCGAATGACCCAAGAGGTTGCGTGTGAGCCGCGCTAAGATTCGCCCTGTATGTCCCCATCGCTTCTTGTTGATAACGGGCATGAATCGGACGCGATCTGTCGAAATCTCGTTGCTATGAGTGTCGAATGTCACTCGTCAGACCCCTCATCATGACCCCCGCAGAATGGTTCCCGTTTCCGCGAAAGAAAATCTATGACCTTGAGACGGATGCCAGGGAACGCAGGCAACCGTCAGCCGCTTAGCGCCCTTCGCATGCTGGGGTCCGTGAGCCACACCCCGCCGAATACCATTGAGCCGAGGCGCTAACGCGACAGGCGCTCAGCCTCATTTCGTCCCCACCCTTCAGAGCCCAGGCGCCGGGCTAGGGATTCATCTAGCGGCGTTCCAAAGTTGAAATGATAGAGTGAGCCCATGGGACTCGATCCAGACATGGAAGAGCTCATGCGCGTATGTGATGCCTTGATGCCATACCTCAATGATGAGGAGGGTGAAGAATTGGTCTGCTTTGTAAATTTCATTCGACAAAAGACTGCTCGTCTCTATGATGACTCAGATAGCTTCGCCGCTTCTGTTGCGATCTCCAAACTTCAGTTAGATTGAATGGCGAAGCGTCACGCGTCGATTTATCTTGGTGAAGGCCATGCGCCCAATCATTGCTGCCTTACTTGTCTTCGGTGGTACCATTACTGTCGGAATCCTCGTAACATGGACAACCTGGCTTCCATAGGTGGCCCAGGGCGCTTGAAACACGCTGCATTTGGCGCACTGACAATCTTCTGCTAGGGTTCCTCCTTGTTCTACCCTCTCCTCACCAAGACTATAGTTGACGCATAGAAGTGTGCGAATACCCGCGCTCCAAGCTGTTGGAACTGGCCAGACGAAGGGCGTCTCCTGATTGTCGTTCTGCCATTAAACTTCATCCGTTGGGAGGTCGTTCATGTCATTCGCCTGGGCTCTCAAACACTTTCAACGGGCCAAAGAAATGATGCCAACCGATTCTCCCTCATGGCATCTGGCCGAAGGACTTGAGGAACTCACGAAATCTCTGGAGCGGCGTCTCACCGAACTTGGGGAGACTCTTCCTCCTAAATCCTTGCGGCCAGAGAATAAGAACGAGATCCTACGACAGATGAGAAATCCCCCGTAGTATCCGGGGATTTTCCCAGTCCCGCCTGTGCGGAAGGCATGAAACGATATTTCCATGGAACCGATTGCCATCCGAGAGGAAGTCCAGGCAGTTCTGCAAGCCTGCCAATCATTGACGAAATTTACTCTATACAATGGACTAACCCCTGCCGAGTGCGAGGCCATCACCACCGCTGTCCGCACACTAGGTCGGGATTTCAAACCTTCGCCTGACGACCAATCCCGCTCTTATTTGCCCGTTGATGGCTAAAGAAGGGGCAGCATGACAGAGGTTCAGGCATCCGAGATCCAAGCGAAGTGGAAGCAGCAGAATCCGCACGCACTCTGTGAGCATCCGGTCCAAGAATTATCATGGTCTGGTGAGAATATTGAGTCTCACCTGCTGAACATCTATCACTGTCGCGAATGCGGCGAAGCGATTGTGCACACCATAGGACCTTCCACATGAACCACCGCCGAAATGAACCCCTGGCTGGTGATACCGCTCGGACTGGCGCTCCAGCCAGGTCCCTTCTCTAACCAAGATTGATAGAGTAGGCATCATGGAACCCGTACGAACAGACCTGGAAGAGTTCATGCGCGTGTGTCATGCCCTGATGCCACATTTGTCAGACGATGAGTTTGAAGAAATAGCCTGCATTGTCTATTTTTTTGTCCGACAACAAACCCTCCGTCCCTATGGCGACGTAGACGACCTGGCCGCCTCTCTCGCGTTCTCTACATTTCCTTCTACCGACTAACCCGTTTTCACCACACTCCGAGCTGGGTCCTTCGGAAGCTTGTCAGCCTCCGACATAGCGTGCTCATGAGGACTGGGGGCTTACTCAACCTGACCACCTCTGGCATTCGGTTCCCCGTTAACACTATTTGCTAACACTTTGAACTACCTCCTTTGAACTAGAGAAATTTGCAAATCCTCTTCTGGTAATTTGCCAATGATTTCCCCTGCCAAGCAGGAGTGCAGTATGACCTGTCCAAAATGTCAGAGCCCGAATGCTGACCGACCGTAGGCTGGACCATTTCCGGTCGCAGATTGACGCTGCCGCAATTGCGATTATGGGCCTGTCAGAATCTAGAATGTCGGTATCAGTGGCCACGAGAACATACTAGTCCCATTGTGATCTCCGTCAAAGACACTCCATCTGATACCCAGACCTTCCCTCACTCTTGCGGTTGACATCAGGCACCTTAAGTCGCTCAGTGCCCCTTGCGGGCGTGATAGATGGCGGCGTGTCCGATCAACATTGAGGCCACCAGCCTACTCACGGGTGGATTTGGAAGGGAGATTGAGGTCCGTGAACCTATCTCAATTTTGTTGAGCTTACGGTCTGTCGAGCCGCGGTAACGTGCCAGGACTCACGGAGTTGAAGATCAGATCGCTACCTTAGTGAGATCGTTACTGATTACTCACGGAAAGATGCATAGTGACACGGCCATTTTCCTTTACGTCAATGAAGTACACCCTGATCGCCGGATTCGTTCCTGGTTTATTGGCCATAAACTTATCTGTCTTGGTGTATAACTCTGCATCAGAGTCCTGATCGAGATCCGTTGCCGTCCACCCATCGGGCAGGTTGGTGCGCAATCGCTTCACGATGTCCTTCACTGCTTCGTCAGCTTCCGACCTGTCTGAATATTTGAACAGACAACTCCACTTAGCCCCCTCAGTCTCATCCTTATCCCTCACCACACATTGTTTGGCACCAGCGAAGAAAACGTTGGGTCGCCATGTTGTCCCACTATGATCAACAGCTTTATGTCCGATGCGTAACGTTTTGAAGTCTCCTGAGGAGGCAGCGAGAACAGCCTGAATCACCTCACGGTCATCTTTCCCAATAGCGCCATCCACAGCTTGGGAGTTATCGGACGGACAACCCTTCCCCGTGCAAGTAATCTGGTACAACGTATGGATCCACTTTATCTTCGAGCGAAATCGTTCGAAACTGACCTCATATTGACCGTCATTGTCACCTGACATGTCCATGTTTGGTTGGTAGGGATTCCCTATCCAGAGGAAGCGGTCGTCTTCGAAGGGAAACGGATCATTCACAATCAGCTTGAGGGGGCCGGAGCGATCGTCGTAGCCAATGATAAGAGCCGTATGTTGAGAAATTCCGTCTATCTTGAACCCGGATGGGGCCACTCCGGCAACAATCGGACGGCCCTCATTAATCTCTAGTTTCACTTCCTCTTCGGAAAGGCTACCGGCCTTCGATTGGGCTGCCAGGGTGACATCGCCAGCCGCACCGCCCCGTGTAGCCAGTAATGAGTACTGTTGAAGCATATTCATCATGGTAGATTCATCGCTGGCCGGGAGATCGCATTTCGCGCAATTCGGTATCCCTGCGCAAAGACTCCTCGTCTGCACGATCCCACACTGATAGTCTGTCCGATGAACAGCGGGTACATAATAATATTTGAAGACCATCTCTCCCACGGCTGCCCAACACCAGCTCGGACGTTCCTGATATACCGGAGGAATATGTAACCTCACCTCTCCAGCGATGGTCGGAGCGATTGGGACCAACAGAGCAAGACAGAACCCGACTCCAAATGCTGCCATTCTGTTTTTCACCGGTTTCCACTCCTTCGTTCTTGATCCGTCTTGCTCACGTCGAGGCCTTTTCCTCAACGAACTGGTTTGCCCCTACTTCCTCATGAGCGCGTCGCCCTCTTCGACGTCAGCCTTCTTTCTTTGGTCTATTATATTAGATAGGGATACTGCTTCGATAGCCATGGACCTCGAGTGTGGAGTGTTGGTGGCTCAGAGGTCTGCTTTCGCCCGTATGATTCATGAGCGTGCTGATGCGACCGTCGATCCGCTGCCACCACGAGCCTTCAGTCGACTAGTTCGAACCGGCTTCACAACGAATCGTCATGAATGATGTCGGTGAAGGATGATTCGACTGAGATGAGAACCCAGGATTTACGTGACGTGAACCGTGAGACTAGTCATACCAGCGAACGTCTTGTTTGGCGGTCAACTTGGCGGCAGGGTCATCGTAGGTGAGTGGAGCCGAAGCGAGTACCTCATGCACCAGCTGCATCATGATCTCAACGGAGAATGGCTTCTGAAGAAAGGGTACGTGATCGGTGACGGTTTGATACGCTTTGCGTTCATGATACGACAAGCTCGACATGAGGATCACGCGCAATGTCTTTTTTATCGCCAAGGCGCGCTGGATGACGTCGTGTCCATGGACCCGCGGATATGGGTTTTGGGAGGTGGTGAATTGAAGACCTGGCGGAGGCAGCATGAGATCGGTTATCAGCAGATCGATGGGCTCTTGATAGGTGGCTAATACCTTTAATGCCTCAGAACTACCTTCCGCCTCAAGGACAGTAAACTTTTTCTCACGAAGCGTTTTGACGCAGATCAACCTCGTCGATGGATCGTCATCGACGACTAAGATGGTTTTCGCAGGTGATGGGGATATCGGTGTCTCTGTATCCATATAGACCTCCGAGCCTGGACAGGTACTGGACCGTCCGAGCTGACGTTTGTGTCCATCTGTGGACAATGCTCTAAGTCTGTATCGGTCTGTACGTCAGAAACTTAACTGAGGAACTGAGTGGCTATGGAGAAACTTGGGGGTGCGAGAACGCTTTGAGGGGGTCCTCACGGAGGCCCAGATGAAACGGCCCCGAAAGGCTGTTCAAAAAGGCCGCTTTTTCACCAGCCTGCTAAGTTCCGAGGAGTTGCTTAGTGTCGGCCGGCGAGAGACGGCGGAACTTTCTGCCGTCTCGGGTGCGATCCAGCACCGCCACCTCCAGACTCTCCAGTAAGAGCTTCTGGGTGCCGATCTGTTCGAGTGCGGTGAGGCAAAGAGTGAGGGCAGCCTTGAGTTCCGGAGGCTGCGTCAAGCCCTTCTCCTTGAGCAGGGCTTGCACGGCTTCGGACTTGCCTCCGATGACTGCAAAGGTGCGTTCGTCGATGATGCTGCCGTCGAAGGAAATACGATACATCTCGTTGGGCTGGCCATTGTGTCCGACCTGCACCACCAGGATTTCTACCTCCAGCGGCTTCAGTTCCTGGCTGAAAATGGTTCCGAGGCTTTGAGAGTAGCCATTCGCAAGTGAGCGGGCCGTGACATCTTCCCGACTGTACATGAATCCTTTAAGGTCCGCATGCCGAATGCCGGCTTTTCTAAGATTTTCAAATTCACTGTACTTGCCGGCCCCTGCAAAGGCGATACTGTCGTAGATCTCAGAGATTTTATACAGCGAGGCGCTAGGGTTTTCCGCGACAAGCAATATCCCGTTCACATATTCGATGGCAATGATGGAGCGGCCTTTGGCGATGCCTTTCTTGGCATACTCCGCCTTGTCCTGCATCATCTGCTCGGGCGAGACGTAATAAGGCATCGGCATGCTTAGTTCTCCTTGGAACGGCGAGTGGCAATCAACTCATCATAGACGCCGCGGATCTGCTGGTCGGAGAGATCGGTAATGCCGCTCGCGCTGACGACCTTCGCCGTGGGGTAAATGCCACGCACGAGGTCCGGCCCCCCGGTCCCAACATCGTCATCCGCCGCATTGTACAAAGCCAGGAGGGCCAGCTTCAGCGCATCTGGCTCAGCCAAACCTTTGCGGAAATGCTCCCGCATCGTATTGCGCGCATCTTTCCCTCCCGATCCGATGGCATGATAATCCGACTCTTCGTACCGGCCTCCGGCGAGATCGTACTTGAAGATACGACCTTCCGCGCGCTTGAGGTCGTACCCGACATAGAGTGGCATGACGACCAGCCCTTGAAACACCATCGGCAGATTGGCCTTGACCATCTGCCCAAGCTTGTTGGCCTTCCCTTCACAAGATAGTTGCACACCTTCTAACTTTTCGTAATGCTCCAACTCAACTTGGAATAGCTTGGCCATTTCAATGCAAGGGCCGGCGGCGCCGGCGATCGCCATTGCGGAATACTCGTCGATCTTGAAGACCTTCTCAATCCGGCGCTCGGCGATTTGAAACCCTTCCGTCGCTCGGCGATCTCCGGCAATCACCACACCCTGTTGGTATTTGATCGCCAGCACGGTGGTGGCATGGGGCACATTCATCGAACCGGACCCGCGCATTGGGTCGGCTGTGGCCTGAAGCTGTAAGAAGCCACTGCGGCCTGTGGGAGTCAGCGCAGGGTGGTGTTCGGTCAAGAAATCGAAAAAACTCGAGTTGTCATGGTTGGAGAAAAATGGCAATTTCATTGTGGCAATCGAAAGGGCGGGTTGTACATCAGGCCCTGAGTTTCGCCAACAAATCGTCGACCGTCTCGACCTGATCGAGGAGGTCGCTCGTCAGCGAGGCCGTGCCTCGGAGCGGATCCATCAAAGGCACTCGCTTCACCTGATTGTTGCCGATGTCGAAAAGAACCGAGGTCCAACTGACGCCATAGACCGACTTCGCAAACTTACTGACACACCGTCCACGGAAATAGGCGCGCGTCTCTGGAGGCGGAGTGAATTCCGCTCGCGCAATCTCGACATCCTGCACAATTCGCTCGATCAAATGGCTGCGCTCGAGCGTAAAGTAGAGACCTTTGTCCGGGCGAATATCGTGATACTGCAAATCCATCAAACGCACTCGCGGATCGTCCCACCCACAGCCCTTTCGCTCCATATAGGATTCCATCATCTGGCGCTTCGCGACCCAATCCAGCTCGCGCACCAATAGCCGAGGGTCTCGCTCCAATCGATCTAATACATCTTCCCAACGAACGAGAATATCTTTCGTGACCTGAGAGAGGTCGCGGCAGGCGTAGTATCCCATAGCGGCCTTCAGATAGGCTCGCTGAATGTCCACAGCCGTCGTCGAGCGGCCTCCCGTGAGTGTGAGGGTC
>CBDDRW010000017.1:0-9087 GCA_965233175.1 uncultured bacterium
CAGGGCGCGTTCGCGTGGGTTCGGAAAGAAAGTGAATTCACAATGCTTTTAGAAGTGCTTGACTATGCGATTCAACAATCAGCCCATGCGTGACCGACAGAATGGCGGAAATCGCCGGCAGCTTGTGCAGTGCGGCATCCCTGATCGCGCTCAGAAGATGTAACGAAATTCCGACAATCTTCACAAGCATGAACAGCGCTATCCGACTTAGCCTTGAGCGCGTATCCCAGCACCATCGTTTTCCTGTCGGCGTCAGGTTCAAACTCGGGTCTTGTACGGCCACCTTTTCTTCGCCCCTAGGAAAGTTCCTAGTACTCCTTGAACAGGTCTTTCGATACGGTGTCGCATGAACTGTTATGTAATTTTCGCACACCTGAACATGAAGGAGGTGCGCCGTGAGGAACGTTCGATTACTGATTGCGGACCACAATCCTCAAAACCTCCAATTCCTCAGCAATTCCCTCTCAGACGACTTCTGCATTGTGGCAACCGTGAATGACGGAAAAGCCTTGATTGCAGCGGCAGTAGCACTGGACCCACATATCATCATCACCGGCATGCCGACGAGGGCGGGTCTCGCCGCAATTCGACAGCTCGAAGGCTTGGTGCCCGACATCAAGATCATAGTCTTGACCGATCAAGAAGACCCGGATTTAGCGGCAGCGACAATTGGAGCAGGCGCATCGGCAGTTCTCATCAAGGAGGCGCCGGACCTCTGCGGCAAGATCAAGGCAATCGTCCGAGATCTCCTCACCTCGCATTCTGAAGAGTTCACGGGAGGAGACGCTATTGCCAGCCGGAATAATCGAGCATGGATAGGAAAAGGAGTGACCTCGCCCGCCGTATTCTTCGCTCCACCTGGAGGCTCAGAAGAGGATACGCCTTATTCGTGAGGGATTCTCAAAGGGAGCGTGGCACTCATGAATGAATGCGCGCGGGAAGCTTTAGAGGAGAGCTTCTAGGGGAAATATGTTGACCGGTTTCTGCCAGGCTTTTGCCGCACCAGGTTCTCAATGAGCGGTTCGATGGTGAGGGCAATCTTGGTCTTGATGTTCACCGGATTCTTAACCGTAGGTGTGGGACTGATTTATTCTACCGGCAGTTCCGATTCCAGCAGTCAAGACATCCAGCCTGTGTCCTTCAGCCATGCCCGTCATGCCGGCGAGTTGAGGATCGATTGCCTCTATTGCCATCGCTCGGCAGCTGTGTCGGCCACCGCGAACGTACCCTCGATGCACCTCTGCATGAGTTGCCATCGCAATCTTGCCAAGGAGACCTCGGAGACGATGAAGCTGTTGGCCTATTGGGAGAAGCAAGAACCGATTCCATGGATCAGACTTCATCGGCTGCCGGACTTCGTCTATTTCACGCACGAAATGCATCTACGAGCTGGATTGCAATGCGTACATTGCCACGGGCACGTCGTGGAGATGCCGTTTACACCACGCGCCGCTAGTTACGAGATGGGTTGGTGCCTGTCCTGCCACCAACCAAATGGTGCTTCTCAGGACTGTTTGACGTGCCACAAATGAGGAACCATGGAACTGAGACGGCGCACATTCCTCAAAACAGCTGTCTTTTCTGCCGCCGCCGCCGCATTACCCGGTTGCGAGCGTCAAGCCCACCGGTTGATCCCGTATCTCCTGCCGGACGATGAAATTGTTCCCGGAGTCGAGAACTGGTACGCCTCCACCTGTCACGAGTGTACAGCCGGCTGCGGTGTGCTCGTCCGTATCATGGAAGGCCGAGCGAAGAAAATCGAAGGCAATCCCGATCATCCGCTGAATCAAGGGAAGCTCTGCGCCAAAGGACAGGCATCGTTACAAAATCTGTACAACCCAGACCGCCTGAGACAGCCGCTTCAGCGGAAAGGTCCTCGAGGCGAGGTTGTGTTTGAACCAATCAGATGGGATGAAGGACTGAGCCGCACCGCAGAAGCTCTGCGTGGCAATACATCTCCCATTATGATTACCCGGCCTGTATCAGGAACGTTGAGCCGGTTGTTGAGCGATTTCATGCACGCCATCGGAGGCCGACTCTATCGCTATGCGCCCGATGCAGAACTCCCGTTGCTTGCGGCCTGGCGCGACAACGTCGGGTCCGATGTGATACCGCACTATGACTTGGCGCATGCGGACTATGTGCTGTCGTTTGGGGCTCCGTTTCTCGAACAGTGGCTGTCACCGGTGGCGATGGGCATCGCGTTCGGTCAGATGCGGCAGGGCCGTCCGACAATACGCGGCCGATTCATTCAAATCGAGCCGCGTCTCTCGCTGACCGGGGCCAATGCCGATCGCTGGATTCCCATTGTTCCTGGGACAGAGGGTTTGCTGGCGCTGGGTCTCGGGCAGCTGCTCCTTGAGGAAGGCCGATTCACACACTCAAAAAAGGAGTTGGCCGCGTTTCAATCTTTCTATGGCACAGTCTCTCTCGATGATGTTGTGCATGGGACAGGCATCCCTCATGACACGATCGTCCAATTGGGCCGTGAGTTCCTTGCCGCGCGTACGCCACTTGCGATGGGCGGTGGTCCGGCCTGCGCCCATACCAACGGCACGGTTTCACTCGCGGCCATTCACGGTTTAAATGCATTGATCGGGAACCTTGGCCGTGAAGGCGGTGCACAGTTCTGGTCTCAGGACTCGGATACCCGTACCGTTCCCTGGCTCACGGAACGAACGGTCATAGACCTGGTTCAAGGACAGCAGACCAGCGCGCCGGCACCAATCATACTCTACGGCAGCAATCCGCTCTTCACGATACCCGCCTCTGTGCCCATTAAGGCGCTCTTTGAACGGGCACCGTTCATTGTGAGCCTCAGCCCCTTCCTCGACGAATCAACCGAATGGGCCGATGTCATCCTGCCCGATCGTGCACCGCTCGAATCATGGGGCGATCATGCGATTGATACGCCGGTGACCATGGTCGGATTGTCGCAACCAGTCGTCATGCCTTTGTATGAGACCCGCCAGGTGGGCGACACGCTGTTGGATCTTGGCCGCCAGTTGGGAATCGAGGGCTTTCATTGGCCGACCTTCTATGACTTGCTCCGGGAACGATGGCGTGTCTTTCTCGCGGACAAGCCGCACGAGGATGCGCCGGACTGGTTCGACAAGGCATGGGTGGCGCATTTGCAACAGGGTGGATGGTGGCAAGGCCCGAGCAAACGGCTCACACCCATGCCCTTTCAATCATCTCATCGATATGAACCGGCGGTATTTACGGGAGGTGAAGCCGAGTTTCCGTTCTTTTTCTATCCCTATCCCTCCATGACCATCGGGCATGGAGACGGTGCCAATCGACCATGGTTGCAAGAGCTGCCCGACACGATGACGACAGTCGTCTGGGGATCGTGGGTGGAAATCAATCCGGCCACGGCGAATGATCTGAAGATTCACCAAGGCGACCTCGTGCGCATTACGTCGTCTGTGGAGTCGATCGTGGCGCCGGCGGTCTTGTTCCCCGGGATTCGTCCCGACGTGGTGGCGATGCCTCTTGGACAAGGCCATTCGAGTTACGGCCGTTACGCAAAGGGACGAGGCGTGAATCCTGTGAGACTGCTGGCGCCGGCATTGGATCGTGTGACCGGTACGTTGGCGTCGGGGGCCACCCGAGTTCGAATCGAACGAACCGGGGCCATAGGCCGGCTGGTGACCTTGGAACATCCGGCGATGGATCAGAAGGATCTGATCACCATTCAAAGCAATGAAAGCAGTCATGGCCGACGGTAACGACTCAACCGGCAAACCTCATAAATGGGAAATGGTGATCGATCTCGATCGCTGTACCGGCTGCGAGGCCTGCGTCGTGGCCTGCCATGCGGAAAATAACATCCGCATTTCCGGGGAAGACGAAGCGGCACAGGGGCGGGCGATCAATTGGATCAGAATCGAACGTTATTGGGAAGGGGAGTATCCGAATATCCGGGCGCGATTCATGCCCGTGCTCTGCCAGCATTGCGACGATGCGCCCTGCGAGCCGGTCTGTCCTGTGTACGCGTCGTACCATACGCCCGAAGGGCTCAACGCGCAGGTCTACAACCGCTGCATCGGAGTCCGTTACTGTGGGAACAATTGCCCCTATACCGCCCGGCAGTTCAATTGGTTCGACCCGCACTGGGACGAGCCGTTGGCGGAACAACTGAATCCCGACGTCACGGTCAGGCAGAACGGCATCATGGAAAAATGCACGTTCTGCGTGCAGCGCATCCGCAAAGGGAAAGAGCAGGCGGAGAAGGAAGGACGGCCGGTACGGGACGGCGACATTACGCCGGCCTGCGTGCAGAGCTGTCCCACATCGGCGCTCGTGTTCGGCGACCGCCACGATCCAGACAGCCGCGTCTCGAAACTGGCACGACAGGACCGCGCCTTTCATTTACTGGAATCCCTCGGGACGCATCCCGCCATCACCTATTTGAAACGGATAACCTAATGGCCTCTGGACGCGCGACATGGGAGGACATGCCGGCGATCAACCGGGACCTGCTAGCTCCCATGGAGGGCGTAAGTCCCGGTTATGTGCTTCTTGTGCTCGTACTTGGATCCCTCGTCGCGGCCGGCGCCGGGGCCTGGGTCTACCAAGTCGAAGTCGGCATCGGGCAGACGAATCTACATCCGCCCATTTTCTGGAGCGCCTACATTGCGTCTTTCGTGTATTGGATCGGTGTCAGCCATTCCGGCACGTTTATCTCGGGTGCATTGAGATTGACCCACGCGCAGTGGCGCCAACCGGTCACGCGCATGGCCGAACTGATGACCATCATTTCCGTCATGATCGCGACGCTCTTTGTATTCTTTCATCTGGGCCGCGTGTGGCGATGGTATTACTTAATTCCCTATCCGAATCAGCGGGAGATTTGGCCTAATTTCCGGTCTCCGCTCATGTGGGATGCGATCGCAGTGTTTACCTATGCGACGGCGAGTACCATCTATCTGTATTTGCCCTTGATTCCTGATTTCGCGCTGGCGCGTGACCGCATCGGTGACTGGCGCAAGCGGCTCTATGCCGTGCTCTGTCTTGGATGGAAAGGGACGCAGCGGGAATGGGAGTTGCTCAATACGACGATCCGAATCATCACGCCATTGATCGTCATGGTCATGATCTCCGTCAGTTCGATTGTCGGCTGGGACTTCGGGATGTCGCTGGTCCCCGGGTGGCATTCCTCGATTATCGCGCCGTACTTCGTGGTCGGCGCCATCCATTCAGGACTCGGCGTAGTCGCGATCGGTCTATGCGTTATGCGCCGCACCTACCGGTTGGAAGGCTACATCAGGCCTGAACATTTCGACAAGATAGGCAAGTTGCTTGTCGTCACGACGTTGAGTTTGGCCTATCTTTATTTTGCCGATCAATTGACCGTGTGGTATGGGAACATTCCCGACGACATGGCCGTCCTCCGCGCGATGGTCTCGGGAGTGTATGCGACACCCTTCTGGATCATGCTCGTACTGATCTATGTGATCCCGCTGAGCACATTGACGTTTCCGGCCTTTCGCCGGTGGCCGCTCGGAATGATGCTGGTCGGTATCGGCATCAATCTCGGCATGTATATCGAACGGATGCTGATCCTCCTGCCACCGCTGGCGAGGCCGCGGCTCACCTATAACTGGAGCAGTTATTTTCCGTCATGGGGAGAACTGACCATTGTTTTGGGCTCATTCGCCCTGGCGGTCCTCCTCTATCTGTTAGCGGTGAAATTCGTGCCGATCATTTCCATATGGGAAGAAAAGGAAGGACGCTTGCGTACTCGAGAATGAATACAGATGACCAAGACACCATGACTGCGCTGTTCCATAAAGATGTGAAGCTGGAGGCTTTGGTGCAATCATTGCGAGAGGCAGGCTTCTCGGACGAGCAGGTGTCGATCATGACGCCATTGCCGTGGTCCGAGCAGGCTTCGGCGCGCGTCGGCGTCATACCGCTGTATGTTGTGACCATGATCGCCGGCCTCGTTGGGATAGGTGTGGGCATGTTCTTCGCGGGTGGGACTGCCGCCATGTATCCATTGATGACGGGGGGCAAACCGATCGTGGCGCTGCCGGTTGTCGGCGTGCTTTCCTATGTGGCGATGATGTTGCTTGCGATCGTGACGACCTTTGTGACGATGATCGTTGGTATCAGACGCGCCCAAAGAAATATTCCCGGACGCGATGCACGCATCGATGACGGGCACATCGCGCTGTCAATTGCGCTGCCATCGGACACGCATCACATCACAATGCTGGAAGACCTCTTAGAGCGAGCCGGCGCGTTAGAAGTCCGGCATCAGCACCCGGCGACGTACGATCAGCATGAAGGACAATCGAGCCGGAAGGCGGCTATGACCGTATTCGCCGCGCTCTGTATGCTCGTGGGTACCCTCGGCTGTTCACGTGATATGCAGGAACAGCCGTCGTATCAACCGCAAGAAATGCCGCGACTCCATTCGCCTGTGGGAAGTGTGCCGCGAGACAGCAGAACGGTCACGGTTGCCCGACCAGAGGATGAACGAGTCGGCGCGGGCGCAAAACTATTCCAAATCAACTGTGCCCATTGTCACGGTGCAGGCGGAGCGGGCGACGGCCCGGCCTCACGTTATTTAAAAGAAACGCCGACCGACCTCCGCCTGCCGGAGATACAAGCGCTGCCGGAACGTGCCATATATGAAATTGTGACGCAGGGTAAAGACATGATGCCGTCATTAAAAGGTGAGTTGTCCGCGGAAGAGCGTCGTTCAGTCTCCATCTATGTCAAAGCCTTGCCACCGCAATGAAAAGGTTTTCATCTGGAGCGAACGAGCATGCCGACGCTTCCTGCCATTCAATTCCCGCTGATTGGAAATAGTCTGGTTGTAGGCCTCTTCAGTTTGCTGCACATCGCTTTGGCCGGATTGTCGGTGGGTTTCATGGTTCTGGCGCCGATCTTTGAATGGCATGGTCACACCAATCCCGCCGCGACTATCCTTGCTCGTACGATGACACGTTTCACCGTGATCGTCTTCAGTGTCAGCACTGTCCTGGCGGTCATCATGGTCGAACTGATGATCGGCCTCTTCCCTGTTACGACGATGTGGATGTGGAATCAATTCCGTGTTCCCATTGCCGTTGGGATCGCGGCGTTCGTGCTGCAACTGCTGGTCCTGTATCCCTATTACCATTATTGGGACCGGTTCATGGAGCGACGGCCCTCGTTGCACCTCGTGTTGGGTGCTGCGGCGGCCTTGTTCATGCTGGTCTGGGTTTTGGTTCTGGACGGGATGGGCTCCTACATGCTTACACCGATTGAGCGAGCCGGCTCCTGGTCGAATCTCCTCAACCCTACGTGGCTACCGCTTGCCTTCCACCGTCTGATCGGTGACATCCTCATCGCTGGCTACGTCATTGCGGCGTATGGAGCCTGGCGGACCGGCCGTCCGTCGGATCAATCGCAGCGCCCCTATTATATGTATCTGTCACGGATCGGCTGGACGATCGGACTGGCGACGCTGTTGCTGCAGCCTATCAGCGGATGGCTCTATGCATGGGCGATTCGTTCATCCGTTCCGGATTCGTATGAACAACTGGTTCGCGGACAATATCAATTGCTCGTGTATGTGCAGTTCATCCTCATCGGTCTGTTGTTCATCTTCAATCATCTCGTTCTGCGAGCCGCTTCTTCAGCCAACCCACGCTGGATTGATGCGCTGGTCGTCATAAGCACGATCGCATTGGTGGCGTCGGTGGGTCACACGACTTTCCGCCGGACGGCGCTGTTTCTGCTCGTGGCTCTTATGCTGGGGGGGCTGACTCGCCTCTGGGCGAGGGGACGGGTGGCAGACATCGGTAGCGGCATCGGCATACGGCCGATCATGGCCGGATTGGGGGTGATAGCCGTGCTGACATATCTGACCATGGGGACCATCAGGGAAACGGCGAGGCGTCCCGACACCGTGCGCAATATGATCTCGCTGCAGGATAAGGCGAAACATCCTGCCGCATTTCGCGAAGGACAAGGACCGGAGCCGGGCAATCTTGATCTCACGACAGAGCTGAGGAAGTAGGGATGTTCGTCGAACCGCTCGACATTCCCATGATGTACGGCCGGATCGCCATCGCTGCAACGGCGCTGACACACGCATTATGTGCGACGTTCATCGTCGGGTCATCGATGCTCGGGGCCGCCTTTGAATCGATCGGCTATGTTCGCCGGGATCGGCGTTTTGAACGGCTGGCCCGTTTGATCGCGTTCACGCTGATTTTTACGACCGCCGCCATTTCGTTTTTCGGCGTCACCCTGGTCTTTCTCCTCAACATTTTCTGGCCCCGATTCTGGAGCACGTTGTTCCGCATTATGTTTTGGCCGTTGCTTCTCGAAGCCTGTTTTTTTCTGGGCGAAGCGATCTTTGCCTACGCCTGGTATTACTCATGGGACTGGTCGAAGAACAGCGTGCAGCGTCAGCGATGGCATCTTTCGTTCGGCTGGGGCGCCGCCGCCTGCGCGCTCATTGCCATGGTCATGATCGACATCGTGGCCTCCTATATGCTGACGCCTAGGCCGCCTGATCGGATATGGCAAGCCATCTTCAATCCGACCATGCTGTACCTCGATCAGCATCGCATCGTCGGGAATCTTACTTGGACAGGGCTTGGCTTGTCGGCGATCTGTGCGGCCGCGTTCCTCCGATCCAAGACGGACGCTGATTTCTTCTTCTATCGCTGGGCCGGTACGGTCTGCTTCATGGTCGGCTTCGGCGCGATGCTCATCATGCCGGCTATCGGTTATCAATATCTCCTGGAAGTGCGCTACACCGAACCACAAGCTTTTCACACGGTCATGCTCGGGCGGCGCTCATGGCTGTTCGACCTGGTTGCGTTGCTCTACGGAGTCATGGCGGTTCTGGGGTCGCTGTATATCTTTCGCACTATCCGATCGCGCGCTTCGCAAGGCGGTGCGGCCCTTCTCATCCTGCCGGTGTCCTTGGCCGTCCTCATGGTCGCTGGGATTGTGTTCGCCATGCCCTACCATCTGCAGCATGTTCCTTTCATGTCGCAGCTGACCGATGCGGCAATCAATCCGCTAGGCAAAATGCAACCGACTAAATATTTTGCAATCAGTGCGCTTGTCTTCTTC
>CBDDRW010000018.1:0-16585 GCA_965233175.1 uncultured bacterium
ATTTCAAATGGTCTTTCGAATGTTTTGATGGGATTCGTGATCTCAAAAACCGAAGGACTCACGCGGACGACGCTGCGCATTCGCATTGGCGAACGCACCGATCTGCGCATACGTTGGCAGGCCACTCTGCCCGCACCGAACACAGCGAACATCGGGCAAATGGTACGAGTCATCATTCCTGAAGAAGCTGTGCAACTTGAAACCGGCGCGTTTCGGCGTGGCAAACAACGATGGAACCGATGGATTGGACGGGTCGTGCTTGTGAATCAGAAGGAAGAGGATCTCGTCACGACCGTCAAGCTCCATTGGGAAAGCATCACCTTAAAAAGCGTCGGTCTCGTGCTGGGTACACGCGCCCCGTTGTCGGTATGGGACACGGTCAATATCGTGGTCGACCCGCAACAAGTACGCTGGTTCCCCTGCGTCGCCTATTCGCGCAGGTAATCGTCAGCCGCTACAGAACGTCTTACGCTCCTCCGACTGGTCCATACGAAATCGGGACGATGTGCTCCCCAACTTTGGCATCGGCTTGGCCCCACCGATAGACAAACGATTGCACCCCAGGCTCTTTCGGAATGGCGACTTCCACCAACCATCGGTGAGATTTCAAAAGCAGCACTGTCCCCTTTACATGATACTCAATCGGACACGTTGTCTTGAGATCTGCCATAGTCTGGGTTTCCGACCAGGTCACCTGGCCGCTGATCACACATACCATGGGGAGGGCAGACAGAATAAGTTCGGATAGCATCGCGCGCTCCTTCGATTCATCGGTTCAGCTCAATACCATGGGATTGCGATGCGCCCTTTCATCGGCCATCGGTGCAGCCGGATCGCCAGATTAAGCCCGGCGCATCCGGTTTAATCCTCAGTGCAATGTCGCAATCCTGCACTACGGATTCGGATCCTGTTTCGGAAGTGGTGGATCAAACACCTGGATTCGAATGATGTTCGAGACATTGCGGGCCCCGGATTTGTCTCCTGGACTGATGATACGAGCAAAACCTGCGTCTGTCAGAAGCGCGCCGTCTTTGGCGAACGCTACGATGACTTGATGCTGCCCTCCGATGGCCGGCACCAATTCTCCCATTGTAAAGGCCTGTTGATAGCAATCGCTTCCAGTCACGAGGATGACTTTTCGATTGAGATCGTTCTTTACGCCAGGATTCAAAATAATCTGTGCCTGCGTGAGCAAATCATACAGCAATACTCCAGTCCACTCGCCCGTCTCAAAACCAGTTCCTGATCGATAGAATGCCCAGACCGTCGTGTCATAAGGCTGTGCCTGCAGCTTATTGAGATTGAACGTTGTTGGATTCGTGACCTTTCCGCCCAAGCGAAATTGCGTGGACGGGCCGCCGGGACAAACAAGGAAATGTTTCCGTGCAACGTCCGGCGACATATTCTCCGGTGCGGGTTGGGAATTCTGAGCCGAATCCAGCGCGAGTGTCTCCTGGGCCGAGACAGTTGTGAAAGTGCCAACCTGTACCAGCGAGACAACCAACAGACTCAGAAACATTCGACTCAATGTGATCATGGTCCCTCTCTCCTTTTCATATAGGAATTTTAAGAGGCTTATCCTCAACTACACTTCACGGAACTCTCCAATTTCATCCTGAAATCACACTCGCAGCTTGGGAAGATTGTTTCACCTGTAGCGAGTGGAGCTTTCCTGTTTCGCTAGTGTCATATCCGCCAAGCGATTCGATCTCATTTCGAAAGGGACGACTGACAAGCGTCTCGAACAAATGGGGTAACGTTGGATGGGACTTCAAATAGGCTTTCGGCACGACAAGATCGTAGCGCGCGACTTGAAGCGGGACGAAGTCGAGTTCAAAGAGTTGGGCCGCGGATCGAATACCGACTCCGACATCGGCCTGCCTGCTCGCAATCGCGCGTGCAACTTCGAAATGTGAAGCGACGATCGTGCCATATCCTTTTACTTGATGATAATTGATTCCGGCCGCGCGCAATCGCTGATCCAGCAATAGCCTGGTCCCGGCTCCCCCTTCTCGATTCACGAGGGTGATGAGGGGATCGGCGACGTCGCTGACCGCTCGAATAGACTTGGGATTACCCGCCCGAACGAGCAAGCCCTCTTCCCACGTTGCAAATGTGACGACCTCATAGTTCGAACTTTTCAATGTTCTCCGCAAAAACGGCAAATTTGATTCCCCGGTTGTCGGGTCAAAGAGATGCAGGCCTGCAACATGAACTTCGCCCTGTTGCAAGGCCCGAAGCGCCGCCATACTTCCCATTGTCCAGCCAACGACGGAGGTTTGGTCCTTGTATCTCCGCATGTGCTCACCCGCTAGAAAGATCGCAGGGTCACAACCTGCAACAGAAATTTCTTGTTCAATCGCCTGACGATCTCGCGAGAGTTTCACACGTATTGCCGCACCCGAAACCTGGCCATGCTCCTCGACGACATACCCATCAGCTGGAACGGTAAAGGCCAGCATCTCACCCAATCCGTTTACCGGTCGGACGACTGTCTTTGAACCCACCGTCGACACCTTCACTCGGATGGGTGATGCCTTCATGTCGCGTTGCGGAAGATGGCCGATTAACTTGCCATCAACAATGTCCTCGGCTTGCTCTAGGCTGAAAAGGTCTTCAACGCGACAAGCCAGCACCGACGCCAAATGGAGAGAAACGGCCGTTGTCGGCAAATACAGATTCGACTCAATAGCAGAGATCGCTTGCCGCGTGATTCCTGCGCGAGCAGCCAGTTCCCCCTGCGAAAAACCTTTCTGGGTCCTAAATGATTTGAGATGATTAGAAAGCGGAATGGTTGCATGAGGTAGTTTCTTTGGAATTTTCATTATGAGGAAATAGCAAGTATTATTGCTATATGTCAATCATTATGTCTCACAAATGTACACTTATATGAATAAAATGATGTTCTGATATTTAATCATACATTCTGTAGGCACTATTAATTATATTGTTGACAAAGAAACTTAACTTATAATATAAGCTACATCATAATCTTGATCGGTTAAGTCGTGTATGAGGATGTGCTGAACATAAAGCAAAGAAAATGGATATGCCCCATCAACAGACCAATGCGTTAGCAGACGAGGGAACCCGTCAAGTGACGCAGCAAATCCTTCGAGCTCTTCAGGAAATTCGCTACGGCTCAGTGGAAATCGTTATCCACGATTCGAAAGTGGTGCAGATCGAACGCAAAGAGAAGATCCGCATCGAAACTGACTCTTCACGGACGACCAAATGAACAAGGTGAATGTGGCTACACCGTACTGTTGTCGGAACTATTAAGGAGAAGACTGTGTCGTCCAGACAACTGGAGGCATAACACCCCACATTTTAATCATTCAATACAATTGGTCACTGACCGGACAACCGGAAGTTCCCATCACGAGAAGGAGGTTCTCAGATGAGGAAGTCATGGTTGTTCATGGCAGTAGCGACACTGACCGGCGCCGCTTTCGGCTTCGAATCGCCGACCAGAGCAGAAGAGCCAGGGCCGCCCGAGAAATCCATCGAGCAGCGGTTTGAGGAGTTGGATCAGGAGATCCGTATCTTGAAACGGAAGAACGAATTGGGACAGGAAGCGGCAGAAGCCGCAAAAAAGTCAACGGCCGTCGTGAAGGCTGGTCAGAACGGATTTTCATTAGAGTCCGCCGATGGCCAACATGCCATCAAACTGCGCGGGTTGTTGCAAGTCGATCACCGTCTCTATGTTGAAGGCGCGAACGACGTTCGCAACCGCACCGATCAACGCGCCGGTGATCTGGATGCCGATGGATTCCATGACGCGGCCGATTCATGGCTGGCCCGCCGCGTTCGTCCAATCATCGAAGGGACGTTGTTCGGTAAATATGATTTCCGTTTTACTCCAGAATTTGCCGGCGGCAACGCCTCGGTGGTGGATGCCTACATTGATGCCCGTTTCAATCCGGCCTTTAAAGTCCGCGGGGGGAAGTTCAAGAGTTTTGTCGGATTAGAGCGATTGCAAAGCGGCGCAGACATCAAATTCCTGGAAAGAAGTTACGTCACGAATGCGATTCTGCCTAATCGAGACTTCGGCATTGCCGTACACGGCGATCTTTTAGGAGACAGATTGAATTACGCAGTTGGTCTAGTCAATGGCGTCAGTGACGGCGGCATCATCAGCACCGGCACTGAGTTTGACGGACGCCAAGAAGTCACCGCGCGTCTATTCGCTATGCCATTTAAAAATGACTATTCGGTGTTGAACGGCTTGGGCTTCGGTGTTGCCGCCACGTACACTGATTCTCAGGGCGAAAGAAACCTGAACTTTACCGACACATCTGCCGCAGATGCGACAAGAAACGGTCTGCCAAGCTATCTCACCGATGGCCAAAATGTGTTCTTTCGATACAGCAGCGCCGCGGTGGCTGATGGTCAACGGCTACGTATCTCTCCTCAGGCTTACTATTACACTGGTCCCTTAGGTGTCATTGCCGAATATGCGCAAGTCAGACAAGACGTGAGCTTAACCACCGGCGGTTCGCCTGCAGCAGGTGGTGCAGGTTCCAACACTGCTATTACACCGAATTCAAACAAAAAATTACGTCATGACGCATGGCAAGTCGCGCTCTCCTACTTGCTCACTGGCGAAGATGCATCTTTTAAAGGTGTCAAACCAAAACAGGACTTTGATTTTGGAACAGGTTGGGGCGCCTGGGAATTGGTTGCACGCTATAGCGAACTCAATCTCGATGATGACACATTCAGAGACCCTACCGGCACGTCATTTACTGGGGCATACGCAGACTTGTCGACTAGTGCGCGCTCAGCTCGATCCTGGACTGCCGGTGTGAACTGGTATCTGAATCAACATGCAAGAGTGGCCTTGAACTATTCGCATACCACATTCGACGGTGGCGCAGGTGTCGGGACGACACCGATCGACGCAGCAGGGACAAATGTGCGAGATCGTCCAGACGAAAGCGCATTCCTCACTCGTTTACAGCTCGCATTTTGATGTCACAACTTTCCCTCATCCATATATACGTGGAGGAATAGCTCATGAATATCAAGACACTCTGGAAGCTGCTGCTCACGCTGAGTATTGTATTGGCCTTTACGAACCCGCTTACAGTTCAAGCCGAAGACCTCACGCTTCTCAACGTGTCGTATGACCCGACAAGGGAACTGTATCAAGAATTCAATGGGGCGTTCGCCAAACATTGGCAGGCCAAGACCGGCCAATCTGTCACCATCAAGCAGTCGCACGGAGGTTCAAGCAAACAAGCCCGTGCCGTCATCGACGGCCTGGAGGCCGATGTTGTGACGTTGGCCCTGGCGTACGACATCGACGCCATCTCCGAGAAAGCCAGGTCGATTCCAGCAAACTGGCAAAGTCGTCTTCCCAATAACAGCGCGCCCTACAGCTCGACGATCACGTTTCTGGTCCGCAAAGGCAATCCCAAGGGCATCAAGGATTGGAGCGACTTGGTCAAACCAGGGGTCTCCGTCATCACCCCGAATCCCAAGACCTCCGGTGTCGCCCGCTGGAACTACTTGGCCGCGTGGGGCTATGCCCTGAAACAGTCAGGAGGCGATGAAGCCAAGGCACAGGATTTTGTCTGGCGCCTCTTTAAGAACGTGCCGGTGCTCGACACGGGCGCCCGCGGCGCCACGACAACATTCGTCGAACGAGGCATCGGCGATGTCCTGATTAATTGGGAAAACGAGATCTTGTTGAGTACCAAAGGCTCGGGCAAAGACAAGTTCGAAATCGTTGTGCCGCCACTCAGCATCCTGGCGGAGCCGACGGTCAGCCTCGTAGACAAGACTGTGGACAAGCGAGGCACCAGGCAAGTGGCTCAAGCCTACCTGGAATATCTCTACTCTGAAGAAGGCCAGGACATTGCCGGCAAAAACTACTACCGTCCGCAGCTTCAATCAGTCGCCGCTAAATATTCTGCCACGTTTCCGGCGGTGGAGCGGTTCACGCTGCAGGAATTCTTCGGCAACTGGCAAAAGGCGCACAAGACACACTTTGCCGACGGGGGCAGCTTTGATCAAATCTATTTGCAGAGTCCCAGATAACGTCGATGAGACCCACGGCCTTGGTGTTGAAACAGCCCAGCGTTCTTCCCGGATTCGGCTTGACGCTGGGGTTTGCGTTGTTCTATTTCAGCCTCATCGTATTGATTCCCCTCAGCGGTCTCGTCATCAAGACAACCACGCTGACCTGGGAACAGTTCTGGCACACGGTGACGGAACCGCGTGCGCTCGCCTCCTACCAGCTCACATTCGGCGTGTCGTTTCTGGGAGCCTTGATCAACGGCTTCTTCGGATCGGTGGTGGCCTGGGTACTGGTGCGGTACCGCTTTCCCGGACGCTCGATCGTGGACGCGCTCGTGGATCTGCCCTTTGCCCTGCCGACCGCCGTCGCCGGAATCGCCTTGACGGCCATCTACTCATCGAACGGATGGATCGGACAGTATCTCGAACCGCTGGGCCTCAAAGTCGCCTTTACCCCCCTGGGTGTTCTAGTCGCGCTGACCTTCATTGGATTACCGTTTGTGGTGCGGACTGTTCAGCCTGTACTCCAAGATTTGGACAAAGAGGTGGAGGAAGCCGCTACCACACTGGGAGCCAATCGATGGCAAACATTCAAGGCGGTGATCGTGCCTGAACTGTGGCCTGCCCTGCTGACCGGCATGGCGATGGCATTTGCCCGCTCCGTCGGGGAATACGGCTCCGTGATCTTTATCGCCGGTAATATGCCGCTCAAATCGGAGATCACTCCGCTGTTAATCATGACCAAGCTTGAACAATACGACTATGCCGGAGCCACGGCACTGGGAGTCGTCATGCTCGTGGTATCGTTTTCCCTTGCCCTGATGATCAATCTCATTCAATGGTGGAGCGGCAGGCGCCACACCGCTCGTTAGAAAGAAACGGCATGTCGACTGAAACCATCGCCAGAGTCAGACACGAAGAGTGGAAAGCCTCATTGACCAGCGAAAGCCCGTTGGTTCGCTGGGTGCTAATTAGCGCGGCTCTCGGATACTTGACACTTTTCCTGTTCGTCCCCCTCGCGGCGGTGTTTACCGAAGCGCTGAAGAACGGACTTGTGAGCTATTTCGCTTCATTTCAGGACCCGGATGCCCTGGCGGCAATTCGCCTGACCTTCCTTGCAGCATCGCTGGCCGTTCCACTCAACCTTACGTTTGGGATCGCCGCAGCATGGGCCATCGCCAAATTCGAATTTGTCGGCAAACAGATCCTCATCACTCTCATCGACATCCCGTTGGCTGTGTCCCCCGTCATTTCTGGATTGATTTATGTGCTGCTCTTCGGGGCACAAGGCTGGATAGGTCCCTGGCTGGCCGAGCACGATATCAAGATCATTTTCGCTCTGCCGGGAATCGTGCTCGCCACCACCTTCGTCACCGTTCCGTTTATCGCGCGCGAACTAATCCCGTTGATGCAATCGCAGGGGCGAGAGGAAGAAGAAGCCGCACTCACGTTGGGCGCGTCGGGATGGCAAACGTTTACCCGCGTCACCCTCCCGAACATCAAATGGAGCCTGCTCTACGGCGTCATCCTCTGCAATGCGCGGGCGATGGGAGAATTCGGAGCGGTGTCTGTCGTCTCAGGCCATATACGAGGGCTCACGAATACGCTGCCCCTGCACGTCGAGATCCTGTACAACGAATACAACGCCGCAGGGGCGTTCGCAGTGGCCTCACTCCTCACCTTATTAGCCATTGTGACGCTCATCGCGAAAACGATGATCGAACGGAAAACTGCTTCATCACAACCTGCGCATAACCCTGTATGGAGCACTCAACCAGGGAGCCCGTCATGAGTATTCAGGTCGATCATGTCACCAAGCGATTCGGGAGCTTCACTGTCCTGAACGACGTGAGCCTGCATGCACAAGCAGGAGAGCTCATTGCGCTCCTCGGCCCCTCCGGTTGCGGCAAGACCACCCTCCTGAGAATCCTCGCTGGACTAGAAAGGCCCGACCAAGGACGAATTCTCCTGCACGGCGTCGAGGTGACAGATCAACGTATCACCGACCGCCGCGTGGGATTCGTGTTTCAACATTATGCGTTATTCCGGCATATGACCGTGGCGGAGAATGTCGCGTTCGGACTGACCGTCCTTCCTAAAGGGCAACGACCGTCTTCTGAGAAAATCAGGAAGAAGGTCGATGAATTACTCTCTTTGGTCCAGATGCGGGCGATGGCCGACCGCTACCCGAACCAGCTTTCCGGAGGGCAACGTCAACGCATAGCCTTGGCCAGAGCGCTGGCTGTGGAACCGAAACTGCTCCTGCTTGATGAACCGTTTGGCGCATTGGATGCCAAAGTCCGAAAGGAGCTGAGGCGCTGGCTTCGACGCCTTCATGACGAGCTGCACATTACGAGCATCCTGGTGACGCATGACCAGGAAGAAGCCTTAGAGGCTGCGGATCGTATCGTGGTTCTTAATCAAGGGCATATCGAGCAAACTGGTACGCCGGAAGAGGTCTATGAGAATCCAGCCACACCGTTCGTCTACCAGTTTCTCGGCGATGTCAATGTGTTTCATGGCCGGATTGCCCACGACCGGCTCTCGCACGAAGAAGCGGACGGACAAGAGATGGACGCCTCGGACGAACACGAAGTCACGTTTGTCCGTCCCCATGACCTGGAACTCAGCCTGAGCCGGACCACGACGACACAGCTTGAAGCAACCGTGCGATTTGTCATCACCGCCGGATCGCGAGTGCGTCTCGAACTGCTATCGAAGGACTCACCTCAGATCATTTCGGTAGAGCTCACCAAAGACCGTTATCGCGAGTTAAAGCTTCAACAAGGCGATGCGGTCTTTGTGCACCCAAAACAACTGCAAGTATTCAAAATGCCAGCCCCCTAGTCGGTGAAACCGTGAGCCGCGTCGATATGCACGGATCGATGCCAACGGGCTGAGAATATTGGGGGGGTTCAGCGAAGCGACCTGGGAGTGCCGGACAGAGGCACGTCACAATGGCTCATAGTAGGGCTAGGAAGTACTTTTGCGGGTTGTAGCTTTCTTGGGCCGCCGTACCACACGCGCCTTAGCGGCTGTTTTGCCTTTGGCCTTCGGCTTTCTAGCGGTAACGGAGGGGAGCACTTTCTTAGAAATGCGTTTTCGAGCAGTTGGTTTCTTGGCTGGAGCTTGCGTGTTTTTCAGAGAATTCAATGTCCCTTTTATGCCGGCTTGGGCGATAGAAAGCGCATTTTGAAGATCGCCAATGATATTTTTTATAGCCATAGCTCATCATGCCAGAACGGCGCATCTTTCGCTAGCCCCCACAGTACAAGATTTTCAGTACCCGCTCATACAACTGGTCCTTACTCCTGCCTCTCGGCACAGTGCGCTTATTAGTGAACTGATAACGCTTTGGCGTTCGTAGTGGCTGAAGTAGCCTGTCCTCTTTTATTGTTCCTCATCAAACACTGGCATCCACCACATATCTGCTCACCGATCACGGTCCTCGCGAATGAGATCAGCGCTGTTGCTTTTGAGCGCTCTCCTATTTCAGCATGATGACGAATCGAGGTGGAGATCGATTCGACGATACACTAGTCCGACCGCTTGCTATTTCCTTTGCTTGGCACGTGCGAGCGCCAGCGCCATGGCCATCGTGCCGGTTGGCTGTGGCTGAACGTGCTGGGGTATCGGCGGGCGCCGGTTACGCGGATCGCGTGCTATTGCAGAGGGAACTTCGACCGGCGCTCGGTTTGAAGATGATGTGCAGCCTGCTGCGTCGTCGAGACGCATGGTCAACGAGATGCGCTGACGCTTTGCGTCGACGTCTAACACCTTCACCCTCACAATCTGGCCAGGCTTGACCACTTCATGCGGATCTTTGACAAACTTGTTCGCTAACGCCGACACATGCACGAGTCCGTCCTGATGCACCCCGACATCGACGAAGGCGCCGAAGGCCGCCACGTTCGTCACGACCCCTTCGAGAACCATCCCTTGTTGGAGATCGGTCAGTGATTCAATGCCCTCTTGGAATGTGGCTGTCTTGAATTCCGGGCGCGGGTCTCGGCCCGGTTTTTCCAGTTCAGTGAGAATATCGCGGACCGTCGGCACACCGAATTGCTCATCGATAAAGTCGACGGGAGCCAATCCCTTGAGCGCCTCCGGCTGGCCCATCACATCCATAATCCCTTTGTTGACGCGCGAGAGAATGCGCTCGACCACGGGATAGGCTTCCGGATGGACTGAGGAGCGATCCAGCGGATTATCTCCGTCATTGATGCGCAGAAAACCGGCGGCTTGTTCGAACGTCTTGTCGCCGAAGCGCGGCACCTTGCGGATCGTCGCGCGATTCGGAAAGGGTCCGTTGGCATCGCGGTACTCGACGATATTCTTTGCCAGCGCCTTGTTTAAACCAGACACCCGTTCAAGCAGTGGAGCTGACGCCGTATTCACATCCACGCCCACCGCATTGACGCAATCCTCCACTGTCGCATCAAGCGACCGCGCCAGCGCCTTCTGATTGACATCATGCTGGTACTGGCCCACACCGATGGCTTTGGGATCGATCTTCACCAATTCCGCCAGCGGGTCTTGCAGACGACGAGCAATGGACACGGCGCCGCGCAGACTCACATCCAATTCTGGAAACTCCGCCGCCGCAAAAGCCGAGGCGGAATAGACCGACGCCCCCGCTTCGCTCACCACGATCTTGTTCACGTGTTGCTCCGGCTTCTGCGCCGCGACGATTTTGATCGTCTCTATGGCCAGCTTGTCGGTCTCGCGGCTGCCGGTCCCATTACCGATCGAGATCAGTTCGACTCCATGTTGCACGACCAGCCGGGCCAGCGTCGCCAGCGATCCCTTCCAGTCATTGCGCGGTTGGAGGGGATAAATCGTCGTCGTCTCCAACAATTTGCCGGTCGCATCGACCACCGCCACCTTGCAACCCGTGCGGATGCCTGGATCGAGACCAAGCACGGCCTTCGGTCCTGCGGGCGCCGCCAGCAACAGCTCATGCAGATTGCGGCCGAAAATCTTGATCGCCTCGGCTTCTGCGGCTTCGCGCAATTGCACGAGCAGCTCCACTGTGAGGTGCAGAAGTATTTTGATTCGCCACGCCCAATCGCACACCCCTATCAACCACTGGTCCGCGGGACGACCGCGATCCTCGACACCGAAGTGCGCGGCGATCGTCGAGACACAGGGATGCGGTGTGACCGCTTCGAGCGCGTCCCCCAAACCTACGTCGATCTTCAACACCCCCAGCATGCGACCTCGGAACAGGGCCAGCGCGCGATGCGAAGGGATCGTACGGATCGTTTCAGCATAGGCGTAGTAGTCACGGAACTTTTCTTCCTCAGCCGTTTCTTGGCCCTTCACCACGGTAGACGTGACGACGCCCTGATCCCACAGACGGGCGCGCAATTTCGCGAGCAACTCGGCAGTTTCCGCAAACCGCTCGACCAGAACGTCACGGGCGCCTTCGAGGGCGGTCTTGGCATCAGGCACATTGATCGCCTCCACACCCTCGGCGACAGGCCTCACATTCACATACTTCACGGCTTCCTGCTCAGGATCGAGCATTGGATCAGCCAGCAGCGCATCGGCCAACGGCTCCAACCCGGCTTCGCGCGCAATCTGCGCTCGCGTGCGCCGCTTCGGCTTGTATGGCAGATACAGATCTTCCACACCTTGCTTGGTCGTGGCCGCCTCAATGCTCTCGCGTAGGGCGTCGGTGAGTTTTCCCTGTTCTTCAATCGAAGCCAGAATCGCCGCGCGCCGCAACTCCAATTCCCGCAGATACAGCAGTCGTTCTTCCAAGGTACGCAAGTGTGTATCGTCCAGATTGCCCGTGACCTCCTTCCGATACCGCGCGATAAACGGCACAGTCGCCCCTTCGTCCAGCAAGACAACCGCCGCTTGAACCTGGTTCGTTCCGACTCCAAGTTCCTTGGCGATGAGGGGAATGATCTTCAGCTGTGCTGTTTCCGAAATTGATTGGGTCGTTGGGGAAACCATCTCTGTCTGTTACCAATCTTTCTGAAAGCGCCATCATGCCGAACGCCGGCTACTTGCAACGACACGCGCTTTCTTATTATTTAGGTGGGTTGAAACTCTTGATCTGTGAAATCAGTTCATACACTGCTGGTAATAGAAGGTTCACGGCGAGTCTACTGTAAAAAACATCCCCGTATCCACCCTATCCTATCTCGAAACTCCTCGAACCACTGCCCTTCGACTAGCAGGATGCTAAAAAAGTCGCTCTTCTTACCCGCCCAGCCCCGACGCGTCAACACGCGTCTTTTCCCATGCGGCGTTCTCGCGTCGCTCAGAGACCGGAAGTACTGGAGGATGTTTCCGTTCGCCAAGATCCATTCTACGGGCGAACGGCCACACAAAGTGCGGTTGGTACCTCCTCGCCTCTTCGCTCACTGCGGCCTTGTTTGGGACAAGGCGCGTCCGGCGCGCCAGGGTTGGGGGGTGAGAAGTCTGGCCTTTCTAAGCATCCTGAACCTGTTTTGACATCAGCGCCATATGAAAGATTACAACGGCATTTGTGTATAAATCGATTTTTCGCTGCTAGACCTCAGCCCAGCACTCCGATACACTTCGCTAGAGGAGAGGCCGATGCGGAACAAACCAACGACTAATTACTATACACTGCTGGAACTCATCCCGACTGCCACAGAAGCTGAGATCAAGAAAGCCTGGCACGAACAGATCCAGGTCTGGCATCCAGATCGCTTTACCCATGCACCGACGCTCCATCGCAAGGCAGAAGCCCGCACCACACTGCTCAACCAGGCATACCAAACACTGAGTGATCCCATTGCGCGCACACGCTATGACGCAACCATACACCCATCATCGGCTCCAGCAGCCGGTGTACACCCTTCGCCTTCTCCATCCGAATACGCTTCCACTCCACCATGCCAGCAGACCTCGCGGTCACGCGACACACGCGGGCCACAAACCCTCCTCATGCTCTCGCAACAAGGAACACCGAAAGTTATGGTGCCGGCGATTCATCTCTATATCGATCCTCGAGAGCATGCCCCCTACAACTTCGATGGGTTCGTACGGATTGCGGGGGTCATTCGTGAGACCTTGCCGACCAGCGGCTATGCCATTGCCGAAGCGCCTGAACTCTTGTGCATCAAGCCTCTGAACGTGGAGGAATTGTATCGGGTCTTCTCGAATCCCTCGGACAATCGCACGCCGTTTCTCGACGAGATGGAGCAACTCCTGCCGTTCCCTGCTCGCTTTCTCGTCATCGAGGGAACGCTCCACCACCGCAAAGCCGGCGGACGCCTCAATCAATATCACAAGATTGGGTTGATGGATTTTCTCGACGCCCTCACGGCGCGCTATGGCATTCAGCTCATCTACACCGACTCGCGCGATGAAGCCGAAGAACGAATCGCCAATCTCGTCGCGCTCCACTACGCCTACTACTTTGCCGAGCAACAGGGGCTCCGACGCTGCCTTAAAGAGGATGACCTCTAGAAGCACATGGTAAATGGCCTATCGCACAAACAAAGAACGTCTTGTGCAGTCCTGTTTCGTGTCGTTGGCTATACGCCATGGGCTCCGCGCCCCCTTACACACCCCTTCTAAATCCGACCTGCCGCCATGCCTCATACATCACCACCGCCACCGCATTGGAAAGATTGAGGCTCCGATTACCAGGGACCATGGGGACACGGATACATTGTTGCGTGACAACGCGCTCTAGAATCTCAGCCGGTAATCCACGGCTCTCCGGGCCAAACACAAAGGCGTCGCCGACAGCATAGTTCACCAAATCATATCGCTGGGTGCCTTTGGTGGAGACGGCGAACAAGCGGCGATCTTTGAAATCGGCAGCGCATTCGGCCCAGCTTTCGTGGACCGTGATGGTGGCGAATTCGTGATAGTCCAATCCGGCGCGTACCAACTGCTTATCTTCTAGAGAGAAACCCAGTGGCTTCACGAGATGCAGCCTCGCGCCGGTATTGGCGCAGAGACGGATGATATTGCCGGTGTTCGGAGGGATTTCCGGCTGATAGAGAATGACGTCGAGCATGAGGGCGGCAAGTGTATCACGATGGTGGACGTTTTCACCGATGCCGGATGATGAACAAAAGGCGAACAAACCGATGGTGCATTTCACGATCACAGCGCTTCTTGGTATAGTAAGCTCCCAGTGAACAGATGGCTCCACGTTCATGAATAGCTCGTCGCCGTCTCCTATGCCACGCCCTGTCGCGCCACTTCGACATGGTTCCATCGCCGTGCTCGTTGGCGTACCACTGCTTATAGCGCTGACACTGGGATCCTTCGCGCATGCGGAGGATCGATCTCCACGTTCAGCGGAGCAGATTGCCGAACACGCGCGAACGGTATGGGAAGATGGAACGCCAGCCACTGCACTGGAGCTCCTAGACCAAGGCATTCACGACTATCCTCACGCACTGACGCTCCAGAAGTTACGCGCCGATATTCTCAGTACATCTCGGGGCCATCGAGAGGCCGTTGAGGCCTATGAGACGATCCTTGCCAAGACCCCGACCGACGTGGAGGTTCGATGGGCCAAGTGGGCGGTGTTGACTCGGTCAGGACAGGGCGAAGAATCCATCGCCGAATTAAAGCGCATCGCAGGCATCGATGGTGAAAATCCCTTGGTTCATCTGCGGCTGGCGCAAGAACTCCGAAAGCTCAACCGCCTGGAGGAATCGCTTGAATCGTATACACTGGCTGTCAAACTTGCCCCGCATATGCTCGGCTGGCGATTAGCGCTGGCTCGTGCGCGGTTCGACGTCTTGGACTATGACGCCGCGGAGAGTGACGTGCATTATGTATTACAGAACGTGCCTCCAGGTTCTCCGTTGGAACTCCCGGCCAGGAATCTCCTCGCACAAGTGAACGGCAACTCTATTGATCGAGGCCGGCGCTTCCACCCCGTTCTGACCAAAGAGATGACAGGAGCACAGCGCAAGGAATGGGCTTCCATTCGCGCGGAGGCATGGCAGCTCTTCTCTACAGGCCGATATCAGGAGGCCGAGCCGATCTATCAACGGATGCTGGCTCTCAATCCCAATGATGCGCTCGCCAATTATCAATTAGGATTGACTCTCATGCAGTTAGGCCGATGCAAAGAGGCGCTGATCGTGTTCGGAAAGGTCTCTAACCTCGATCCCAACGACGAGGACTATGCGGACACAGTGTTTCGGATGGGCCAGTGTCTCGTGGAGCTGGAGCAGTGGGGAGACGCGTTCGCCCATTTTCAAACTCTCTATGATACCGCGGTCGAATTTGAAGAAACCAATAAGAATGTGCGACTCCCACCCGACACCCGTGTATTAGATAAGCATAAAATCGCACGATGGCTCGAGAAAGTGCGGCCTCATGTTCCTGGATTGGCAAGGCTACAGACCGATGAGGCGGCAAACCGTCCCCCTTCCGACGATTCGTCCCCTACCACGCTCTCTCCTGAAGAAGAGCTGTATGTAAAAGCCGCCGAGCGATTTAAGCCAGAAAACCCACTGGACCCGCAGGCGTCCCTCATGGGCAGAGACGCCGATTTCAGTTGGTTTCGATTTGTCATCCCCGCAAGCAAAGTCATACGGGACGATTTTCCCACCGGAGCCCACGAATTTATTCCCTTACATCCTGGCGACAGCTTTCCAAACACACAGACAGAGGTCTACTTAGTCTTTGGCCTGGTGTCGGCCTCGTTTGATGCCGTGCCCCTTACGGCCCGTTGCTTTGTGGAAACATCCGAGATGACAGGAGAGCAACCCGCCGTCGCTCAGGACCGAGTCATGACGACCATGAACGACCAGTCCGGCTATTTTATGTTGATGCCTCCAAAGCCTGGATGGACAGCGGGGCTATATCACTGCGGATTATTCGCGGGAGAACGGACCTCTGCCGATACCCTCGTAGATGAAGTACGATTCCGAATCATTGCGCCACCTCAGTCTTCGTAAACACATCGCAAGGTAAGAGCGTATAGCCGGTGACTCGTGGTCTCTAGCACAAATAAAGCATCCATACTTCTTATGCGTCATGGGTGTTGAGTTAGGATGGCGAAGAGGGAGATGCCACGGACTTAGCCAACCAAAGTCGTTGGGCGGCACGAAGCATCAGGAACGCCACACCAGATGGTAGCCAGATCCATATCGCTTCGCTTGCTAGGATCCGAACACCGTATTCGCCAAAAAATTCGCTGACACCGATTGGAGACACAAGGACTGGCCGCACGGGGAAGAAATATCTCGTCGTATCAAAAGGAGAGAAAAATGCCACGCCTAACCCTCCATTTGTCATGGCATCGAGCACACCATGCGACAGGGTGCAGAGAAAAAAATAGAGAAAAAGCCCCGTCATCGCTAACATCTCCTTGCCTCGATACCACACAGCGACTAGACTTGCGGCTAACAGCGCCGCGAACACGATCGAGTGCGTCAACCCACGATGGCCCCACATGTCGCCGTACTGGATGCCAACGTACAATCCGATCACATCGAAATCCGGCACGACTGAACAGAGCGCGCCCAAGAACAGCTCACGCCAATTCAATTCCTTGTTCTGAAAGGCCTTCCCCATCGCCAGCGCGACAATGGCGTGGGAA
>CBDDRW010000019.1:0-17978 GCA_965233175.1 uncultured bacterium
GTGGCGGGGGATGTGCTTCGCGCCGAAGCCCAAGGGACGACGTTGCGCCTCTATCGCAACAACGTGCTCGTGCTCTCGACGACGGACGCCACCATCGCGAGTGGGCGGCCCGGGATCACGATCTATGCCGCCACGATCGCCAATGTGGAACTGGATGACTTTAGCGCAGGGAATTTCTAAGCTAGAGGCCCTACGATATAGTGGAACGTCCTGCGAATCTTTGGAGTCAGTTTTGGACTGGAACAGGATAGTCTGATGGAGACACTTGATTTGGCAACCCTGGTGTGATTCTTCAGCGTGTCCCAGTTCAATCTCATTCTTTTCGATCATCGCGAGAAACAGCGATTCGAATCTGGTCCAGGCTGGCTTGCGAAATGGCCGGAGTCACGCGTGGAAGAAGGAAGGGGTCCGGTACTATTCCTGGATCGTGCACGCGAGTGTTCTGGCTCGCATCGCGGCAACCTAGCATCGCAAGACATAGTAGCCCGAGGCCAATCCACACCAATTCCCGGAATCGCCTGAGCAATGCAAAGGTAATCCCGGTGACGCCGGAATAGCCGAAAGCCTCGAGAAGAAGCAAATTACCCCCATCTTGAGTCCCGAGGCTGCCGGGGATGAAGAACGTGCCTCCCTTGATGAAGACCGAGAGGGCGCCGATGGAGATGGCTGAGAGCGCCATGGCAGGGCCACCGAGATAATAGAGGATGACATACACCTCCAACGCTTCTGCCATCCAGCCGAGAAAGTACAGCCCGGTGGAGGTATAAAACGCCGGACGTTTGTGGCGATAAAATTCAAAGATCGCCCGATCCAGTGACCGTAGTTGTTTCTCACGCGCTTCGAGATAGGCTATTTTCAACCCAATCTTTCGCAAGGACTCCAAGAGCCAGGTACAGAGTCCTTGCCGCTGTACGAACACGAATGCGGCAGTCCCTAATGCGAGTAGACCCACGCTCAGGAGTGCGGCTGCCACCGTCTGGCCGGATGAATCGTTCCCGCCCAGCAGCCACACACTCAGTGCAATGCCGAGTAGGATGAATAACACTTCAGCAATTGTCATCGTTGTTTTCGCAATGATGACCGAAGTGTATGCTTCCTCCATCGGTACATGATGTTTTCTGAGCAGAGAAGCCTTCAGCGGCTCGCCGCCGACATAGCCGGACGGTGTAGTCATATTCACCGCTTCACCAGCAGTCCGGATTGCGAGCACACGCCAGAACGGAATATCCTTCCCTAACGGGCCTAGCGTGACTTTCCAGCCATACGCTTCGATGACATACATGATGATGGAAGGGATCAGCATGACGAGGAGTGCAACCGGCCCAAGTTGCACCGCCGTGTCGTAGATGTTCCCTGGGCCGATATGCCACACGATGAGGCCAAGGGTAAGGAGGCCTGCGACGAATAAGAGAAATCTGATCACGTGAAGCTAGTATCCTATCTCTGAAGTTTTGCGAATCGTCTCGTTTGTGTAGAAAAAATTGTGTTAGGAGCCATTGCCTGAGAGGGGTGCGGCTTTCCTGAATGACTACAGACCACCGATGAGAGCTAAGCAGAGCAAGCCCAGCTAAACAAAGCTCTAGGAACCGACGGAGAAACGTGAAGATAATGCTGAGAAAACCGGAATGCCAAAGTACTCACCATAGCATATCTCCGACGATTTTCGCGCAGAAACTGCCGAAGATGAAGATGAGAGAATAATATTATCAGAGGCTGTTTTCTGAGTCGAAAGTGCGACGTTCCTGAATTCCAGCCGTACGCCCACGCAGCACCGCTAGACATAGTAACCCGATTCCGATCCATACTAGTTCACGAAATCGCCTCAGCAGGGCAAAGGTGACGCCGGCGACATCGGTGTAACCAAAGTCTTTCAGCAAGAACACGTTCCCGGCGTCTTGAGCGCCAAGGCTGCCGGGGATGAAGAAGGTGGTGCCTTTGATAAAGACGGAGAGGGCGTTGATAGAGATGGCCGAAAGAACCAAGGCGGGCCCTCCCAGATACCAGATGATCGTGTAGACTTCCGCTGCTTCCGCCATCCAACTCAGAAAGAACAGTCCGGTTGAGGAGTACACGGCCCTCCGATTATGGAGATAGTATTCTAAGATCATTCGATCCAGCGACCGTAGTTGTTCCTCGCGCGTTTCAAGAAAGCGAATCTTGAGTCCGATCTTCCGAGTGAATTCCAATAGCCACGTAAAGAATCCGTTTCGCTGTGCGAACACCAACGACGAAATCACGAACAACAGCAGGCTGACACTGGCCAGTGCCGCAACGACGGTTCGTCCCAAAGAGCCGTCATTGTCAACCCTCCAGAATGCGAGCGTGATGCCTAAAAGTATGAACAGCACCTCGGCGATTGTCTTCGTTGTTTTCGCAATGACGACAGAAGCAAGCCCCTCGACCATCGGCACGTGATGCTTTGTGAGCAGATAGGCTTTGAGCGGCTCACCTCCGATGTAGCCTGCCGGCGTCGTCAAGTTCACCACTTCACCGGCGGTTTTGATCGCGAACACCCGCCAGAATGGAATATCTTTGGCAGATGGGCCCAGCGTGACTTTCCAACTGTATGCTTCAATCGCATACATGATGGTGGAGGGAATCAGGATGACGAGGAGCGCGACCGGCCCGAGTTGCGCCGCCGCATCATAGATGCGCTGGGGCCCAATATGCCACACGAGCATACAGAGTGCGAAAAGGCCGGCAAAAAGGAGAGCAAGCTTGAGCATGGGTCACGACAGACAGTCTCATTGCTCAGAAACACGACTGATGTCAGGAGTCATTCCCTAAGTCGTCGGCGTGACTTTCTCGAATAACCGCTGCCCTCCCGCCGGCAAGGGCTAAGCATAACAACCCCAATCCAATCCACACCAACTCGCGGAACCTCCGAATCAAGGCGAAAGTGATGCCGGTGACATCTGAATAACCAAACGCCCTCAACACGAGCATATTCCCGCCGTCCTGAGCGCCGAGGCTGCCGGGGATGAAGAAGGTGCCACTCTTGATAAAGACGGAAAGGGCGCTGATGGAGATGGCGGAGAGCGCCATAGCCGGACCACCGAGAAAATAGATGATGACGTAGACTTCTAACGCCTCCGCCATCCAACCGACAAAGAACAGTCCGATGGAGGAGCAAAAGGTGAGGCGGTTGTCGCGGTAAAAATCTAAGATTGTTCGATCCAAGGATCGTAGTTTCTTTTCACGCACTTCGAGAAAGTGAATCTTCAGCCCGATCTTTCTCAGAAATTCCAAGAGCCACGTAAAGAGCCCTTGCTGTTGCACAAACACAAGCGCTGCAGTCACAAGCACCAGAACACCGACACTGACCAGCGCTGCGCCGATAGTCTGTCCGGATGAGCCGTCGGCACCGACCCTCCAGAACGCGAGTGCGATGCCCATGAGAATGAAGACCACCTCCGCAATCGTCATGGTCGTTTTGGCAATAACAACTGAAGCAAGTCCTTCCATCATCGGCACATGGTGTCTCTTGAGCAGATAGGCCTTGAGTGGTTCACCTCCAACGTAGGCGGTTGGGGTGGTCATGTTCACCACTTCACCTGCAGTCCGGATCGCGAGCACACGCCAGAATGGAATGTTTTTCGCCGAAGGTCCCAAGGTGATCTTCCAACCGTAGGCTTCGACGACATACATGATGGTGGAGGGAATCAGGATCACGAGGAGCGCGACCGGCCCGAGTTGCGACGCCGTCTCGTAGATGCGCTCGGGACCGATATGCCAGACGAGGAGAGTGAGGGTGAGTAGGCCTGCAAAAAGTAGAACGCCCTTAAGCACGGGTCCTGGCGGACGGCCTGATAACCCAGAGCATCAGGATTGAGAACACCACGGATCCGGTTGCAGCCATACCGAGGAACCAGTCGAGTTTGCCGATCACGGCGAAGATGAACACGACGACGGAAAAGTCTCGGCTTGCGACGTTTTTGAGCATGAAGTCCGACCAAGCAGCCTGTACTGGTGTCTTCCATCCATTTGAGGATTTGATCTTTTGCGCGCGGGTCACGAGCCAGAATGAAAGTCCGTTTCCAAGGACGGCAGCTGTGCCGAGGGCAAGAGGCACCCACGCACCCTCGCTTCCAGCTACGCGCAGATAAGAACCTGTGGCAATTCCGGCAAAGATTGCCATATGGACCACATTATCCATGGCGATATCAAGCCAGGCTCCGAACGGCGACTCAGTGAATGTCAGTCTCGCCACTTCACCGTCACAACAGTCGATGATCGCTGCCAGCTGGAATAACAGCGCGGCAATGATGCCAGCACTATACGTCCCGATTCCAAAACCTCCAGCTGCAATCAACCCAACCAGGGTTGCCAGGACTGTGATCACATTCGGGGAGAAGCCTGCAGCGAGAAAGAGGCGTGTGAACCAGCGGGAAACTTTCCGGTTGAAGAACCGGTCGACGAAACCTTCGAACTCGCCTTTGAGTGAATTGAAAAGCTTTCTTTCAGCGACCTTGACGTCAGCGGCATCACGCACGTCCTGATACCAATGGGACTGGTTCGTCTCCGTAGACAATACCCGTACATGCCCGTCCACTGCGGCCCGTTCGAGCCATCGACGGATCGGCACTATGCCGGTTTCTACTTCGACATGACCGGTCGCGCTCATTAAGCCGGCAGGAATCACCACCAAGTCTGTTGCGGCCAACGCGGCACCGTCTTGTTTCGATGTCATCGAGAGGAGTCGTCCCGCCTGGACCTTCAGGCGCAAGCTCGGGTGGCGGGATGGCCGATTCCGCTCATTATCGGCTCGCGCTACGACGATTGCCTGGCCTTCTTGCACCTCATGCCTGAGGCTCTCGATCAACGGGCTCGCAAACACTCCTTGCACACCGGACAGGAGACAAAACCCGTGAATTTCAGCAGCAAGCGTATCCCATGTGCGAGGATCATCTAGTGGGAATTCTCGAATTGGCAACCAGCGCACGGGGATCGTGACACGTGATCCTTTGCCCAATGCTTGTTTGAGCTGATCCTCCTCAGGCCCGACCAACACCATGAGCTGTCGAATGCCGGCGCGTTGTAACGTCAACACTGTGCGCTGAAACAGGCCGATGCCTACCACGCTGGTGAGTGGGCCCACCTCATCGGTATACAATCCTGCCGGCTCGCCGAACAAGCTTACTGATGGCAAGAGAATCGCTGTACTCAACCCTTGGAGACCTGTCTGTTTCTGAACAATGCTCTCGCTCATGATCTATTCCGTCTTACCTTTTGAAACGTCGGTCAGCAATGGATGGACGGCAACGTTACAATTTTGGCAATACTTCCCGTTCCGCTTTCGTCACGTCCTCAATAAAATCGATTTCTGTCCAAGGAAGTCCGCCGATCTTCTCGTGCCCCACTTTGACGTCGAGAAAAAACCCCGCAAGCGCGTCTTCGTACTCCATGTGCCAGGCTTCACGATCCACATGGGTCTTGAGGGACGCCACCACGTGTGGTGCATCGGCATGCCGGACTTTGAGGAATCCCACGCCTTCCCCAGCGTAGTCGTAGTGTAGCGGCATCATTTTTGTCAACGCAATGACACGCCCGCTTTCGACTACGACAATGCATTCCTCCCCAGTCTGCTTGACGGTGTCGTCCATGAGCAGGGCGTTCTCATAGGGAGAGTGTACCAAACGGCGCAAGATTTCTTGATGAAAAAGCACATCTGCATCCATGATGATTGCATCGTCATCCAATGCCGTGCGCGCGATCCAGAGTGAGGAAACGCTGCCGCGATGGAACTGTTCATTTACAAGGAAGTTTACGCGTATGCCACAATCGTTTGCAGCGACAGCCGTGCGAATCATCTCCTGTTTATAGCCTACGATCATATCCACGCAGTGAATACCAACGTTTCGAAGCGACGTGAGGTAGCGGTGCAAGAGGGTTTTCCCGCCGATCTCGATGAGGCACTTCGGGCGATGCTGCGTGACCTGCCATAGTCGTTTCCCGACCCCAGCTGCAAGTATGATGGCTTTCATGCTGTGCCACAGATTCGTTCGAATGCGTCGAGGAATCCGACCAACTGCGCCTCGGTGAGAGCGCCCATGTTCGCGACGCGAAAAATTTTGCTCTGAAGCTCGCCTTGGCCTGCATAGATCACATAGCCCTGTTCTTTCAAGCGATCGTGCAACGACGGATAGGTCACACCATCGGGAAGATAATAGGCGGTGATCGTGTTGGATAGTTTGTCAGGAGTCAAGAGCGGCTTCACACCGAGTTTCGCCATGCGGTCTCGAATTAAGGTTGCGACTTTCTTATACCGTAGGATCCGTTTGGCGACCCCTTCTGCCATCAGTTCATTCAAGGCTTCGTCGAATGCATAATAGACCTGCACAGCCGGCGTAAATGGAATGGTTCCGCGGCCCTGATCATCCACGTATTGAGTGATGTGAAGATAGATCGATCGTCTGGGGTAGCCACGCATCCGCTCCAAAAATCCCTTGCGGACGAGTACGAAGGACACCCCTGGGAATCCCTGAATACATTTTCCAGCTGTCCCCGCCACCATATAAATGTGCGACCCGGCGATATCAAGGGGTTCCCCAGCCAACGCACTCACGGCATCGAGAATGAACACCCGGTTCTGGCTATCGACCACATCCGCAATCTCCTTGACCGGATTGATGAGCCCGGTGGTCGTCTCATGGTGAACCATGGCGACCACATGCGCTTCAGGATGTTGTCGTAGCGCGAGTCGCAACCGTTCAGGATCAGGCCTTGTCGTCCAATCGTATTTGAGCTCGGACACGCCCAGGCGATAGAGGCCGACCATCTGGGAAATACGCTCGCCGTACACTCCGTTGTTGAGCACCAGCATCCGCTTGCCGTGCGGGAGCGCCGACATCACGGCGGACTCCACTGCCGCAGTACCGGAGCCGGTCAATACGACCGCTGCATAATCCGCTTCCGCCCCCGGCACAAAGAGTTTCAGCAGTTTCGCCTGAATTCCGTGCAAGAGTTCGGTAAACTCCGACTCCCGATGGCAGACATCAGGACGTAAGAGCGCCTGACGCACCTGATCCGACACATTGACCGGTCCTGGATTCAATAAGATCATCTCGTCTTTCTTCCCATTTCCCCTGACGCGCTACTTGATCGCCTGCATGAATCGCTTCGTAATGTCCGGAGGATCGAGCGCCACGCGCCCGGCATCTTCTACCATCTCGTTGACCTTCACCAGCAACATACTCGGTCCGTCTTTCTTCAGCATGTCTTTGAACTCGTAGACGAGATCTTCGCGTTCCCGCACCCGTTCGACGTGTACATATCCGGCCGCCTTCGCCACCTTCTCAAGCGGGATTACATTGGAAATCGTCGGCTGATTACCGGTCGTGCCGTAGACTTCGTTGTCGAACACCACATGAATGAAGTTCTTCGGTTTCAGCGCCCCCACTGTCGCAAGTGTCCCCATGCCCATGAGGACGTTCCCATCGCCGTCGAAAACAACCACTTGTTTATTCGGCTTCGACAACGCCACGCCCAGCGCAATGGCCGCCGCCGATCCCATCGACCCGATCATATAGAAATGCGTCGGTCGATCAGCAATCTTCTGCGCCTCTCGAGAGGGAAATCCGTTACAAATAATGACCGGCTGGTCGGTGAGTAATTCCAACAACGCGGCCATCGCCATCGCCCGGCTCTGCATCGTGCCTTCTTCCGGCCTCATGGATGCAACCCCTTCACGACGCCTTTTGTAATATTCAACGCCACGGGAATCCGTTTCTTCATGAAGGTCTCGGCTACCCACCTGAGATCGTCGATGGCCGTCTTTTCCGTCAACGTCCGATGCGGAATCTTCATCGTATCCAGAAACTGCGGCATGACTTCTCCCATCACGAGATGCTCCGGTGCATCTTTGCCTCCTTGGCCACGCCAAGACACGATCAGGATGCAGGGCTGTTCATAGATATAGTTGAGGGAAATGAGCGTATTCAAGGATGTCCCAAGCCCTGAGTTTTGCATCAAAACGGCGGGAATCTTGCCGGCCATGTAGGCCCCGGCAGCCATGGCCACCGCTTCATCTTCCCGAACGGCCGGAGTGTAGAGCCGCCGCTCCATCAACTCAGCAATGATGCCGCCCAGGATCGAATCCGGGACCCCTGTAAAAAAATCCACTCCAATATCTTGGAGCGCTTGGACTAATGCATCACTTTCAATCATCGAGTCGATTCCTCATCCCTATTCATATGGGAAAACGCGCGCATTATAAGCTATGCCTTTGGGCATCTCAACAAAACTGCGGGAGTTGCACCATGCGATCAGCCATGGTAGCGTTCTGCCGTGATTGGAGTACAGCGCAACCATATGGCTCGATACCGTGCACTACTAGGGCTCTTGTTCTGTCTGACCTATCCCCCTATTCTTGCCCATGCAGTGCCGATGCAGAACGATCCGAATGGTTTCCAGAACTTAGCCTGGGGGGTTGCCCTCACAGCGAGGCCGGACTTAGAAATCACCAGGGCTGGCCCACATGTGAATGAATATCGATTGAAAGACCGTCTGCCATCGTATGCCGGAGTCCCAGTCGAGGGTCTTCATTTCTTATCAGTTGACGAGCAATTTGCCCGCGTAACTATCCACTATCAGGGTGACAACCGGCACAAACAGATACTTGCCTACCTCGAGCAACAGTTCGGTCTTCTCGATCGTGTTCCAGGGCAGATGATGCGAGGACTCAATCAGCAGTATACGTGGCGCGGGACTGATACCGAAATAAGTGTGACATACCATGCGGATTCTGAGCGGGGATTTGTGTTTATCGATAGCCGTACCCTGGCGCCTCGGTTCAACGACCATATCACCGATTCAGCAGAGTAACATGCTTCGCCGTCTCTATTGCGACTCTCGAGTCCGTTACACGTCTCTCGCTTGCCTGTTCTTTTCACTCATTCTGCAGGGTGCCTCGGCGTTCGCCGTGCCGATGCAGAATGACCCAAATGGGTTTGAGGGGATACCCTGGGGCGCATCCTTTTCAGAAACCGAGACCTTCGTGAAAATTGAGGATATCGGACGATCTCAAACCTATGAGTTGAGGACTAGAACTCCTTCACTTGGCTCAGTACCAGTTGACTCCATGCGATTCGTCGCCTCCGAAGGCAAGTTCACCCGTGTCATTGTTCGCTACCAAGGCAGCGTGACCCATGATCGGATTCTTGCCTATCTTCAATCCCTCTATGGCCCACTTGATCGCACGCCAGGCCAGATCACCGGCGGTCCTATAAAATTCTTTAGCTGGACGGGGTTTGAAACCGATGTGAACCTCCGGTACGAGGCAGGCACCGATCGCGGCATTATATTTTTTGAGAGCCAGGACCTCCGTCGGAAAATGACCGAAAGTAATTCAGCTACCGTGTTTTAGTTGCCATCCCGCTCCTGTCTGGCCTTCATCGAGGCTCTGGCCTGATCGAGAGGCCTTACAGCCCTCCGAAAGGGTCAGATTAAGACTGAGATAGGGAAGTCATTTTTCACTCACTCTTGCGGTGTTCCCGCTAGAAACCTCCCACCCATCGCATTCTTCTGCCGAGTATCCCCTCTTCGGAAGGGGTCTTTATCCCCTCTCTTTAGGGATTGTCGAAATTCTTGAGTGCGGTATTCTCACATTGTCGCGAGAGATAGAGGAACCCCAGCGCAACCCATTGTGGAGGCATCGATGAAACTGAACCACCCTATTCTTAAGATCAACACACAGAAAGCTCATTCGCTCTTAGATCGGCGCTATGCGGAGCGGGTTCCCATTCGATACGGAATCACATACTTCGGTGAAGAAGGTGCACGAATCGTCGCCGGAGAGGGGGCTTTGAAGGACCTTTCTAAAACGGGCTGCAAGGTCTTGGGTGCAGCCCCGAGTCCGTTAGGTAGCCGTCTCACTCTACTCCTAGACATTGAGGACGGGCACGCTCCCATGCGCCTCACCGACGTGATTGTTTCCTGGATCTCTAAAGATTCGTTTGCTGTCAAATTTCCTAAGCTGTCATCAGACGAAAGGAAGCGGTTGCAAGAAGTTATTTGGAAAAATATCAGTATATCGTCCTTGGACGATCGTCGAACGGCATTCCGAATCATCTAAGCATCGATTGAATGCCATGGAGGAGACCATGCATCCTGACATCGCCATTCCTGCCATCACAGCAGCCGGATTCTCCGGCCAGCCCGAGCGTCGACATGGCAGCCGTACTCCGACACTTTTCTCATTGCTCTATTCCTGCATGAATTCCGGTCAAATGTTGATCGGTGACGGCGCCGTCACTGACCTCTCATCGAGAGGGATTGGCATTCGTGGAAATCAATTGGTCACGCCCGGGGTGACCATAACCCTCTTCATCGACCTTCCTGGAATGGAAGAGCCTTTCTGCATTACCCAGAGCAGAGTTTCCTGGGTAGAAGGATGTCGATTCGGGATAGAGATGGAGACCTTGACGTTGGAGGAGAAGAATTACTTGCGATTCCTCTTGTGAATTCGTGTAAACCTTCTCAGACCGTGCAGTCGGCACCTAAGGTCAGGAGGAACTAGGAGACGCCATTATGAAACGAACATCAATGACATCTAGAAGAGGGCTTCAGTCTATGGCCGAAGCTGTCAATCGGCGACATGATCCTCGGCCCTCGGTAGAGTTTGGGTTGATGTACTCGACGCAAGAGCGTACTGGAGAGGTTCTTATGGGCGATGGCATGGTCACGGATCTCTCGCCTAAGGGATTGGGTATTCGAGGCAACGTCTCTGTCTCGCTGGGGGACGAACTTACGATTTTTCTCTACCTTCCCGACGGGCAAGATCCGTTGTTTGTGATGGAGGCAAAGGTAGCGTGGGTCTCAGGCCATCGGTTCGGAGTCGAGATTCTCAAGATGAATCTACGGGAACGCAATCGACTCAGCTACTTCTTGCATTCGAACGTCGCGCATTTCGATTAGACTGATTGTCGGGCACGGAGAGCGTAATGACCGGCCGACGAAAGACAGACAAGTACCAACTCTATAATTCAGGCCACTGATCGCAGGGAAGTTTTGCAACTCTCTCTCCAGATCTTGGCCTGCATCGGTTTTGGGTCGGGAGAAACAAGCAAATACGGAATCTGGCCTCTTTTCATCACGGCACGAGGACAAAGCTGTTTCAACCATTTCAATCTGAAAGCGCTTGACCACTTCTGCACTCCATGTCGAGATTATTTATTCATCCTCTTGACCATTTCAGTCTGCACCGGCCATATCTGAAATCTTCCCATGATGATATAGGTCCAAACCTTTCCCCCGCTGACCCCTAGCCATTAGACCAGTATCGTTCCATCTCAAAATATGAATACGATGTGCTCTCATGCTCCTCGGGCACACCACGTGCGCTGGTCGAAGGCCTTGCTCACACCAAGCATGATGGCTTTAATGAAGCCGATGCCCCGTGCGGGGATGGGATTCTCTCCATGGGCCGACGACGACCAATCATTGGCCAACTGGACAGTTGGGAGTGAGTGGTCTGTATGGAGGGTTGGACTAGATGATCTTCCCCAATTCTATGAGCACCATACTAATCCCTCTTCGGAAAAACTCGTTTGTCGTTCCTCGCAAATGCTTGCTGCCTAGGAGCGGTGCATGCTAGGATTTTAGTAAGTGAGCACTTACTTACCATGAAAAAACGAATCACACAAAGCAGGAACGGGCAGCGAGCTTCTGCGCGCGATCGTCAAGCCAGCCTTATCGTGGCTGCTGCCTCGCTTTTCGCGGCAAAAGGCTTCAATGGCACGACCACAAAAGAAATCGCCAAAGCCGCAGGCGTGAGCGAGGGGTTAGTCTTCAAATACTTTCCGACGAAACGGACACTCTACGCGGCAATCCTGGCAGAAAAAGTCACCGTCAACGAACTGCTTGAAGCCGTAGAGGCAGCGGCAAAAAAACACGACGACCATCGCGTATTTACGATGATCGCGAGCTATCGCATTCGTCCCGGTGTCGATTCGACGCTCTTGCGACTCCTCTTGTTCAGCGCCCTCGAAGGGGATGAACTATCCGAGATCTTCTTCGGCAAGCACCACAAGGTGTTCTATGATCACCTCGCCGCGTACATTCGCACAAGAATTTCCGATGGGGCGTTTCGTCCGGTCGATCCTCTCCTGGCAGCCCGCGCGTTCATCGGCATGGTCGTCCACCACCGTCTGCTGCACGAAATCTTTGGAGTACCGATGCATCAATCCCATGAGGATACGGTAGCGACCTACGTGGATCTCTTCCTGACCGGGCTGATCAAGCCGCCGGCCGGTAGCAAGACGACGGGGAGACGGTAAGGGATGAATCCCTTGAAACACCATCCGATTGTTACGCTCGGAGTGATCATTTTCTTTGCCGTCTCGGCCCTCGTCGTATTTCGCCTCAGCAGCGGCGCGAAGACTGATATTCGCAAAGCCCGCCTCATCACCGTCGCCACAGCGGCGCCGCTGAAACAGAACCTCGACGTTCGACTCACCTATACCGCCGACATCACCCCCAACCAAGTGGTCAATTTGTTTTCTCGGGTCGACGGCTACATCGCAAAGGTCTACGTCGAGAAAGGCGACCTGGTCAAAGCTAACCAGCTTCTGATCGAGATCGATCACACGGATTACCGGCATGCCGTCAGCCAAGCCAAAGCCAACCTGGCTGCAGCCAGAGCGAGAGTCGCGCAACAGGACGCCAGTGTGCGCAACACCACCCTCACACTCAATCGGATGCAAACGTTGATCAAGGACCAGTTTGTCTCGCAGCAGGATTTGGACAACGCGCAGGTCGCGTACGACGGGGCGGCGGCGGCGCTCGACTCACTGCGCGCGCAGGTTCAGCAGATGGAGGTTGCCCTGGCGCAGGCCGAGACAAATCTGGCCTACTCGTATATCCGCGCGCCCTTCCCGGGCTATGTGGCCGAGCGCAACCTCGATCTCGGATCTTATGTGAGTGGGACAACCGCAGGCACCTCCACCGTCTCACGCGGGATTCTCACCCTCCATGAAATTCAGACGGTCCGCATTCTGATCGAGGTGGTTGAGAAGGACGTCCCGCTCATTCAGGTGGGTCAAAAGGCAGAAGTTCGCGCCGAAGCCTATCCCAATCGCGTTTTCGAGGGCACGGTCACTCGTGTCGTCCAGGCGCTGAACCGAGCCACCCGCACGATGACGATCGAGGTGGATCTCCCCAACAAAGATCATGTCTTGAAAGGCGGCATGTTCGCTCGCGTAGAGATCTTGGTCGGCACGCATCGAAACGCGATTCAGGTCCCCATCGACGCCGTGAGTCGATTGGAAGACTCCCAATTTGTCTACATTGTGCGAGAAGGAAAAGCCCAACGGGTGCCGGTGGAAATCGGAGCCCGCGAAGAAAACCGGGTGGAAATCACCAAGGGATTGGACGGATCGGAGCAGGTGATCGTCTCCGGGAAAGACCTCGTACACGACGGCGCCTCCGTGCAGACGCAGCCGATGGATGCCGTAAAAGGTAAAACGTGAGACATGATCTAAAGCCACCCTTCAATTCTCCACGTCCCGACTCATTCCCTGAAGTCTTACGTTTCACGTTTCACGTTTCATATTTCACGTCTTCACCATGTGGCTGACTCTCCTCGCACTTCGCAACCGCATCGGCATCCTGATGCTCTCCCTGGCCATGGTCATCCTGGGCGGCACCTCCGCGCAGCGGCTCCCGGTCGACCTCTTTCCGCAGATTCAAGTGCCCGTCGCGTTCGTCGGCGTTATTTATAAAGGTGCGCCGCCGCTCGACATCGAACAGAGTGTCGTCTATCCCATCGAGAAAGCCGTCAGTTCGGCGTCGAACGTCGAGCATGTCGAGTCATTCGCAAAGCAAGGCATCGGCGCGGTGCAGATCTGGTTCAACTGGGGCGCAGACATCAACGTTGGCCAGATGGAGGTGATGCAACGCGTCACCCAAATTCTCAATAGCCTCCCGCCAGGCATTGGGCAACCCTTCATCGTTAAGTTCGACGTCTCCAATATTCCTGTCTCCCTCGTCACGGTCTCCAGCGACGACCTCGATGAACGGGCACTGTACGACCTGGCCTCGAACACGATCGCTCCGCAGATCGAACAGATCGCCAATGTGGCCGCCGCCACCGTGGAAGGCGGGAAGATCCGCCAAATCAATGTCAACCTCGACCCGGCGCTCTTGAATGCCCGGAGCCTCTCGATCCTCGACGTCGTTAAATCCGTGAAGGCCGCCAACCTCATTCTGCCCTCGGGCGACATCAAGGCCGGTAATCTGGACTACAATGTCTTCACCAATAATCAATTCCGCACTGTCGACCCGATTCAAGACGTGATCGTGAAGGTCAACCCACAAGGCAGCCCTGTGCGCGTGCGAGATGTCGGATCCGTGAACGATTCGTCGGACATTCAGACGAACATCGTCAGAACGGACGGGAACAGAGCCGTATACTTACGCGTCAATAAACAGCCGATCGCCAATACCGTGGCGGTGGTGGATGCGCTGCGCAAGGCCCTACCGAAGCTCATCGGCATTCCTCCCGGCGTGAAGATCGGGATATCCTTCGACCAATCGGTCTATATCCGCCAATCGATCAGCAATCTCATCGAACAGGCGTTGCACGGATCGCTGCTGGCCGCGTTGGTCATCTTGATTTTCCTCCGCAATTTTACGAGCACGCTGATCATTTCCGTCGCCATTCCCCTCTCGATCATGGTGACCTTCATCGTGCTGTACTTCTCCGGACAAACCTTGAACGTGTTCACCCTGGGAGGCCTGGCCCTCGGGATCGGCCGGCTTGTCGACGATTCCATCGTAGAACTCGAGAACATTCAACGCCATCTCAACACCTCGGCCCGTCGCTGGGAAGCGATCCTTGAAGCGGCCCGCGAGGTGGCGATGCCCATTCTTGCGTCGACGATCACCACGGTGGTCGTCTTCCTCCCAATTTTCTTCGTCGCCGGGATTGCCCGCTTGTTGCTGATTCCCCTGACCATCACGATCGCGATCTCCCTGTTCACCTCCTTTTTCGTCTCCCGCACGGTGACCCCGGCGCTCTGCTATAAGTTTCTCAAGCCGGAACGGGAGTCTCACCGTTCGATGCCGACCTGGTTCGTGCGCCTGATGGATTGGAGTCGCGAACGGTACGAGTCGCTGGACAAAGGCTATGAGGCATCACTCCGCTGGGTCTTGTCCCATCGCTGGCGCTTCATCATCGGCGTCCTGCTTCTTTTTGCCGCGTCTCTCGCGCTGGCCCCACAAATCGGCACAGAGTTTTTGCCGGTGTCGGATGAAAGCCAGTTCCGCATCGTCCTGCGCGCACCGGTCGGTCAGCGAGTGGAGAAAACCGAGCAGCAAGTGGCCGAGGTCGAACGGGTATTGCGGGCCCAGATCCCTGCCGAGGAACTCGAAACGATCGTGTCCAGTACCGGCGTTTTAGCCCAGGGCCGTTCTTCTCTGTTCAATCCGAACACCGGGCCCCATACGTCGAGCATCTCCGTCCATCTCGTGACGCCGGACAAACGGACAAGAAACCAAGTGCAAATCATGAACGACGTGAGACCCAAGGTCTTACAACTCTTTCCGGGCGTCTCGATGTCGTTCGATCCGGGCGGGCTCATCAAACGAATTACCAGCTTTGGGTCGCAGAAATCCGTAGACGTGGAAATCTACGGCTACGATTTAGCGCACGCACGCGAGGTCATCCGGCAGGTCGAAAGCATGATGCACCAAATACCAGGCCTCGCGGACATCGAAGTCAGCCGCGAGGAGAACTATCCCGAGGTCAACGTGGTGGTGGATCGCGAGAAGGCCGCGCTCCTCGGTATCAGCGAAACAGATGTCGCCACCGCCGTGCTCTACTCACTCAACGGCAACGGCGCAACTGACCCCATCATCTACACCGACCCTCAAAACGGCAACGAATACTTCATCAGTATCTGGCTCGCGGAAGAACACCGGAAGGATCTCACAGACATCGAGAACATTGTGTTGACCACACGAGCTGGAGAACCAGTCCTGCTGAAGAACGTCGCCTTGCTCAAGCTCAATGCCGGCCCGGTCAAAATCGACCGCAAGTACTTTCAGCGAGTGGTCCATCTGACGGCCAATCCCGTAGACCGTGATCTCGGCGCCGTCACTACCGACTTGGAGGCAGGCTTGGCCAAGATCCAGCTCCCCACCGGGTTCAGCATCCGATTGGCCGGCCAAATCCAACAGCAACGGGAAACATTTGAAGGTCTGCTGTTTGCCACGGCTCTGGCATTGGTCCTCGTGTATATGGTAATGGCAGCGCAATTTAAATCACTGATCGATCCCTTCATCATCATGTTTTCGGTTCCGATGGGCCTTCCAGGTGTGATTCTTATCCTTTTCCTGACCGATACCACGCTCTCTACGACGTCGATGATGGGCATCATCATGATGCTGGGCATCGTGGTGTCAAACGGCGTCCTCCTGGTGGATTATACAAACGTGCTCCGTCGGCGAGGACAAGAGTTACACAGCGCGGCGGTCACCGCTGCACGGACGCGGCTCAGGCCCATCCTGATGACATCCCTCGCCACTGTCCTGGGGCTGCTCCCCATGGCCATCGGCTGGGGCACCGGCGGCGAAACTAACGCCCCATTGGCGCGGACCGTGGTCGGAGGGCTCAGCTTCTCGACGATCCTCACACTCTTTCTCGTGCCCACAATCTATGTGATGTTAGAGGAACGGTTCCCCCGTCATGCGGACAAAGTCCCAGACGATGCCGACTGGATGCCGGCAGAGCCGGGACAATCCACGCCTGGCCGATAGCAGGATGCTGAGAAAGCCTGGTTAGAATGCTATAGGCTATCTGACAGATGGAAAGAGCGCCTTCAGTTGCATTGCCAAGCCGATGTCCCCGCTGATCTTGAGCCGCCCCGACATGGCGACAGCGGTCCCGCTCAACTGGCCCTTCAGAATCTTGATGCAATCCTCTCCTGCCATCGAGAGCACAACGTGAGGGTTCGCATGCGCTCCCTCCGCAATTTGACAGGTCCCTTCCCGAATCGTGAGAACGTACTGTCCGCCCTGCGCGCCGCTCAAATCGAACTGATAGATCACGTCGAGATCTTCGGCGGCATCTGAGTCGAGCCGGCTTGGAAGAAGCTCAAAAAATTCTTTGACCGTGGTGGGGTTCATGACTTGTGGGAGGGCAGGAGGCTCTCAGGTCGACATCGGGGGCCGCGAGACCGCGGGCCCCCGGTCTCTTACTAGTATCGGAGCGTGACCGTCGCAGTGCTGCGACGCGCGCCGAAAAAGTCTTTGGAAAACGTCTCGACAATGGCCGGGTCATAGCCCTTGCAACTGAAAATGTCGAGATAGGCGCTGTTCGTATCGTTTGCGAAATGGCCGCTGATCAACGAGGTGGAGATCAGCTGCACCATGGAATAACCAGCCACACGACCTGAGCCGAAATCGACGACCTGGCATTCGCCAAAACGCTTCATGTCGATGAGCTCACACAGCTCGACGACATAGCGACGAATATGGTCAGCGTTGCGAATCAGGTCGGGGTGACAATCTTGAAGATCAACGGCAGTGCAGAGTCCCCACGCCTTCCCCTCACCCACCATTTCTTGGGGGGCAATGGGCGCGGCTACTGGGGACTCGGATGGAAAGATCGCGGACTCGGACTCAGGCGAGCTACTCATAAAGTTTGTACACCTTTCTGTTAAGAGGGTAAAAAACTCTCACCGTGGATCTGTCTCTCGAACTATACCATGAAACTAATTACATCAGGACAGATATAGAAACTTTTTTTCACACCGACGCAATGAGAGGTCACTTGATCGATTGACATGGTTCTCGCCGGTCGGAGAGAATGCCCACATGGCTCATGTCACTCCATCGATACCGAATACGCCGTCCCCAGCCGACCTTCCTGATCGCCTTTGCACCTGGTGCCGGCTTCCGATGAAGAAGCGTCTCGTCGGGGGCAAGCAGTTCGTTCACTACACCTGCCCGAAGTGCGTCTTCCAGCACACAACCAGGCT
>CBDDRW010000020.1:0-34582 GCA_965233175.1 uncultured bacterium
TTGTTGCCGTACAACGGCAAGGACGAAGCCCCGATCCGTCTGGCACCGGACCCCAACGTGATCGCCCGATTCCACCGTAAGATGGCGGTGCTGGATTTATAACAGACGCCGACCATCGGGCCGCTGCTCGACAAGGGTGTGAAACCCTCACTCACCCCATTTTTCTTAATTGCGTAAGTTGATGATCAAAGGTCTGGTCTCTCAATAAAGCCTTCAGCTTCATCGCTTTCTTCAGGTGAAACACGTTTATATCTCTTCTAAGTTTTCTATTGTTTCCCGCCGTTCAACCCTTCTACTGGCACAATTTCAGCACAGCGCGGTTGGGTGACCTACTAACTATGATGACAGGTTTTTCCTACGTCCTCCGTTTTGGAATTCAGGATGATTATGTGAAGACATCGAATAACATCCGGTACCCTACCGGGATCGTATAGTCCCAGCCCGGAGCAAACTCCGAACCCGTCGGGGCTTGCGTCTCCAGTGAGCCGTGCTGTACGCCACGAAAGACCAAGTCGATCTGGGCCATGGGATTCTTATACCAGCGAAATCCGGCCAACGGACCTCTCGATCTATGCTATAGTGCCCTCGATCTCGAAAGGCTCACTTCATGAACGGCTCAACGCGCTGCGGCTCTCCCTCTTTTGTTGTGGTCATTCTTCTAGGAGTTATCCTCGCTCTGCTCCCCATAGGAACCCAAGTCTTCGCCCAATCGGAGGATGACCAGCGTGCATGGCTTCAAGCCCTTGACAGCCTGTCGAGCGAACGCATGCTCGCCGATGTGCGCACGTTAAGCAGCCCGGCTTTCAACGGACGACAAGCCGGATCCGCCGATGACCTGCAATCCGCACAATGGGTTGCACGGGAATTGACTGTGGCAGGGGTACAACTACCGCTCATTGACAACAACGGGATCGCCTTCCCATCTCCCAGGGCCAGGAAGGAAGAGCCCGTTGGCATCATGGCCTCGATAGTCTCCACGTCACTCATCGAACCCGACCCGGTCGTTCGCACCGGCGTAGCGGACCAGTTGGTCACATCACAGTTGAGTAGAGACTACCTCCCGGTCTTTGACTCCCCCTCTGCCGATCTCCAGGGTCAGGTCGTCTTTGTCGGTTACGGCATTGTCGATCCCGCTCAAGGAATCGACGATTACGCCGGCGTCGATGTGAAGAACTGCATCGTCCTCTTCCTGCGTGGCAAACCGGATCACTACCCAAGCCCCGTCAGCCATGCAGATAAGATCCGCTTCGCACGAGATCGAGGAGCCTTGGCCTATCTGACTGCAACAGGGCCGATTCTCAGCCCATATGAAACTCGCCGCGGCGTCACGGGAAGGCCCAGCGCATTTTATGGGCAACTCTTCCCTGACCAGTCCCTCCCTGGCGCATGGATCAGCACGGAATTGGCAGAGAGTCTCCTCGCCGGAAGCGGTGAAGAATCCGCCCCTGATCGCCTTCGCACTCTCCAAGAGCAACTCAATAACGCCCCATCAGCGCGATCGCGCCTAGCCAATCGATATGCATCTCTCCATTGGAAGACTACGATACAGGACGGCTTGTTGACGAACGTGGTGGGGATGATTCCTGGTACAGGGCGGGATACCATTATCATCGGTGCGCATCGAGATCATTTTGGCCGCCCTGCCGGTCTCTGGTTCCCTGGCGCTGACGACAATGCATCAGGAACGGCCACAGTACTGGAGGTCGCACGGGCCCTTGGGAAAATTGGCCTGCGCCCTCAACGGACGATCCTCTTTCTATCATTCAGTGGACAGGAGAGAGATTTGCTCGGGTCACGCCTCTATACATCGAGACCCGTCATCCCCCTCGGTTCAACGAAGGCCATGGTCAACATCGACCATGTCGGAGTGGGAGACGGAGTGTTAATACTCCGTGTCGCAGAGCTTAAGAAATCCGCATTAAAGGACGCAGGGTGGGCAGTGGGTTTGGTCAACAAGCTTGATTATTACGGATTCTTGCCCGGCGGCGACGACGGACCGTTCAAAGAGGCAGGAATTCCAACCGTCAGCATCGCAGTCGGCGGGGTCCATCCGCACATGCAGCAGCCCACCGACACCGCCGACACAATCAATCCAGAGATTCTACGCACAGTAGCTCGGTATGTCCTTGCCCTCACCTGGCAACTGGCGAATGCTCCCTAGCAGTATCTTAGGGATTACAGGGCATGAACGTCTCAGGAATCTTCAAGAGAGAGTAACGAAACTGGATGCTGCTCACGAAGATTGGTATCAGAAGAATAAGAAAGTACCGGACCTCTAGACTGTCGTGGTCCTATTAGTGTTCTACCCGCTATGAGCCGCGAAGTGGTTAACAGGTGCTCCGTAATCCTTCAAAACCCCCCTAATAGCGTATCTTCAAGTGCTTTGTAACAATGAATCTCCCCATGATTGGTTTGCGCCGGATCCAATTCATAAGGTCCCAATAAAGTGATTTCGCAAGATCCGACTGCACCGCGTCTGGGTAGCAAAAGTGGTATCTCTCGGGGGAACCACCTTCGGACACGTAGCTGCGTAGATACTCCGGCAAAAGATACTCGTACACGCTCCACTGAATTTCGTTAAGGAGTTCAGCGATTCTGCTTGCATGGTAATTGAATATATCGACGTGGAATCTCTCATAGAAATCCTCAAGTGCAAGCAGAGCCTTGTCCAGTGTCAACGACAACCCCGACCGTTTTAATAGAGTCCTCAATTTCTCAGCAGAGTGCGACTGCCGAAGCGTGCTGTGCTTCGAGATATTGCCACATAGGGTTATGAAAGTGCTTCGGGAGAGAGTCAGACTCACCTCGGCGTCAGCGGATGGAAACCACACTGTAACCGTGGGCTCGAATGCGAGCCAATCTGTGAGAGATGATACTGCCGATCGGAGATTGGTAACGGAGCTACTTACGTCGAAGTTCGGCTGATTGCAGATTCCAGCAATTGCATCAAGATAGGACACCTCTTCGGTCATAAAGCGTGTATCAGGCTTAGATAAAAGGTCTACCAATAGGATGTTGAACAGCTGTTGATGGGTGGTCGTATGAAACAGAATATTAGCAGTGGGAGACTCACCTGCCAGATTAAATATGGAGCGGTTAACCATCGAATCGATCAGATCAGTGATCACCCTCAGCAATATAACTTCTCTTTCGGTGGGTGAGTAACTAGTCGGCATGACTATTGGGTTGTTTAGGAATATGAGAAATATCTTCTTTAAAAACTCGGTAGTTCAGTGGACATCTTTACAGTTCTTCGAGAATTCAGATGATCGCGCCGTTATTTCATTCCAATAATCCGTATCAGATGAAGGACGGAATTTCGCGCGAGATACGATAATCAGTGAATCTGACTGACATGACTTGTTGTGTCAATGGATTCTGGGTCTTGGGTGACCGTTGTCCTCACTAGTCCCCAACTGTCCTAAGCAGGCCTAAGTAGGGTACTTCCCCCCCATGATCACACATGGCACGGTGGCTGACATTGGAGGAAGAAGCACGGTTGCTCGCCGCTTCTCCGCCATGGTTACAGCAGTTGATCGTGTTTGCTGTCAGCACCGGTCTCCGTCATCGGGAAGTACTGCATCTCCAGTGGCCTGAAGTTGATTTTTCACGAAGGACCGTCACGATCCTGGAGCAGAAAAACAAGAGCATCGATACGCTACCGTTGAATATCCGAGCGCTTGATGTGCTGAAGGAGAGGGCAAAGGTTCGGCATCTCACGTCCAAGTATGTCTTCTTTACCTCCACAGGGAATGCCATCCTCATCAATAACGTGCTACGAGGATTGCACTCGGCCATCGAGAAGGCAAACATTGGGCACCTGTGCTTTCATGATCTTCGGCACACCTTTGCTACTCGCTTAGTCCAAGCTGAGGTGGATCTGTACACAGTGGAGAAGCTCGGGCGGTGGAAGACGCTTTCCATGGTCATGCGCTACGCGCATCATCACTCGGAAAGTCTAAGAACGGGAACAAAGGTGCTCGATAGAGTGACAAGACGCGAAAACACAACGGCAGCACAATTACACACAGGGGAGTTAGCGGCGGTATGCTAAGTGCCTGATTTCAGAATAGTCATTTAGCAAAAGCGGGGCAAAAAATCCCCCTTCGAAACCCGTCAATGGGAATTCGTCCTAGGACGTTCCGAATGCGTTCGCAGTGGCATTTCTCCTCAGTTTTTTAAACCCTACCGGCGCAAGACACCCCACTCTCTCTGACATAATAGAGGCGAGACCGATCGCTCCACTGCCGAAGAGCCTGTTAAATCACCGTCATCGAGATCTCTGGGTTTACCCTCGATTGGCATAGAGGTTGCTGATCCATACATACAAGAATTGCAACCACGTAATCAGTCAACACTATCGAGGAGGTTGTCATGACCACGTTAGCCAGGCCGGGTGTGCCAGTCGGGGGATTCAAAACCGTCGGGCAAATTCGTGCGACGAACGATCTTGTCTTTCGACGGAACCAAAACGCGATGGGAGTGGCCGTTGAATTATTGACGACGCACACCCCGGGTGCGCCTGTGGTGGATGAACGTGGTGAGTTTATCGGATTCGTCAGCGAGTTCGATCTCCTGCGCGCCCTCGATGCCAAGAAAGACCTGAACCAGCTGACGGCGGGAGACGTCATGGCGAAAGACCGTATTGCGGTGACGACAGAAACCAGCGTCGACGAGGCGGTGAAGCTCATGGAGGAGAAGCGGCTGCTCAATCTGCCGATCTTAGTGAATGGGAAAGTGGCCTATTCCGTCACGCGGCATGATCTGCTCAGGGCCTGGATTGGTCTCGGAGTCGATATCGAAACCAATAACACCCCCTAGGTGGATGGTGAGGAGAGTGGGCGACACATCCTTCTTGAAGGGGTGATTTTTCACTCATGGCTGATTAAAGGAGGAAGGCGATGAAGCCGAGTATGTTCCCGTTGATAGGCCTGCTGATATCCCTTACGATCCCCGTCTGGGCCGCCGAACGGCACATGATGCAGTCGTTGGTGCCGGCCGACAAACTGGCGGAAGCGCGCGCACTCACGAGCCCTTTGCCACGATCCCCGGAGATCGTCGCGCAGGGCAAGGTTCTCTATGATGGCCAGGGAGGCTGTTTCAATTGTCACGGGAAAGACGGGGACGGCAATGGGCCGCTGGCGGCGCAGCTGCAACCGTCACCCCGGAATTTCCAACACCATAGCTTCTGGCGCCATCGTACGGAAGGGGAAATCTTTTGGGTGATCAAAAACGGATCGGCCGGTACCAGCATGGTGGGATTTGGTGGGCAACTGACTGATGGAGAGATATGGGCGCTCATTCAGTACATCCGAAGCTTCAGCGGTGAGCATGGGCCGGGCATGATGGGCCGTGGGGAAGGCGTGGGACCCATGATGGGACAAGACGACGGCATGGAAAGAGGCGGACCAAGAGGCAGGATGGGCAGTATGGGCAGTATGGATGGACAATAGCTCCGCTCTTCCCAAATGTCTGGTTAAAAAGTACTCGAATCATTTTCTAGACTCTGTGTATCCCACAGTCAGTCGAATGTGCAGGGTCGTTCTCGGCATGGATGAACCGGGCGAAGGCTGTTTAAACCAAGGAGGGTATTGTGATGAGAAAAGGACTATTAGTCATTGCCGCGATTGCTGCTATCGGATGTAGCGGAATCACTTCCCAGAAGGCCGTGAGCGGTGAGCCCACAAGCCCTGCAGTCGGATATGATCTCCATGTGCAGGCTCCACATATGATGGCAGACGGCACGGCGGGCGGCCCCTTCCATCATTACTGTAAGGGTATTTCCGACAAGATTCTCCAGTGCCTCTTGTTTGAATCGACTGATCCGAAGGCTCCGTTGGTGGGGATTGAGTATTTTGTCGCCAAAGATCTGACGCGAAAGCTTCCCGCCATTCAGTGGCACCGTCATTTCCACGATCACAAAGTAGAAGTCGCGACAGGCCGCGTTCAAATCCTCGATATGCCGGCTGACCAGGCTGCCAAGGTGGCAGAAGTCGCCGCAGGGACAGACGGGGTGATTTATCACCTGTGGCAACATGGGCAGGAATTTCCGGACGGCACCGTGAGTTTCCCGCAGTCTCTCGGACACAAGTTCACTGGGTATTCTGACAAGTAGGATTAGTAGAGGGGACCGGCCTCGTCTTCTATAGCGCGGGCCGGTCCCTGTCGACAGCCGACCGTTCGTGATGGATCGTGCAATGAAATGAGAGGATGGACCATGCGTTTGTATCTCCGGTTCACGGCATGGGTGGTGGCGGCATCACTCGGCTCGTGGGGGGTGCCAGTTTTGGCGGCCGATGAAGCCGTTCTCAAACCACGAGTGCCGATCGATCAAATCGAAGAGGTCAGATTGTGGACGAATCCGCTTCCCACCACCGAGGACACGATTGAGAAGGGAAAGAAGCTGTTCCATGGCAAAGCCTTCTGTATGACCTGTCACGGGAAAGACGGAAAGGGATTGGGGGCAGACATTGAGCCTGGAATTCTGAAAGGTCCGTTGCCAAGAAATTTCACCGACAAGGACTGGCAAGCCGCTCGAACCGACGGGGAATTGTTATGGATTTTAAAGAACGGCAGCAAGGGGACGGCAATGGCTCCATTTGTTCCGCTGGTGCTGACGGAAGAAGAAGCCTGGCAGGTGCTGCGATATGTGCGGTCCTTCGGTCGACCGTAAGTGATCTTTACGCACGGGGGTTGCGCGTCAGCATGAGATGCGTGCATCGCTGTTGATTATTGCGCTCATGTCTCAGACATTAACATGTCAAACCTAGAATCGTTTAAGACATCTTGCTTGCATTCCTAACCCTCTGATTGTGTCACACTTGATTCAACTCGAATTCTGGCGTCGACGATCCGGCAGCCTTGCCCCGGTGGCAGCGCAAAAATCGGATTCATATCCAGCTCCTTGATCTCCGGAATTTCTTCGACGAGGCGAGAGAGGCGCAGAAGCACGTCTTCGATCGCGTTCACGTCGGCTGCAGGGTGGCCTCGGTAGCCTTGTAACAATCGATAGCCCTTAATCTCACGCACCATCTCAGCTGCATCGCGATCAGTGAGGGGAGTGATCCGGAACCGTACGTCGCCCAGAATCTCCACATGAATTCCGCCGAGACCGAACGCGATCAGCGGGCCGAACAGCGGGTCGTGGGTGACGCCGACCATTACTTCCGTGCCGCCTGACAGCATCGGCTGGACAAGTATGCCATCCATCGCATCCAGCTTGTTTTCCTGTGCGAGTCTGGCCCGAATCGCCTCGAACGACTTCTTCACGGCTTGTGCATCAGCCAGATTTAGATGAACGCCTCCCATCTCCGTCTTATGCGTGATCTGGTGTGAGGCCAACTTGACGGCGACGGGAAATCCCGCTTCACAAGCCAGCGCCATTGCCTGATCCGCGGTCTTTGCGAATCCGCCACGTACCACAGGGAGTTTTGCGGCGGCGAGGAGGGCTCTCGTGTCCTCGGCGGTCAACCATCCGAGCCCGTCTTGAGCCAGGGTCTTGGCACAGATGGCTCGCACAATCACGAAGTCCATATCATCGAAATCGGGGATCATGCCGAGCGGCTGTGCCCGCCATTCTTCATAGCGGCATGCTTTGCTGAGCACGACTGCCGGATGTTCCGGTAATGGAAAGGTTGGGATGTTCTCTTTTGCTGTCTGAAAGGTCCGTTCGAGATCCCCTTCCGCCATCCAACAGATGTAGATTGGAGTGTTGGCGCTACCGGTTTGCCTGGCAGTGGAGATCCCCCGCATGATCCCATTCGCAATACCGGCTGCGTCGCCGACCGTCAGGGAGATATACAGGACAATCAACGCATCGACCTCGTTGGCGGCGAGGATGGTAGTGATCGCGTCTGTATAATGCTCCGGAGTGGCCGAGGCGATGAGATCGATCGGATTCTTTACCGAGGCGGCGGGAGGTAAGAATGCTGACAGGGCCACGCGGGTCGCCTTGGTCAACTCGGGAACAGACAGCCCGTCCGCTTCACAGGCGTCGGTGCAGAGGATGGCGGGGCCGCCGGCATTGGTGATGATGCCGACGCGCTTTCCTTTTGGCAACGGTTGATCGGCAAGCCCTCGGGCCAGGGCGAAGAGCTCATCCAAGGTGTCTGCGCGGATCACTCCGGACTGCTGAAAGAGAGTATCGACTGCCACCTCGCTCGATGCGAATGCGGCGGTGTGCGAGCTGGCCGCGCGCCTCCCGGCAAGACTCCGGCCGGATTTGATCGCCACGATCGGTTTGCGACGGGTAACGCGCCGCGCAATTCTCGCGAAGCGGCGAGGATTCCCGAAGGACTCCAGGTACAGGAGAATGATGTCGGTCAAAGGGTCGTCTTCCCAATATTGCAGAAGATCATTCGTCGACACGTCGGCTTTGTTTCCCAGGCTGACGAATGAAGATACCCCCAGCTGTAATCGGTGGGCCGCCGCAAGGATCGCGAGTCCCAGTGCGCCGCTCTGTGTGGCCATGGCGATTCGGCCCGATGGGGGGAAAGCCGACGTGAATGTGGCGTTGAGACAGATGGCCGGATCGGTATTCAGCAGCCCAAAGCAGTTCGGTCCGATCATACGCATGCCATGTTGATGGACCGTGTCCACGAGACGGTCCTGGGCCTGCTTTCCCTCAGGGCCTGATTCCGCAAAGCCAGAGGAGATCACGATTACGGAGCGGATGCCTTTGCCAGCACAATCGGTGAGGACGGGCAGCACCGCATCACGCGGCACGACAATCACCGCCAGATCGATGGCGTCGGGAATCGCAGCGACGGACGAGAAGGCGGTCAAGCCAGCAATGGTTGCCGCCTGGGGATTCACCGGATAGATGTCGCCGCGAAACCGTGTGCCAGCGAGGGCTTCAACGAGACGGTGGCCGATGTTCGTGGGATTGCGAGATGCGCCGATCACCGCCACGGAACGAGGGTGGAAGAACTGACGGAGCGAGGCGGCCGTGGCGATACGCTCGCGCAACTCCAAGCGGGTCGTCGTGCACTCGGTCGGATGCAACGAGAGCCCGACCTGCATGTCGCCGCCTGCATAGGTTTCTTGGACCGGGTACCCGGATTCCCGGAAGACTTCTCGCATGGCCAGATTGTCAGTATGTGTGACCGCCCACAGTCTGGTGAAGCCTCGATGTATGGCCAGCATCGCCAACCGTTCGAGCAGGATCGTGCCGAGCCCTTTCCCATGAAAGTCGTCATCGACAGCCATGGCCACCTCGGCCTCGTCGCCGGTCCGCGCCCAGTAGGAGCCGGTGGCGATGATACGCGGCTGTCCGGCGATGGTCCTCATGACGATAACGGTGGCCTGCTTGGACGGGTTCGAGGAATCGCAGAGCGACAGGGTTGTATTGGCAGGGGGCGCGGTTTCGGAGAAGAATCGATGACGTCTGGATGCCGGCGATAACCGATCGATGAATCGTTGCATCATCGCCCGGTCCTCCACACGGGTTAGGCGGAACGATGCGGTCGTGCCATCGTGCAGGATGACCGGTCCCGATGCCAGACTTCCGGATGTCGGAGGCGGTTGGAACAAAGGGCGGATCTGTTTCATGTTCGGTCACTCATACAACCCGTTGTGAGCAATGCCGCGGCTCCGGAGCTCATGTGCCAGCCCTGCAACATTCCAAGAGATCGACAAAGAATACATTCGGCTTTCTGCTGTCTGTTGGCTCGTCAATGTGCCGCTAAATCGGTGCGTCGGAATGAATACGATCCCGTTGGAAATCATGCAGATTAACTTCCAATCGGCCTTCGCTAGCCACGCCTGCGATTGGAAATTGGTCGGTTGGAGGATCAGGTAGTCCCAGATCTACGACATGCACGAGCCATGACGTCGTCCGGGCAGTAGAGCAAAACAATCTGTTCCACGGTGGCGAAGGCTTCCCAGACGAATCCACGCCGACCTCAATCCTCATGGCTGTTTCCCTATTCAAAATAACGGATGCGGCGCAGTGCCGAACGGCAAGGCGCGTGACGTTTCTCCGGCATTCCCGAGAATGCGCCAGGCACCGCCCTCAAGTGTCAAAAAGTGCGTTTCTTCGTACCAGCTGTCGATCGGCACCCGGAGGCCGCTGGTCTTTGAGAAGCCCGATAACATCCCGGTGCAGGTGACTTCAATGACGACGTTGGAGCCCGATCCCACCTTGACGATCTTCGAAAAATAATGGACCTGGCCCAGGTCACGGTATTCGTCAAATAGATTGTGCCAGATCTTCCGGACATCCGCCTGTTTTAATCCATGGTAGTTGTACTGGGTTCCATAGAGCGTCATGATGTCGTCAAGATTCTCTCCAGCGACGGCTGCATCAGCTGTGTGAAACACATCCAATATTTGGTTGGTGGTAGCCTGATCCACCTCCACGACCGCGCTCCGTAGAATGGACGTCGCCGCCTGTCCCTTTGTTCCGATCACCAGGCTCAGCGCCGCCACGGCAACTACCATCCATCGTCGAGGACTGGACCAGCACGCGCCTGTCTGATGTAGGATGTCGATCACTTGATTTTCCACGACTGTCGGTTGTCCCATGCGCCACCCTCGAAGAACAGAACACGTTTCTGAAAGGATGGCAGTGCATTGTCGGTGCCAGCGGATACTTATGCGTGAACGCAGAGGGATGAGTTCGATAGCACGAGGGTTTACAGACGTAAAGCCTGTGCGAGTGGAAGGTGTACCATCAAACAGGTTGAGGAGTTTTGGGTCCATGACAAGTGGGATCACTGTTGCCAAATACCCCAGCAAATGTAGAGATACTGTTTCCTGTGCGAGGAGTTTGAACGTTCCAACCGGTGGGAGAAAGATTACCTTCTCTTGAATTACCACTGTCACATGGGGAGTAAGGCATCGTACAAATTGCAGAGCTAAATGAGAAGCGAGTTGCCGGCAAGCATCATCGAGCACTCCCGCTCTTGTGTCGATGGCATCAACATTGCGTTCTACGGCACCATGAACCGACGACGTGTACTCAAGATCGTCCTGATCCTGGCAGGAACTCTGATCCTGACCCAATGCAGACCGCCGACTGCCGTGACCGCAGCCGTAGGTTTTGCGCCGGGAATGGGGACGGACGCCGATCGCCTCGTCATCAAGGAGCTGGAGGGTGGAGGGGATGGGTACAAGTTTCTTAGCGGGCCGGATCCAGCTACACTCAGATCATCGTCAACTAGGAAGAAATCTGATGCCGAGCTACTCAGAACTATTCATGACGGAAAACCGAATATGCCGCCTTGGAATATCCGTTTCTCGAAGAAAGAGAGTGAAGATGTGCTGTCCTATGTGCGGTCTCTAGCACAGTGATGCGATGGATCTGATGATTCGTAACTCATGACTAACTCGAAGGAAGGGGACGTTATATGTTGAAAGAAGTGGCAGGAGATATTTTGTTGACGAAGGCGGATGCCCTGGGGCACGGGGTCGCACCCAACGACAACTTTGCAAATGGGTTAGCCCTGGCACTCAGAGAACGGTGGCCGGCCATGTATAAGGACTTCCGGCACTATTCTCAGACGGTTACCCCCAAGACTGGCGACTTGTGGACTTGGTCCGGTGTCGGCGGCGTTCGGATAGTGAATCTGTATACCCAAGAGCCTGCTGTCAGTCACGGAGCCAAGCCGGGCCGGGCAACGATCCAGAACGTGAACCACTGTCTCAAAGCCCTCTGCAAGGCGATTGAAACTGAAAAGTTTAAGAGTATCGCGCTTCCACGCTTAGCCACAGGTGTGGGCGGTCTCGACTGGAAAGACGTCAAACCGCTGATGGAAAAACATCTCGGCCCCCTGTCTATCCCCGTGTATGTGTATGGCACCTATCATCCAGGGGTCCAGGCAGAGGAATAGGGGGCTGGAGCGAACTGTAGGAAATAAAAGGGCGACCTGAGGAATTCGGTGCTAGCGTCAGAACTACTGGTAGTGCATCGTCTAATTGAAGTGGTGCATTTTTCCTCAGGGACACTCAAGGCAAGTGAAGCTCAATGCACCAGTTCACCTTGATGTAAATTGGTTGAATGTGTCTTGGTGCGTTCCGTCGTGTGCCTGAACCTCCCATCTGTTGCTGGAACATGAATTGCTTACATTGGCTATGATGCCCACGCTCAGAAAACAGTCTCTGGAACGATACCTTCGCGGCCGGTTCGGTTCCACAGCCACCTTGCTGACCTATGGGGTCATTGGAAAAGAAAGTTCGAAGGGCGCCTACAAACAGTATGGGTATGGTTCACCAGTTAAACTGACCTTTCAAGTCGGACGCGCAGTCCGATCGGCGGTGTTGGAGACGATGAGTCCGGGACCATTCGGGCATGAGCATCCGGCCGATCGGGCACAGGCAATCCTCTGGGATTATGACTCTTATGGCCGGCTGCCGCGTCACGTGAAGGCGCTTGACGTGGGCGCGTTTACCAACAATCGGCAGCTAGTTTCAGTGGCTCACGCGCGGGAATTTTTTGTTCTAACCCAATGGACAGAAGGGGCCAGCTACCATCTCGATCTGGAACGATTGGCCAAAGGTGGACGGCTCCGGAAACAGGACCGCGAGCGGACGATTGCTTTGGCGCACTACCTGGCGGAGATTCATGGCAGGAAACGCCGAGACCCGAATCTCTATCGTCGACGGCTTCGTGAATTAATCGGCCACGGCGAGTGTATTATGGGGCTGACCGACAGTTACCCAGACCGCTATGAATTCATCTCGGCGGATCTCTTGCGCAGGATCGAGGAGGCGTGCAACCGGTGGCGCTGGCGCCTGCGGGGGGAAACCTCACGTCTGTCGCAGGTCCATGGAGATTTCCACCCATGGAATGTCTTGTTCCGGAAAGGATCGGACTTTTCAGTGCTCGACCGGTCACGAGGGGAGTGGGGGGAGCCAGCAGACGACGTGACCTCGATGACGATCAACTATCTGTTTTTCTCACTCTGTCGCTGGGGCACCTTGAAGGGGCCATTAGAGGTGGTGTTCCGCCTCTTCTGGGACACATATATGGAGGCAAGTCACGACTATGCAGTCACAACGACAGCCGCTCCCTTCTTTGCGTTTCGAGGGTTAGTCTTGGCGAGCCCTGTGTGGTATCCCAAGCTGTCAATTGAGGTGCGCAGGACTATTTTCCGATTTGTCGAACATGTGCTGAATGAACCGTGCTTCGATCCGTCCCTGGTGAATGCATATTGTGAGTGAGCAGCGGCTCATTGAATCATTTATCCATTATCCATCGATCGCATCGTCAATGATTCACTCGATATCTTCAAAGTCCTGTGCCATTTGGATTACCGGTCTGCCTGCCTCGGGAAAGAGTACGATTACCTCCGCCCTGAAGCCGCAGCTCGAAGAGCTCGGATTTCCGGTCGAGGTATTGGAATCCGATGAGGTCAGGCGTATCATCACGCCGATGCCGACCTACTCAGAAGCGGAGCGAGATGTCTTCTATCGCGCATTGGCATTTACTGGACAGCGGCTGGTCGCGCATGGTGTGACGGTGGTCTTCGATGCGACGGCAAGCCGTCGAATCTATCGGGACTTTGCGAGGTCCTCGATCCCTCGGTTCATCGAAGTCGCTGTGGAATGTCCCCTCACAACCTGCATGGAGCGAGACCGGAAAGGGACCTATCGAAAAGGCCAACGAGGAGAATCTCTCACAGTCCCGGGACTCCAATCATCCTACGAATCGCCAATCAACCCCGATCTCCGAATCGACACCACCACCACTTCGTCGAGCGTGGCGGCACGCCAGATTTGCGACCTGGTCAACGCGAGATTCTTATAGCAGGACGCTGATAATGGCCCCGACGAAGCCGCTGAATACACGGCGAGCTTCGCATAGGTCCGGAGGGGTGACAGAGGAATGAGACCATCGTCGTAGTTCGCTCGTCTGTTGTGACTCCGGCAATACTATATGAACGTCAAGTATTCGCCATTTCCTCTCACCCATTCTATGAATGAAACGCCAACACCGGACATGGCGTCTTGTGCAGTACGGCATGAGATGTACTGCCGAGAACGAAGCGGGTGATTCCCTTCCGGCCCTTTGTGCCCATCAAAATCAGATCCGAGCTCAGGGTGGTTGCTTCTTGCAGAATCGTGGTGACCGGTGTGCCGACCACGGCGACTCCGTGTGCCTGATACCCCATAGTGCGCAGACGTGCTGCCACACCTTCGATATACCCAGCTTGCGCCTCGAGAATCTCGCTGGATGCGGCGGCAGCCGCTGCGTCGTTAGGCCATGGAGGCTCTGTCGAGGGCAATACGGTCAGCAGCGTGAACTCAGCCGCCTCGTGAAACGGCCTGAGTTGAAGAAAACGAATCGCGGCTTCGGCGTCGAATGGACCTTCGAGTGGCAACAAAATCTGTCTCATGGCTTGGACCGGCCCGTGCACGATCAATATAGCGCAATGGGCCAGGGCGAGGACGCGGTGTGACACACTGCCGAGCAACCGTTCTTCGATAGGGCCAAGACCCCGTGCTCCCAGCACGATGAGATCGGCGTTCTGCTCCTCCGCTAGCGACACGATCACTTCTGCTGGAGACCCGATCCGAAGGCATTTCGTCGAGGGACCTCCATGTTCCGGAAGAAGCGATTGAACCCGATTGAGCAACCGTTCCCCATCTTCCCGCATGCTCTGCTCAAGAGTCTGATAGAACTCCTCGGCCCCTACGGTGAACGCCGGCCGCGGGACGTCCACCGCATGAAGCAGGGTACATTGCTCCGCCCGGGCAAAGTATTTCAGGGCATGAACGGCCTCATAGGCATTATCTGATCCGTCAACCGCAAGTAGGATGTTCATCGACGACACTCCTTTATTTGCACCCCTGTACTCTTACACTGAACAGAATGAAAATGACGAGCAAGGCGCAGCAAGTCTAGTGCCATTTTTCAGTGGGGGCCCGGCGGGTGCTAAGTTATGAGGGTTCTCTCCCCTTCAGATCGCTCAGAACTCAAGTATGCTGTCGCCTTCTGCACCAGCATGGAGAACATTGCTGTAGCAGAGCTCCCCTTACAGCAAGCCGAACGCCGATGCTAAATGACCACTAGCCATGACGATCGAAAGAAAAGCGATTGTTTCTATAGGTCGCCGGCTACCGGCGAATGTTTTTCCGTCGTGGCATCGCCCTTGCTGAGTGATGAGCGTCGGCAGTTTGAACCAAAGGAATCACGTCATGATCGGCTTGTTTCATACGATTCTCGTTCCAATTGATTTCTCACCCTGTTCTGATGAAGCCTTCAGGACGGCCCTGAATGTGGCCCGTGCATCGGAGTCTGACCTGATTCTGCTGCATGTGATTGACACGGATGCCATTGCGGCTTTCAATCGTCTAGGATTGCTGGCAGTCCCATCCGATGCAGCAGCACAGCGACGGAGAATGCGACATCAGGCTCGGCTCAAATGTAGGCAGCTCCTGGCATCCACTCCCACGAAAGGCATTGCCGTGAGGAGGATCATTCTCGAAGGGACTCCTTTTATAGAAATTGGCAAGTTCACTCGACAGGAAAGAGTCGATTTGATCGTGGTCGGCAGCTATGGGGGACGGTCGGAGAGCATGAACAAGATTTTCTTTGGAGCCACGGCGGAAAAGGTGGTGCGAACCGCGGGCTGTCCAGTGCTGACGGTTCCGCTGCCACTCAAACCGAAACAATAACTCGGCAATATAGGAAGAAAAGGGGGTGGACATGAAACATCACAAGACACAGCGGTGGGGATGGGTTCTGGTGCTCGCCATCACAGGCGGGTTCTGGGGGCAGATGGAAGGACCAGGGTTGTCGCAGACAGAGCAAGTTGTCGAGGTCACCATCAAGGATTTCAAGTTCGTCGCTAAGCAGGAGGTGCTCCGCCTGGGATTCCCTACGGTGATTAAGGTCAAGAACGAAGATGCCGAACGGCACGATTTTGGCTCAACCATGTTCGAGGGCCTTCCGACTCAGGTCGAGAAGGACGGGGTGACTGTTCACGGCCGAGGCGTGGGCGGAGTCTTTCTTGATCCCAAACGAGATGCGACCATTCGATTCAACATGACGCGACCGGACCGATATGAATTCCGGTGCTCGATCCATCCGAACATGACAGGTGAGCTGCTCTTACTCAGCGCGGAGGCGGTGTAAGCAATATGCAAAGTGCTGAAAAAGTCCGCCAGCGTCGTTTTCACCTTGAAAGCATCCTCAAAATAGCCCAGAGGCTACGCCTCCGAGTGCTTTCTTCGGCTGCGGCCTTGGTGGACGGCCTGTTTGAGCAGCCCGCTAAGGGCTGGGAGTCGGGGAGGAGAGCACACCAGTGATTAAGCGAATTTTGTTTGCCACGGACTTTTCGTGTTGGGCTCGGCGGGCGGAGGACTATGCCTGCGCGCTCTCCTGCTCGTGGAAGGCTTCATTGACAGTGCTCTGCGTGGCGGAATTTCCACCGGGACTCAATCCCGATTATCCTGTCAATCAGCAATATCTGGCCGATCTGCTCAAGACCGCATCGTCGCAGCTCGTCGATCTCAAAGGTCGCGCTGAACGGCGAGGCATTCCAGTAACGACCAGGGTGGCCACGGGGATTCCGAGTGAAGAGGTCATTGCCTCGGCGCAGGTTGAGGATCCAGACCTTATCGTTGTCGGCACCAGGGGCAAGACCGGCCTCGCGCATGTCTTGCTAGGCAGTACCGCCGAGCGAGTGATTCGCGGAGCGCCCTGTCCGGTGATGGCGGTGCGAATGGAGCCGAACGACAGCGAGGAGGCGAGCATTCTCTCGAAGCCTATCACACTGGAGCGCATCCTCGTGCCGGTCGACTTTTCCGATTGCTCTCTTGATGCCGTGGGCTATGCTGTTGTGGTAGCGCAGCAGGCGAAGGCCTCTCTCATCTTGCTGCATGTCTTGGAACCGGTGTCGTATAGCTTAGACTTTACCCTCGATCAGAGCCAGACCCGTCGTGTTGAAGCCGAGACATGGACGAAACGACTGGAGGAGCTCGTGTCTTCCATTCAGCATCCCACTATGCAGGTGACATCTCAGCTGCGGGGAGGTGTTCCGGCCGATTCGATCTTAGACTCTGCTCAGACCCTGCTTTGCGACCTTATTGTCATGGGCACGCACGGGCGCCGCGGGATCTCCCACACCCTCTCAGGAAGCGTGGCAGAGGCCGTCCTGCGAAAAGCTCGTTGCCCTGTCATCACGGTGAGGAGTCCGAAGTTCGGACCCAGGTCATCGCCGGACGATTCCGGAAGAGATGTCTCCAGCAATCCATCATGAACCAAGGAGCCAGCGGTGATAAGCCCAACGAACTCCACAAAAACACCCGCAAAGAAAATGAAGCCTCCGATGCGCTCACCTTTGGCTGCATCGCCACGATCGATCGAGTTACCGGACCGTATGCGGGAACGGATTGTAAAAAAGGCATACGAATTGTGGCAAGCACGGGGGTATCGTGACGGCCACGATCTAGAGGACTGGTTCGATGCCGAGGCCAATGTGATGGAGGAAATTCATGAAGCTCGCGAATGAAGCAACCGCTGGCCTCTGGGTTCCTCGTGTCCCATCGCTGGACGCGTTGCTTGCTCGGTTGGAATCCCTTTCATTGGGGCCGGGGCTGGGAGCTCAGCGGCAGATTGCATTGCGGCTCGCCCTTCAGCCGTATCTTGAAGGCTCACTAGGGACGCTGTTGTCTCCGCTGCCACAGGAAGCGGAGTTAGCCGATCTGGTATTCTACGCCGACTTCTACCCCCAGGATGGCCAACTGACGGTGATCGAGCAGTTGCGCGACGTCATTACGGAACATATCCCACAGGAAGAGCGAGATTGGTTGGATCCGCTGAAACATTCCTATCTCGATCTGGCCGAGTTCCTGTCCGTTGACAAACAGAGCCAGCGCCTCATTTTCCGCTCGATAGGAAATGCGCGAGTCTATCGTGTGCCGGAGGGCGCGTTCAGCAAGGAACTGCGACCGGGTCAGGTACTCCTCACGAGGTTCATTCGCGAGCCGGGTAATATGGAGTGGAACAGGGCGGTAATTGCAGGAGCCGCCATCGTGTTATCCAACGAAGACGGAAAAGGCCTGCTAAACGATACGCTCGACTATCGCCGACAGGTGGAAATTTCCTCGGGATCGTTCGAACTTGGCCAGTGGCAGGAATTTTCCAAGCGGTATGGACATGTGCTGCTGGGGGTCTTCGCCCGCATGCGACTGGCCGCGCTCCTAGACGCGGTGGGGAGTATTCGCTATGTGAGGGAAGGGGGGCAGCCCTACATGTATGCCCTGGCTCAGTATGATCATAGAGAGTACGGATACATAGGTAAAACGCTCACGGACCTTCAAGGATTCGAGCGGGCAGCGGCACTCTCTCCATCGAGTGGATCCGCAATGTCAAAGGACGTGCAATATTTCGTGCAGAGAGGGACACCAGGACTGTTTGAATCCGTGATAGTCGCAAGATTGATCCTCACGGCAAGCCAGTTGTGGGTGGAGTGTGATTCGCGAGAACGGCTCGATGCCGTGAAACACCATCTCGCCGCCGCGTTGGGATTTTCGCTCCATTTCCGAGGCGAGACGTATACGCCACCGCCGCGACAACTGAAGGAATCAGAGTTGGCTGTGGCAGAGCCTCTCACGCTAGTGATTTCGGCGGAAGAAGATCGTGCCTTTTTAAACGAATTCTTAGAGACTCTATACTTAGAGTGGGCGGAACGACCATGTCCGGTGTTGGAGAATCAGATGCCGCGTCACCTCGGTACGTCAGCAACCGGTCGCGAGCAGGTTGCCGCCGTGATCGCCGACATGGAAGGTCACGACCCTGGAGTGAGGCGCGTAGGCCATGCTGCATTTGACTATAACAAGCTCAGAGCCCATGTGGGGCTCGACGAGGTCGCTCGATGACAGCTTGGCGTGGGTCATGAGTTCTAGTCGAACAATCGTTGGTATTTTGGTCGGGGGCGGACCGGCGCCCGGGATCAACAGCGTGATCAGCGCGGTCACGATCCGCAGCATCCTCGGCGGCTGTAAGGTGGTCGGCATCCTCGACGGATTCAAATGGCTCATGGAAGGCAATGTAAGCCAGGTCAGGCCTCTCTCGATCGAAGAGGTGAGTCGCATTCACTTTCGGGGCGGGTCGTATCTGGGCACGTCGCGGGCGAACCCGACCAAGAAGGCCGAGTCTTTTGGAAACGTGCTATCCTCCTTGATGAGATTGGGCATCACGCGCCTCGTGACTATCGGGGGTGACGATACGGCCTTCTCATCGCTCAAACTCGAGGAGCAGGTGGCCGGGCGCATTCAGATCGTGCATGTGCCGAAGACGATCGATAATGACCTCGATCTCCCGTATGGCATTCCGACGTTTGGCTTTCAAACGGCACGGCATGTCGCCGTCGAGATCGTCAAGAATCTCATGGTGGATGCCCACACCACGTTGCGCTGGTACTTCGTCGTGACGATGGGCCGTAAAGCCGGCCATTTGGCCCTCGGGATCGGCAAGGCCGCGGGCGCGACACTCACCGTTATTCCCGAGGAATTCCGGGAAAGGCCGGTGAGACTCCAGCGCCTGGTGGATCTCGTGATCGGGACGATGGTCAAGCGTCTCAGCGAGGGGCGCTCGGACGGAGTGGTGGTGTTGGCGGAAGGACTGATCGAGATTCTTGACCCGGGAGACCTGGGTGGATTGGATCATGTCGAGCGGGATGAACATGGCCACCTGCGATTCGCCGACGTGGATATCGGCGATGTGCTCCGGCGTGAAGTGACGAAGGGTATGAAAGCCTTGGGACTCGCCACGTCGATCGTCAGTAAGAATGTAGGGTATGAGCTACGCTGTGCGGACCCGATACCGTTCGATATGGAATACACCCGCGATCTTGGCTATTGCGCGGCGCAGTTTCTTCTCGATGGAGGCACGGCGGCGATGGTGTCGATTCAACATGGGCGGTTTACGCCCATTTTTTTCAAGCAGATGCTGGATCCCGTTAGTGGCCGGGCGAAAGTACGGATGGTGGATATCACGGCTCAGTCGTACCAGATTGCGCGCCAATATATGACTCGGTTGTCCGACGAGGACTTCAAGGATCCAGTGGTACTGGGCCGTTACGCGACTCTCGCGGGAATGTCGCCGGAGGCGTTTCTGGCCAGATTTCAGACACTCGCTCGAATGTGATGGATCGTCAAACGTAAGGAGGCAGAACATGAACGTACTCGTGGCAACGGATGGATCGAAATATGGTCAATGGGGGCTGAACTGGGTGGCCAAATTTCCGTTCGTCAAGCCACCACGGGTGGTGGCGATGCATGTGCTTGATAACGCCTGGCTCAGTTGGCCGTTTCGAACAAGATTGGAAGCTCAACGCATGGAGGCGCGCGCGGCAAAAACTCTCAAGAGGGCGAAACAGCAGCTGGCATCGCTGAATCTCAAGGGCACGGCCCGCAAGGAGCAAGGGTCGGTGGCACAGACGATCTTGAAACGCGCGCCCAAACGGGACGGGCTTCTGGTGGTCGGCAGTCAGGGCCTAGACGCCCTCGATCGCTTCACGCTCGGTAGCGTCTCGACGAAACTCGTCCAGTATGCGACCTGTCCCGTGCTCGTCGTTAAGAGCGAGGCGCTAGCGTTGCGGCGTATCGCATTGGCGATCGATGGATCGGAGGCATCGGCCAAAGCGCTTGAGTTCGTCGTGAGCACGCTCCGGCCGAATCTTCCAACCCGTATGGGCAGGCGCGTCCCGATTCACGTGAGCGTGATCCATGTCATCGCACGTCGCCCGTTAGCTCCCATCACAATCGGATCGACGATACCGTGGGTCGAGTACCGGGAACGCAAGGTAAACGAGACAGGTCGGAAACTACTAGAACAGAGCGTGCAGAAGTTGGTCGCGGCTGGATTTACCGCCGAGCCTCTGTGTCAGTCTGGTAATCCCGCTGAACGGATCATGAGTGGGGCCGTCAAGCAACATGCAGACCTGATTGTGATGGGAGCCAAAGGGTTGACCGCCATTGATCGGTTTTTGCTGGGGAGCGTATCGACGCGAGTGGTGCAGCACGCGAAGGGTTCCGTACTCGTCGTTCGATGACAGGCTGCGGCGCCTGAGGCATTTCGCACCTGGTTTCAGCTGTCTGCTTATATGCGAGGGAAACGTAATTGATATGAATGCGCTCGTGGCGACGGATGGATCGAAGTATGGACGCTGGGCGATCAACTGGGTGGCCATGCTGCCGCTCGTCAAACGACCAAGTGTGATCGTACTGCATGTGGTTGATGTCGCCGCGCTCCGCGCTCCGTTTCTGGCGCAACCTATGATGGCCGGGAATGAGCCGTATATCCAGAAAGAAATTAAGCGCATGGAGGCGCGTTCAGCCAAGACTCTCCAGGACACGACACGACAGTTGGCCTCACTGAAACTCGCGGGTACGGTCCGCAAGGAGCAAGGACCGGTTGCTCCGACGATCTTGAAACGGGCGCCGAAACAGGGCGGACTTCTGGTGGTGGGCAGTCAGGGCTTCGACGCGCTCGACCGTTTTATGCTTGGTAGCGTCTCGACGAATCTCCTACACCATGCGACCTGCCCGATGCTTGTCGTCAAGAGCGAGGCAATCCCATTGCGGCGGATCATCTTGGCGACTGATGGATCGGATGCCTCGGCCAAGGCCCTGAAGTTTGTGCTGACCAAGTTTCAGCCGAATCAGTCAACCGGCAAAGGTGGGCACGTACCGATTCACGTGAGTGTGTTCCATGTGCTCCCGTTGATCATGCGTCCCGGGTTGAAGAAGGCGAGCAAGACATTACTCGAATACAGCGTGCAGCAGCTGATCAAGGCGGGATTTACTGCCGAGCCGCTCTGTTACCTTGGGAATCCTGCTGAAGAGATCATGAAGGTGGCTTCCCAACAGCATGCCGATCTGATTGTGATGGGAGCCCAAGGGCTCGGCGCTATCGCTCGATTTCTCATCGGGAGTGTATCGACGCGGGTGGTGCAGCACGCAAAGTGTGCCGTGCTCGTCGTTCGTTAAAATGCCTGAACTATCGGTGATTGTCGGAATGTACCTCGCATCAGGGCGACATACGACTAGTTCAACCAAACAGATGACAAGAGGAGCTGAGTCATGGAAAAAATGCGAGCCAACGTGTTTCGCGGTGTGAATGAGATACACATAGAAGAGGTGGACCGCCCGCACGCCGGTGTCGGGGAGGCTGTGATTCGAGTGACATTGACGACGATCTGCGGAACTGATTTGCATATCGTCCGAGGCGAGTATCCAGTCAAGCCCGGACTGACCATCGGTCATGAACCTGTCGGCGTGATCGAAGAACTTGGTCTAGGTGTCACAGGATACGAACTCGGAGACCGTGTGCTTGTGGGCGCGATTACTCCCTGTGGTCAATGCCGTGCGTGCTTGTCTGGAAATCACTCCCAATGTGGTCACGATAGCGGATACGAGGCCCTTGGCGGTTGGCGGTTTGGCAACACCATCAATGGCGCGCAAGCCGAGTATCTGTTGGTGCCACATGCGCAAGCGAACCTGGCAAAGATCCCTGATGGGCTAACCGATGAACAGGTCGTACTGCTGGCCGACATTGCGTCAACTGGATTTAGTGGTGCAGAGTCTGGGGGGGTACGAATCGGTGACACGGTGGCGGTCTTTGCGCAAGGGCCTATCGGACTTTGCGCAACCGCCGGCGCCAAGCTAATGGGCGCGTCCCTGATTATAGGTATTGATGGTGATGCCACACGCCTTCAAACGGCACGCCGCATGGGAGCCGATGTCGTGCTCGATTATCGAGAGGTCGATGTTGTGACGGAGATTAAAAGGCTTACCGGAGGAGGCGTGGACGTAGCCATTGAAGCCCTGGGCACTCAAACGACGTTTGAAAACGCACTCCGTGTGTTGCGGCCTGGAGCAACGCTGTCTAGTCTCGGTGTCTATTCAGGCAAGCTCCAAGTCCCATATGAAGCCTGGGCAGCTGGGATTGGGGATCATCGCATTGTGACCACCTTGTGCCCGGGCGGGAAAGAACGCATGCGGCGGTTGATGGAGATGATCAAACATGGACGTGTGGATCTGACCCCACTGCTGACCCATAGATTTTCGCTCGACCAAATTGGGGATGGCTATCGCCTATTTGGTGAACGGCTGGATGGGGTCCTGAAGATCGCCATCAAGCCGTAACTATGTGACGAAGATCTTGGGCTCATTTCCGAACAGATGATTTCTTGCAAGCAGAACATCTCATGCATTCCCGTACGATCGTCTCCCACGATTGCCGTGGGATAGAGCGGTCCATTTCCCACTTTCCCACGGTCCGTCCCAGCACAGTCCCATTCGATCGTCTGATTTGGGAATATTCAGAGGGCCGCGTCTCTGGTGTCATCGTGAGGAAAAGCTATGGCAAGTTACGATGACTGATAATTAAGATACGCGGAAGGAAGGACCAACTCGAGCTGCCACCTCTTCCATCGATGAGGCAGACGACTCGGGCGAATAGAGCACCGTCTGCAGCTCCTCAAACTGCTGTGTTCGCTCTACCCTGTCCTGCGTTTCCGCGGGAATCCCCACGGCGCTCAAGGCGTCCAGATATTCCCCCTTCCAGATTTGTATCGAGGTATCCTTCGCCGCCTGTCGGAACCGTTCGCGAATGCGTGCGGCCACGATGCTTGCGTCTTCTTGAAGGTTTTGAAGGCCGATGACGAGGGTCGTTAGGCACGAGAAGCGTTTCGCTGTTGGCCAGCCCTTCCCGTGATCCAAATGGCAGTCAATCAGTAACAGGGCATGCGTCAGTTCACTTTCAGGCCGACGATTGGCAGAAGCTCCAATCGGCACGATTCGTCCCCCGCGCATCGTTTGATACGTGGCACACCGGATTTTCTCTTCCTCCATCTTCAGTGCGGCCTTGCCAAGGCGAGGCCACTCGTCGGCGAGCCGCCGTTCTCGGTCGTCAGCAGCCGCAATCCTTCCCGCCCGGATTCCGCTCATGCGTCGTCGGAGTCGATTGACCGCTGCCGTGGCCACACGCGTGATAGTTTTGCTGAGCGTCTTCGGCGCCGGTATCGGCTGATGGAAGAGGCCGTGTCCATCCAAGACGGACAGGATGAAGCGCACGTCCTGATCTTCGAGATCGGTCAGCCCGCGGGTCGCGATGGCTTGCTTTACCCGCTCGGCATGCCGCAATTCAGTGGGTGCATACTCCCATTTCGTCTCCGAGAGGAGCGGGTCTGTGGTATCCGGCGATTCCTGCCCACTAATCTGCATGGCGGGTCTTCCTCCCATACTGTATTGCTAGACACGCGGGTTCTATGAGATTGGATCGGGGCTGTGTGTGCGGCGGAAGCGAGACTCATCATGATGTACGAGGGAACACAGAGTCAAGGATTTCGGAATGACCCTGAACAGGACACGGCTGACGATGCTCGGATCCCGACTCCGAACACGAGTCCACAGATGGTCTCCTCAAAAAACCTGCCCACCACGTGTCCAGTTCCTCTTTCCGTCCCCTCCATTCCTGTGCGTCCCCCGCATTTTCCTCTCCGGCAGGCGAAGCCGCGGCGCAAGGGAGGATCGGGACCGTTTCGACGACGGCGCATTCACCGTCTGATCCTCTCGTATTGCGCACACGGCCCGACCGAAGTGTCTGGACTCCTGCGCGACATCGCCCGAGGCACCCTGTACCGGACCATCACGAAGCTCGTCCAACTCGGACTCCTCAAGCGAATCGGACGTGGCTACCACACCACGGTCCTTGGGCAGCGCTGGTTGGCTGAGGACACATCTCATATTAATTGGAACCTGTTCGATCAGCTATACCCCCCCTTCGCCTTGATTCCGACTACCTATCATAAAGGGCTGCTTGAGCTCGTCTTGGCCGCGGCGGTCGTCCGGCACGCCGGCCTCCATGCGGATCATCTCTGCGCCTTCATCGCGATGGGCGGCACGCTCCGCTGGAAGACGACATTAGGTCGCATGGCCTGCGCCACACTCGGCGTCGATCTGAACGTGAGTCTGATCGATCTGGCCTCGGAAGCGGGCCGATCCGTCTTTGTGCGACGGACCAGCGATGGGCACCTGCTCTCGCAACGCAATGTGCTGTCGAGTCCCCTCGCCGTCTTTGATGACTTTCTGCAAGCCAGCGACGCCGTGCGGGCCGCCGTGGGGCCATTTTTAAGTGGTCGACGCACCATGCCGTTTGAGCACGGCGTGATTGCGGTCGACTGCGTAACGCTTATGACGTTGAATCCGCGGGCGAACGCGACGCTGGAGGCGCAAACGACTTTCAATCCCGCGCAGCTGCGACGACTGATCGTGTGTAATCTTGATGCGGTCGCTATGCCGGACCTCTCACTGACCGGCCATCGTGCGGTGGAGGCCGCCCTGCAGCACGGCCCGCTCCTACTGCCCGTGTTCCGAACCGATCTCCAAGAACATCGTGCGGCCGTGGTGCAGCTCGTGCGTGAAGTAGTCCGCCCAGAGATGCACGATCGGATCGACACCGAGATGCTTCTGATCCTCGCCGCGGGCATGCGCGGGTTCATTGATGATGACGAACGGGCCATCCAACAGACGATATACGACGTCGGCTTGATGATTGAGACTCTCGGCTGGGCCTGTACCGACTGGGTCACGCAGGTGAGTAAATTTTCCCTCCTGGGTCCCCGGTCCGCGCCCGTCAGGCCCGTTCCCACTCCGCCCCCGGTCATTCACGACACAGAGGACGCAGACGATCACATTCTTATCAGGAGGCCCTTCATGACGAATCAAACCTCGGGCAGTGCCTCGTATGGCCTGTCCGAAGAAACGCGCGCGCGGCTGATTTTGATGGCCGCCGAAGAGCACATCTCCTTCACGCACGCGGCGGATGTGATGACCGATTTCTATCACAGTGCCACGCATTCTCCCGGGTTCAATCTGACGGATCTTCACTCCATCATGGCACTCAGTAAAGAGTGCAACATACGACAGATCCCAGTGAAGTCCGTCAAATTGACCCTCGCACTTCAGGCATTTTTGCAAGAGCACCAACTCGAGTTCGACCATTACGAAGTCACAGTCAGCCTGCTTGCACGTCTGCACCAGAAAGGGCTCACCGACCAGGCTCCGGAGGTGACGCAGATCCTTGAGGTGGCAAGCGAGCTAGTCACCAGCGGCGTGTCCGCCAGTGAAGTGAAGCAATGGCTCGCACAACGGACGAACGCACCACCTCAGTGAGGGAACAGTGACCACTGGTTCCTCGAACAGGTCAAAGCCGGACCTCCCCGACGGACACGATGGGGACGCCGAGTACGCGCATCAGGCGCTGGAGGTCCAAGGTCACCTCGTTGACGCCACGGATCAAGACGGTCTTTCTCGCCTGCTAGAGCGCGTGCGGCCCATATCGGATCCTCAGGGGCTCGTGTCCTGGAAGGCGCCAAACCCAGGCCAGCCACGGCTTGACGCCTGGGTTGTGCCCCCGCATAATTCAGCCCGGCGAATCCATGTGCGTGGTCGGGGCCAGAAAGGCCGTGCCATGATACAAGGGTTAGGAGAACTGGTGACGCAGTTTTGTCTGTATCAAGAAAAGCAGCGCGGCCGGATGAAAGGAGGCGTGGCGGCCACGCGATGGGTGCTCGAGCGGTTTCTTCGATTCGTGCGGCAGCGAGAGGGTCGACAGGCGCGAGTGACGGATCTGACGGGAGAGACGCTGCAACAGTGGATGGACGACATGGCGGCGACGGACCTCGCCTTGAGTACGATGCGAACGCGCCAGGCCACGCTCTCAAGCTGGTGTGCTTGGCTGGTCAAGCGGTCGATCCTCACGACCAACCCTGTGGCGAAGATGGATCGGCCCCCGCATCGGCCAGCGCCGCCGACGCAGGTGCCTAGCGGCGCCTTGATGGATGCGCTCATTCAGGCGGCACAACAGCGAGCGCGACCGCGCGATCTGGCGCTCTTTCTGATCTTGCGATACTCCGGCATGCGGCGAGAATCCGTCGCGACCTTACGGATCCGGCACCTTGATGCGACGTGGGGCTTGCGCGGGGTTCTGGTGAAAGGAGGACGGACGCGCGACATTCCACTGCCGGCCGCCGTCATGCAATTCCTCTGGGGGTACGTCGAGCAGGTCGTGAGTCCTCAGGGTGCAACCCTTGAGGCGGATATGCCGATCTTTTGGTCCAGTTGGGGACGGCGCGGTGTCGGTCGCACCCGTCAACCGATGACGGGGAAAAACATCTGGCGGCTCTGCAAGGTGTATGGCCGGATCATCGGCGCGCCGATGCTGAAGCCGCATGATCTGCGGCACGGGGTGGCCATGGAAGTGTACGAGCGCCACCATGATCTCGAAGAAGTCCGTGCGTTGTTAGGCCATGCGCGCATCGAGACGACGCAATGCTATGCGCGGATTCGGCCACCGCAGCTGAAACACACGGTAGCCTTTTACGAGGAGCGCGCGAACCGATTGTTGAGCATCACGCTCGCGGAGCAGACAGCGGTTTAAGGAACATCGGCATGTTCCTTAAACCAGAAGGCAAAATGCTGAATAATAACAAGGTGGTGGTCCCAACGGGATTTGAACCCGTGTTTAAGCCTTGAGAGGGCTCCGTCCTAGGCCAGGCTAGACGATGGGACCAGATCATCAATACTGATGGGGGTGACCGAGCACAGTACCACGTGAGCTTCGCATTTTTCAATCCATTCCCACCGATTCTAGGCAGTATTCAGGCCTTTGCACCGCTGGCCCATTCACGACTTGACAGCGACCGTGGTATGGCCTACCTTGCGGAAAGCATACGTGATGGACCTATGAATAATGGGATACGTCGGTCGTTGGCCTTCTCTTTGAACCGCAGACTCATGGTGGAACATGAACAACTCCCTCCAAATCAAAACTATCGGAATCACAGATTCTCCTGAACTCATCGACATCGAGATGCCCGAACAGGGCCTTGAGCTCTACGTTGGCTCGAATGTGTTTCGAAACACGAACGGCGTCGTCAAACTTCAAGGCAAAGAACAGGTGGTATTGGAAACACAACCCCAACCGTTGACGTTACTCTTGACGATGGACCTGTACGATGAGCAGGGAGTCCGTGTCGGTCATATACGACGAAATGCGCTTTCGGTACATAGTACGGGCCGATTCACGATACAGGTAAAGGCCAGCGGCGAGGCAACCCCAGGCGATCCTCCTTCAGTGACAGTCACAGACCGAACAACAGGGCACGCGGTCTTCGAAGCCTGTCTCATGCAGAAAAGAAAAATTCGCATCACTGCTGGGCGCTTCTGTACCCATAAAGGTGAATTAGTCACGGTCAGTCCCCACTATTGCCGTATCGGCACCGGTCTCACGATGTTCGGCGATGTTGCGGAAAGTCGAGGCAACGCGGCGGTAATCGGATAATCGGCCTCCTGGCCCGCATTAGTCACGAAGAATGCGGGCTATAGACTCCAGCTCCTCTTGACGCCTATCCATCTCTTGCCATCGAAAGTCCCGCGGGCGTCGACCACCCTGGACGCCTTGTTGAAAAACACATCCTTTTTGACAAGACTCAGGACTCCCGTACAATGGCAGTATGTCAGACATTGTGAAGCCAAGCGTGCAGGCCTTCCTGGTCTGCGATCAGGTCATTGAGGATAGCGTCACCAAGAAGAAAAGCCTCATAGGCCTCTTCACGCATTTACAGGCCATGAGCTTTCCTTTTCAACATTCACAAATGGGACTGTATTTCTGTCTCACTGATGCTGAAGGGACCTATCACTTCGACATCGATTTAACCTATCTCAACAATGAACAACTCATCTGCCGGGCTGCCCTTCCGAATATTGCCATCGCGGACCGCCTTCAAATTTCCGATTTCGGGATCAATATTCCCTCGCTGATCTTTCCCACCCCTGGGCGCTACGAGTTTCGCTTACGTATGGAAGGCCACCTCATCGCGCAGAAAGACTTCAGTGTGATGCAGATGTCGACGCATCAAAACGCGTAGTGTTCGATTCGTTCCCATATCCTTCCTCCGCTGTGTAAGCCCTTCTCCCGCCTACCGCTCTTGTGATAGAACAACGCGCAACAACTTGCTCCTGTAAGGATCTCTTCTACAAAGGAGTCATTGTCCTATCGTGTCTGAATCGACTGGCGCTTCAAACTTTATTCGCGACATCGTGGCCGCCGATCACGCAACCGGCATACATGGCGGTCGAGTCGTGACGCGCTTCCCACCTGAGCCGAACGGCTATCTCCATATCGGACACGCGAAATCGATCTGCTTGAACTTCGGTGTGGCACAAGGGATTTCAGTAGGCATCTGTCACCTGCGATTTGACGATACCAATCCGACGACCGAAGATCCTGAATATGTCCAGGCCATTCAGGACGATATTCGATGGCTGGGGTTTGACTGGCAGGGGAAGATGTTTTTTGCTTCGGACTATTTCGAACAGCTGCACGAGTTCGCCGTTCGCCTGATTCGTAAGGACAAAGCCTATGTCGATGACTTAACGGCTGAGGAGATACGGACCTATCGCGGCACCTTGACTCAGCCCGGAATGAACAGCCCCTCTCGAGGCCGCTCCATCAATGAAAATCTTGAACTTTTTCGACGCATGCGCGCTGGGGAATTCCCCGACGGTTCCCGCGTCCTTCGAGCCAAAATCGACATGGCGTCACCCAATATCAACCTGCGGGACCCAGTGCTCTATCGCATCAGACATGTGCCGCATTACCGAACAGGGAATGCATGGTGCCTCTACCCGTCCTACGACTATGCGCATCCTCTTTCGGACGCGATTGAGGGAGTGACGCACTCACTCTGCACATTGGAATTTGAAGATCACCGGCCACTCTACGATTGGGTCGTCGAACAGGCTGAAGCGCCGCATCGGCCGCAGCAGATCGAGTTTGCTCGGTTAAATCTGACCTATACGGTCATGAGCAAACGAAAGCTCCTCGAGTTGGTCGAAAAGGAACTGGTGAGTGGGTGGGATGACCCACGATTGCCGACGATCAAAGGACTCCGTCGTCGCGGGTATACCCCAGAAGCGATTCGAGCTTTCTGCGACCATATCGGGGTAGCCAAACGCGAGTCCATCGTCGAGATGCAGTTACTCGAACACTTTGTTCGCGAAGATCTGAACAGGCAATCGCCGCGAGTCATGGCCGTGCTGCGGCCCCTCAAAATCGTTCTCGACAACTATGCCGAAGACCTATGCGAAGAATTGGACGCCGTCAACAATCCGGAGGATTCGTCTGCAGGGACGAGGAAGGTCCCATTCTCACGCATTCTCTATATTGAGCAAGACGATTTCCGTGAAGATCCACCCAAACAGTTCTTCCGGCTCGCCCCAGGACGCGAAGTGCGGCTCCGGTATGCCTACATCATCAAATGTGTCGGAGTGACGAAAGATCCGCAGACCGGTGAGATCACCGAACTCCGTTGCATCTACGATCCCACAACAAAGAGCGGCGCATCCCAGGAGCAGCGCAAGGTCAAGTCGACCATCCATTGGGTCTCGGCGGCTCATGCGGTGAAAGCCGAAGTCCGGCTCTACAACCCCCTCCTGGTGACGGATTTGGCGAAGGTGCCGCCAGACCAGGATTGGACAACCTATCTCAATCCCAAATCATTGGAACGAATCACAGGCTGTCTGGTTGAGCCAAGTTTGCGGCAGACCGTGCCCGGCACTCGGTATCAATTCGAGCGCCTGGGATATTTCTGCGTCGACCCTCATTCAGCCTCCGGGACACTGATATTCAACCGCACGGTGTCACTCAAAGACGCCTGGGCAAAGATCGAAAAAGCTCAGCCCCCCAAGTAGTACGCCGACACACTCCCTCTTGCCCTCACTCACCCAGAATATTCATTCATCCGGCCCTCTGTTTACCGTTTCCATGTTTTACTTTACCGTAGCGCTGGGATTGCTACACTCATTGAAGCATGAGATGTCGGTATCACGAAGAACGTCGAATCGTATGGAGGACCGTATGATAGAGTGTCGTGAGTATCCACGAATCCCCGTTGATATGCAGGTGTTCTTTTCCAGCACCAACAAGACAAACATTTGCGAAGGCACCATGTTCGATCTGTCTGCCAGAGGGTGCGCCGTGACCAGCATGTCATCGGTTCAGCCTGGCTCAGCGGTGAGAATTCTCATCAGGGCGACAGATCTAGGTTCGCCGATTACCATCGAGTCTGCTGCGGTTCGTTGGAGCGAGAGCGGGGAATTTGGCGTCGAATTTCTCGGCCTCTCGGAGATCGATCAGCGTCGCCTTCACCGATTGCTGAACATTGCAACCACGCAACAAGTCCACCAGAGTTGACCGCTGGCCGATCCTCGGATTCAGCATGGTACAATGCCGGGTATGACTTGCCCGCTCTGTCGCCAACCCAGCACCTGGGACGGTAACCCCTGGCGTCCCTTCTGCTCTGAACGATGTCAAGTGATCGACCTTGGCGCCTGGGTGACGGAACGGTATCGCCTGCCAGGTCTCACCCTCACCACAGACACCTCGTTTTCCGACTCGTTAGAGGGAGACGACGGCACAGCAGCACAGCAAAACGGTTAAGCAACAGCCCTAGTAGCAATCATCCGTCTTCCCACTGAACGCGTCCACTTTCCTCGAGACAATTCCCCTGGCAGCACAATCCATTGCTTTGCACCGGTGTTGTCCGCACGTTTCAGGGTTGGCAAGCCCCGCGTACCTTGATATGGTCCCCGTCGAATAAAGCCCTCTTTTAAGGAGCACAAACGATGCTGTCGACCCAAGGGTATGCCGTGATGACCGCCAAGACTGCCCTGCAACCCTTTTCATTCGAGCGGCGTGAGGTCGGCCCTCATGATGTGCTCATCGCGATCACCCACTGCGGCATCTGCCACTCTGATATTCATCAAGCACGCGACGAATGGGGAGGATCGATTTTCCCCATGGTGCCCGGCCATGCGTCGGCACCGTGGCGAGAATCGGGTCTGCGGTGAAGCAGTTCACGATAAGCGACCGCGTCGGCGTCGGCTGCTTCGTCGATTCCTGCCGGACTTGTGCGGCCTGTCGAGAGGGATCAGAGCAGTACTGCGAGGTCGGCATGCTCCTCACGTACAGTGGTCGCGATAAAGATGGCCACCCTACACAAGGGGGTTATTCCACACAGATCGTCGTAGATGAGCATTACGTGCTACGAATCCCATCAACCCTGTCACCTGCCGGAGCAGCCCCACTCTTGTGCGCGGGCATTACCACGTACTCCCCCTTCGCCATTGGGGGGTCGGTAAATATCACAAACTTGCAGTGGTGGGGCTGGGAGGATTGGGCCATATGGCGGTAAAGATCGGCAAAGCGCTCGGAACAGAAGTGACTGTCTTAAGCACCTCTGAACAGAAACGAAAAGATGCGGAACGGTTAGGCGCCTTCGAGTTTGCCCTTGCTGGATCCGTGATTGGCGGTATCAGAGAAACCCAAGAGATGCTCGATTTTTGCGCCACACACAATATCGAGTCCGATATTGAAGTGATTCCGATCCAACAAGTGAACGAAGCTTACGAGCGAGTACTCACAGGCGATGTGCGATTTCGGTTTGTCATCGATCTGGCGTCGTTGAAGTAGCGAGTGGGATGGTCAGAAAAGTGGCTGGGGGACTAGGAATCGAACCTAGGTAGCCGGCTCCAAAGACCGGCGTCCTACCGCTAGACGATCCCCCAGCGCGGTACGGCAGCGAATCGTGGTCTGAAACGGAGGAAAAAGATTATTTGGCTGGGGGACTAGGAATCGAACCTAGGTAGTCAGATCCAGAGACTGACGTCCTACCGCTAGACGATCCCCCAACCGGCATTCACAGTAATATACGGCGTGTGATTCCGTCAAGATCGACGCGGGTTTGCTGGTGGAGACCGGCCAATTACACAGAGGCCCGTTCGATCCCCCGGCGGAGACGAAACAAAGTCCGGTCTCTTCCCAGTATCTCCATGACGTCGAAGAGGCCGGGGCTGGCCGTGCGACCTGTCAGAGCTACACGAACCGGCTGGGCCAGTTGCCCCATCTTCACCCCTTCTTCCTCAACCAGTTGCTTGAAGGCCGCTTCCCATTGCTGTTTTGAAAAGGCCGGGAAGGCTTCGAAGCGAGTGAGCAAGCGGCCGAGAACCGGCGCGATGGCCGGCGTCAAAAATTTCCTGGCGGCCTCTTCATCACACGTCACAGCCTGTCCCAAATACGGCCTCACCCAATCGACCATCTCTACAAGCGTCTTTGCCCGTTCCTTCACAAGGATGACAAGTTGCTCAAGCCAACCGTTTGAGACAGCATGAACTTCATCTGTCAATCCTGCCGCTTTCAACAGAGGCAAAAGCGCCTGAGCCACCTGTGCTGGTTGACTGAGCTTGATATATTCAGCGTTGACCCAAAGAAGCTTCTCGGGGTTGAATACGGCTGCGGACGTTTGGACATGTTTCCAGGAAAACTTCTCTATCAGTTCCTCACGAGTGAAGAGTTCCTGGTCTCCGTGTGACCATCCAAGCCGAACGAGATAATTCACCATCGCATCGGGCAGATACCCCATGTCTTTATAGGCCATAATCGAGGTGGCCCCATGTCGCTTTGAAAGGCGGGCTTTGTCTGGGCCCAGAATCATCGGCAGATGCCCGAACCATGGAACCGGAAAACCCAGTGCTTCAAAAATAGGTATCTGGCGTGGTGTGTTGGTCAGGTGATCGTCTCCTCGAATGACGTGGGTTATGCCCATCAACGCATCATCGATCACGACAGAAAAATTGTACGTTGGGTACCCATTCGAGCGGAGAATGATTAGATCGTCCAGCACCGCGTTATCGAAGACAATCTTGCCTTTAATGAGATCTTCGACCACAATCTCCCCCTCTTGCGGAGCTTTGAAGCGCAGAGCTGCGTCGCCGGCCTGATTTGTAAGCCCACGATCGCGGCATCGACCGTCGTACTTCTGCGGCAGCCCCTTGATCTCCGCTTCTTTGCGTCTTCTGTCGAGTTCCTCCGCTGTGCAGACACACCAATAGGCATGGCCCCTTTCAAGAAGCTGCATCGCGTGGCTGCGATAGATGTCCATGCGCTTGGTCTGCCGATAAGGCCCTTCATCCCAATCGAGCCCCACCCATTTCATCCCTTCGATGATGGCTCGGATGGATTCATCGGTCGAGCGGCTCTGGTCCGTGTCTTCAATGCGGAGGACAAACACGCCCTTTTGCTGGCGGGCAAAGAGCCAATTGAATAGCGCCGTGCGGACTCCTCCAATATGGAGAAAGCCGGTCGGGCTTGGGGCAAATCGAACGCGTACCTGAGTCATCTCATACTCACGACAGTGATACGAAAAGGTGGGTATCTATAACATGCAGGAAAAAGCCTTGTACAGGAAACGCAGAGCTTCCATCTTGTCATCGCTTCTGTTAAGAGGAAGAAGGAGATCGTGATGGCAGAATTCACGCAAGCAGCGACTGTGATGTCGGTGAACGATCTCACCTCTCACACTCGTCAGCTCGTTCTTCTTCCCACCCTCCAGACCATTGTGTTTAAGCCAGGTCAATGGGTGTCACTCAAACTGCCGGTCGGGGCCGCGCCGCCGCTCAATCGGGCCTATTCGATGGCAGTGCCAAGCACGCCGTCAGGCGAATTGACCATCATCTTCGATCGTGTACCGGGCGGCGTGGGGTCCAACTATCTCTATACAGTCAAACC